>CATIQU010000001.1 GCA_949519155.1 Polaribacter sp. SA4-10
TAATAGAAAATATAAAGTAAATAGACGAAAATTAGATAGGATTAATAATAAGTTATTTAATAACTACATTATCATAAAAAAATTAATACAAAATAATACGGAAATACAGTTAAATGACAATTATTTAATAGGTAGAGGTTTTAGCTTTAAATACATAACGCATTTAATGACAAAAGATAACTTTACTTTTTATGGTTTGTATGATTTTTCTTTTTGCAAAGTAAGTAACGAGGAAACTAAATTTTTTATAAATGGAAACAATTGATTTAAATAAATTTTACATCGTCTCCAATGATGTAATTTCAAGTAGTACAAACAATATAATTGAGCAATTAAAAGTAGAGCGTGTTATTACAATAACACTTGGAATTTTAGGTATAGCTATCGCTTTTACAGCATTGATAATAAATAAAAAATATGATAAAGAAGAACAATTTATTTGAAAAAACAAAAAAGGAGCTATTAGATAATTTATATACTAGTAAAATCTTTAAAATAATACAATATGGTGGTATTGCCTTAATTAGCGTTTACAGTCTTGGTTACGTTTTTAAGGTATTAGCTTTTACTAATAATAATTTTAAAATATTAAAAGAGAGTGTAAAGCAACAATAATAGAGTACACTTAAAATTGTGAAAGAAAAAATAACGGAAACGAACTAAAATAGACACTAATTATCTAAATAAGGCACATTAATAGGGTTAAGCAAAGACTACTCTAAAAATTAGGATGAAATGAATATACTTTATACAAGAACAAGCACAATTGAGCAGAACTCAGACCGCCAGTCTGTAAATCATAAAGATTATGATTTGTTAATAGAAGACAAATGCTCGGGGACAATTCCGTTTTTTGAAAGAGAAGGAGGTAAAAAAATAATGGGTCTATTCAATAAAAATAATATCAACTCGCTAACAGTGCATTCCATAGATAGACTTGGAAGAGACTTGCTGGATATTTTAAATACTATAAAGTATTTTACCAAACAGAAAATTAATATCTATTTTAAACAACAAGGCATAAATACTTTGGATGATGAAGGTAAAGAAAGTTCAATTTCAAAATTGATAATCTCTATTTTAGGTACAGTTGCGGAAATGGAGCGAAAACAAATAAGAGAACGTCAGTTAGAAGGTATTGCTATTGCAAAAGCAAAAGGAGTTTATAAAGGCAGAAACAAAGGAACTAAAGAAAGTACTTTAAAGTTTCTTAATAAAGAAAAGAATAAGAAGGCAGTTGAACTACTTAATAAAAACTACAAACAAAGTGAAGTGGCTAAAATTGTTGGCTTACATCCCAATACCGTATTCAAAATTTATAAAATAAAGAATATATAGACTGTGGCTCTTATAGCGAATGTTCAAGAGCTATCGAAAGCTCTATACCTGTATATTTAGTTAAGAAAGACGGGAATGACTTTTCTTTTAGGCTTGTAAAAAGTGTCGAAGTTAAAAACGAATTTAATCCAACAAGACACGCAGCTTTTATTCTAAAATAATATTTTATTTTTAAGAATAAAAATCCCTAGATTTTAGTTACTTGATTATTATCCGTTTAGTTGTTGTTCTTTCTTGAGTGACAATATTTATTATATACCTCTTAATTTTGAAACATCAAACGGTTTAAATTATTCAATGGGAGGTGTTTAATAGATTTATTAATTCTATACAAGGTTTAGTTTAGCTCTTCTTTTTAATCTTTTTCGTAAGTATCTATAGCGTCCTTTAAAATATTTAAAATTATTTCTTTATTTTCTTCATAAAAACTCACATCAAATGAAAAATAAATTCTGTAGGTTTTTTTAAATTTTAATCGAATTTTAACTTCAATTTTTCTTTGAATTAATTGTTGGTGCCATTTATTTAGATTTCCTAAGCCAACACTAATTAATAAATTATTTCCATCAGGTTTAAAATAAATAAATTTATCAGGTTTTAATGAAATATACTTTTGGTTGTATCTTATATAAAAATCTCCGTTAACAGAGTTTTCGTTTATGAAATTTAATAATAAATAAATCAAATTCAGTGCTGGTTTTGAAGAGTTCTCGTTCCATGCTAATTCATTTAATTTATATTTTTTTTCTCTATTTAAAAAGCTTACTTTTTCTTTCTCGGTTTTCTCTATTCTACCCTCCTTTTTATGAAGTATGAAATGGCATCTTAGATGTATAAGGATTACTTTATTTAAACAATTTTGATAGGAGTAGCAAATATCACACTTAGGAACATTTAGAACTCGATGAGGTTTTTTTTCTGTTGGAATATTATGTCTATGAAAGTCGTTGAAGTTGCATAATTGTTTATAATCAAGATGGTGAACAACAGTTTTTTTATCAATTAAAGTTTTTGAGCAAATTGGGCAATTGTTTGATTGATTTTCTAATAACTTTTTTTTCATAAAGTTAGAACGTGTGATAATTTTGAAATTACGCCATTGTTTTTGTTCTGATTCACTTAAATCCGAGTAAGAAGTTTTTTTTAACTCTGCACTATCGTTAATTGGGTAATATTCTTTCAAATTTAATCTCGCCATGTGTTTTGAGTTAATTAATTCTAATATTAATGTATCAGATTAGCTATGGTGTTAATATTTAAAGGTAGTAAATAAATTAAAATTAAAAGTTAGCGGGTGATATTAAATAAAAATTTTTGTTTCAAGGTAAAATAAGCGAGAGCTTGTAGGAATTTCAATAATTACTATTGAGTCAAAGGGTTTTTATTTATAATTAATTAGAATGATTTCTATTAACACCCTAATTAGCACCCTAAAAAGAAAAAACCCTATAAACATTACGTTTACAGGGTTCTTAAGTGGTACCTCCAGGAATCGAACCAGGGACACAAGGATTTTCAGTCCTTTGCTCTACCAACTGAGCTAAGGTACCATTGCCTTAGCGGTGGCAAATATAATATGTTTTTTCACATCTACTAAGGAAAATTTAAAAAAATCTATTGTATTTTTGAAATTCATTAAAAAAGCAATCGTGAATTTAAGTGTAGATGTTGGAAATACAAGAGTTAAAGCAGCTGTTTTTGAAGAAGATAAACTTATAGAACTGTTTGTTTTTGATAAAAAAATACTGCTTTCTAAAGTCAAAGAAATTTTAAAAAAACATGTAATTACCAATGGAATTCTCTCTTCAGTAGCCTTAATCTCGGAATTTGAACTCCAAAAGCTCCAAGAAATCGTTTCATTTATGGTAGTTTTATCTCAAACAAAAGTACCTTTTACAAATACATATGAAACACCACTCACTTTAGGTGTAGACCGAATTGCATTGATTGTTGCAGCTAAAAAAGAATTCCCAAAGAAAAATGTCTTGGTCATAGATGCTGGAACCTGTCTTACTTTTGATTTTATTGATAAAGAGGCAATTTATCTAGGAGGCGCAATTTCTCCAGGTTTAAAAATGCGGTATGCTTCCCTACACCAATTAACCGCAAAATTACCCTTATTAGAAGTGCAAGCTCCAATTGATTTTATTGGAAATTCAACAAATGAAAGCATCCATGTTGGGGTTGTAAATGGGCTTCTTTCTGAAATTGAGGGCGTTATTTCACGATATGAAAAGAAATTTTTAGATTTAACAGTAGTTTTAACAGGAGGAGATGCAAATTTCTTGTCAAAGCAATTAAAAAGTAGCATATTTGCCAATCAAAATTTTCTCCTTTATGGATTGAATGAAATATTGATTTTTAACAAAAGCAAATGATTAAAAAATATCTAATTGTATTTCTATTAATAAGTTCAAGCATCGTTTTCGGTCAAAGAACCACATCTTCACCCTATTCTTTCTTTGGTATTGGAGAAGAGTTTAGTTCAAGAACAATAGAACAAGCAAGCATGGGAGGTATTGGAGTCGCTTTTAATAGCTCACAATATTTAAACTTTACCAATCCAGCAGCCTATTCAGATTTAAGGTTTACAACCTATTCCTTTGGTTTATTAAGTACAGAGTTAACGGTGAAGACCAGCGATGCAAGTCAAACGGTAAATTCTACAAGTTTAAGCTATTTTGCATTGGCCTTTCCAATTGGTAAAAACGCAGGTTTCTCATTAGGAATGCAACCCTTGTCATCTGTTGGGTATTCTTTATCGAATACAATACTAGATGCTGATGGCGATCCAACAGAAATTTCAATATTTTCAGGTAATGGAGGTGTGAATCGGATTTACGGAAGCTTTGGTATGAAAGTATACAAAGGACTTTCATTAGGATTAGAAGCTGACTTTAGTTTTGGAAGTACAGAAAACATACTTACAAATCAAATTGCAAATGTTGTTTTAGCTACAAGATATAATGAATCTTCAACAATTAGAGGGGGAAATGTAAAATTGGGAGCACAGTATTCAAAGACGTTAAAGAATAAATTAATTTTAAATTTTGGAAGTACACTTAAATTTGGAAGTGATTTGGATGTATCAGGAACAGAGCGCTTTTATACACTGTCATTGTCAGCAACTGGAGCCGAAATTATCAGAGACGAACAAGACGAAGTAGCTATTGAAGGAATCTACAGTTTACCAGTACAAACAATTTTTGGATTTGGTATTGGGAAATTAGACAAGTGGCACGCAGGTTTTGAATATGAAAGTCAAAAAGCGATCAAAGCTTCAGGTTTTTTAAACAGAACTGGGAATACTTTTAAATACGATGCTTCTAACCGTATTTCATTTGGAGGATATTATACACCAAAGGCAACTTCGATATCTAGTTACTGGGATCGCGTTACTTATAGAGCAGGGATGCGTTATGAGAACACAGGGCTTTTAATAGACGGATCTGGATTAGGATCTAACTTTTCGAAAGTAAATGACTTTGGCATGTCTTTGGGACTAGGTTTACCATTGGGAAGAAAACTATCAAACATAAATTTAGGGTTTGAGTTTGGCAAAAAAGGAACAATAAACAATAACTTAATTCAAGAGAATTATTTTAATTTAAGAATTGGATTGTCTTTAAATGCAGTAGGAAGACAAGCTTGGTTCCAGAAAAGAAGAATTGATTAACAAAAACTATATTACAATGAAGAAAATTACGTTTTTATTAGCTGCAATGTTATTTATGACAACAGTGAAAACAAATGCACAAGATGATGCAGATAGGGAGTGTAAAATTAAATACAACCTTTTTAAAGGAGATTACAAGTCAAAAAAATATGATGACGCCCTAATAAACTGGAACTATTTAATGGATAACTGTCAAGATTTATCTGTAAATATTTATAAGTATGGAGCAGATATGGCTGAGGATGTTTTAAAAGATCCTGTTTTAGCAAAAAGAGTGTATGAGCAAAGATTGCAATACTTTCCAAAACAGAATCCTGCAAAAGTACATAGTGATTATGCGACGTATTTGTCTAAAAACAAATTAGCAGAAGTAGACGTTATTTTTTCAATCTTAGAAAAAGCATACAATATAGATCCAACCAAAATGGGGGTGAAGAACTTGTATAAGTATTTCCAAGGAATGACCGACAGAAATAAGGAAACCAATCCTCAAAAAGTATTTGATACTTACGATGACGTTTTAGAATCTGTAGGAGATAAATTGGAAGGTTATGCAAAAAAATTAGCACCACTATATAAGAAAGTTTCTGATAGTATCGAGTTAGATAAATCAGAAAAGAAAAAATTAAGAATGTATTCTGTAAATTCGAAAGCTTTAGGGCAAGTAGAAGCAGGATTGGATAATATGATCATTACATTATCTACATGTGAAAGATTGATTCCTTTATATACTAGAGATTTTGAAGTAAACAAATCGAATGCCGCTTGGTTAAAAAGAGCTGTGAGTAGAATGTACAATAAAGAGTGTACAGAAGTTCCTTTATATGAAAAGCTTGCAAGAGCTTATGCAGAAGCATCTCCATCATCAGACTCCTATTCTTTTGTAGCAGTCGTTTTAGAAAAAAATGGTGATACTGTTGGAGCTGACCAAATGCGTCAAAAAGCGTTCGACTTAGAACAAGACCCAATTAAGAAAGCAAATTTCAAGCTAAAATTTGCACAATTTGCATCTAAAAAAGGACAAAAATCAAAGGCAAGAAGCTTGGCAAGAGAAGCATTAAGATTCAATCCAAACTTAGGGAAAGCATATTTGTTAATTGCAACGTTGTATGCATCAAGTGTGAACCAATGTGGGAGTGGAGAGTTTGAAAAAAGAATGACTTATGTAGCCGCTTTAAACAAGGCAAAAAGAGCAGCTGCTGTAGATCCAAGTATTGGTGTTTTGGCAAAGAAATACATTCGAACTTATAAAGGGAATGTACCCAACAAGAAAATGATTTTTACTGCAGGTGTTGAGCCAGGTAGTTCTTTTGTTGTAAAATGTTGGATTGGAGAATCTGTTAGAGTACCAAAATAATTGTGGGAATTATACATAAAATAATACTAAAAAGCATTCCTGTTGTCTTGACAATAGGAATGCTTTTTTCATGCACAAACGATTCCAAAAAAGTACGTGATTTTTTAGCAGATAAAAATTTACCCATCGGAGTTGCAAAAGATGCATACCATGTTTATAAAGATTCAGGCAGAGTAACTTCAAAATTAATAACCCCGCTTTTACACGATTTCACCAATCGAAAAAAGCACCCATATAATGAGTTTCCAATCGGAATAAAAATTATAAATTTTAGCAGAAAAAGTAAAGATTCTGTAACTATTACAGGAGATTATGCATTGTCGTATACGAAAACGAAAGTTTCAGAAATTAAAGGAAATGTGGTCGTGGTCAACCACACAGAAAAATCGAGGTTAGAAACAGAACGTCTTCTGTGGGATCAAAAAACAGCCTATTTTTACTCAGAAAAAGCCTTTATTTTAACTACACCAACGAGTATTGTAAAAGGAGTTGGCTTTGAGTCTAAAGAAGATTTGAGCAAACATTTGGCAAAAAATGTCATTGGAGATATAGAAACAAACGAAGAATAAATTATGAATAAAATGTGGAGGTTTTTTCAATACGGATATTTAGTACTCGCTGCAATCTGTTTGGTAGAGGGTTTGTTTGCTTTAGGGTCTGAGAGTGGCAAAGCATTGATCCTTATTGGTTTTTCATTTTTTATTACCTTCGTGTTTTTGCTTAAAAGACGTTTTCGAAAAAAAATTGAACAAAGAAACAAACCAAACAACTAGTTTAGATACGCTCCTCTATGGAAATGGAAATCGCCATTATTGTCATTTCAATTGTATTTTCAGCATTTTTCTCAGGCATGGAAATTGCTTTTGTGTCTGCAAATAAATTACACATCGAATTAGAGAAAAAGAGAGAAGGGTTTATTTCCAAGATTTTAAATAAAATTACACAAAAGTCCTCAAAGTTTATCACCACAATGTTGATCGGAAACAATATCTCATTGGTGGTTTATAGTTATTTTATGGGGCAAGTTCTTGTGAAATTACTTCCACAAAATTCTTTTAATGATTTTTCGAGTCTATTCATACAAACGATAATTTCTACTTTAATTATTCTAGTCACTGCAGAGTTTTTACCCAAAGCAATTTTTAGAATTTATTCCAATGAGGTAATGCGAATCTTCGTCGTTCCAGCTTATTTTTTTTATCACTTATTTCATGTTTTTTCAGAATTTATCACCATAATTTCAGATTTTTTCCTCCGTGTTTTCTTTAAACTAAATCCAGATGAACAACAAACTGAATTTAGCAAACAAGAATTAGGAAACTATATTTCAGAACAATTAGAAGTTCGAAATGAAAGTGATCAAATGGATTCTGAAATTCAAATTTTTCAAAATGCTTTAGAATTTCAAAATTTAAAAGCTAGAGAAATCATGGTGCCACGTATCGAGATAGTAGCATTGGAAATTCATGATACAGTTGCCAATTTGAAACAGCGTTTGATTGAAACGGGGCATTCTAAAATTTTAATATTCAATAGTTCTTTGGATGATGTTGTGGGCTATGTAAATGCCTTCGAACTATTTAAAAAACCAAAAACCATAAAGTCAATTTTATTGCCCGTTGAATTTGTACCAGAATCTATGATGATTAATGATATACTCAATAGTTTAATGAAAAAACGGAAGAGTGTAGCAATTGTTGTAGATGAATATGGAGGGACATCAGGAATTATTACCGTAGAAGATATTGTAGAAGAATTGTTTGGTGAAATTGAAGATGAACACGATACACAAGAATTTTTAGAAGAACAGGTCAAAGAAAATTTATTTCATTTTTCGGCAAGATTAGAAGTCGATTATTTGAACGAAATCTATGATTTAAATATTCCGAAAGAAGAAGCTTACGAAACCTTAGGTGGCTTTATTATTAATGCTACAGAAAAAATACCTGCACAAAATGAGATTGTATCCATTGGTAATTTTGAATTTGAAATCTTAAAAGTAAGCTCTTCCAAAATAGAAGAGATCTGTCTGATAGTGCTAGACAAAGAAGACTAATATTTTTTGGATATCATCCCCTTAAATAAATCGCTTTTAGCGATTAATAAGTAGGGATTCGGTTGCAATATTAAAACCCAAATCGTATATTCGCCTCCAGAAAAATAAATAAATTACGTATGGCAGTTTTATCAAAAATTAGAGAACGTTCAATGTTCTTAATCATCATAATTGGTTTGGCACTTTTTGCATTTGTCTTAGATCCTTCTACCTTAGGAGATTTATTCAATTCTAGCAAAGTAAATGAAATAGGAGAAGTAGATGGCGACGTAATTTCTCGACAAGAATTTACAACCGCATTAGAAGCCTATAAAACACAAGCTGGGAGTAGCGTTTCTGACATGCAGGCTACAAAAACAGTTTGGGATAATATTGTTCGAAAAAAAATATATCAAGCGCAGTTAGAAAAAGCGGGTGTTATTGTTGGTGAAAACGATGTTTGGTTAGAAGTCTTGAATTCGCAATCTGTACAGGGAAACCCTGAGTTCTTAAATGAAGCAGGTATTTTTGACGAATTAAAAGTAAAGCAATTCTTAAAAGATATTGAAACAAATAACACACAATTGTCGAATGCTTGGAATAATTATATCAAGCAAATCAAAGACAATTCAGAAAGAAACACTTACAATAATTTAGTAACTACTGGATTAGGTGCTTCTTTAAAAGAAGGAGAAAATACTTACTTAAACAACAACACAAAATTAAACGCACAGTTTGTGTACCTTCCGTATACTTCACTAGCAGATAGTCTTGTGAAGGTGTCTACGAGTGAAATTGCTTCGTATATTAATGACCATTCAAAAGATTTTCAAGTAGAAGCTTCCAGAGATTTATCGTATGTGAAGTTTGATACAAAAGCGACAGCAGATGATCAAGAAGCAATTAAAAACGAGTTGGCTTCGTTAAAAGAAGATTTTAAAGCAACAACAAATAATATTGCCTTTTTATCGGACAACGACTCAGATTTAAATCTAGATCAAAACTATAAATTTAAAAATCAAGTTCCTGTAGAAGTTGCTGAAACGATTTTTAATGGAAAAGAAGGAGATGTATATGGGCCTTATAAAGAAAGCGGATTTTTTAAGATGACAAAAATTACTGAGGTGGTACAAATGCCAGACTCTGTAAAAGCAAGTCATATTTTAATTCCTTTTGTTGGTTCGCAAAGAGCAACACCAGATGTTACAAGAACAGAAGCACAAGCAGAGAAATTAGCCGATAGTATTTTAGCAGTAGTTAAAAGAAGCAAACGAAAATTTAAAAGTTTGGCGAAATCATTTTCATCAGACAAATCAAATGCTGATAAAGGAGGAGATTTAGGGTTCTTTAACTATGCAAGAATGACGCCTGCATTTAGAGATTTTACATTTGCAAAAAGAGTAGGTTCAGTAGGGGTTGTGAAAACGCCTTTTGGATTTCATATCATTAAAGTGGATACGCAAAAGAACAAGCAAAACGCTATGAAATTAGCAACCATTGCAAAAAAGATTGTGCCTTCAGAAACTACAGAAAATGTAATGTTTGAAAATGCAGAGAAATTTGCATTGGAAGTTTCTAAAGATGGAAATTTCTATGATGTTGCAAAGGCAAATAACTATATTGCTAGACCCGCAATTGGTGTCAAGGTTTTAGATGAAAGCGTTCCTGGTCTTGGAAAAGAAAGAGGTATTGTATCTTGGGCTTTTGGAGATGTTGAAGTGGGAGATTTTCAACGTTTTGATACAGAAAATGGTCATGTAGTTGTTTTTATTACTGCAAAAACTAAAAAAGGAACAGCACCCGTTTCTAAAGAAGCATCTAGAGTACGCTCTATTTTATTAAAAGAAAAGAAAGCAAAGTTACTCTCAGAAAAAATGATTGGAACTTCTTTAACCGAAATTGCAAAAGCAAATAATACAACCGTTAGAAACGCAAACAATGTAAGTTTGCAAAGCACTACACTTTCAGGTGCAGGAGCAGAGCCTAAAGTAGTAGGTGCAATGTTTTATTCAGGTGTAGACAAGTTGTACAACAAGGTAGTAGGAAGCAAAGGAGTATATGCCTTTGTTGTTGCTAAGAAAGAATTGCCAACAGCGTTACCAAATTACGATTCTGAAAGAAAAAGAATTGCTGATGCAAGAAAGAGACAAACTTTTAAAATGTATGAAGCTCTTAAAAATGCTGCAGACATTAACGATAATAGAGGAGGTGCTTTATATGGTGCAAACCAATAATAGCGATTCTTTATCACATAAAAAATCCTGCTCAATTTGAGCGGGATTTTTTTATGTCTTGTTCTTTATGAATTAACCATTCATAGAGATTAAAAACTCATCGTTATTCTTTGAGAACTTAATTCTATCATTGATAAATTCCATGGCTTCAACAGGGTTCATATCTGCGAGATACTTGCGTAAAACCCACATTCTTTGAACCGTTTTAGCATCTAGGAGTAAATCATCTCTTCGTGTTGAAGATTTAATTAAATCGATCGCAGGATAAATTCTACGGTTCGAGATGTTTCTGTCTAATTGTAATTCCATGTTCCCAGTACCTTTAAACTCCTCAAAGATTACTTCATCCATTTTAGAACCAGTTTCAGTAAGTGCTGTTGCAATAATTGTCAATGAACCACCATTTTCAATATTTCTAGCAGCTCCAAAGAAACGTTTTGGTTTGTGCAATGCATTTGCATCAATACCACCAGAAAGAATTTTTCCAGATGCAGGAGCTACTGTATTGTAGGCTCTTGCCAATCGGGTTATCGAATCTAGCAAGATTACAACATCATGACCACATTCTACCAAACGTTTTGCTTTCTCTAAAACAATATTGGCCACTTTAACGTGTTTCTCTGCAGGCTCATCAAAAGTAGAAGCAACCACTTCTCCACGAACATTTCGTTTCATGTCGGTAACTTCTTCAGGACGTTCATCAATTAGTAAAACAATTTGATAGACTTCTGGATGATTTGCTGCAATCGCATTTGCAACATCCTTTAAAAGCATCGTTTTACCCGTTTTTGGTTGTGCTACTATCATACCACGTTGCCCTTTTCCTAAAGGAGAAAATAAATCGATAATTCTTGTAGATAAAGAACTTCCTTTTTCTGCTAAATTGAATTTTTCTTGTGGAAAAAGCGGTGTTAAATGTTCAAACGAAACCCGATCTCTTACAATGTTCGGATTTAAACCGTTTATTTTTGAAACTCTAATTAAAGGAAAGTATTTTTCACCTTCTTTTGGTGGACGTACATTTCCTCGAACGGTATCTCCAGTTTTTATTCCAAATAATTTAATTTGCGATTGAGATACATAAATATCATCAGGTGATGACAAGTAATTATAGTCAGAAGAACGTAAGAAACCATACCCATCTGGCATCATTTCTAAAACACCTTCACTTTCTATAATTCCATCAAATTCAAAATCTGGGTCTTTATATCGATTGTTTGACCGATTGCCTTTACTAACCGTTGGACTTTTTTCTCTCGAATTTTCCTTGGGTTTGTTTTTATTGTTTTGCGGCGTATTGTTTTGTGGATTTTTTTGACTCGCAGGTCTTGGTTGCGCAGGTCTTGGTTGAGCTGGTTTGTTTAGAACAGGTTTATTCTGATCTGTCTTTGGCTGTGCAGCTTTTGGGTGTTGTTTATTTTGTTTAGGATGTTGCGGTTTTTGAGGAGTTTTTACAACTTCTTTTTCCGCTTCAGTATCCTTATTCGCAGTCACTTTTTCCTCAACGATAGCTACTTTTGCAGGTTCAACGTTTTCGATGTTTTCAACTCGATCTACCTTGGTAGGTTCGGGCATAGTGCGCTCAACTGTTTTTGCTACTGAAGGATTTGAAGTATTTTCAGGGTTTTTAGAAACCCTTTTTCGCTTTGGCTTTATGGTTTTTATTCCTTCACCAGTCGTCTTGGTAGGAGCTTCAGCCTTTACTGGGTTTGCTGCTTGTGTGTCTAAAATTTGATATACTAAGTCTAATTTTTTTAATTGACTCGTTTTAGACAGTCCAATAGATTTTGCAATCATTTGTAAATCGGCAAGCGTTTTTGCTTTCAGTTCAGAAATTTCGAACATTTATATAGTTGTTATGTTAATTTATTATTCCATTAAAGGAAATCTGTAAGATTAGTTGGTTTTTGAAATATTGTATATAGTACTATACAATAGAATTATGCGGTTATTACTCAACAAATATATGTTTTTTTTTTTTAGTTTTAGACTTTCTATTTAAAAAAGAAAGCGATACTTTTGTTGTTAGATACACAAATATGATTCAAAGAATACAGTCCATTTATTTACTGTTAGCAAGTGCAATTTCTGGCGGGCTCATTTTTGTCTTTAATTTGTGGAGTACTCCAGAACACTCCACTTTTGTATTTGATCTTTTTAAAGAAGATTCTTTTTTGTTAAATGGAATTTCTTTACTATTTTTACTTTCAGCTTCCAGTTCATGTATCGCTATCTTTTTATTTAAAAGAAGGCAGCTTCAATTTGTACTTGGTCGAATTTCAATTTTGATAAACCTTTTATTATTAGGATTATTGATATATGTATCTCTAATTTTACCTGGAGAAATGAAAATTTCAGAGAAGGGTATTGGGATGTTTCTACCGATTTTAGCAATTTTATTTGTTGTTTTTGCAAATAAGGCTATTCAAAAGGATGAAGATCTCGTCAAATCTGTGGATAGATTAAGATAATCCAATAATTAGTATATAAGTGCGACCTAAAACCGAAGAATCTTCTTCGGTTTTTTTATGCGTTACCTTTAAGGTGTCATAAAGGTATGTTAAATATATGTTTTATGTTTTTTTAAATTCTTTAAAAACAATAACTTAGATCTTGTCGTGTCACTGAAATCAGTGAGCTTATCCCTGAAAACAGTGAGATGTAATATTTCACTGTTTTCAGGGATTGTGAGAACAAAAAAAAGCTTTTAAAATTGTAGTATCAAAATGGAAGATAAAATTAAAGTACATATAGCGGATGATCATAAAATATTAATTGAAGGGATTATAGCTCTTATTAACACCGATGATAGTTTACAAGCAGATGGATATTCGCTTACTGGTAAAGAGCTTATTGATTGGACATCAAATAATGAAATTGATGTTTTAATTTTAGATATAAGTATGCCTGTTTTAGACGGTATTGAAGTCCTAAAGATTTTAAAACTTAAAAAAATACCTCATAAAACAATTTTATTATCTAGTTATGACGATGTTCAAATTGCAAAAAAAGTATTGAAAATAGTTGACTTCGCTTCCAAGGAAGTTAGAGATTTATCTCACACTTTGCACTCCTCAATATTGCATAAATTTGGACTTCCATTTGCCATAAAAGATATTGCAGAAATGTATTCAAACTCTCAAATTAAAATTCACACAGAGTTGGATATTGATATCCGGTATTCTATAGCTTTTGAAAATAAAGTGTATAATATTGTACAAGAGTTGATTAATAATGTTTTAAAGCACAGCGAGGCACAAAATGCTGTTATTTTATTAAAAGAGCACAACGGAACTTTAAAAATTGTAATTTCAGACGATGGAATAGGGTTCGATAAAAATAAGGTTAAAAACAAAGATGGTATTGGAATCAACCAAATAGAAGCAAGGGTATATATGTTAAAGGGTCTTATTCAAATAACATCTGAAGAAGGAGGAGGTACCAAAATAGAAATTAATCTCCCTATTTTAAATACAGAAAAATTGCTTAACCACGATTTGCCAGTTCTATAATTTCCATCGCTTTTATATCACCATTATCAAGGTTGAAACGGAGCATTGTTCTTATTTTGTGAAATCCATGATTACCTGCTGCACCCGGGTTTAAGTGTAAAAGATTTAATTTTTTATCATATTGAACTTTTAAAATATGAGAATGCCCAGCAATAAAAATTTGAGGCGTATTCTTGCTTATTTCCTCCCGAATCCTTTGATTGTATTTGTTTGGATACCCACCAATATGCGTCATCCATACCGTCACTTTTTCAAGTTCAAAACGATTGTCTAAAGGGAATTCCGATCGTGCATCAGCAGCATCAATATTTCCGTAAACTGCCCGTAAAGGCTTTATTGCCTTTATTGTATCTGTAACTTCTAAGTTGCCAATATCTCCAGCATGCCAAACTTCATCAGCTTGTTTTACAAACTTTAAAATTTGGTCATCAATATAACTATGCGTATCGGAGAGTAACAAGATTTTCTTCACCTTACAAAAATACTAATAACAAAATAAATTTCGTAATTTTGATGTCTTCAAAATAGATAATTATTGAGATATTTTATAGAACTTTCTTATAATGGAAAAAACTATCACGGGTGGCAAATTCAACCCGACGTAATTTCTGTACAACAAAAAGTAAATAATGCTCTAAGTATTATGTTACAATCCGAAATTAGCGTGGTTGGTGCTGGAAGAACCGATACAGGTGTTCATGCTTCGCAAATGTTTGCACACTTTGATGTGGACCAAGAATTAGTTGAAAATGTTGTTTTTAAATTAAATTCAATCTTGCCGGAAGATATTGTTGTTTACAATGTTTTTTCGGTAGATCAAGAAATTCATGCAAGATTTAATGCTGTAAGTAGAAGCTATGCTTATAAAATATGTTTGGGAAGAGATCCTTTTTTATTAGACTTTGCATGGCAAATTCATTCTCAAAAATTTGATTTAGACCTAATGAACGAAGCGGCAAAACTGCTGCTAGAGTATCAGGATTTTGAATCTTTTTCAAAAGTTAAAACAGACGTTTATACCTTTAATTGCGATATTACAAAAGCAGTTTGGATTGAAAGTGAAAATAAATTGACATTTCATATTTCTGCCAATCGATTTTTAAGAAATATGGTGCGAGCAATCGTAGGAACCTTATTAGAAGTTGGGTCGGGAAAGAAAACTGTTGAAGATTTTAGAGAAATTATAGAAAGTAAAAGCAGAAGTAAAGCCGGACTCTCCGTTCCAGCAAAAGGGTTATTTTTAACAGCAATAAAATATTAGATTTTGGCAGATAAAACAGGAAATGCATTCGATATAAAAATATTTTCAAGACTCATGGGTTTTGCAAAAAAATATCGACTCTACTTTTTTACCGCAGCTTCATCCACTATTTTATTATCCTTTTTTGCTGCTGCGAGACCTTATATTCTAATGCTCACAATCGATGAGGGAGTAATTCCAAAAGACAGCAACGCATTGCTGCATTATGTCTTATTGATGTTTGGTGTTTTGGGAATCGAAGTTTTATTAGAATTTACGTTTATTTACTTTTCAAATTGGGTAGGGCAGCACATTATTAGAGACATTAGAGCAAAAATTTTTCGACATATTCTGCAATTTAAAATGGCGTATTTCGATAAAAATGCTGTTGGAAAACTCGTAACAAGAGTTGTCTCAGATATTGAAACAATTTCTGCCTTTTTTACACAAGGTGTTTTTAAGATTACCAGTGATATCTTAAAAATGTTAGTGGTAACCGTAATTATGTTGGTCATGAATTGGCAATTGGCATTGATTACCTTGTCCGTTTTACCCATATTAATTTATGCAACAAAAAGGTTTCAAATTGCCATAAAAGTTACCTTTCAGGAAGTTAGAAATCAAGTTTCCAACCTAAACAGCTTTGTACAAGAACGGGTAACGGGAATGAAAATCGTGCAACTTTTTAATAGAGAAAAAATTGAGTATGATAACTTTAAAGAAATTAATAATAAGCACAAACAAGCCTATATAAAAACAATCTGGTATTATTCCATTTTCTTCCCCATCGCAGAAATATTTTCATCAATAGCTATTGGTTTGTTGGTTTGGTTTGGAGGACTTCAGGTGGTAGATCAGTCGGTTGCAAGTGTGGCAGAAATTTTTGCATTTATCATGTATGCGCAAATGCTGTTTCAACCTTTACGACAAATTGCAGATAAATTCAATCAATTACAAATGGGAATTGTTTCTGGTGAACGCGTTTTTAATATTATCGATACCAATAGTAGTATTGTAAAAAAAGGAACACTTGAAGCTGAAAATTTAAAAGGAAATATAAAATTTGAAAATGTACGCTTTAGTTATATCAAAGGGGAAGAGGTTTTAAAAGGCATTTCTTTAGAAGTAAAAGAAGGGCAAACAGTTGCAATTGTTGGTGCAACAGGTGCAGGTAAATCTACAATCATCAACTTAATCAATCGTTTTTATGAAATTGATAGCGGTGAAATTACTGTTGATACCGTTCCAGTTCAAAATTACGAATTAGAGTCGTTAAGAAAACAAGTGGCTATTGTTTTACAAGATGTGTTTTTATTTTCCGATTCTATTTTAAATAATATTACCTTAAAAAACGATTCAATTTCATTGGCTGAAGTTACGCTTGCAGCTAAACAAATTGGTATTCACGAATTTATTATGACCCTTCCTGGGAATTATAGCTACAATGTAAAAGAAAGAGGAGGAATGCTCTCTTCTGGGCAAAGACAATTGATTGCTTTTTTGCGTGCCTATGTTAGCAAACCCAGTATTTTAATTTTAGACGAAGCAACTTCGTCTGTAGATTCATATGCAGAACAAATGATTCAGTTTGCTACAGAAACCATTACGAAAGATCGAACTTCAATAGTGATTGCACATCGATTAGCAACCATAAAACAAGCTGATAAAATTATTGTAATGGACAAAGGTTTGATTGTTGAAGAAGGAACACACCAAGAACTATTAGTAAAGGAAAATGGGTATTATAAAAATTTATATGAAAAGCAATTTAGTACAGAACTAGCCTCCTAATTTTTGTTAAAAATAAATCTAACTTAAGTCTTTTTTCATTTTCTGATTCAGCTCATTGTAATCTGAAAAGAGCTCAAACTCTCCATCTTTTATATAAGAAACTTCTCCAGTTTCTTCTGAAACCAATAAACAAACGGCATCTGTTTTTTCAGAAATTCCAATGGCTGCTCGGTGTCTTAATCCAAATCGTGCAGGAATTTTTTCACTACTAGACACTGGAAGTACCACACGTGTAGCTACAATAAAATTGTCTCTAATAATGGTTGCACCATCGTGTAATGGACTGTTTTTGTAGAAGATGCTTTGTAAAATAGCATCATTAATAAGGGCATTCATTACATCACTAGAATTAATTAAAAAGTCTAAACTGTTGGTGCGTTCTATTACAATCAATGCACCCGTCTTTGTTTTTGATAAATTTTTACTAGCATTTACCAAAGTATCGGTGTCCGCTTCAGACGAAATCTCTGTTTGTAAAAATTTTAATTGTTTTAAGAAACTTTTCTTTGTTGAAAAATTCGTAGTACCAATCATTAATAAGAATTTTCGAATTTCTTGTTGAAATACAATGATCAGTGCAATGACTCCACCAGAGAGTAAGTAGCCTAAAATTCCACTCAACATTTCCATTCTTAATGCTAGGGTAATTTGCCAAATCAAGAAGATGAAAGCAATTCCAATAACAATATTGATGGCAACGGTACCTTTTAAAAGTTTGTAGATATAATATAGCAGCGTTGCTACTAATACTATGTCTAAAACATCTAAAGGAGAAAATTCAATAAAATCGAACATAGGTGGGATTGATTTCTGCTAAAATACTAATAAATTTCGCCATTGCAATATCAGTCCTTGATTTCTGCATCGGATAATATCAAAGGGTATTTTTTCCTTACGGTATCAATTTTCTTTTTAAGTCTCTTCTCTTTAAAGCTCGATTTTTTAAAATCGTCTAATAGACTCTTGTAAGTTTGCTTGTAATGTCGAATAGCGAATTTATTACGAAGATTTGCGTAAGCTAAATTTAGTTGATCTAACACCAAAATATAGGTTTCATAGTTGGTTGTCCTGTCCGTTTTAATGGAAATAAAAGCTTTGGAAGGATGCGCTGAAGAGGTTAGTAATCGTTTTCCATTAAACAATAACACGGATTTCCGTTTTTGTCAGTTCCGCCACCATTGTCTATGAAATCTATTGCAATTTGTTTTAAATCTTTTTGTTCAATCATTTCCCCATCCACAAATAACTCATTATTTTTGTTAATGATGATTTCTAGAATGTTTTTCTCTTTGATTAAAATTGGTTTTGAAATTGCTTGTTTCTGAGGTATTTTTCTTAAAATTCCTGAATCAACTTCCATGGTTGTGGTCACTAAAAAAAAGATTAATAATAAAAAAGCAATGTCTGCCATAGAGCCGGCATTAATTTCGGGGAGCTCATTTCTACTCATACTTCGTTGTTTTAAAAATTAATAAATACAGGGTAATTGCCTTCACGAGTTAAGGAGATATCCCTCCTTCTTATTAAGTTTAGGTAGGTTGCATTTTTAAATGTTCTTTTTATAAAACAAAAAGAATGCCATAGAATTCCAGGAAGCTTCTCCAAAGAAGAAAATCACAATGGCTTGTTGTTGCTTATTTGATGAGTACGTGATATTAGTTTATAAAAAGGGAACAGTATTTGATTAAGGGGTAATCATAAATAAAACAAAATGAAAAACACACTTTTCCTATCAGTACTTTTAGTACTAGGACTTTTAAATGGATTTGGTCAGTCTAAAAAGAATGACTTTAAACTAACTGTTTCTGCATTGCCTTTATTTGGTGGGTCTGAAGATTTTGAATCAGGCATCAATGGGTATGTTCTAAAACCTGGAATAGGGTATTTTATTTCAGACAATACTTCAATTGAGCTGAATTTTTCCTATGCAACTTTGAATGATTTAAAAGTGGGAAATATAGCATCCTATTACAACTCTTATGCGTTTATACCTACTTTGAGAAATAGTTTTGTAAACAAAGAAAAAGTACGCATTTTTGCTGAAATTGGTTTTGGGTTGGGAACCATAAAATATGATGCGAATAATACGAACTATCGAAATTACCAACATGATGAGGTGAGTGGAGGTATTTCTTTACTTCATATTGGGCTTGGTGCGAATTATTATTTCAATGATAATTTCGGTCTCGAAGTGATCATTCCCTATATCAGTTCAAACAATATTACCTCTGAAAACACAAATAATTTATATGCCGGTATTGGACCAACAATTGGATTAACTTACAAATTGAATACAAAAAAATTACAATAATAATTTGAGTTTTATTCAGTCTTGTAATTAACGGATTTCAGCGACTATTTTAACAGCTTCTACAGCTTCTTTTACATCGTGCACTCGTAGGATGCTAGCTCCATTTAAAAGTGCAATTGTGTTTGCAGAAGTTGTTGCGTTCAAGGCTTCTTGAGCAGAAATGCCTAAGGTTTTGTATAACATAGACTTCCTAGAAACACCAACGAGAATAGGAACTTCTAAATTTTTGAAAAGAGATAGGTTTTTAAGCAATTCAAAATTATGTTCTTGTGTTTTTCCAAAACCAAAACCTACATCAATAAGTACATCGTTTACCTTTAATTGATGCAATTGATGAATTTTGTCTGCAAAAAAAGAAATTAAATCACTTGTTACTGCTTTATAAATGGGGCTTTTTTGCATGTTTTGTGGTGTTCCCAACATGTGCATTACAATATAAGGAACTTGCAAGTTGGCAATGGTTTGAAACATTTTGCGGTCCATACTTCCGCCAGAAATATCGTTAATAATTGCTGCACCCGCTTGGATACATTCTTGGGCTATTTTACTTCTAAAGGTATCAATGGAAATAAGAATCTCAGGAAATTCCCGAATTAATAATCGGATTACGGGAAGGATTCTTTTTAATTCTTCTTCTTCCGAAACATGTGTAGCTCCTGGTCTTGAGGAATACGCGCCCACATCAATAAAAGTAGCACCGTCTGATAGCATTTTTTCAACTTGTGAAAGTATCGCAGCTTCACTTTTATACGTACCCCCATCATAAAATGAATCGGGCGTAATATTTAAAATGCCCATCACTTTGGGAACTGACAAATCAATTAAGTTTCCTTTACAGTTAATGGTCATTTAAGAGACTACTTTTTGAATGATGTGACTTATTTTCGGTGCGGTATATTGGTGCATTTTTTTCATTAATTCAGCAACTGAAGTACCTACAAGCAACATGTTTCTATTATCTTGTTTTAAATAGCCTTCGTCTACCATTTTATCTAATTGGAGAAGTATTGCATCAAAGAATCCATTGACATTTAACAGTCCAATTGGTTTTTGTTCAATGTGCAATTGCCCTAAAGTTAAAGCTTCAAAAAGCTCATCTAAAGTTCCAAACCCTCCAGGAAGTGTAATATATCCATCCACCAATTTACTCATAATCACTTTGCGCTCACTCATAGTTTTGCACACAATCATTTCTTGAACGCCTGTATGAAGTACTTCCTCTTTTTCTAAAAGTTTTGGAATAACACCAATTACTTCTCCATTTTGTTCTAAAATTGTGGTCGACAACACACCCATTATTCCAATTTTAGCACCCCCATAGACCAATCCAATTTTATTTTTAGCAAAATAATTTCCTAAGGCGATGGCAGCTTCTTTATAAACAGGATTAAATCCTAAACTTGAGCCACAAAAAACAACAATTTTATTCATAGAGGTTATTGATAAATTTAAGGTAAAAATAAATGAAATGCTTTTAAGATTTACTACATTTGAAGAAATACTTTTTTAAATAGTGAAGATGCAGGACACCTCAAAACAATATGACGCAGTAATAACCGAATGTAGAAGTTTGTTCATCAAAAAAATGAGTGATTATGGGAGTGCATGGCGCATTTTAAGATTGCCATCACTTACAGATCAGATTTTTATTAAAGCACAAAGAATTCGTCAGTTGCAAGAAAATGAGGTGCGAAAAGTAGATGAAGGAGAGGAATCAGAATTTATTGGAATTATTAATTATTCGATTATGGCTTTAATTCAATTAGAAAATGGTGTTGTAGAAACCCCAGATTTAAATACAGAAGAAGCTACCGTTTTGTTTGATAAACATAGCAATACTACCAAAGAATTAATGCTTAATAAAAATCATGATTACGGAGAAGCTTGGCGAGATATGCGTGTTTCCTCTCTAACAGATTTAATTTTGCAAAAACTATTACGAGTAAAACAGATTGAAGATAATAAAGGTAAAACCATCGTTTCAGAGGGCATTGATGCCAATTATCAAGACATGATTAATTATGCAATTTTTGCGATGATTCATCTTGCAGATTAATGCATCTGACCCAATAAAAACAACCATTAGGTTGGTAAAATGAAACGATAATGAAACAGTTACTTTTTGTATTTGTTGGTGGTGGATTCGGGAGCGTTTTACGCTATGTCATTGGGAAATGGTTGAATTCAACCGAAAACGGAATCCCATACGGAACTTTTGCAGCAAACATTTTAGGAAGTTTGTTGATCGGAATTATCTTAGGTCTTGCGGCTAAAAATGAAACCCTAAGTCAGAACTCAACCTTACTGCTAGCCACTGGTTTTTGTGGCGGATTTACAACCTTTTCAACCTTTGCGTATGAGAATCACTTGTTTTTAAAATCGGGAGATTTTACAAGTTTTGCGGTATATACAATTGCCAGTTTTGTGATTGGTTTTTTAGCCGTGTTTGCAGGTATTTTTGTTGTGAAGTTTCTATAAATATTAGTTTTAACATCATTGTCTACAAATTAAAAAAAAAGTATGAACGAATTTGTCACCTACCAGTCAGAAGAGAAGTATGCTATTATTACCATTATAAATGGAAAAGCAAATGCTATTAATCACCAAGTTCTCGAAGGTTTAAATAGTGGTTTAGATACTGCTGAAAAAGAAAATAAAGTAGTCATCCTAACGGGGCAAAGCGGTATTTTTTCTGCTGGATTTGATCTGAAAATAATGACAAAATCTCCAGAATCGGCAAAAGAATTGGTTACAAAAGGATCGGCATTATCTTTAAGGATGTTGTCTTTTCCACAGCCCATCATCATTGCATGTTCAGGGCATGCAATTGCCAAAGGCGCTTTCTTGTTATTGTCATCCGATTACAGAATTGGGGTAGAAGGCGATTTTAAAATTGGTTTAAATGAAGTCATGATTGGAATGACCATGCACCATGCTGGAATTGTAATTGCAAAATCTCGTTTGTCTGAAGTTTATCTGAATAGAAGTGTCAACAATGCAGAAATATTTAATTCGAAACAAGCCATAGCTGCTGGTTTCTTAGATATCATTGTTCCAGAAGCGCAATTGATGGCCACCGCTATTAAAGTTGCAGAAATGTCTTCTAAATTAAATAAGAAAGCACATGCCGCAACAAAGTTAAAAGTTAGGAAATCACATTTGGAGGCTTTAGAAAAAGCAATGAAATTAGACTCAATGAGTGAAATTTCTATTGATTCGTAATTTCTTAATTTACCATTAAAGGAACTAGGATATTGAGATTGCTATTTCTTAAAAACTTTAACCCCTGCTTTCACAATTACAGGTAAATGATTTTGTCTGGGTGTTAACGGGCAAGAATACTTTTCATTGTAAGCGCAATAAGGATTGTAGGTGTTGTTGAAGTTTAAGACAATCGTACCATCTGATTTTTCATCAGTGGTCATTACATCCATATAGCGACCTCCCGCATAAGAACCGTTTCCAGAGGAGTAGTCTGTAAAAGGTAGAAAGAGATAGTCCTTGTATTTTTCATCTCTAAGGTCATCTTGACTTTGGTAAATAGTTAACATGCAGTCGATTCCTTTCAAACGAAACGTTAAAACACCGTATTCTTTGTACAGAGGCTTTCTGTCTGTAGTTGTCGCCATCTCAAAAGTTGCAGCATTCTTTGTTTTTTTTATCGAAGCCGTCACAATAAAAGTAGCATCAACAGGATAAAACTCTAGGCCTTTAAAGTTTTTTAAATCCTTCTTTTTTAAAGGAGACTCAGAGCCATCTTTATAATTTTCATTTAGTTTTTGCTGATATTCAGTATCGCCAATTAGTGTTTTCTTTCGTTGAGAATTACATGCGGAAATTAGTAAAAGCAGCGCAATTAAGGGGACAGTTTTTCTCATAGGTTTTCTTTTTTCAATTCGATGAGTATTACCCCGTCGTACTTTTTGTCAGTATATTTTGAAACTTCTTTTTCTTCTTTAATTACAGAAACAGATTTTATTTGCTCTGGGGCTATTTTTTCTAAAGATGCAGCAGAAATTTCTTTTCCGTCCATTAGATATAGTACATTACTTTTATGGTGGGGTATTATTTTCTTTTCCGAAGATTGTAATTTTCTACTCAGTAATTGATTGCTTTCAAGAATTAAAAACTGTGCATCCATTACATTGCCCGCCAAAATAAGATTTCCATAAGGTGCCGCTACCGTAGATGCAGACATTTTAGCTCCAACTTCCATATAAATTTGCTCGACACTGTAGTCTCCTTTTTCGAGGTAGCTTATTTTTATAATTTCTGAGGGTGCGATTGCCTTGTCTCCCTTTGCATAAGCGGTAAAATCCAATAAGCTTGGATGCGCACCAATCCAAAGATTGTAGTCCGTATCAAATTCAATATTGTCAACACCAGTTTTACAGTCGATATCTTCTATAAAAGTTACCGTATGGTCTTCATTTTTTTGGTATACTTTTACTAAGAATTCTCTTGGAGATGCCACAAATAGCAAACTCCTTTTTACATCATAATTAATACCGTTTGCATAGGCAATTCCGTTTGCAACTTCGCTGTAATTCTCCCCATCGTAATAGACTACATTCGAAACTGCCAATCCTAAATAATCTTCAGCCAAGCGAGGGATACCTTCATTGTACTTGTGATCATTAGTGAGATAAAAACGATTTTGATCTAAAAGCACAAGATCATTTGGACTAAAGATGAGTTCATCTGTCAATGTTTTTTGATGCGTTAGTTTTTGACCAATCAATTTGAAAATCTCAATAAAATCGCCATCAGTAGTGTGATTAATGGCAGCAACAGTATAGCTGCTGTCTTTCTTGTAAATTGAAATTCCGTGAGGAGCAAAAGGTTTTTTAAAGTTTTTCGTAAGTAGTATCGGTTGGTAATTCTTGTTCGTTAAGTCTAAAAAATACAGACCACCCGTTTCTTGTTGTATCGTTGGAAGCTTTTTTCTAGCTGTAGCAGAAATGATTGCAAAATGACCTGTCTGGCTAATGGTAATGTCTTCTGCTCCTGGCAGGTTTATTTCTTGTAGGATCTTACCATTAAAGCTGTTTTCGATGGTTCTAAAAAAACCAGTACTTATAAAGATATTCACAACATATAAAGTAAGTAATATGAATATGGAGATGAAGACTCTTTTTTTGAAACTTTTTTTCATTGTTTTTGAATGTTTTCTGATTTTTTGCCCTAAAGTACAAGAAAGAAAATAATTTACATATTTATATCAAATAAATATGTAATTTTAAAGGATATAGCAAAAAACTAAAATGAAAAAAGTCATTAGAAGTAATCGTAAGTTATCGTATTTATTATGCGAAAGACGGTCTATTTATTTGTTTTGATGATATCCATATAAAATCTAACAATTAAAAAAGTCCGACTTCACAGTCGGACTTTTTTAGTTTTACAAAAGGAAAATAAATTATGAAAAAATTATTTACCCAGTACATCAATACGTTTCGAGGACTCTCTCGAGAAGTTTGGTGGTTGTCTTTAATTACATTGATCAATCGAGCAGGAACCATGGTCATACCTTTCTTGTCTTTATACCTTACAAAAAGTATGAACTTTACGTTGTCAGACGTTGGATGGATCATGTCTTTCTTTGGTTTGGGGTCTGTTGTGGGGACTTGGCTTGGAGGTAAGTTGACCGATAAAATTGGCTATTACAAAGTGATGTTGGTGAGTTTGATAGGTACAGGAATTCTGTTTGGATGCTTGCAGTTTGCAGTAACATTCTATCAATTTTGTATCGGTATTTTTTCGGTGATGTTGGTAGCAGACGCTTTTAGACCCGCTATGTTTGTCGCCTTAAGTGCGTATAGCAAGTCAGAGAACAAAACACGTTCGGTAACACTCATTCGCTTAGCAATCAATTTAGGTTTTTCTTTAGGTCCAGCAGTAGGAGGTCTCATTATTATAAGTGTTGGTTATCAAGGTTTGTTCTGGGTAGATGGAGTTACCTGTATTTTGGCCGCTGTTTTATTGCTAAATGTGTTACACCCTAAAAAGGCTAAAATCTTAGATGAAGTGAAAGTAGAAAACCCTATTTCTGTTTATAAAGACAAAGCATTCTGGGTGTTTTTTGTAGCCATGTTTATTTTTGGCTTTGTGTTTTTGCAATACTTTTCTACCGTACCCTTATATTACAAGGATGTACGGCTTTTATCAGAATTTCAGATTGGTTTGCTCATGGGGAGTAGTGGGCTTTTTATTTTCATTTTCGAAATGCCATTGATTCAATGGTTAGACAAACCTAAAAATTCAAAAGTGAAACTCATTGCCCTCGGACTTTTTCTTCTTGCGATGAGTTATCTTGTTTTAAATATAAGTGCTTGGGCCGGAATTCTTTTGGTTGGGATATTGTTGATGTCCGTTGGAGAAATGATTGCTTTTCCGTTTTCAAATTCCTTTGCAGTAGACAGAGCTAAAAAAGGAAATCAAGGAGAATATATGGCCCTGTACAGTATTTCGTTTTCATTAGCGCATATTTTTAGTCACAATTCGGGCATGCAAATGGTTGCGAAGTATGGTTTTGAGTTCACTTGGAATTGTATGATACTATTTGCTTTAGTGGGTGTTTTTATTTTACTGATTTTACTGCGAGTTTTAAAAAAGGAGCAAATAAATCAATCGAAATAAGCACTGTTTCTTGCCACAAAACTTAAAATCAACGGCACAATATTTTCCTTACTTTTGTAAAATGCTTGGTCTAAAACGTCCCATGCTTCTGATTTTAAGTCGATAAGTATCTTTTTCCTGAAGGCATTGTCTTTCGGAATTGGAATTTCGCCGAACGCTGTAAAAGCGTTGTAAATTAAAGTTGCTGTTTTGGTTGCGCCAATTGCTTCGTATGCTTCTAATATTTCATGGGAAAACTGCCCAGAAGAATTCCAGAAAAATTCTTCGAAACCACCATTTGTGGTATGATTCTCAAAAATATCAATATAAATAAACGTTTTCTCATAGTCGTTTAGACCTGTAAATACATCTCTTTCAGTGATTTTCTTTCCAATAATTTCGCCAATTCTGATGATCTTTTCAAGATCACTGTTTAACAATAAGGCAATTTCTGTAGAAGTCATCTTTTAATCTTTTAACACAGAAAACTCAATACTTGAGTCGGTAAAAACAGTATGAGTTTGTGTTTTAAAATCTTCTTCCGATGCTTTAAATATATTGTCTACATAGGTTTGCGGGTTTAAATCAATTAAAGGAAACCAAGTACTTTGCACTTGAACTTGCAATTTATGCCCTTTTTTAAACGTATGAAAAACGTCTTGCAATTGAATGTTTACGTCCGTTTTTTTATTGGGTACAAACGGTTCTGGATTCTCGAAACTATTTCTAAAACGTCCACGTAAAACTTCACTTCTAACCATTAAATGATAATTACTCATTTTTAGATGGTCTTGTAGTCCGTCATTATCTTCTTCAGTATTGGTTGGATGCACATCAATCACTTTTACAATCCAATCTGCCGCAGTTCCTGTAGTTGCTACTTTTAGTTTTGCTAAAATATCGCCAGCTAGCGTAAAGTCTTCCGTTAAGATATCCGTTTCAAAAACCAAAACATCTGGTCTTCTCGCCGCAAATCGTTGATCATCGGTCATGTATTTTCTGGGTGTGAAAACCGTTTTAATATCTTCGGAATATGGAACAGGATGTTTAATGTCGCTAATGAATTGTATTCCATTTGTTGCTTTTTTTTCTGAAGTCAATGTTTGATTTTCTGATAAAAACCAATTTTCTTTCGAGACATTATTCGGTGGCCAAGCCGCATAGGATTTCCATTCTTTTTTACCAGAATCAAATACATAAGCTTCAGGCAAACCTGAATTTTGATCTCCTTTTCCTTTTAAGAAGTGATTGAAGAAATTGGTTTCGATTTCCTTTTGAAATTTCAATGAAATAGAATCCCCAAAACAATAATTACCTACGGTGTTTTTCACCACATCTTTCGCCCATTTTCCGTGATCCCAAGGCCCAAAAACCATGGTGTTGTAATTGTCAACCCCATTTTTTTCAATGGCTTTATAGGTTTCTAATGGACCGTATAAATCTTCCGCATCAAACCATCCTCCAACAATCATTGTTGCAACCGTAGCAGGTACTTTGTCTAAATGCTGAATAATTCCTTTGCTTTGCCAAACTGAATCATAATTTGGGTGTTCAGTAATTTCTTTCCAGAAAAAGTCGTCTATTGCTTCTTTTGTTGAAGCGGTTTGCACATCTAACTTTTCATATTGAAAATATTCATTTAAGTTTTTTAAAGGCCCTTTGTCAAGAAAAAATTGATATTGATCTTCTGAATTCATTTCAGGAAAAGAATACCATGCTTTATCTGTAGGTTTGTC
Source organism: Polaribacter sp. SA4-10 (assembly GCA_949519155.1). GTDB lineage: Bacteria > Bacteroidota > Bacteroidia > Flavobacteriales > Flavobacteriaceae > Polaribacter. Next base: position 27,849 of record CATIQU010000001.1, read on the forward strand.
TTTGTAGGTCCCGAACAACGAAATGGCTTTGAAGTAACTTAGTAAAAAAGCACCATTGTGATGGAAATCATCAAAGAAAAAATCACCAATACAAGCTTGAGGTGAGGCCGCTTTTAAGGCAGGATGCGCATCAATTGTAGAAACGGTTGCATAGTGTCCTGGATATGAAATCCCCCAAGTCCCCACATTTCCATTATTGTTTTCAATATTTTTTATCAACCAATCAATAGTATCATAGGCATCAGAAGCCTCATCCGATTCGTTTTCTTTTTTATTAGGAAGATAGGCACGCATGTTGTCATAGACCCCTTCACTCATCCAACGCCCGCGAACATCTTGGTAAACCACAATGTTTCCCTCTTTCATTAAGTGTACATTGGGACTAATTTTGGTTTTCATCTTTCCTTTTCCATAAGGCGCAGAACTGTAAGGTGTTCGTTGCATTAAAATAGGATATTCTTTAGAAGTATCTTTTGGAGAATAAACAGTGGTGTGCAATTTTACGCCATCTCGCATCACAATCGCAATTTCTTGTTTTGTATAGTTCTCTAACACAAAAGTATCTTCAGTTTTTGGATTGCAAGACATCAAAAGAATAAGACTGAATAGGATGAGGAAGAATTTTATTTTCATGTTGGAACGTTTTTGTTTTGCTAAAATTACAAAACAAAAAAGAGTTACTAAAAAAATTAAAGGTTTAAATGACTTTAGAAATTCTTTTCCTTTGTTTTAAAGGAGTGTTCAGAAAATAATAGGGCGCTCTATTTCAATGTATAATGAACGGTTGCTTTATTCTTCATAAAAAGGAGATAAACAGCCTACACTTGGTAAATTTCTCCCTATTTTTGCAAAATATGGAGCAAACGAAGAAATTACAACTAACAGATTGGTTACCAACTACAAACAAAGAAGTAAAACTTCGTGGTTGGACAGAATTGGATGTAATTCTCTTTAGTGGAGATGCCTATGTAGATCATCCTTCTTTTGGACCTGCAGTAATTGGGCGTATTCTAGAAAGCTATGGTTTGCGCGTTGCTATTGTACCTCAGCCCAGTGTAAATGATGATTTGCAAGATTTTGAAAAACTAGGAAAACCTCGTTTGTTTTTTGGTGCTACTGGTGGATGTATGGATCCAATGGTGAGTAATTATACCGCAAGTAAAAAACGAAGAGACAAAGATGCCTATACGCCAAATGGAGACAAAGGGTTTCGACCAGATTATGCAACCTCTGTATATTCTAAAATATTAAAAGAAAAATTCCCAGATGTTCCGGTTTTAATTGGGGGTATTGAAGCGTCTTTAAGACGTGTAACGCACTATGATTACTGGTCAGACAAACTATTACCAACTATTTTAGAAACGTCGAAAGCAGACATGCTGGTTTATGGAATGGGCGAACAACCTTTGCGTGAAATTGTAGAATTGTTACAAAAAGGAGTGCCATTTTCAAGTTTAAAGAACATCAAACAAACAGCCGTTTTAATCAATCAAAACGAAGAAAAAATTCCCGTTGTGAATGATTGGGAAGACGTGACTATTAATTCCCACGCAGCTTGTATGTGGGATAAGAAGACTTTTGCTTCCAACTTTAAAGTGATAGAGCAGGAATCTAATAAATTAAAAGCAAGACGAATTTTACAAGAAGTTGAAGGGAGAACATTGGTCATTAACCCACCATTTCCAACCATGACAGAAAAGGAAATTGATGGTTCTTTCGATTTGCCTTTTACCCGTTTGCCTCACCCAAAATACAACAAACGTGGACCGATACCTGCGTTTGAAATGATCAAGTTTTCAATCAACATACACAGAGGGTGTTTTGGAGGTTGTAGTTTTTGTACCATTTCTGCACATCAAGGAAAGTTTATTGCCAGTAGAAGTCAAGAATCCGTATTAAAAGAAATAGATAAAGTGGCAAACATGCCCGACTTTAAAGGCTATTTATCTGATATTGGTGGCCCTTCGGCAAACATGTATCAGATGAAAGGAAAAGTACAGTCTATTTGTGACAAATGTGTTGCCCCTAGTTGTATATCGCCTGTAATTTGTTCTAATTTAGATACTTCACACAAACCTTTAACCGACTTGTATCAAGCCGTAGATAAGCATCCAAAGATTAAAAAATCGTTTATTGGAAGTGGAATTCGCCATGATATGTTGGTGCCAGAATTCAATAAAAATGCAGACCCAAAAGAGTTGGATGCCTATACAGAAGAGGTAATGACAAAACACGTTTCTGGGCGATTAAAAGTAGCCCCAGAACACACTTCAGACCCTGTTTTAAAGTTGATGCGTAAGCCTTCTTTTAAATACTTCCACATGTTTAAAGAGCGTTTTGATAAAATCAATATCAAGAAAAAATTAAACTTACAATTGATTCCGTATTTCATTTCCAGTCACCCAGCAAGTGAAGTAGAGGACATGGCCAATTTAGCGGCAGAAACCAAAGATATGGGCTTTCAGTTAGAGCAAGTACAAGGTTTTACGCCCACCCCAATGACGGTTGCAACGGTTATTTATTATTCAGGGTATCATCCGTATACTTTAAAGCCTACAAAGACTCCGAAAACAAAAAAGGAGAAAGAAGATCAGCACAAGTTTTTCTTTTGGTATAAGAAAGAAAACAAAGATTGGATTAAAAAAACCTTGAACAAAGTAGGAAGGCAAGATTTATTACAACGATTATTGCCCGAAAATAATTCTTGGAAAAAGAACAAACTGGCAAAAGAAACCAAAAACACGTTTGATGATGCCGTGCCGGTTCCTTTTAACAAACGTAAAAAGAAAGTAAGTAGAGCGCCCAAGCGAAGACGATAGGGTTTGTTCGCGCTGTAACTTTATAAGGGATGAGTTTTTATCATCTTTAATAACAATTAATTACGTTATTATCCCCTTTATGTTTCAGTCCAAAAAGGTAGTAGTTTCAGCACTACATTGCCTAGCAATTGCTTCGTTTTTTATTTATTGAAAAGTAATTTTAGTTTATATGAATTTATAAATTTGTAAAAAAAAATGAAAAAAAGTTTCTACTTATTTCTATTAATGGCACTTGTTGTTTTTAGTTTTACTTCTTGTAAAGTGTCTAAACAATACGTTACCTACATTTCAAAGAAAGCAGAGATTGAGGCCCTCAAAACAAAGAAAGTAATCGTAATCGCTACCGATGACATTAATGTGCTTGAGTTTACCAATACCTTCGAAAAAAATTACCAAGAAAAAGAAGACTTTTCAAGCCAGTATTTAAAAGATTTTTCCAATAAAATAAAGGCAAGTAAGGTTTTTGGAAACGTTACTTACGACATTTCAAAGGGTATCTATGCTGCTCTAAATACTACCGATGCAGATTATGTCATTCACTTTTCAAACTTCGAAATTACAAATCGATATGAATGGCGGAGTTCTGGAAATATGGGCGGAATGAATGGAATGGGAAGTATGAATACTTCCTCTTCCGTTGAATATTGCGTTATTCATGTAAAAGTAGAGGTGTACGATACCAAAAATGATAAAGAAATTTTAGATTTTATCGCCACTGGGGAAGCATCCGTTTTCTTCTTCAATTTTACCACGACTTTGAAAAAGGCTAAGGATCTAACCATTGACCATATTATCAATTACTTGAAGACCGAACAAACAACCTACGAAAAGTATTAAATTTTTTCCTACAGTGTATAAAAAAAACTGCACCAATGGTGCAGTTTTTTATGCTTTAGAGTAGTGCAATAAACAAATTTATAGCTGCTGCTAATCAGCAACACAAGCGATGCACCCACTTTTCATCAAAGTAAAAAGGGATTCACTGCTTACATGTTTCGTCGATACTGTCCGCCAACTTTAAACAGGGCTTCTGTAATCTGTCCCAAAGAACAAATTTTTGTGGCTTCCATTAAGTTTTCAAACAAATTGTCATTCTGTATTGCTGCTTCTTGCAGTTTGGTTAATTGTATTTTTACGTTTTGAATGTTGGTTCCATTCAGGCGTTCTTTGGTCTGAATTTGAAATTGCTTTTCGGTTTCTGTTGCGCGAATTACTTCAGCAGGCTGAATTGTAGGAGAACCTTTAGAGCTTAAAAAGGTATTCACTCCAATAATAGGAAACTCCCCATTGTGCTTTAAAGTTTCATAATACAAACTCTCTTCCTGAATTTTAGAACGTTGATACATCGTTTCCATAGCACCTAAAACACCACCACGTTCAGTAATTCTATCAAATTCTAATAAGACCGCTTCTTCAACCAAATCGGTTAATTCTTCAATAATAAAAGCCCCTTGAATCGGGTTTTCATTCTTGGTTAACCCAAGTTCTTTGTTGATAATCAATTGGATAGCCATTGCACGTCTTACCGATTCTTCAGTAGGCGTTGTAATGGCTTCGTCATAAGCATTCGTATGCAAAGAGTTGCAGTTGTCATTAATTGCGTATAGAGCTTGCAGTGTCGTTCGAATGTCATTAAAATCAATTTCTTGTGCATGTAAAGAACGCCCAGAAGTTTGAATATGATATTTTAACATTTGAGCCCTCGCATTGGCACCGTATTTATGTTTCATTGCTTTGGACCAAATCTTACGCGCAACTCTTCCAATTACAGAATACTCAGGATCAATTCCGTTGGAAAAGAAAAAAGACAAGTTGGGTCCAAACTTATTAATATCCATACCACGACTTAAATAATATTCTACGTATGTAAATCCGTTCGACAGTGTCAATGCCAATTGCGTAATTGGATTTGCACCCGCTTCGGCAATATGATACCCAGAAATAGACACCGAATAAAAGTTTCGTACTTGTTTTTCAATGAAATATTCTTGGACATCCCCCATCAAACGCAATGCGAATTCAGTAGAAAAAATACAAGTATTCTGTGCTTGGTCTTCTTTTAAAATATCTGCTTGTACCGTTCCTCGAACTTGTGTTAAGGTTTCTTTTTTAATTTGCTGGTAGATTTCTTGCGGCAAAACCAAATCACCAATGAGCCCTAAAAGTAACAATCCTAAACCGTTGTTTCCTTTAGGTAAAGGGCCTTGGTAGCTTGGTCTTTCTAATCCTTTCGAGTCGTAAATTGCTACAAATGTTGCTTCTACATCTTTTTCTAAGTGATGTTCTACGATGTATTTTTCGCAATTTTGGTCAATTGCAGCATTCATAAAGAATCCAAGCAACATAGGAGCTGGGCCATTTATGGTCATCGAAACAGAAGTCATGTGATGGCTTAAATCAAAACCAGAATACAGTTTTTTAGCATCGTCCAAACAGCAAATAGAAACGCCCGCATTTCCAATTTTACCATACACATCTGGGCGAACTCCAGGATCGCTTCCATACAAAGTTACAGAATCAAAAGCGGTGGAAAGTCTTTTTGCGTCCATGCCCAAACTTACATAATGAAAACGTCTGTTGGTTCTTTCAGGACCTCCTTCGCCTGCAAACATTCTTGTTGGGTCTTCACCTGTTCTTTTAAATGGATACAGTCCTGCGGTATACGGAAATTCTCCAGGAACATTCTCCTGTAAATTCCAATGTAATAAATCTCCCCAAGCTTGATATTTTGGCAATGCAATTTTTGGTATTTGAGAATGCGATAACGATTCGCTATGCGTTTCGATATTGATTTCCTTATCTCGAACCTTAAACGTGTAAATAGGTTGTTTGTATTTTTGAACTTTCTCTTGCCAGTTGATAATTACTTGCCAGTGGTGTGGATCAAGATTTAACTTGACTTTTTCAAATTGAGCAATTAAAAGTTTAATGAATTCGATGTCGTCTTGAATGGTTTCGAGGGAAAGAATTTGGTCAGTATCAATGCCTGTTTTTGTTAAAAAAGAGTGCATCTCTTCTTTTGGTATCGAAACAGTATCACTTTCGGTGATGGATAAAATCGTTTGGTAAATTCCATATAATTTTTGAGCAACCACGACTTGAGAATTCACTTTTATGTCATAGGCTCTATTACTCTCTGCAATTTCAGATAAGTAACGTACTCTTGCCGGTGGGATTACAAAAATCTTTTCAGACATTTCAGTAGTAATTTCAAACGAAGATTTTAAATCAGCCCCTGTTTTTTCCACCAACTTGTCCATGAGTTTTTTATACAATGTATTCATCCCGGGGTCGTTAAACTGCGACGCAATGGTGCCATATACTGGAAGATCATCTTGGTGAATGTGCCACAAATTATTGTTGCGCATGTACTGTTTCTTTACATCTCTAACAGCATCTAAAGCACCCCGTTTGTCAAACTTATTAATGGCAACCAAATCTGCAAAATCTAACATGTCGATTTTTTCTAACTGCGTTGCAGCGCCAAATTCAGGCGTCATTACATAGAGAGAAGTATCCGAGTGTTCAATGATTTCAGTATCCGATTGTCCAATACCCGATGTTTCTAAAACAATCAAGTCAAATTCAGCAGCTTTTAAAACCTGTATTGCCTCGTTCACATATTTAGAAAGCGCTAAGTTGGATTGTCGCGTAGCCAAGGAACGCATATAAACACGTTCATTGTTGATGGCATTCATTCGAATTCGATCGCCTAAAAGCGCACCACCTGTTTTTCTTTTTGAGGGATCAACAGAAATAATTCCGATTGTTTTTTTAGGAAAATCAATTAAAAAACGACGTACCAATTCATCTACCAAAGAAGATTTTCCTGCACCTCCTGTCCCTGTAATCCCTAGAACGGGCGTTTTAGAAGCTTTATTTTTTGTGTGAATTAAATCTAAAGTCGCTTTGGCAACTTCGGGAAAGTTCTCTGCTGCAGAAATGATTCTTGCAATGCTTCCAATTTCTTTTTTTGCTAAATTCTCAAATTCATTGTTGAGTACATCGCCAATCGCATAATCAGCTTGCTGGACCAAGTCATTAATCATTCCTTGTAAACCGAGTGCGCGTCCATCATCTGGAGAATAAATACGTGTAATTCCGTAAGCCATTAATTCCTTAATTTCTTCAGGAAGAATAACACCTCCTCCACCGCCAAAAATTTTGATGTGTGTTGCGCCTTTTTCTTTTAATAAATCATACATGTACTTAAAGTACTCATTATGACCTCCTTGGTAGGACGTTATTGCAATGGCATTTGCATCTTCTTGTATGGCGCAATTGACCACCTCTTCCACGCTTCGATCATGTCCAAGGTGAATGACCTCTACACCAGTTGATTGGATAATTCTGCGCATAATATTGATCGCGGCATCGTGACCATCAAAAAGTGAAGCTGCCGTTACAATTCTTACTTTATATGTAGGGGTATAAGGTTTAATTTGTTCCATTCGTAAATTTTGTAGAAAATTGAGCTTGCAATTTACGAATTTCTTAAAAGAAACGCTATTTTTTTGAATAGTTAATTAAAGTATCTAAAAAAGAAATATATTTGTTTTAGATATTGAAAAAAGAAATAGATATGACATTTGCAGCTCAGATTCAACGAGGAATTCCTGATATTTTACCCAATATAAAAGTCTATGAATTGGCGATAAATCATGCGCCAAAACGAAAAGACCTTCTATCTTCGGCTGAGAAAAAATTAGCACTTAAAAATGCACTTCGCTATTTTGATAAAAAGCATCATGCCCTACTATTACCAGAATTTGTGGAAGAATTAGCTAAATATGGCCGTATTTATATGTATCGCTTTCGTCCAGAGTATGAAATGAAAGCGAGAGCTATTTCTGAATACCCAGGAAAATCAACACAAGCAAAAGCAATTATGTTGATGATTCAGAACAATCTGGATTATGCAGTTGCGCAACATCCACACGAATTAATAACGTATGGAGGTAATGGTGCTGTTTTTCAAAATTGGGCACAGTATTTATTAACAATGAAATACTTGTCAGAGATGACAAACAAACAAACGTTGACCATGTATTCTGGTCATCCAATGGGATTATTCCCATCTCATAAAAACGCCCCTCGAGTTGTTGTTACCAATGGAATGGTCATTCCTAATTATTCCAAACCAGATGATTTGGAAAAAATGAATGCGCTTGGAGTTTCTCAATATGGGCAAATGACTGCGGGAAGTTACATGTATATAGGGCCGCAAGGCATTGTACATGGCACTACTATTACTGTTTTAAATGCTTTTAGAAAAATAAATAAACCACCTGCTGGGAATTTGTTTGTGACCTCAGGCCTCGGAGGAATGTCTGGAGCACAACCCAAAGCAGGAAGTATTGCAGGCTGTATAACAGTCTGTGCAGAGGTAAATCCGAAGATTGCACAAATACGTTTAGAGCAAGGTTGGATCGATGAGAAAATTACTGATTTGGATGCGTTGGTTATCAGAGTGAAATTAGCAAAATCAACCAAAGAAGTTATTTCATTGGCCTACCTAGGAAACGTTGTTGATGTATGGGAACAATTTGATATAGAAGGCATTCATGTCGATTTAGGTTCCGATCAAACATCTTTACACAATCCTTGGGCTGGGGGATATTATCCAGTCGATATTTCTTTTGAAAAAGCCAATACAATGATGGCAGAAAACCCTGCGTTGTTCAAAGAAAAAGTACAAGAAACACTCAAAAGACACGCAAACGCTATTAATAAGCACACCGCTAAAGGCACCTATTTTTTCGATTATGGAAATGCTTTTTTATTAGAAGCAAGTAGGGCAGGAGCTGATGTGATGGCGGACAATAAAATTGATTTTAAATATTCCAGTTATGTGCAAGACATCATGGGGCCTATGTGTTTCGATTATGGTTTTGGACCTTTTAGATGGGTGTGTGCATCTGGAGATCCAGAAGATTTGGCTAAAACAGATGCAATTGCTTGCAAAGTATTAGAGAAAATAAAGCAGCACTCTCCCATCGAAATTCAGCAACAAATGGCCGATAATATTCAATGGATAAAAGGCGCACAAAAGAACAACTTGGTAGTTGGGTCTCAAGCTCGAATTTTATATGCAGATGCTGAAGGACGTGTGAAGATTGCAAAAGCGTTTAACAAAGCAATCAAGCGAGGCGAAATTGGAAATGTAATTTTAGGCAGAGATCACCATGATGTTTCTGGAACGGATTCTCCCTACCGAGAAACTTCCAATATTTATGATGGTTCTAAATTTACTGCAGACATGGCAATCCAAAATGTAATTGGAGATAGTTTTAGAGGTGCAACCTGGGTTTCCATTCATAATGGAGGAGGCGTGGGTTGGGGTGAAGTTATTAACGGAGGATTTGGCATGCTTATTGATGGGTCTAAGTCTGCATCAAAGCGATTGGAGTCCATGCTTTTTTGGGATGTAAATAATGGAATTTCTAGAAGAAGTTGGGCAAGAAATGAAGAAGCTGTTTTTGCGATAAAAAGAGCAATGAAATCAGAGAAAAAATTAAAAGTTACCTTGCCAAACTTAGTCGACGATGCCTTAATAAACTCAATAATTTAAAAGTACAAATCATGAAAAACTACCTTTTTTTATTCCTTAGTCTTGCATTTCTAACTTCGTGTTATTCTGTGAAAGTCGTCACAGATTACGACGAAAATGTAGATTTTAATAGTTATAAAACATTTGCTTTTTATAAGCCAGGTATTGATAAGGCAGATATTTCCGATTTGGACAAAAAAAGAATTTTACGCGCCATTGCCTCAGAATTAATCGCAAAAGGATTTACCAAGTCTGAAAATCCAGATATGTTGGTGAGTATTTTTACCAAATCAAGAGAAAAAGTAAACATCAATCAAAATAACATGGGATACGGTTATGGTTGGGGATGGAATCCTTGGATGATGAATGGAATGAATAATAATATGAGTGTTTCACGCTATTCAGAAGGTACGTTGTTTATTGATTTCATTGACAAGAAAAAGAAAGAATTGATCTGGCAAGGGGTTGGAACAGGAGCTTTGCGCATGCAAAATCGAGAAAAGAAAGCACTTAGAATTAAAGAGTTTGTAAAAGAAATCATTTCTAGATTTCCACCCGAGACCTCAAAGAAATAAAATATAAAAGTGCGCTCTAAGAGCGCTTTTTTTATGAAGTAAACCACTATTTTTGCAAAATGTACAATAAAAGAATGCCCTTAGAAGAAGGAGATTATTACTTGAATGCCCAAGGGTATAAAGTTTTTACAGAAAAATATCATTTAAAAAGAGGGCATTGCTGTAAAAGTGGTTGTAAACATTGTCCCTATGGCTATGATAAAAAAACAGATACCTTTACCTAATTAAAAACGCGTGTTTGGGTGTTATAACATTTGTAAATGATGCTTTTAACTCTTTTTGATCTTAAAAGACCAGGGTAGGGAAAGTTGTAATTTTTGTTTAGCGTTTTTATTCTTAAAGTATCACTATGTTGTCGTGGCATTTTGACTTCAAAATAAAACAAAAGAAACCTCCTTTTGCAACGGTCTTAGAAAAAGGGATATTTAACCCTTTTTTTCTGATGTATTGCATTTGTATGGGTGCTTTTTTTGCGTTACTCTCAAAAAGTTGCTTTATTTGATTTCTATAAATTTACCCCATGAAAAACCTACTTACTTCCATACTTATTATATCCTCTCTTTTTTTAAATGCGCAAGAAACCGTAGAAGATGATTTTGAAGGGAATGGTACAATTACATCTTGGGCTGGCGATGATTGTGGTATCGATACAGCGTTTACAAATCCTTTTCAAACCGGAATTAATACTTCGAATACCGTTTTAAAATATACGGATACTGGGGGCGATTATGCCAATGTTCGCTTTGATACATCTATTAATTTTGATTTATCTACAGGACACACTTTTTCTTTAAAACTATATGTTCCTTCTAGCAGTATTACAGGGAATGAAGCAAACCAACTCTCCTTAAAGTTGCAAAATGGAAATTTAGGAGCTGTTTGGGAAACTCAATCTGAAATCATCAAGACGTATGCTTTAGACCAATGGCAAACAATTACATTTGATTTTGAAAATGATAATTACTTGAATTACAATTCAGGTTCTGGAGCACCAATTGCAAGAACCGATTTTAATCGAGTTTTATTACAAGTAAATGATGAGAACAACACCAATGATGTTACTGCTTATATCGATGATTTCTTATACGATGGGGTTTTAGAAGATAACTCTGGAAATGGCCCGAATACAGATCCTGTTTATGACGAATTAATATGGTCTGATGAGTTTAATGGCACAGGAGCAATTGATTCAAATAAATGGTTTCATCAAACACAATTGCCATCTGGAGGGAGTTGGTATAATGGAGAAATACAACATTACACAAACAGAACAACAAATACCTATGTTTCTAACGGAGCGATGCATTTAGTTGCTAAAAAAGAATCATTTACCGATCAAGGGCAGACCAAGCAATATACTTCTGCAAGATTAAATTCAAAAATAGCCTTCACCTATGGAAAAGTAGAGGTGAGAGCAATTTTGCCAACAGGAGTAGGTACATGGCCCGCAATTTGGATGCTAGGAAAAAATATTACAGAAACGGGTGCTTATTGGCAAACGCAAGGATATGGTACGACAGGTTGGCCAGCTTGTGGCGAAATAGACATTATGGAGCATTGGGGAACAAATCAAAATTTTGTTCAGAGTGCCATGCATACGCCTTCGAGTTCTGGGGGAACTGTAAATTATGGAGGACAAATCATTTCTACAGCTTCTACCGCCTATCATGTGTATTCTTTAGAATGGTATCCAGAAAAAATGGTTTTTAAAGTAGATGGTGTACATCATTACACCTATCAGCCAGAAGTAAGAAACTCGAGCACGTGGCCTTTTGATTCAGCTCAATATATTTTGCTAAATACAGCGATTCAACCCAGTATTGCTTCTTCATTTACAGAAAGCGATATGATTATTGATTATGTAAGAGTCTACCAAGAAGCGACTGCGTCCGTAAAAGAAGTTGCGAATTTGGACACCATAAAAATATATCCAAATCCGGTCGAGAACAATGTAACGATTCAAATACACCCAAATCTTATTGGTGTTAAAGCGACCGTTTACTCTTTATTAGGGAAAGAAATCACTTCTTTTGTGCAAAAAACTTCAACAAAAGAACACAATTTTTCTAATTTAATAAGAGGAGTTTACCTTCTTAAATTCGATTCAAAAGGTATATCTTCTTCCTATAAAATTTTTAAAATGTAAGATTTATTTACGCTATTTTTTATTTGCTCTATTTATTTATGTATATTTAAATTTCTCAAATAATCATAATGTCTCTTATTAATCAACTACTTAGCCATAGGAATCACCTCGAAGAACGATATCGAAGGCTTTTAGAACGGTCAGATAATTACCGCTATATTGATGAAAATAAAAGCGATAATGCTGCCTTTAAAGCCATGAAGATTTTAAGTAAAATAAATAAAGTTTCTTATTTGGATATGTAGTTTTCTTGAGCTTTCTTTTGAAAAGAGTTTAAATAGCTATGGTATCTAAAATAGCCGCCATTTGTTGTTGTAATTCTGCTGCCTTATCTGCAGCTGCGTTTGCGAAACTTTTGTCATCTGCCGCATAAATGATGCCACGAGAGGAATTGATAAGTAAACCAACGTTTTCTGATAAACCATATTTACAAACCTCTTGTAAATTTCCACCTTGTGCCCCTACACCAGGAACCAGTAAAAAAGAAGTAGGAATGATCTTTCTAATTTCTTTAAAATAAGTAGCTTTTGTAGCGCCCACTACATACATTAAGTTCTCTGAACTTTTCCAAGATTTTGAAGTTTCCAAAACATGTTGATACACTTCCTGGTCATTGATTTTTTTTGTTTGAAAATCAAAGGCTCCTTCATTGGAGGTTAGGGCCAAAAGAATGGTGTGTTTGTCTTCAAAAGCTAAAAAAGGTTCTACAGAATCTTTCCCCATATAAGGGGCAACAGTAACAGAGTCAAAAGCCAAGTCTTCAAAAAAAGCTTTTGCATACATGCTTGAAGTATTGCCAATGTCTCCACGTTTTGCATCTGCAATCGTAAAGATTTCTGGATAGCTTTTGTTGAGGTATGCAATTGTCTTTTGCAAAGAAACCCAACCCTTAATCCCATATGCTTCATAAAAAGCAGTGTTAGGTTTGTAGGCAACACAGAGGTGATTTGTTGCATCTATAATCGCTTTGTTAAAGGCAAAAATAGGATCTTCCTCTTGTAGTAAATGTGTTGGAATTTTAGTCATATCGACATCCAAACCAATGCATAAAAAAGATTTCTTTTTGTGTATTTCAGCAACCAATTGTTGTGTTGTCATCTTTGTGAATAAAAGTTTTGTAAAGGTACATTTTTTTAGGACTTTCTGCTATCTTTGTATTGATGATTGGCTATATTTTCAACAAAATTTTCTACGGATTTCTCACCCTGTTTGGTGTTGTAACCGTAATTTTTTTTCTTTTCAACCTTTTAGGTGATCCCTCAAGGATGCTTTTGGATCAACGTCAAGACACAGCGCAATTAAAGGCAATTCAGCATAAATATGGATTTGATAAGCCATTGCTGACTCAATATTTTTATTATTTAAATGATGTTTCTCCAATTTCTATTCACAGCAATTCAAAAGAGAGTTACACCAATTTGTTAGCGAATAAATTCTCTTATAAATCTCTTTTTTTGATGCGAGATCAAACCCTTGTTTTGAAATTCCCTTACTTAAGAGAGTCGTTTCAGAAAAGCGGTAAAAAAGTGTCTGCCGTTATTCGCGAAACACTACCCAATACAGCTGTTTTAGCCTTGTTAGCAATTACAATAGCCATTATTATCGGAATGCTACTAGGTGTTTTATCCGCTATTTATAAAGACTCTTTTTTCGATAGAATTACAGCAATCATTAGTACCTTAGGAATGAGTGTTCCTTCCTTTTTCTCTGCAATTTTGTTTGCTTGGCTGTTTGGTTTTGTCTTTCATGAAGCTACAGGTCTCGAAATGACTGGCAGTTTGTATGAAGTGGATGATTTTGGCGAAGGAAGTTCGCTACAACTCAAAAATTTAATCTTACCAGCCATTGTTTTAGGAATTAGACCCTTGGCAGTGATCATTCAGTTAATGCGAAATTCATTGTTAGAAATTCTGAATGAAGATTACGTAAGAACTGCCAAGGCAAAAGGTTTAAGTACTTTTAATGTTATTAGAAAACACGCCCTTAAAAACGCCTTAAACCCAGTAGTTACTGCAATTTCTGGCTGGTTTGCTTCCATGTTGGCAGGCGCTGTTTTTATTGAATATATTTTTAATTGGAATGGACTTGGGATAGAAATTGTAAACGCATTAAATACCTTAGATTTGCCCATTATTATGGGAAGTGTATTGGTTATTGCCACTTTATTTATACTCATTAATATTTTATTAGACGTCATTTACAGTTGGTTAGACCCAAGAATTAGATTACAATAACTATGAAAAACTATATTTCAATATTAATTCTTGCAGTTTTCTTGTCAAGTTGTAATTTTGAAACACCTGTACAATTTTCAGAAACAGCGAAGGCAGATTTTTTAACTTCGTTAACGGGAGAAAAAACAACCTTTAAAGAGGTAATTGGACAGTACAAAGGCAAAAAAGTATTGATCGATATTTGGGCTTCGTGGTGTGCAGATTGCGTCAAAGGAATGCCTGTAATAAAACGTTTGCAAAGAGAATTTCCAGAAGTCGTTTTTTTATTTCTATCCGTAGATAGAAAAAATAGCGCATGGAAAAAAGGAATTCAACGCTTTGAAATGAAAGGAGAACATTATAATTTGCCAAAAGGAATGCGCAAAGGAGATTTTGTAGATTTCGTTCATTTAAGTTGGATACCGCGGTATATGATCCTCGATGAAACGGGTGTTATTTTACTTTTTAAAGCAACAAACTCCTCCGATAAGAGCATTGTATCTGCATTGAAAAAACTCCAATAAATCGTTATCGTAACTATTTCTTTTTCACGCCCCTTTTTCTTATTCCATTTCTTAATTTTACATTTTTAAAATAGACCAAACACTATAAGTATGAGAACTAAAATTATTGCAGGAAACTGGAAAATGAATAATACTATTGAAGAAACCACTACGCTAATCAAACAACTTCAAGACTCTTTGAAAGACGCTTCTTTAGAGAATACCAGAGTTTTGGTGGCCCCAACTTTTGTAAATTTATTCATGGGTGTTGAAAATGCTAAAGATACTAAAATCGAAGTTGTCGCACAAAACATGCATCAAGCAAAAAATGGCGCCTTTACTGGTGAAATTTCTGCAGACATGTTAAAAAGTATTGGTGTTGTCTCTGTGATTTTAGGGCATTCAGAAAGAAGAACTTATTTCGGTGAAACCGATGCGCTTTTAGCCGAAAAAGTAACTACCACTTTAGAAAACAATATGGAAGCAATTTTCTGTATTGGAGAATTGTTAGAAGACCGTAAATCAGGAAATCACTTTAGCGTAGTAGAAAGTCAATTAAAAAATGGGTTGTTCCATTTAGAAGCTGCAGTATGGAAAAACATTGTATTGGCATATGAGCCAGTTTGGGCAATTGGTACTGGCGAAACAGCCAGTCCAGAACAAGCACAAGAAATGCATGCTTTTATTCGTAATATTATTAAAGAACAGTACAATGCGCAAGTAGCAGATGCTGTTTCTATTTTATATGGAGGTAGTGTGAAGCCAGCAAACGCGGTAGAGATCTTTTCGAAACCAGATGTAGATGGTGGATTAGTTGGTGGAGCTGCTTTAAACGCTGCAGATTTTACAGCCATCATTAAAGCAATATAAAAGAAGTTATTCAACGCTCTTTTAAAGAAAAGGAATAAATTTGCATCGAGATTTTAAAATCTTGATGCATTTTTTTGAATAGAATTAGCACTTATTTATGGACAATATTTACATAGAATACAATTTTACAGTAACTCCTAAAGAACCCGCAACCGAGATTTTAATTGCAGAACTGGGCAATGTTGGTTTTGAGAGTTTCGTAGAAAATGAAAATGGCGTTACTGCCTACATTCAAAAAGATAACTGGAATAAAACGCTTTTAGAAGCTATCTTTATATTGAATTCAGATGAGTTTACAATTACCTATCTTCATCATGAAGTGGCTCAAACCAACTGGAATGCAGAATGGGAAAAGAATTTTGAAGCCATTGAGGTTGATGAAATGGTAAGTATACGTGCTCCATTTCATGAAAATCCAAATCTGAAATACGATATTGTAATTGAACCAAAAATGAGTTTTGGTACTGGGCATCATGAAACCACACACATGATGGTGCAGCATTTATTGCAGCTAGAATTGGAGCATAAAAAAGTGTTAGACATGGGTTGTGGTACAGGAATCTTAGCCATTTTTGCCGAGATGAGAGGCGCAAAACCAACCGATGCGATTGATATTGACAATTGGTGTTACTTAAATTCAATTGAAAATGTAGATCGAAACCACTGTGAACATATTACTGTTTTTGAAGGAGATTCGGCTCTTTTAAGGGATAAGAAGTACGATGTAATTATTGCAAACATCAACCGAAATATTTTATTGATGGACATGGAAATTTACACCAATTGTTTAAATGACAAAGGTGTTTTACTTCTAAGTGGCTTTTACAAAGAAGACATTGCGATGATTGATGCAGAAGTTCCTAAATACCAATTGGAATTGGAAACCACCCTCGAAAGAAATAATTGGGTTGCTTTAAAATATAATAAGTTGTAATTTTGTGAGGATGATGAGTACCAAAGAAAAAATACAAGAAGAAGTCGATACACTTGAGCAAGAAGTATTTCAGCATGAAATTGTTTTGCACAATGATGATGTAAATACCTTCGATTATGTCATTGATTCTTTAATTGCTGTTTGTGACCATACAGTAGAGCAGGCGGAGCAATGTGCGTATTTAGTGCATTACAAAGGGAAGTGTACCGTAAAATCGGGTGAGTTTAAAGAGCTAGAGCCAAAATGCTCTAAACTACTACAATTAGGCTTGTCTGCCGAATTAATTTAAATCATGGAAAATATCTTTAAATATTATCAGTTCTCAGCTTTTTTTAAGGACGAATCTAGTGTTTTTTCGGGCAACGAAATTGCTTATACAGAACTGAATAAAACCCATTACCTAATTTTTGAAAAAAAAGAGGATAGTTACACGCTTTTTGTTTCAAAGTTCGGTTCCAGACACGAAATTGGAAAACTCAAACCTGAAATTTTAGAAACGGTTGTTGAAAACTACGACAAATCAATTCCGGAACACAGAGTTGCCCTAAGAAGGTATTTGGGGTAGGGTGTGACGTATTGATTCTTGTCTTATATTCAATTAGAGTCCGTTTTAGACATAATGAAAAAGCAACTAACTTATTATGAGTTAGTTGCTTTTTTTTTTGTAACCACGACTGAAATACAATAAGCCATTATAAAGGGCTTACGGTAGCTTTTTAAAATAGGAACTTTCCTTTTTAAATAACTCTAGAACAAATTCTAACGGGTGTTGATGTTCTTATGACACGGACTTCATGGGTTCCGTTTGTGTCTTCTGCTTGGGCTAATGCCAGCCTTACTTTTTTCTTAACACATCTTTGAGTTAAACAGATGTCATGATCCACCCATCCATCTGGACAGGAAGAAGTTCTAAGTGCTTGCAGATTTTCAGTCTCGTTGGTAATTGGTAAAATTTTAACCACATTGCTATTCATTTTAAGAATATAGCCATAGAGATCTTGGTCGTTTTTATCTTTTTTAGCAAAGAGTTCTTCACTTATTATAGAGGTAAATTTATCTAAGTCTTCTTTGTTGCTGACCTTAAAAGTAAAGTTAAATTCAGGTAAATCTAATTCCATATTGGAAAAGTCTAATTCCATTTTATCCAAATGAGTTGTTTCTAAATCTTCATGTTCAGAATCAACGCAATTTATCATAAAACATAGTGTAGTTAATAAAAATAATTTTCTCATAATACTTGATTTTAAGTTGTTTAATGAAAAAGTATACTGTAATTAAGCAAAAAAAAATAATTACACAGAAAAAACATGTGTTAATGTTCTTGATGAAACATTAATTTATAATTAATACAAATAAGGAAAACAATAAATTTATCTTATACCACTTTTTTGCTGAAAACGCGATTTTGAGAGACCAGTTCCCTCAAATCGTTCCTTTCATTTAAATAAAGAGCAAAAAAAAAGAGTTACAATTTAATGTAACTCTTTAATTATCAATCTGTGACCATGGCTGGATTCAAACCAGCAACCTCTTGAGCCGTAATCAAGTGCGCTATTCAGTTGCGCCACATGGCCTTTTTTCGGTTGCAAATATAGAAGCAATTTTTAAATAAGAAAAGCTATTTTGCTCTTTTTATGAATTAATTTCTTCTTTGTAGGTTTCGAGAATTGGAGCGGCTTTTTCTAAGTCGGTATTTAAGATGAATAACTCGACCATTCGACCCAATGCACCAAAGCCTGCGATGTTGCCAGAGTTGATGTGATCCTTAGTAATAGACCCAATATTAGCGTCTTCTAAACGAATTTCTAAGCCTTTTACAATGATTGAAGATTCTGAAAATACTTTGATATGTGCTGTTGTCATAATTTTTAGATTTAGTCTATTGCGTTCATGGTGACAAAAGCTCTCCATCCAATAATTGCTAATTGGAATTTTGATGCTTTAGAAATGTCTAATTGCTTTTTGGTAAAAGACGGAAAGACGACTTTGTTTAGTTTTGCAATCACTTTGAAAACTTGTTTTTTCATTACTGTTTTGTTTGGTGGTCAAATTTACTGAAAAATAAACAACTCAACCTTTTAGTGGAGAAGTTGTTTTCTGTTTCAATTATTTATCACGTCCTAATTTACTAAAATAAAAAAAAATAATTATTTTGTTTTTAGGAAATCGGTTTAAAATAAAATATTCATTAAAAATTGGAAGATCCACAGTATTAATTTTAAGATAATTTGCATCATTTTTTGTGATTTAAGTTCATAAAATAGTGCAATTTCGAAATTATGACATCAATATATGTTAGTTGTGTTCTTGTTACCAATTCTTGTAACTACTATTAATTAAACTGATTTAACATTTATAACAAAAAACAATAATTTGATTATAATATAGAATATAATGTCCTACGATAAGCTTTCTTTTCGTAATATAAAATCAATTTAAATGTTAAATACTGTTAGAAAGTAAAGGGTTTTTTCTTATCCATTTTAAAAAAACGATGTAAAAACCCCTTTTTTTTAGTCTTTTTTCACCTTTTGGTCTTTTCGTTTTATTAAAACTGATAAAAATGTATCTTCGCTAAAAAATAAAATACATGAATTTTTTATTCATAATTGGAGGTTTGGTGTTGTTGATTTTTGGAGGTAACTGGTTGTTGAAAGCTTCGGTTGCATTGTCTTTAAAATTAAATATTCCTAAAATAGTTATTGGTATGACTGTGGTTTCTTTTGCTACTTCTGCGCCAGAGTTAATCGTAAGTCTAAAAGCCGCTTTAAACGGTGCACCAGATTTAGCGCTAGGAAACGTAATTGGTTCTAATATTGCGAATTTAGGTTTCGTTTTAGGAATCACTTTGTTATTTGGGGCAATGGAGATTCAGAAAAGTTTTTATAAAACAGATTGGCCGGTAATGATGCTTGCCTCTTTGTTGATGTATTTATTTTTAGCAGATGACCAGGTGATTGTTCGTTATGAAGGAATCATTTTGTTTACACTACTCGTGCTATTTTTGGTATATCTGTTGCACTTTCAAAAGACAGCTGTTGTAGATGAACTCCCAGAAGATGAGGATGCGCTGTCTGTCTTTTATATGGTGTTTTATCTTTTAATCGGAGGCGTTGGCTTATGGGCTGGATCTGAATTGTTGGTGAAAGGCGCAAAAGCAATGGCCGAAGATTTTGGAGTGAGTCAACGTATTATTGCAGTTACTGTAGTTTCTGTAGGAACCAGTATTCCCGAATTATCCGCTTCCATCATTGCCGTTATAAAGAAAGAGAAAGCCATCTCATTAGGAAATCTAATTGGTTCAAACATTTTTAACATTTTAGCCGTTTTAGGAATCACTTCCATAGTAACTCCAGTTGCTGTTTCAGATCTCGGTTTATTGACCAATGATATCTTCTGGATGTTGGGAATTTCCTTTTTGATTTTACCCTTCATCTTTTTACCAAAAAGATTTCAGTTAAATTGGAAACACGGGATCGTTCTACTAGTGCTCTATGGAACTTTTATTTACAGAACGCTTTAAAATAATTTAGTCCATAAAAAAAGGCTCGCAAATTGCGAGCCTTTTTTGTGACTTTATTTTTTAAAATCTAGCTAATATTCGCCGATTTTACTGTTTTAATGATTCTACCAGCAATCTTATAAGGATCACCATTTGAAGCAGGCCTTCTGTCTTCTAGCCAGCCTTTCCAGCCTTTCTCAACGGTAATAATTGGAATTCGAATCGAAGCTCCTCTATCAGAGATTCCATAAGAGAAATCGTGAATAGAAGCTGTTTCATGATCACCCGTTAAACGTTGGTCATTAAACTCACCATATACCGCAATGTGTTCTTTTACTACCGGTCTAAATGCTTCACAAATTTTCTCGTACGTTTCTTGAGAACCACATTCTCTTAAAACAGTATTAGAAAAGTTTGCATGCATACCAGAACCGTTCCAATCCAATTCTTTTCCTAATGGCTTTGGATGGTAGTCAATATAATAACCGTATTGTTCTGTTAAACGATCTAATAAGTAACGAGAAATCCAAATTTCGTCACCCGCTTGTTTTGCGCCTTTTGCAAATAATTGGTATTCCCATTGTCCAGAAGCAACCTCTTGGTTAATTCCTTCAAAGTTTAAACCAGCATCAATACATAAATCAGCATGTTCCTCCACTAAAAGTCTACCGTGTGTGTTTTTTCCTCCTACAGAACAGTAATACATTCCTTGTGGAGCAGGATAACCACCAATAGGGAATCCTAAAGGCAATTGTGTTTTGGTATCCATAATAAAATACTCTTGCTCAAAACCAAACCAGAAATCGTTGTCTTCATCTTCAATCGTAGCTCTTCCGTTAGAAACGTGCGGTGTACCATCAGCGTTTAAAACTTCAGTCATTACTAAATATCCATTTCTTCTTGCAGGATCTGGATAGATTGCAACGGGTTTTAACAAACAATCAGAAGCACCTCCAGAAGCTTGTTTGGTAGACGAACCATCAAAAGACCAGTTGTCTAATTCTTCAATAGTTCCTTGAAAGTTTTCATGCTCTTCTACTTTGGTTTTACTTCTCATGTTCTGAGTCGGGTAATAACCATCTAACCAAATGTATTCTAATTTAATTTTTGCCATTGTAAAGAATTATAAATGAATAATATTAACAGTGCAAAAATGAAAATTTTTAATGACCTATCAAAAAAATAGGGGGTAAAATGATAAAAATGTTAATAAAATTATTTAATCCCTAAAATTGAAAGGGTATATTTGTATTATTAAATTTTATTCAATCAAAAACTACTCATATGTCAATCATTAGGTTTAATGCTTTACAAGAAACTTTAAATAGAAAACCGATTAAAATCGTTGAATCCGAAAAAAGATCCTCTTTGTTTGGAAAAAACGTTTTTAATAAAAATGCAATGCAGCAATACTTAACGAGTACGGCCTATGAGAGTGTGATGGATGCAATTGTTCATGGCAAAAGAATAGACCGTAAAATTGCAGATCAAGTTGCGGTGAGTATGAAAGATTGGGCAATGTCTAAAGGCGCCACGCATTATACGCATTGGTTTCAACCGTTAACAGGCGCCACTGCAGAAAAACACGATGCTTTTTTCGAATCGATCAACGGAAGTTTGGCTGTAGAAAAGTTTGATGGCGAACAATTGGTACAACAAGAACCCGATGCGTCTAGTTTTCCAAATGGAGGTATTAGAAACACTTTTGAAGCAAGAGGATACACCGCATGGGATCCAACATCGCCAGCGTTTGTCTATGAAACAACCCTGTGTATCCCTACTATTTTTGTGTCCTACACAGGAGAAGCGTTGGATAATAAAACTCCTTTGTTAAGAGCTTTACAAGCTGTCGATACTGCAGCAACCGCTGTTTGTAAATATTTTGATAAAAATGTATCGAAAGTAAATGCAACCTTAGGGTGGGAACAAGAATATTTTTTAATTGATGAAGCATTGGCATTGTCAAGACCAGACATTCTAATGACGGGTAGAACTTTACTAGGGCATTCTCCAGCCAAAGGTCAACAATTAGACGATCATTACTTTGGCACCATTCCAGCACGCGCCATGAGTTTTATGCAAGACTTAGAACAGGAGTGCATGTTGTTGGGGATTCCCGTAAAAACAAGACACAATGAAGTAGCACCAAATCAGTTTGAATTGGCACCTATTTTTGAAGAAGCCAATTTAGCAGTAGATCACAACTCCCTATTAATGGATGTGATGGAAAAAGTATCTAAGCGGCATCATTTTAAAGTATTGTTTCACGAAAAGCCATTCGCAGGCATCAACGGTTCAGGAAAACACAATAACTGGTCGTTGTCTTCAGATAGAGGCGTTAATCTGTTAAGTCCTGGAAAAACCCCCATGAAAAACTTACAATTCTTAACGTTTTTTGTAAACACCATTAAAGCCGTATACGAAAACCAAGAACTGTTAAGAGCCTCCATCGCTTCAGCAAGCAATGACTATCGATTGGGTGCTAACGAAGCGCCACCAGCAATTATGTCGGTGTTTATAGGAAGTCAGTTATCTGCAGTTTTAGATGAGTTGGAAAATGTTACCAAAGGAAAATTATCACCCCAAGAAAAGACAGATTTAAAACTAAATATAATTGGTAAAATTCCGGAGATTTTATTGGACAATACCGACAGAAATAGAACCTCTCCATTTGCTTTTACAGGAAATAAATTTGAGTTTAGAGCAGTAGGTTCATGGTCGAACTGTGCCACACCAATGACGGTGTTAAATACAATCGTAGCAAAACAATTAAAAGAATTTAAAATTGAAGTTGATCAATTAATCGAGACCAAAAATCTTAAAAAAGACGAAGCCGTTTTTAATGTCTTAAGAGAATACATCAAAGCATCAAAAATGATTCGATTTGAAGGAGACGGATATGGGGATGCCTGGGAAAAAGAAGCCAAAAAACGCGGATTAAGCAATAATAAAACTACGCCAGAAGCCTTAAAAGTAAAAGTCTCGAAAGCTGTTATTGATTTGTATGAAGAAATGGATGTCATGAGCAAGGTAGAAATTGAAGCTCGTTACGAAATTGAATTGGAAGAATACACCAAGAAAATACAGATAGAGAGTAGGGTTTTGGCAGATATTTCTAGAAACCATGTAGTGCCAACTGCGATTATTTATCAGAATACCTTGTTAGAGAATACAAAAAATCTAAAAGAAATCTTTGGTGAAAACTATAAAAACATTGCCAAAGAACAGATTGAATTAATCATGATAATTTCAAATCATATCACAGAAATCAATGCGTTGGCAAATAAAATGACCCAAGAGCGCAAAAAAGCCAACAAACAAGCAGGATTAAAATCAGCAGAATTGTATTGCAACAAAGTAAAACCTTATTTCGAAGAAATAAGATATCATTGTGACAAGTTGGAAACTATGGTGGATGATAATTTATGGCCTTTAACAAAATATAGAGAGTTGCTTTTTACGAGATAAATTCATTCCCAATTGTGGCTTTTTTTTTAATCAAAAGACTAAATTTGCAACAATAACACAACACACCAGTATGAGTCAAGAAATTTCCAAAAGATACGCACAAAGAGGCGTTTCTGCATCTAAAGAAGACGTGCACAATGCAATTAAGAAGATCGACAAAGGATTGTTTCCAAAAGCATTTTGTAAAATTGTACCCGATTATTTAACAAACGATGAAGCGTATTGTTTAATAATGCATGCAGATGGCGCCGGGACAAAATCTTCTTTGGCTTATATGTATTGGAAAGAAACCGGTGATATTTCTGTATGGAAAGGCATTGCACAAGATGCATTGATCATGAATATTGACGACCTATTATGTGTTGGGGCAACAGACAATATTATGTTGTCATCTACCATTGGACGGAATAAAAGTAAAATCCCAGGAGAAGTTTTATCCGCAATTATCAACGGAACAGAAGAACTAATAGCAGATTTAAAAGGTTTTGGAGTGACGATACATTCTACCGGAGGAGAAACCGCAGATGTGGGTGATTTAGTACGTACCATTATCGTAGACTCTACCGTAACAGCAAGAATGAAACGCTCGGAGGTGATTGACAATGCCAATATTAAACCCGGCGATGTGATTGTTGGATTGGAATCGTTTGGACAAGCATCCTATGAAACGGAATACAATGGAGGTATGGGGTCTAACGGATTAACGTCTGCAAGACATGATGTTTTTCATAAATATTTAGCCGATAAATATCCAGAGAGTTTCGATGCCGCTGTTCCCGAAGACTTGGTCTATTCTGGAAATACAAAATTAACGGACAGTGTAGCAAATTCTCCAATAAATGCAGGGAAATTAGTCTTGTCTCCAACAAGAACCTATGCTCCCATAATTAAAGAAATTTTATCGAAGTTCGATTCGAAAACAATTCACGGAATGGTGCATTGTTCAGGAGGAGCGCAAACTAAAATTTTACATTTTGTTGAGAATTTACACATTGTAAAAGACAACTTATTTCCAGTACCCCCCTTATTTAAATTGATACAAGAACAATCGAATACCGATTGGAAAGAAATGTACCAAGTTTTTAATTGCGGACACAGAATGGAAATTTATGTTTCCCCAGAAATTGCACAAGACATTATTTCAATCTCAAAATCATACAACGTAAACGCCCAAATTGTGGGTAGTGTTGCAGCAGCAGACACGAAAAAATTGACGATTAAAAGTGAGTTTGGTGTTTTTGAATATTAAAAACGGCTCAAATTTACTCCCTTATATTCACCATCCTATTTGTTTTTATTCACTAAAAAAGTGAGTATGCAAGTATCATTTTTACTAGATTAATAGTCGAGTTTCTCCATTGAAATTTTGAGTATTTTCCAACAAATAATACACCTAAAAAGACATTTATAGAAGGGCTTTCTTTTGAGGGCTAAAAACCACTATTTTTTCTATCTTTATGCCCACCTACTTATTGAAGATAAATTTAGGAAAAAGCGAATTTCAAAATCGTTTTTTATAGCTTGCTATAATTAGGTAGTATTAAAAAAAATAGCAAAAAAAATAAAGATGAATTTAAACTTAACAAAACCCATTGTATTTTTTGATTTAGAAACTACAGGTGTCAATATTGCAACAGATCGTGTTGTAGAAATCGCAATTTTAAAAGTATTTCCAAACGGAAATAAAGAAAGTAAAACGTGGTTGGTGAACCCAGAAGTAGAAATTCCAGCAGAAGCTTCTGCAATTCATAAAATTACCAACGAGCAAGTTGTAACCGAGCCCACCTTTAAAGAACTCGCGCCAGAAATCGATAAAATGATTGCAGGCTGTGATTTAGCTGGATTCAATTCAAATCGATTCGATATTCCGTTATTAGCAGAAGAGTTAATGCGCGCAGGGGTCGATTTTAATATGAAGGACAGAAAAGCCATTGATGTGCAAGTTGTTTTTCATAAAAAAGAACAAAGAACCTTAGGAGCAGGGTATCAATTTTACTGTGGAAAAGAGTTGGAAGGCGCTCATGGTGCAGAAGCAGATACCAATGCCACCTATGAAATTTTGTTAGCGCAATTAGACAAATATGATGACATTGAGAACTCTGTAGATGCGTTAAGCGAATATTCATCTCACGGGAAAAGAGCTGATTTTGCAGGTTTTATTTTAATGAATGATGACGGAGAAGAAATTTTTTCCTTTGGAAAACATAAAGGGAGAACTGTTGAAGCGGTATTAAAAGAAAACCCAGGATATAACAACTGGATGCAGAATGCAGATTTTCCATTGTATACTAAAAAAGTATTACAAGAAATTAAAGATAGAATGTCGGCTTCAAAAAAAACGATGTCTGAACCTGAAAAACTACAAGCTTTACAACAGAAGTTTAATTTAAGATAATTAAAAGACCTGTCAGGTTTTGAAAACCTGACAGGTCTAGAGGTCTAGGAGCGTATGCTTCTATAAATTAATAAAAAGCATTCATAATGTTTACTCACTATAAAAATTTACCAAATAAATCTCGCATTTGGATTTATCAATCAGACAGAGAATTTACAGAGAAAGAAATCGAGTTCATTTCAGAAAAAGCGGAAGACTTTATCAATCAATGGACGCGCCATGGAGATGATTTAAAAGGTTCTTTTACTATTAAATACAATCAGTTTCTAGTGTTGGCCGTAGATGAAAGTTTTAACAATGTTTCTGGCTGTTCGATCGATAGCTCCGTTCGTTTTGTACAACAATTACAAACCGAATTACAATTGGATTTAATGGATAAAATGAATATTAGCTTTAAAGACAATGACACCATTAACGTTGTAAAACTTCCAGATTTTCAACGCTTTGCAAAAGCGCAAAAAATCACTTCAACAACGATTGTTTTTAACAATATGATTGATACAAAAGAAGATTTTGAAAACAAATGGGAAGTTGCAGCAAGTAAAAGTTGGCACAAACGTTTTTTGGTATAAAAATTGAATGGATAGACACATGAAAAAAAAGTTGTTTTTAGTATTTTGTATTGGTGTTGTTTCTAATTTATTTTCTCAAAGTGTTGCTCCTTTAAGAGCAGAAAACTTTGAATCGCAACAAATTTGGGTAGATAGTTTGATGAACTCAATGAGTGTTGATGAAAAAATTGGTCAGTTATTTATGGTGCAAGCCTATTCAAATTTAGACAAAAAACACGAAGACTTTATTACAGAATTGATTGCCAAGTATCATGTAGGTAATTTAATTTTCATGCAAGGAACTCCCAAAAAACAGGCGGTTTTAAACAACAAATACCAAGCGCTTTCTAAAGTGCCACTACTTATTGGTATTGATGGAGAATGGGGGTTGGATATGCGTTTAAAAAACACGTTTCGATATCCTTGGAACATGACACTAGGGGCTATTTCAGACAATTCTTTTATTGAGCAATTCGGAGAAAGAGTAGGAGCACACTGTAAAAGATTGGGAATCCATATCAATTTTGCGCCCGTTGTAGACATCAATACAAATCCAGACAACCCAATAATTGGCAATCGCTCTTTTGGTGAAAATAAAGAAAATGTAACCGACAAATCCATTGCGTTTACAAAAGGAATGCAAAGTACTGGAGTTTTGGCAAATGCCAAACATTTTCCTGGACATGGAGATACGGCAACAGACTCGCATCATACCTTACCCGTTGTTAATTTTGATGCACAACGATTGGATACCTTAGAATTGTATCCCTATAAAAAAATGTTTGATGCCGGCGTTGCAAGCGTAATGACAGCACATTTAAGCATTCCTAAAATAGAGCGAAATGCAGCTTTGCCTTCCTCTTTATCACCAAAAATAGTGACGGATTTATTGAAAGTAAAAATGGGCTTTTTAGGGCTAATTATTACGGATGGTCTCAACATGAAAGGAGCAGCTAACTATTCTACTTCGGCAGAGATCGATTTGGCGGCAATTTTAGCAGGAAACGATCTTTTGTTAATACCACAAGACATCCCCGGATCAGTTCAATTAATGAAAACCTCATTAAAAACAGGTGTTTTAACGGAGGAACGATTGGATGTTTCTGTGCGTAAAATTCTTGCTGCAAAGTACTTAGTAGGATTAAATGAGTACAAGCCTGTTGTTATAGCACATTTAAATGAAGAGTTAAATACTATAAAAGATGAATTGCTACATCGAAAACTAGTTGAAAACTCGTTAACAGTCATTAAAAACGAAGCACAACTTCTACCCATAAGAAACCTCGAAAAACAGCAAATTGCCTATGTGTCATTAGGAGATGACTCCGGAGAATATTTTGTTTCAATACTGAAAAATTATACAGAGGTTGATCTTGTTTTAGATGCAAATGATGCTCAACTAATTCAAAAACTCAAACCGTATAATTTAGTCATTATAGGTTTTCATAAATCGAACTTACATCCTTGGAAAAGTTATAAATTCAGTAAAAAAGATCGAATCAAATTACAGAAAATTGCACGAACAAAAAGAGTGATTTTGTCAGTTTTTGCGAGCCCATATAGTTTGTTAGATGTCGCATCTTTTTCCAATATAGAAAGTGTTGTTGTCTCCTATCAAAATAGTCGCATTGCACAAGAGTTTACGGCACAACTTATTTTTGGCGCTATTAAAGCAAAAGGAAAATTGCCAGTATCAATTAAAAAAGAGTTTCCAGAAGGACTCGGATTATTTACTTCAAACTTAAATAGATTGGGGTATTCGATACCTGAAGACGTAGGATTGTCATCAGAAAAGTTAACAGATATTGAAAGAACGATAGACACTATTTTAAAAGAAAAAATGGCTCCTGGAGTTCAAGTTTTAGTTGCGAGAAGAGGGAAAGTTGTTTACCAAAAAAGCTTTGGGCATCATACCAACGAGCAGCAAATAAAAGTAAAAAATTCCGATGTTTACGATGTGGCATCGCTCACTAAAATTTTAGCCTCTTTACCTTTAATTATGAAGGCAGAAGAGGAGGGCATATTTTCTCTAAATTCAACATTGAAAGAACTGCTGCCTTTCTTTAAAAAATCAAACAAAGACACCATTACTGTAAAAGAAATGTTATCCCATTATGGACGCTTAAAATCCTGGATTCCTTTCTATAAAGGCACCCAAGATAGTATTACAGGAGATAATTTACAGCAATTTTATCGTACTAAAAGAACCTCCTTGTACAAGACGAAAGTTGCCGAAAACCTCTATCTAAGAAAAAATTATAAAGACAGTATTTATAAATACATAAAAGAAGCCTCACAAAGAGAACAGCCAGGGTATAAATACAGCGATTTAGGCTATTACCTCTTTAAAGAATCCCTTGAGAAAAAATACAAAAAATCGTTGGCAAAATTAGCAGATGAAGCCTTTTATCAAGCTTTAGGAGCCAACAGAATGACCTATTTACCACTATTGAAATTCAATAAAAATGAAATAATCCCTACCGAAAAAGACGCTTATTTTAGAAACCAATTGTTGCACGGAAATGTGCATGATATGGGAGCTGCTATGTTGGGTGGAGTTGGAGGACATGCAGGAGTGTTTTCTAATGCAAATGATATTGCTAAGATGATGCAAATGTATTTGCAAAAAGGGTTCTATGGAGGAAAACGGTATTTGAAAACTGAAACTATCAATAAATTTAATAAACGCTATTTTTCAGAGGAGAACGTACGTAGAGGTTTGGGCTTTGATAAGCCGCAGTTAGATCCAGAAGTAAAAGCGACTTGTGGTTGTGTTTCCGAAGAGAGTTTTGGTCATTCTGGTTTTACGGGCACCTATACTTGGGCAGATCCAGCAAGTGGAATTGTCTATGTTTTTTTATCCAATAGAGTGTATCCAACGATGGACAATGATGGATTGGTAAAGCACAATATGCGCACAAAAATTCAGCAGATAATTCAAGATGCAATTATAGAGTAGGAGCTATTTCCTGCTTTCCGCACTCGCTTTCCGCAAAAAAAAGCGGAAGAGCTCAGACAATTGCTACAATCAGGGCTAAACAGTTTTCTGTGTTATAGGAATTCGATGTGCGTTTTTGCATTCGTAGGTGTACACTTCACATAAATTAAAATAAGAAAAGCAGAAATAGTCAGGTAAAAAACGCCTACTAAATTTCCGTAAAAAGCACCAATTATCCAAGCTTGTAATCCATAAAAAACAGGAATCAATCCTAAGTGTAAAGTAAATCGAAACGTATCTATAAATTCAATTTCATCAATCTTTTTTAGCGCTATTTTCCAAATCAAAAAAGGAAGAATACTATTCAGTTTGATTAAATATAATAGAGGAATTAAGAAGTTCTTTTTTTTCTTTTTCCTTTTTGGAAAAACACCACTTTCAATTATTTTGTTAATTTGGTCTACCTGTGTAAAATCGAATTGGGCATCATTCAGTTGTTGTAAAACAGCTTCATAATTCTCATCATCGGGAATATGCACACTTAGTTTTTTTAATTGCGCTGTAACGGCCGTTTTTAAAATGTTGATTGATTTTGCTGGTGTATTTGCTTCAAAAATTGCTCGTGTTGCAATTGGATGCCCATAACGCACCACTACTTTTACAGGGAAGCTTGACGCATGCTGATAGGTAATGCCTACAGGAACTACTTGTATTTCCAATTCGGGGTGTTTCTCTAAAGCTCCAGAAACTATTCGAGTAAACCCTTTGCTTAAAGTGCGTACCGTTCTTTTTTTATCATGACTTCCTTCTGGGAAAATCATTAAAGTTTCTTCTTTATGTAAAATCTTAAAACACCTTTCAAAAATTTCTTGATTATTGGCTAGTTGTTGTATTCCGTCTCGAATTCGATAAATGGGCATTAAATACAAAGATTCTAAAACCTTTTTAATAAATGGATTTTTAAAGGAGGCTGCTCTTACTAAAAAGTGATTTCGACGACGATTTGTTGTGGTCACATACAAAGGATCTACCAGTCCGTTTGGATGATTTACAGCAAACAAAACAGCTCCTTTTTTTGGAACGTTTTTTCTACCGCTAACTATTATTTCTTTACTGTAAAAAAACAAACCCAATTGTATGGTGTTAGACACAAAAGCAAACAAAATTTTCTGAATCATATCTTATTTCTCATTTATAAAAAAAAAACATTATAAAATTTATTGTTGTGATTTTCTGCCCCAATAGGTGGCTAAAAGAAGACCAGAAAACACATCCCAAATCCCCCAAAAAGCTGCCAATAAAGCCATTCCTCCCAAGCCATCAAAGAATCCAAAAATTAATAACAATCCCAATCCTCCGTTTTGAATCCCCGTTTCCATAGCAATTGTTTTGGTATCTCTTTGGTTCAGTCCAAAACTTTTAGCGGTATAATACCCTAGAATATAAGCGAAAATATTATGAAAAATAACCAACATTGCTACATGGTGAATGTGGTTGAAAAATACGTCTAAGTTTTGCGAAAAAGCAATAAAAATGAGTGCAATAAAAACCAACATTGAAAGGGGTTTTAGTACTTTTTCTATTTTTTCTGCCATTAGAGAATGGTAGTGTTTAATATGCATCCCAAAAAACAACGGAATTCCTAAAATAAGGGAAACTAACTTAAGGATATCTACAGAATTCAATTCGACTGTTTTTAAAATTTCATTTGTTGGTGGGTATAAGCTTCCCCAAAACTGCAGGTTAAAAGGCGTCATCACAATACAAATGAGTGTTGCAAAGGCGGTTAAACTTACTGACAATGCAGCGTTTCCGGCTGCCATTTTACTGAAAAAATTCGAAACATTTCCCCCAGGACAAGCCGCAATTAGCATCATTCCGAGTGCAAAACTTGGGTGTGGCTCTAGCATTAAAATAGCTAAAAAAGTAACTGCGGGTAATAATATAAATTGTGATACAACGCCAACGAAAACAATTTTTGGGCTTTTCAGCAAACGTTTAAAATCATCAATCGAAATCCCCAAAGCAACTCCAAACATAATGATTGCAATGGCAATGTTTAAAACCCATAAACCTTGGGTATCAAAATTTATTTTTATGGCATCAATGTTTATTTGTTCTTGCATTGTATTAATTTTTAAAAGCATATTCAACGATGTTCGATCCCATTTTTAAAGCCTTCTCTCGAACTTCTTTTGGGTTGTTGTGTATGGCTGCATCCTCCCAACCATCACTTAAATCGGTTTCATAATCATAAAAAACGATCAATCTACCTTCGTAAAACAACCCAAATCCTTGCGCCTTTTTTTGGTCGTGTTCGTGAATTTTTGGAATTCCGTTTGGAAATGTATAGGTCTGATTGTAAAGCTTATGATTTGAAGGGATTTCTACTAATTCTAATTCTGGAAATACTTTTTTGAGTGCTTTTCGAATGTAGACATCTAAGCCATAATTGTCGGAGATGTGTAAAAAACCTCCAGAAATTAAATAGGTTTTCAAGTTTTCTGCCTCTCTCTCTGAAAAGGTAACATTTCCATGACCGGTCATAAATACCATTGGAAAGTTAAAAAGATCTTCACTGCCCACAGCGACTGTTTTTGGATTTTTAGAAATCGTGGTTTTAATGGTTGTATTGGTAAAGGCAATTAAATTTGGAATTGCAGTTGGGTTTGCATACCAATCGCCACCGCCATTATATTTTAAAATAGCAACGTCTTGGGCATTTGCCGTTACACACAAACTACAATAAAACAGGAATAATAAGGGCTTCATAAATCGCTATTGATTATTAAAGAAGCAATATAGTAAATTCAGGTTTGAGTATGAAAAAACGCCCTTAGATTTTAAGGGAGTTCTTGTGCTATTTTTTTTTCAGTTTATTTTACATTTAATTTTGATTACTCTATTGTTTTATCTAAATTAAACTTGTCAATAAAAAAATAGAGCGTGCCTTCTTCAGTTTTTTGTTTCTTATAAACCTTAAATCCTGCTTTTTTGTAGAGTTTCAACACTGCTAGATTTGAAGTTTCTAATAGTATAGGAATGTTCTTTTTTTTAGCATATTCAAAGAGCATTGTGTTTATTTCGATTAATCCATCTAACTTTCTATATTCTTTTTCCTGCGCCATAAACCATACATATATATAGTTGTCGATTTTAAGTCTGTTTTTTTTATTTTTTTTTCATTACCTAAAATGATAAAAAGTTTTCTCATTTTGATTCTGATAAGCACTTTAAAGTATCTTAGGTAATCCTGTTTGTTTCTTTGAAATTCTTTTTTTTCATAAAAAAGTACGATTGTTTTTTTGTTTTTCGAAATGTAAAAACCATTTAGGCTTAATGCTATATGAAAACAATATTCAACCAATTTTTGAACGCTCTTATAATTTTTTTCCTTTTTGATGGTCAAATAAAAAAGATATTCTTGGGTTTGTCAAAAACCTTTCGGTAATTAAGTTTATGTATTGTTTTTTCTCTTTGTTTGAGACTCTTTCTTTAAGTGTTTCCATTTTTCTTTAGTAGATTATAATGAGATTTATAAGCCTTAAAAAGGCTGTTTTGGTAAGTGTATGGTAATCCAAATTCAAGTATTGTTCTCTTTATGATTGGTGTAATTTCAGGATAATAAACATGCGCTATTGAGGGAAATAAATGATGTGTTATATGGTGATTAAAACCTCCTAGCAACCTGGTTGTTGTTTTGCTTTTGGTAGCGAAGTCTGATGTTGTTATTACTTGATGATGCGATCATGGGTAGGGCATCATGCCTTTTTTATTTCGCAATGGGAATATCGATTTTTCTGATACGTGAGAGGGGGTCAGTGCAATTGTTAAAAAGTAGCTTGCACATACATTCATCGCGACATTTGCGATTAGTACTTGACTTAGACTTAACGTGCTAATCCCAATTGGATTGCCGTAAAAAATTAAGAGATATCCAAACTTAAAAATAAAGAATTTCACATATTCTTTTTTAGGTTTTTAAAAATAGGTGGTTTGGATAATTCTGGACTCCTTTGGAATATTCTGGACAGTTTTAAAGGCGTTTTTTTGCTGTTGTATCCTTTTAGAAAGAATAGCAAGGATCCATTGTTCTAAGAATACCCAATACTAAGGGAGGTTATTCATTGATGAAAGAAACCAAGTTTACGGCAACCAATGCAGCCGTTTCTGTGCGAAGTCTGCTTTCTCCCAAAGAAACAGGAATCCATTTTTTTGCCAATGCTTTTTGTATTTCATCGGTAGAGAAATCACCTTCAGGACCAATTAGAAGGGTCACTTTCTCAGAAGGCGCTACCACTTTTTTAAGGAGGTTTTTGTCTTGGTCTTCACAATGGGCAATACACCGTGTTCCGTCTATATCTTGCTGAATAAATTCACTGAATTTTACAGGTGCATTCAGTTTGGGGAGTGTAAATTTTAAAGATTGTTTCATTGCCGACTGAATGATTTTTTCAAATCGATCGAGTTTTACAATTCTACGTTCAGAGTTTGCGCAAATAATAGGTGTAATCTCATCAATCCCTATCTCGGTTGCCTTTTCTAGAAACCATTCAATACGATCATTGTTTTTGGTGGGTGCAATGGCAATGTGGAGGTAGTAGTTCCAAGGTTTTTCTTTTTCGGTAACCGCAATAATGTCTGCCATGCATTTCTTATCGCTTGCAAAACTTATTATTGCATCAAACAAATACCCTTTTCCATTGGTGATTTTTAGCACATCATTTTCTTTCTTCCGCAAAACACGCACAATGTGTTTGCTCTCAATCTTATCGAAAACAAGCTGTTTGGTGGCGGTAGAAATTTCTGAATTGTAAAAGAGTTGCATGGGGTAAAGGTGTTTCAATGTTTAAAATCGTTTCTAAGTGTTAAAGTTAAGATCTTCTTACAGATATTAGATTTTTTATTTAAATTAGTTTTCGATACAACACGAGCAGCCATTGTATTGTTTTTTAGAGTTGTTCTCAACTGAGCTTTCCGAAACCTTTTTAATTTCCATATTAAAGCCTAAGCCTAAAGCATTTTTTTATACGTACTTCGTCTTTTGTGCGTAATAGGGTCAAAGTTTTTCCATATTTTCCGAATGGCTTCGTTGTCGGCTAATTCTGGAGTTCGGATGCAATTTACAATTCCTTTTTTCGAGAAAACTTTGGCGTATTGATCAAAGAGAATCGCATGCACGCCTTTGTTTTGGTAGGCAGGATCTACACCAATCAAATAAAAAGTAACATCTTTACCGTGTTTTCTTCCACGCAATAAGTGAAATAAACCAAAGGGAAACAGTCTTCCTTTTGCTTTTTGAAATGCGCTCGAAAAGGAGGGCATGACAATGGCAAAAGCAACGAGTTTATGGTTAATGTTCACCACAAATTGTATGTATTCTGGATTGATAAAACGAATGTATTTCTTCTTGAAAAAAGCGATTTGTGCTTTTGAAATGGGCACAAACGTAGATAGTTTTCCATAGGACTTCTCCAAGACCTCAAACATTTCATCTACGTAGGGGAGGAGGTCTTTTGTTTTTGTGAAATTCAATGCTTTTAGTTGAAAACGTCTCTTTAAAAGAGTGCTCATTCTGTTGAAATACACCCCATCAACATTTTTAAATTGGAATTTATTCTCCAAATATTCTTTCTCTTTTACAAAGCCCAATTGTTCTAAATGCTCTTTATAATACGGATGGTTGTACCAAGTAATACTTGTACCAAGATGATTAAAACCTTCCACTAAAACACCTGTTTTGTCTAAGTTATTAAAACCTACAGGACCTTCTAGGTATTCTAAATGATGCTCGCTCCCAATTTTTTGCACTTGCTGTAAGAGTGCTTTTGAAACTTCAAGATCATCAATGACATCAAACCAACCAAAACGCATTTTCTTTATCTGTTGTTTTTCAACCTCTAGACAATTGATGATGGCTGCAATTCTCCCAACAATTTTGCCGTTTTTAATAGCAATAAAAAATTGAGCTTCTGCATTTTCGAAAACAGGATTCTTTGAAGGGTCAAAACTGGCAATTTCATCTTTTACAATAGGCGGAACCCAATAGGAGTTGTCTTTGTAAAGTGAAAAAGGAAATAAGACAAATTGTTTCATTTCCTTTTTAGAAGTAACTTTTTGAAGCGTTATCATTTTATGATATTTGATGACTAATTGCTATCTTTTTTAATTTTTTTCTCCAATTCTTTAATTTCCCTTTCAATTTTTTCCAGCTCCGTTTCTTTCTTCTTTTTAAAAAGTCCGAAAAAACCACGGCGTTTTTTCTTTTTCTTGGTTTTTACTTCCGTCCCTTTTTCTGACGCGTCTTTCTTTTTGAAAATACTAAAGATCCTTCCAAAGAAATTCTTTTTCTTTTTATTGAATTCATCTTCCGGACTTTCTTCAATAGGATTGCCATTGTCGTCTAATTCGATATAGGAATCTCGATGTCTGTTAATTCTATAGGAAACCCCCAAACTTGCATAGTACCCTTTCGAATTTCCTTCAAACATACCTCTTGCCGATGCGTTTACTTGTAGGTTGGTTGTTAATAAATAGGCAATACCGGTTCCAATGTTTGTGTCTTTACGTTCTTTTTTAAAGACGCCTTGGTTTTCAAAAAAGGTAGACCATCGGTCACTAAAACTATAGGTCGCTGTAATTATGTAGGAAAATTCAGCAGCATCGGTTCCCATTTTGTCATAATAGAAATTGGTAATCACATTAAAATCATTGCTTAAATCATTTTGCAGTAATACTCCCAATTTTGGGGATAAATTTGAGGCCTTGTGGAGATCTCCCAAGAAGTTTGTATTGAATCCAGCATATACTGCAACCGATGGGATCAGTCTTTTTTTATCAAAAGCAGTTCTTTTTTTCCAACTTCGTATTTCCTTGTTTTTGTCGGTAAATTCTTGTTGAAAAACTAAATATTTAGCACCAATCGTTGCGTTGCTTAACCCACTCGTGAACTCACTTGATGTAAAAACATTATTAAAAGCGACCTTGTCTCTTTGGTAACTTAATTGGGTGCTAAATTCTAACTTTTCAAGAAAAAAACTGGTTCTAAATAGCAAATCAATCCCCAAAGATTGTGGCTGAGAGAATGTTGGTTCGATACTCATGTCTCGATAAAAGAGATTGCTTTCAAACTGATAAATCCCGGTCCCTACACTGTAAGGGCTTTCTGAGAAACCAGGTTTATTAGAGTTGATTACATTAGTGTATTGCGCGTTTACTGCTAAGAAGCAAGAAGCAACAAAGAAGAATGTGAGACTGTATTTTAAGGTTGTTTTTTTCAAAATAAAAAAGTTTAAATTAGCTTACTTTTATTGCTATACAAACATACTCTAAAAATACCATTCTTTAAATTGAAGGGTTCCTTTTATAAGACTTGTAAATATTTGCAGTTTGTTAACGTTAGTATTGTATACAAATTGTTATTTTTGGGGTAAATTATTAATTTTTAAAGAGAATATTGAAGAGATGGGTTTAATTAAAATGATTTTATATATCGTATTTTTTATGTACGCTTTTAAGTTTTTGGCAAAATTATTTGCACCTTTTTTAATTAAAAAAGTAGCCAATAAAATGCAAGAGAAAGCTGAAGCGCAATTTCGAAATCAACAACCCAAATCTACTGTAAAAGAAGGAGAAACCATTATTGATAAAGCACCTACTAAAGATGTAAATGGTAAAAAGACAGTGGGAGAATATGTGGATTTTGAAGAATTAGATTGATATGAATATTAAAAAAATAACTCCTTTTGCAATTGCGATACTTGTTTTTGCCGTTGCTTCCATTACGTACTTTCATCCTGTTTTAAAAGGACAAAAAATTAAACAGTCAGACATTACCCAGTTTCAAGGGATGTCTAAGGAAATTCAAGACTTTAGAGCCGACAATAATGCCGAACCTTATTGGACCGGAAGCGCATTTAGTGGCATGCCAGCTTACCAGTTAAGTGCCTACTATCCGAATGATTTTGTTCGAATCATTGATAAATATATTCGTTTTTTACCCAGACCTGCAGATTATACTTTTCTGTATTTCTTTAGTTTTTTTGTACTCTTGTTGGCTTTAAAAGTAGAATGGAAACTGGCGCTTTTAGGCGGATTGTCCTTTGGTTTCTCTACCTATCTAATTATTATTTTCGGAGCCGGACACAATGCAAAAGCACATGCTATTGGCTACATGCCACTCGTATTGGCAGGTATATTATGGGTTTTTCAAAAAAGGTATTTGTTAGGTTTCGTTGTTACAGGTCTTGCCATGGCATTAGAAATTTATACCAACCATCCACAAATGACCTACTATTTAGGTTTTTGTTTACTCATATTAGGAATTGTTGAACTGGTTCATGCCATCAAAGAAAAACAACTTCCAACCTTTGCAAAACAAACGGTTGTAATTCTACTTGCCGTACTCCTTGGAATTGCCGCAAATGCACCACGTTTAATGGCGATGAAGGAATACGCAGACTATAGTACTCGCGGTACTTCAGAATTGACAATTACACCAGACGGAAGCCCTAAAGTAGCCTCTATAGGTTTAGATTATGGCTACATTACAGAATATAGTTATGCAAAACTTGAGACTTTCAATTTGTTTATTCCACGATTTATGGGAGGAGGAACAAAAGAAAAGTTATCTGAAAACTCTAACCTTTACACAACTTTACAAGCCAGTACGCTTGGGCAAAGAGGTGCAAACTACTTTACAGATGAAGCTCTCGATAATTGCGATGGCTGTACTTTATCTTATTGGGGCGATCAATCATTTATAGAAGCTCCAGCATATATAGGTGTTGTTTTGTTCTTTTTATTTTTTCTTGGAATTTTCTTAGTTAAAGGGAAATTTAAACAATGGTTAGTAGCTGCAACTGTTTTTTCAATTTTAATGAGTTGGGGTAGGAATTTTGATGTTTTGACTAGTTTTTTTATTAATTATGTACCGCTTTATAATAAGTTTAGAGCAGTTTCTTCTATTCAAGTAATTGCAGAATTATGTGTGCCAATTTTAAGTTTCTTGGCATTAAAAGAGTTCTTTTCCTTTACAAAACCCATTGAAGAAAAAAAACAAGCGCTTAAATCAGCTTTATTTGTTTTTGCAAGTCTAATAATTGTTGGCTTTATAGTAGCTAATGGATTTGCTGCTTTTGAAGGAATTAATGATAGCTATTATTTACAAATTGAAAAGAATTATCAAGTTAAAAATATTCTTGATTCAGTTATTGCAGATCGCAAAGCACTTTTGTTTTCCGACACAATAAGATCGCTAATGCTAACGATAGTTTCTGCTGGAGCCCTATGGCTCTATTTGAAAGGAAAAATAAAGCAATTTACTGCTGTTATTGCTTTTTCAATCTTTATTCTTTTTGATTTGATTTCCATTGATAAAAGATATGTAAACGAAGATGATTTCTATGACGCTATAGAGATGCAAGAACCTTTCGAAATTTCAGAAGCAGATTTACAAATTCAACAAGATAAGTCTTATTATAGAGTTGCAGATTTTACTGTAAACCCTATGAATGATGGAAGAACTTCCTATTTTCACAATTCGATAGGTGGCTATCATGCAGCTAAAATGGGTCGTTATCAAGAGCTTTTTGAGTATCAAATCGCAAAAAATAATAGGCAGGTTTTAGATATGCTAAATACCAAATACTTTATTGTTCCAGGCGATAATGAAAAGCGAATTGTTCAGCCTAACGTTACTGCAAATGGAAACGTTTGGTTTGTA
Organism: Polaribacter sp. SA4-10; assembly: GCA_949519155.1. GTDB lineage: Bacteria > Bacteroidota > Bacteroidia > Flavobacteriales > Flavobacteriaceae > Polaribacter. The sequence goes on from CATIQU010000001.1 coordinate 67,037, forward strand.
GAAATGATACAAGGTGCAGCTACTGTAGATAAAGAAATGAATGCATTAAGTTCTTTAAATTTAAAGAAAGCAGCAGTGATAAACAGTTTGCAGATTGAGAAATTTAAAAACAGAAACCAATCAAACACTCAAGAATCTAGCAATAAAGTGTTTTTTGAAATAGACTCCACAGCCACAATTCAATTGACGAACTATGATGTGACCAAACTAGTCTATCAAACAGATGCGACGAAAGCACAGTTTGCTGTCTTTTCAGAAATTTATTACAAGGATGGTTGGAATGCCTATATTGATGGGGTTTTAACGCCACATTTTAGAGTGAATTATGTATTGCGCGGAATGGAAATTCCTGCAGGAGTTCATCAAGTAGTCTTTCAATTTGAGCCTAGTGTTATTAAAAAAGGAAAGCTAATTTCATTGATAGCCTATGGCTTGTTATTGTTGCTTCCAGTAGGGTGGTTTTTTTATGAAAAGAAACGTGTAAAATAATATTTACTATGAATATTGGAATGTTGCTGAATGGTAATTACCCTGCAGATATTAGAGTTCGAAAAGAGGCTGAAAGTTTATCAGAGAATCACTCCGTATTTATATTGTGTAAAAAAGAACCTTCTGATAAAGAGTTTGAAATTATCAATGGCGTTTCAGTTGTTCGACAAATAGCATACAAAAATACAGCGCATGAAGGTGTGATTGATGTTTTAGCTTCCCTAAATTTTATACACCCATATTTTAAAAAAAAGCTTCCAGATTTTATAAAAAGATATCAGATAAACGCTTTACATGTTCATGACTTGCCGCTTGCGAAAACAGCATTCCTAGCAGCAAAAAAGTATCAACTAAAAACGGTTTTAGATTTACATGAAAATTATCCCGCAGCTTTAAAAACATGGTTTTCATGGCGTAAGAATCCTATTATTAGATTAAAAAACACCTTATTCTTTAGTTATAACCGATGGCGGAACTACGAAGCAAAAATTATTAAGAAATATGATGTTTTAATCGCTGTTGTAGACGAAATGAAACAACGTCTTGTGGATCAACATCAGATTGATCCTGGAAATATTGTAATTGTACCCAATGCCGAGAAAAAAGATTTTGCAAAGAATTTTGAAACGCATCTCCCAGACTATTTCAAAGAAGAAAAAGAAAGATTTATTATTTCATATGTAGGTGGTTTTGGGCCACACAGGGGTTTGCATACCGCGATTTTAGGAATGAAAGAAATTTCTAAAGCAATTCCCAACGCTCTACTCGTACTCGTGGGGCCGGCAAACCATGATGTGAGAATGCATCTTCAAAAGATAATAACGAACAATGAGTTAACTCATTTTGTAAAAATAAAAGGAAGAGAACCTTTTAAAAACGTCATAAATATTATGAAAAGTTCGGACGTAAACGTCATACCACATATCTCAAATGAGCATACTGAAAGTGCAGTTCCACACAAGTTTTTTCAAATATTACTCTCAGGAAAACCCTTATTAGTGTCAGACTGTGCACCTATGAAACGCTTGGTCGGTACACATAAAATAGGGACTTATTTCGAATCTGAAAATATATTGAGTTTTGCCGAAAAGGTTTCTTATATTCATAAGAATTACAAGGCATCTCTTTTAATGGCAAACGAAGGAGTGAAGCAATCTTTATATGCAGATTTAAATTGGGATTTTTTATCAAAAAATTTAATCAAATTATATAATAATTTAGAAAGTTGAAAGCACTAATTATCACTTATTATTGGCCACCAGCAGGAGGTTCAGGAGTACAACGATGGTTGAAATTTGTAAAGTATTTACAAGATTTTGATGTTGAGCCTGTGGTGTATACGATTGCGAATTCGAAGTATCCCATTTTAGATGATACTCTCGAAGACGAGGTGCCAAAGAATATTGAAATTTTAAAACAACCCATCTGGGAACCCAACAACCTTTTTTCTTTTTTGAAGAAAGAAAAATCTCAGAGTGCTGGTTTTTTAAATCCGAACCCAGGATTGTTTGGCAAGATCATGCAATATATTCGAGCCAATTTCTTTATTCCAGATGCTCGAAAATTTTGGATAAAACCCTCGGTAAGTTATTTAGAGCACTACATTCAGCAAAATAATATTGATGTTGTAATTACTACAGGACCACCACACAGCATGCATTTAATTGGCTTGAAATTAAAAGAAAAACTGAATATTAAATGGATTTCAGATTTCAGAGACCCTTGGACCGATATTGATTACTTTCATCAATTGCCATTAACCAAAAGGGCCAAAGCAACTCATATTCACTTGGAAAAAGAAGTTTTAGAAGAATCCGATGCTGTTCTGGCGGTAGGAGAAACAATGAAAGAAAACTATTTAAAATTCAATAAAAATATTCACGTAATTACAAATGGATTCGATGTTGATTTAACTCTAAAGTCAAAGGTAACCCTTGATCGTCATTTTACGTTGACCCATATTGGCATGATGAATTCAGATAGAAACCCAAAGTTGCTTTGGAAAGTTTTAGCAGAAATTTGTGCTAAGGATTCGAAATTTAAAACCGATTTAAAAATAAATTTAATAGGAAAAGTAGCGCCACAAATTATAAGTGAATTGCAAATATTTGAAAAGAGCGCGCTCGATCTTATAACCTATTTACCACATTCAGAAGTGCGAGCCTATCAGCAGAAATCTCAAATGCTATTATTGGTTGTCAATAATGTGCCCAGTGCAAAAGGAATTGTTACGGGTAAAATCTTCGAATATTTAGAAGCAAATAGACCCATTTTGGCAATTGCACCAACAGATGGAGATGCTGCAGCAATTATAAAAGCCACTAATTCGGGATTTGTTATCGATTACGAGGATGAAACCAATTTAAAAAGGGTAATTTTATCAAATTACAAAGCATTTAAAAAAAAAGAGCTACGAGTTGCTTCCAATAACATTCAACAATATCATCGGAAAGAACTCACAAAGAAGTTAGCAACAATTATTAAAAGTATTTAATTCTGAATTAATGAAGAAAATTGTGACCATTTTAGGAGCCAGACCCCAGTTTGTGAAAGCGGCTGTTTTAAGTAGAATTGTTTCAGAAATGAATCAAATTCAAGAAGTGATTGTTCATACGGGGCAGCACTTTGATGCAAACATGAGCGCTGTTTTTTTTAATGAAATGCAAATTCCTACACCAAAATACAACTTGGCGATTCATGGATTGACACATGGTGCTATGACTGGACAAATGCTCGAAAAAATAGAAACTATTTTAATTGATGAAAAACCAGACGCCGTTGTTGTTTATGGGGATACAAATTCTACACTTGCAGGTGCTTTAGCGGCAAAAAAGTTAGATATTAAAGTGATTCATATTGAGGCAGGTTTACGTTCTTTTAATTTAAAGATGCCCGAGGAAGTGAATCGAATTTTAACAGATCGAATTTCAGCCTTATTAAGTTGCCCAACAGATACAGCACTTCAGAATCTTGCCAACGAAGGTTTTGGGATTTTGCCAATAATAATCGAAAAACATGGTGACATCATGAAAGATGCAGTTGCGTTTTACAGTGAGAAATCATCAGAAAAATCTACTATTATTCAAGACTTAGATTTATCAAAAGACGCATTTGTTTTAACAACGATTCACCGTCAAGAGAATACAGATGATGAAGTTAAAATGAAAGAGATTTTTGCTGCTTTGGATGAAATTCATCAAACACAACAAGTTGTTTTGCCTTTGCACCCTAGGACAAAAAAAATGCTAACAAAATTTAAAATCAATACAAAAATCACCTTCATAGAACCTGTTGGTTATTTTGATATGTTAGAATTGTTAAAGAATTGTACAATGGTTGTTACCGATAGTGGTGGTTTGCAAAAAGAAGCTTTTTTTAGTAACAAAAACTGTATTATTGTACGTGAAGAAACGGAATGGTTAGAGTTGGTTACTCACAATTTCGCAAAAATTGTAGGAACGAATAAAGAAAATATGTTGTCTGCTTTTCAATATTTTTTGACTGCTGAAATGGATTTTAGTATTAATTTATTTGGTAAAAATGTAGGCAAAAAAATTCATGATTCTATTTGTAATTTAATTCAAGATTAAGTGGGAATTGTATTTAAACAGTCTTTAAAAAACACGTTATTTATTTATTTGGGGTTTCTCTTCGGGGGAATTAATACCTTGTTTTTATACACACGTTTCCTAGAAGATGAATATTATGGGTTGGTTACTTTTCTACTCTCTACCTCCAATCTGTTAATGCCTTTAATAGCTTTAGGAGTACATCATTCAATCGTGAAGTTTTTCTCTAGTTATTTCACTAAAATTGAAAAGGATCGTTTTTTATCATCCATACTCTTTTTGCCCTTTTTTATAGCGATACCGATTGCTTATTTCGGAACTCTTTTTTATGAAGAAATAGGACAGTATTTATCTAGTGAAAATCCAATTATTAAAGAGTATACGTTTATAATTTATTTAATTGCAGTTGCTACATCCTATTTTGAGATTTTTTATGCTTGGGCAAAAGTACAGTTTCAATCTGTTTTTGGTAATATCCTGAAAGAGTTGTGGAATCGCGTTGTTGTCATGCTGCTATTGTTTGCAGTTTATTTTGAACTGATTACGAAAGCTGAATTTATTTATTATTTAACAGGAGCTTATTTTTTAAGAACGCTTGTAATGATGATCTATGCGCTCAAATTATATACCCCTAAATTTACATTTTCAAAGCCAAAAAATTTCAATGAAGTAATCCGTTTTTCAGCATATATTATTCTAGCGGGAAGTGCCGGAGCGATCATTTTAGACATTGATAAATTTATGATTCCTGGAAAAGAATCTTTAGTAAAAGCTGCATATTATTCCGTAGCTGTTTTTATTGGTTCTTTTATTGAAGCGCCATGTAGAGCAATGTTGAATATTTTACAACCATTAACTTCAAAAACTTTACATGAAGGAAATCATAAAGAGGTAGCCTCTTTGTATAAAAAAAGCTCCCTTAATTTATTGCTAATTAGTGGACTGTTTTTTGTTTTGATTAATACAAATGTAAATCAGTTATTCAGTTTGCTTCCCGAAGCATATTCAGGAGGTGTTTTGGTGGTGCTAATGATTTCATTGCTGAAGCTATATAATGGCTTTTTAGGGAATAATGGTGCTATTATAAACAACTCTAAGTTTTATAAAATAACGTTACCTATAAGTCTTACGATGGCGTTTTCTGTTTATTTTTTAAACAAACTATTTTATTATGAATTGGATATGGGAACCAATGGTTTGGCGCTGGCAACCCTCATTGTTATTTTTTCGGCCAATACCTTTAAGTTGTTTTTTGTGAAGCGTAAATTTTCCATTACACCATTTACAAATAAATCATTATTACTGTTTTCAATTATTACTATTTTGTATCTAACGTTTAATTTCTGGGAGTTTCCATTTGCGAACGTTTATTTATGGGAAATACCAATACACCCGATTATAAATATTATTTTAAAAAGCATTATAATCGTTGTAATTTATGTGTTCTTGATCTTTAAGTTACACATTTCACCAGAGTTTGATAGCCTTCTTAAAAAGTTTTATAAATAACAATCTAGCGCATCTGCAATCATATGTAAAAGTAATGCAAACGCAAGAATTCTTGATTTTTTAAAGAGTAGTCCCATTGCATAAAATGCGATAGCAACATAAGAGTGTAGTGGATGATAGTTGATACTGCATCTACTCTTATCGAAAATAGGATTTGCAATCAAGTGATCTAAGTCGACCAACATCGAAAGTAAGAAAATCAAATATACCATCTTCCATTTTTTTCGAAAGAAAAAATAAGCAATAAGTAGCGGTACTAAAAAGTGAATACCGTAATGGAGTATGTTTTTTAAGATCATTATTGAAAAGCAAAAAAGACTTAATAATAAGTCTTTTTTAGATGCTTGTAATGGATTGTAATGAGGTGTAATTAATGTATTTTGATATAAAAATACTGCTATTTACGAACTCTTTTCATGAGTAAGTCTTTTCGGATTCTACTTAACTGTACTGGTGTGATATTTAAGAAAGAAGCAATTTGATATTGCGGTATTTGTTTTTCGATATTTGGTAAATCTTTTCTGATTTTTAAGTACCGGTCTGTTGCGTCTAGCATTGAAAGTTCAAAAATTCTTTTTTCTTTTTTAATGTAAGCATCTTCCAAAACTTTAGTATACAACAAACTGATATTGATGTCTTTTTTTGTAAGTTTTTTGAATTCTTTAAAATCACCAACATAAAACTCACAATCGGTAAGGCAGTCATAAAATATTCTAGAGGGTTTGTCTAAAATTAAACTAGAGAATGCTCCAGTAGAAGTTCCTCCTACAGTTAATGACTGAATGACTTCTCTTCCTTTCTTATCTAAAAAATACGAGCGAACAACTCCTTTTTTTAAGATATAAAATTCGGTAGGAGTTTCACCAGCTTTAGCTAAAACATGCTTTTTCTTAACGTTTTGAAAGGAAAGTAAATTGTTAAAGCTATTAATAGTTTTAACTGGTAATTTGTTGTTTTCCGAAATTAAATCAATTATGAATTCCATATAGTCATATATTTGTAACAATTTTAACCTCTAATGAATCTTAAAATAAAACAGACATGATTTTGTTGTCGTATTTTTTGAATAAATTTTTACGTGCTAAAATTTACATTATAAAATTATTACTTACCGTTGCTATAAATTGCAAACTCATAAACATGCTAATTCACGCGATTATTGTAAAATACACATTCCGTCATACAACAGTATTTAGAATCTGTTTTTTTAAAAGCATTTAATTACTTATTTCTGGGGTAGTTGTCAGTAAATGAATAGTTTTTTTCAAATTTATATAAAAAATCATAAAAAATCATAAAAAATCATAAAAAATTACAAAAAACTAATTGCATTAGGACCTTCCATAAACAGCAGATCTAATATTGATAGATTTGGAATGAATCCATGTTTGTTTTCAAAAACTTGAATGTAAGGTGTCTTTTGTTTTGGGGTACTTTGTTTCACACTTGCAAGAAATCGAAAGTCATTTAAGGTATTTTGATGGTTATATTCCACTGTATTTTTTGTTTTTATTTCCAATTGAAGTGCATCCGTTAAAAACAAAAATGTATCTAAGTTAAGGTCATTTAAATAGCGATATTCTTTGCTATAAATACTGTGTAAATCGTCTTCAAAAAATTCAAAAAAAGGAGAACAATTATAAGAAGCCTTTAATGATTTGAAATGCTGATCTTGCCATTTTACACTATTGTCAACCAAGGTGTCTTTTGTTTTTTGCTTTTCAATACTTTTGTTTTTTTGTATAGGAATATTGAGCATTTGCTGACCATTGGCACCATATATATAACAACGGTTTCGATAGCTTTGTTTTTGGAAATTATCTTCAACTTCAAAGGTGATTTCATTAAAACGTACTATTTCAGAAAATTGAGAAATAGGAGGAAAGTAGGTTGGTAAAAATAACCCCATTATTTCGTTTTCTTTTTCTTGATAAAACTATATCCAAAGTAAAGTAAAAGTAGCCCTAAAGCAACATATCTGTAGGATACAGGTTCTCCCTCACCACCAACCGTTGTAAACATTCTGCTCCAACGAATTGATTTTAGTTTTGCCATAAAGGTAGAAGCATCTGCTTCCCAACTAAACCAAATCATTACTGGTTTTCCTAATACATGATCGAAAGGAACAAAACCCCAATATCTTGAGTCTAAAGAATTGTGCCTGTTATCTCCCATCAACCAGTAATAATCTTGTTGAAATGTATAGGTGTCCGCTTTTTCCCCATTGATGTATATGATTCCATTGTTAGTTACCAAATTATTGTATTCGTAGAGTTCAATAATCTGTTGATAATAGGGTAAGTTTTCAGTGTTAATGTTTATCGTAACTCCTTTTTTTGGAACATAAATTGGACCCATGTTGTCCTGACTCCATTCATTATTATCAACTTGAGGAAAGATGGCAGTATCGGCATCATGTATAATCTGAACAACACTATCAACTTCCGAATCTTTTCTTAGTCTCTTTGCAATGTCTAATGTTAAATTTACAATTCTTTTATTTGTTTTAATTTCTGAAATAGTAGAGTTATATTTTTTTGCAACCGCCAATACACTCTTGTAATCATAGGTGTTCACTCTAAATTTATTTCCATCCAATGCTTTTCTGGCAGAAAGATGTTTTCCCATTTCAGCAAATTCCTCGTTGCTCTTATAGTCAACAATAAACTTACTTTCAAATTCTTTGCCTATGTACCTTAATACTTTCTCTGTACTGATTCCTTTGGAAGAGTATACAGTGTGTTTAAATTGGAGTTTTGCTCTGTCTGGTAAACTATTTTTCTCCCCATTTATAAATACAAAACCATCTCTTATTTCTAAGGTGTCCCCAGCAATAGCCACACATCGTTTTACATAGTTGGTTTTCTTATCAACAGGTTTGTATGTGAATTCGCCAGAATTATCTCCCCACATTGTTTTTAGCGAATCGGCAGGCCAATTAAAACAAACAATATCATTATTTTTTATTTTTTGAAACCCAGGAACCCTTAAGTAAGGTAATTGAGGTTTATTCAGATATGAGGCTGAACTTGTAAAAGGTAGAGAATCGTGAACCATAGGCGCCGCAATCACGGTTGAAGGAATTCTTGCCCCATAATGAAATTTGCTAACAAACAAATAATCACCCACTAATAAAGATTTTTCTAACGAAGAACTTGGAATGGTAAAAGGCTGCATAAAATAAGTATGCACTAAGGTAGCAGCAATAATTGCAAATGTAATCGAGCTAACCCATTCGCCCAATTCAGAACGTGGTTTGATGCTTCTTTTTGCATTGTAGATTGCTTCGGTTGCATAATTTATATAGAAAATATATCCTCCTAATGTGGCTATTACTAGAAGTGAATCTACTTTTCTATAAAAACCAAAGGTTCTTATGGTTTCTATCCAAATAACCAAAAACATTAATAAATTCACAACAGGTACAAACAATAAAAGTACCCACCATTTTGGACGATTTATAATTTGCATTAAAACAATACCGTTATAAATTGGAATGATTGCCTCCCAAGCTTTTCTACCTGCTTTTACGTATAACTTCCAAGTTCCTAAAAAGTGGATCACTTGTATTGCAATAAAAAAAAGAAACCACTGTGTAAATGTCATAATTGTATATTTTACCTTTTCTTATAAAAGGGTTTATTTTGTTTTAATAGGTAGTTGTAATCTTGAAAACGTTACATCTTTAACCAATGTTTAACACATCTTTCATAGAGTACACCCCTTCTTTATTGAGCAACCATTCTGCAGCAATTACAGCCCCTAAAGCAAAGCCTTGTCTGTTTTTTGCAGTATGATTTATATGGATTTCATCAATTCCAGAAGCATAAGATACTGTATGTGTACCAGGAACTTCTGGAATTCTCTTTGCATATATAGGAAGGCTTTCTGCTGTTGTAGCTTTGTTTAACTCCCAATTTGTAAAAGCTCCGTTCTTCACAATACTTTCCGCCAAAGTAATTGCGGTACCACTCGGAGCGTCTAATTTTTTAGTATGATGAATTTCTTCTATAGAAACATTATAGTTTTTTAATTGGCGCATCATTTTTGCCAATTGATTGTTCAGTTCAAAGAAAATATTTACACCCAAACTAAAATTTGAGGCATAGATGAAAGCGCCTTTTTTTTCTTTACAGAGTGCAATCGCATCTGGGTATTTTTCCAACCAACCCGTTGTTCCAGAAATTACTGGAATTTGATGATTGATGCAGTTTGAAATGTTTTTAAACGCCGAATCTGGAATACTAAAATCAATAGCCACATCTGCGATATTGATATCGTATTTTGCGCTTCCGTCATTTTTTATAACGATGGTGTGTCCTCGAGAAAGAGCAATTTGCTCAATTTCCTTCCCCATGCGACCATATCCTAATAAAGCAATATTCATGTTTAAAAGTTGTATTTTAAGTTGAAACCTACTGCCGTGTTTGCAAATTTTATATTGTCTGGGATGATCGCAGGTCTAAAAGTTAGATTATCATCCGTATTAAACTGAAGTAAATGTGCATTGACACTTGCCTCTACAATTTGTAAAACATAGACCAATACTGTTGATAATAATGCAAGATCTCTGTTTTCTCTTAATTGTTTTTGAGCACTTTCCAAACCTGCTTCAGAAATTAAAACTGAAGAATTCCCTGCAGCATCTATGAGTGTAAATTCATCTTGAAGTCCCGCTTTTCTCAATTTAAAAGCAGTACGATATCTTTTATAGACACTATTATTGTCCAAGTATAAATAGGTAGTACCACCCAGAATTCCCCAAACAATAGGAGCTTTCCAGTATTTCTTATTGTAAATCTGCCCCATTCCTGGTAAAATTGCGGAATAAAAAGCAGCTCTTGAAGGAGATAATGGATTGTATACTCCTTGCGGAAGTTCAATTTTTTCTTTCACGGTTACTTTTTTCACCTCCGTGGAATCTTTTTGAGCGGAAATAGTATTTGTTATTAGTAAAACAAATAATAATGAAAAGAGCGATTTTTTTAGAAGCACTATTTTAATAGGTTTTTTATTCGGTTAAAGTCTTCTTCAGAATGAAAAGGGATAGTCAGTTTTCCTTTTCCATTTGTTCCCATAGTGATGGCTACTTTATGGCCAAAAAAAGTATTAATTTCTTGAATGTTTTCTTTGATGAATTTTGGTGCTTCTTTCTTTTTGTTTTTAGTACTTACAGGTGATTTTAGGTTTTTAACCAAATCTTCTGTTTGTCTTACAGATAATTTTTCACGAATAATTTTCTCGTAAATTTTTAATTGATCTTCCGTGCTTTCAATATTTATGATGGCTCTTCCGTGACCCATAGAAATAAAGCCATCGCGCATTCCCGTTTGTAAAATAGGATCTAATTTCAATAGTCTCAAGTAGTTGGTTACCGTAGAACGTTTTTTGCCAACTCGAGTGCTTAATGCTTCTTGTGTCAGCTGAATTTCATCAATCAAACGTTGATATGAAAGCGCTACTTCAATCGGGTCTAAGTTTTTACGTTGTATGTTTTCAACCAATGCCATTTCTAGCATTTCTTGATCGTTTGCAATTCTTATATATGCAGGCACCGTTTTATTTCCAATTAGTTTGGAAGCTCTAAAACGTCTTTCTCCTGAAACCAATTGAAACTTATTTCCTTCTAATTTCCTTACGGTAATGGGTTGTATTACGCCCAATTCTTTAATTGAACTTGCCAATTCTCCTAAAGATTCTTCATCAAAATAGGTTCTAGGTTGGAAAGGGTTGACGTCTATTACGTCCAATTCAATCTCAACAATACTTCCAACAATTTTATCCGCGTTTTTATCGGATGCAGAAACAATATTTGAAGGTTCTTGTAACAATGCTGATAAGCCTCTACCCAATGCTTGTTTTCTTGTTGCTTTTGCCATTTATAAGTTTTTTTTAATCAATTCTTGGGCTAAGTTTAAGTAATTTACAGCACCTTTACTTGTTGCATCATAAGCAATGATACTTTCTCCATAACTTGGCGCTTCACTCAAACGAATATTTCTTCTTATTATCGTTTCAAAAACCATGATCGAAAAATGTTTTCTAACTTCATCAACTACTTGGTTTGACAGCCTTAAGCGAGAATCGAACATCGTTAATAATAAGCCTTCAATTTCTAAATCTTTATTATGAATATTTTGAATGCTTTTTATAGTATTTAATAACTTCCCTAAACCTTCTAATGCAAAGTACTCACATTGAATCGGAATCATCACAGAATCGGCTGCAACTAAAGAGTTTAAAGTGATTAATCCCAATGATGGTGCACAATCAATCAAAATATAGTCGTAGGAATCTTTTAATGAAGTCAATGCTTTTTTTAGCATGTACTCTCTTTCTGGTTTGTCGACCAATTCAATTTCAATCGCAACTAAATCAATATGTGCAGGAATAATATCAAGATTTGGAGAAGATGTTTTTACAATTGCATTTTCTGCAGCAATTGTATGTTCTAAAACTTGATAGGTGCCAATTTCAACAGATGCTACGTCAATGCCTAGTCCAGAAGAAGCATTCGCTTGAGGATCAGCATCGATAAGTAACACCTTCTTCTCTAGTACTCCTAAACAGGCTGCCAAATTTATGCTTGTAGTTGTTTTACCAACACCTCCTTTTTGATTTGCGATTGCAATTATTTTTCCCATTAAATGATCAATTTTTGTAAAAAGTAAAAATACACATTATTCTGTTTTCTTTAAATCAAAGTTGTTAAAAACATCATAAAAATGTAAAGTACTAATTTTTTACATAAATAAGGCTCATGTTTATTGTTTTTCGGGAATGTTCTTTAAAGTTTCTTTTAAAAATTTCCAGAATTTTTGTGTTGAAGTAATGCCAGCTCGTTCATCTGGTGAATGTGCACCTAAGATTGTTGGTCCAAAAGAAACCATGTCCATTTCTGGGTAATTCTGCCCTAATATTCCACATTCTAATCCTGCGTGGCAAGCAGCTACACGCGCTTTTTCTCCATGCAGTTCTTCATATAAATTAGAAACGATGTCTAGTATTTCTGAAGTCACATTGGGTTGCCATCCAGGGTAATCTCCAGACAACTCAACTTCTAAACCAGCCATTTCAAAAACGGAGCGCAAAGAATTTGCTAAATCTGTTTTATTACTTTCAGAAGAAGACCTTGTCAAACAACCAATTTTTATAGCGCCCTCTTTTACAATAACACGAGCAATATTATTAGACGTCTCTACCAAGTCTGTAATGTCAGGACTCATTCGATAAACGCCATTTAAAGCCCCGTAGATCGATTTTATAAGATCTTCTTGAACCCCTAGAGTCATTACTTTTTCTGGAGAAGAAGTTGGTGTGATTGTAATATTTAAATTTGGTTCAATTGTTGAAAATTCCTTTTTAATATTGTTGATAAGTAGTTCATTTTCAAAAAGAAAAGCTGCATCCGAAACAGTATCTATGATGACCGTTGCTGTGCTTTCTCTTGGAATTGCATTTCGTAAACTCCCGCCATTAATCTCCGAAATTCTTAGTCCAAAATTAGTGAATCCGTCAAATAAGACACGATTCATTATTTTATTGGCATTTCCTAAACCTTTATGTATTTCCATTCCAGAATGCCCACCATTTAAACCATTAACCGTAATTGTAAATGCGATCGTGTTTTCTGGAGTTTGCTCTTCGGTATAAGTTCTTCTAGCCGTAACATCGATTCCACCAGCACAACCCATACCTATTTCGTCATCTTCCTCAGTATCTAGGTTTAATAAAATATCTCCTTTTAAAAGTCCCCCTTCAAGACCCATTGCACCCGTCATCCCCGTTTCTTCATCAATGGTAAATAACGCTTCCAAATTTGGGTGCACAATAGTTTCAGAAGATAAAACAGCCATAATAGCGGCAACTCCTAATCCATTATCAGCTCCAAGTGTTGTACCGTTTGCTGTAATCCAATCGCCCTCAACAAGCATCTCAATGCCTTGAGAATCAAAATCAAAATTCGTTTCCGAATTCTTTTGATGCACCATGTCTAAATGACTTTGCATCACCACTGTTTTTCTATTTTCATAACCTTTTGTCGCAGGTTTTGTGATGATTACATTACCAACAGTATCTACAAAAGTGTTTAGATTATGTTTTTTTCCAAAAGCGACCATAAACTCAATAACACGTTCTTCTTTTTTTGAAGGACGAGGTACCGCATTTAAGTCTGCAAAATGATTCCAAACTTCCTTAGGTTCTTGATTTCTAACAGCTTTATTCATAAGTGTAATTAGGTGTTTTATTTGGTTTAAAATTACGAAATTTCGATGATAGAATCTTTTAATTCCTTGCGAACTTTTGCAAGATTTTTCATAGCATCATCCTCTGCCCTAAAACCAACGGGTAAGACCAAGGTAGAAGTTAAACCGTGCCCTTTTAAGCCTAAAATTTCATCATATTGATCTGGAATAAAACCTTCCATTGGACAGGCATCTATCTGTTCTATTGCACAAACCGTAAGTAGATTCCCTAAAGCTAAGTAGGCTTGATTTTTGTTCCAAATATTTAATTCTTCCGGTGTTTTCTTATCTATTTCAGCAACTAAAAATGATCTAAACGAACTTAAAATTTCATCAGGAGTATTTCTTGTTTTCTTAACGAGGTTAAAATAATTTTCTACCTCTTTAGAAGTGAAATCATCTTGAATACAAATGACCAAAACATGAGAAGCTTGCAAAATTTGTTGTTGATTCCAAGAAGCTGGAACTAATTTTTCCTGTACTTTTTTATTTTGGATAACAATTAATTTTATTGGCTGAAGACCGTAGGAAGTTGCGGTTAAATTAAACGCTTCTTTTAGGGTATTTATTTGTGTATTTGATAACTTCTTTGTGGTGTCAAATTTTTTCGTAGCATAGCGCCATTGTAAACTTTCAATCGTATTCATTTCTATTAAGTTTTGTGCAAAAATAGTGTTATTAACCCTATGTACCGGTTTTTGTAATTGTAATAATTGATGGATACATAAATAAAGTCTTTTTATTTTTTTGTACATTAACAGTCAGAAAATTAAGCTATGAAAGAAGATTTTTTGCACTATGTTTGGAAGTGTCAATTGTTTAAAAAAGAAGACTTACGTTCCTCATGAAATGAAGTTATTCATATTTTAAAACCGGGAATCCACAATCGAAATTCTGGGCTAGATTTTTTAAATGCTAAAATTGAAATTAACAATCAAATTTGGGTTGGTAATGCCGAAATTCATTTAAAATCTTCCGATTGTTATATACATAATCACGAGAATGATGTCAATTATGATGCGACTATTTTACATGTTGTTTACGATCACGATGTAGAAGTTTATTTGAAAGGAAATGTTGTATTGCCAACCATGATTTTAAAGGAATTGATAGCTTCCGACTTGCTGTCTAATTATCTAAAAACATCAAATGCTACTTCAAATTGGATACCCTGTGGAAAACAGGTAAACACGATTGATGCTTTCCTTTTTTTCAACTGGAAAGAGCGTTTGTTCTTTGAGCGTTTAGAGCGAAAGTCGGTATTTATTAGTGCGTTGTTGGCACATAAAAATAATGATTTTGAAGCGGTATTATTTCAACTACTAGCAAAGAATTTTGGGTTAAAAGTAAATGGCGAAGCTTTTTTAGCCATTTCACAATCGATCGATTTTTCAATTGTCAGAAAAGTACGCGCTAACGAGCATCAGTTTATGGCATTGCTTTTTGGTCAGGCAGGTTTTTTAGCAGAAGAGCTTCAAGAAGCACATCACTTGTCGCTAAAAAAAGAATATGCTTATTTACAGCATAAATTTGCATTGCAGCCGCTTGCAAAACAATAATTTTCTTTTTTTAGAATGCGCCCTAATAATTTCCCAACCATTAGAATCGCACAATTGGTGTCCTTGTATCACTTGCATCAAAATTTATTTCCCAAACTGATGCAAGTTTCTAAAATTGAAGACTTTTATAGCTTGATTTCAGTCTCTATTTCCTCTTTTTGGCAATCCCATTATACCTTTGACACGATTTCGAAAAAATCAATAAAACAACTCACTAAATCTTTTATTGATTTGTTAATTATCAACACTATTATTCCCTTAAAATTTGTCTACGAAAAGAGTAGAGGAGGTGTTGATGAAGTAGAAATTATATCGGTATTGAATCAATTGAAGCCCGAGAAAAACTCCATCATTTCCAAGTTTGAAACATTGAAAGTTGTTTCCAAATCAGCCTTTGATACCCAAAGCTTGTTAGAGCTTAAAAACAATTATTGCGCACCAAAACGTTGTTTAGAGTGCGCAATAGGAAATGCTGTATTGTCTGAAAAGTGATTATTTTTTTGGGTTTAAGATTGCTTCAGTTTTATGGATGCAATCTCTATAGTGATACTTTGTCATCGAACTGATTGCTCTCTTACTGGCAATGTTCATTACGTATTTTAATGCCGCTAATTCGCCACGAATGATAGAAGAAATATCTGTGTTTTTGCTATCGGAATCGTTCATTAAAACTCCCATTCGGTCAATAAATGATTTTTGAAGATTTCGGCGAAACAAATCAACATTCTGAGCATTTTTAGTTTCACTAAAAACACCTCTTCTTAAGGTTTTTATCATGTCGGATGCAGCATAAAATTCAGTTTGAATTACTTCAGCGTCAATCATTCTTTTCAAAGTCTTTACATTTAAAAGAGTGTTTAAATGCCTGTTTTGATACCTTAAGATGCGATCACTGTAGCCTGTTTCATCAATTTTATTTAAAATATTTTTATCGAGTAACCATTCTTGTGTGTCAAACGTATTTTTCAACAACCACTTCAGCGATGCTATTTGCCTTTTCTTAGCAACTGGTTCGTACACATTTCCTTGTTGCTCAGGTTTTTTGTTGAACTCATAGATACCCCCAATATTTCCAGCAACATGCCCTACATACCGATTCCAAACACTCAGGAGTTCGCCATATAATTCACTCAAATCTTCATAATTATTGGTTTGAGTAGAAGTCCATTCAGGTAGGTTTTTTGCAACAATTTTTAAATTTTTGATTCCATACGTACTTGCCTTTACCTGATCATTTCCAATGCCTTCTGTTTGTGATGATGGATCAAAACGTTGTCCTCCAAAACGATATATTGGATTATTTGCTTTGTCAGCGATCCATTTATCTAGAGTTGCCACCTCACCTTGGGGTTGGCTAGCTGCTGCAATTTTACGGTATCCCCAATTGATAGCATAATGATCATAGGGTCCCAACTGTCTAATAAAACGAATGTTTTTATCTCCCGGTTGCGCAATGTAGTTGTAGCGTGCATAATCCATAATAGTCGCGGCAACTCCATATTTCTGAGTAAATTTTCCTGAACGAAGCGAGTCTACTGGATAAGCAAAACTTGCTGCCATGTTGTGAGGCAAACCTAAAGCATGGCCAACTTCATGGGCAATGACCATTCGCATCATTTCTCCAATTTCTTCAGGTTTTGTATCTAATGTTCTTGCCGATGGATTTGCTGCACCCGTTTCTAGTAAATACCGATTTCTATAGGACCGCAAATGGTTGTGGTACCAAATAATATCACTTTCAATAATTTCTCCAGATCGAGGATCTGAGACGCTTGGACCGGTTGCATTTCGTGTTGTACTTGCCACATATCTTATGGATGAATACCGAATGTCTTCCATGCTAAACTCTGGGTCTTCTTCCTTTGTTGGTGGCATTTTGGCATAAATGGCGTTTTTAAAACCTGCTGTTTCAAATACTTTTTGCCAATCATCCACCCCTTGCTTGATGTATTTTCTCAGTTTTTCGGGAGTTGCTGGATCAATATAGTATACAATTGGTTTTTTAGGAGCGACTAATTCTCCTCTGTTATAGGCTGCTTCATCAGTAGGTTCTAACCGCCAGCGTTTAATGTATCTTTTGCTATCTGCTTTTAATGCTTCTGAGTTGTAGTCTACATTGCCAACAGAAAAATAGCCAACACGCTTGTCATGCAATCGAGGCATCATTGGTTTTTCTGGCAATAGAATCATCGATTGATTGATGCGAATCGTGATGGTGTTTGTGTTTTTATTACTTGGTGGTGCATCTGCATCAAAAGTGAAATCTTGCACTACTTCAATGTTTTTTGGATAGCTTTTTATAGAGTTGATAAAGCTTCTTGATGCATCGAGTCGTTTTACTTTGTAGGTTTTTCTAAACCTTGCAGGAAGACCTGTGATTGCTTTTATGTCTGTTGAGAAGAATTTTGTAACATCGACTAAAACGGCTGTCGAATCTAGATTTTCTGATTTGATATCAAAGGCATAAATTATGGGTTCTAAGTTGTTTGCTTTGACCGATTTGTAGATGGGCAAAGAATCGTTGGCAATTGCATTATAGGATTTTACTTTTAAAAGAATTTTGTTTTGGAATGCTTCCCAAACAACCACCTGTGTGTTTATTTTAGATCCAGCATTTACGTAACCTCCTCCAAGATCAGCGGGAATGTTTTTTATTCTTGTAACCAAGATCATTTCTTTTCCTAAATAGGATTTCGGAATTTCATAGAGGAATTTATTGTTGTTTTCATGTACATTAAAAAGCCCTTCATCCGTTTTCGTATTTGGAGTTACAAAATCGGTGTAGGTTACTGTTTTATCTTTCTTTTTTTTAAGTGTACTCGAAACCAGTTCCTTTTTAGTCTTCTTTTTTCGCTTAACTCTTCCGCTTTGTGCATTCAATTCAATAGGTTGCATAAAAGCGATCAATACTAAAAATAATAGAATTTTTTTCATGGGTAAAAAGGTTGGTTATTTCGTTTACTAAAATATTAAAAATAAAACATTTAGTTACTTCTAAATGATGTTAAAAAAATAAAGCTCAAACATTTCTGCTTGAGCTTGTTCTTATTATATATTATTTTTTAAAATAAACTTTTATATTTTGAAGGATTTACTTCGTGCATCATCTCGTAAATTTTCTCAAAAACATCTTCTGCAGAAGGTTTCGAAAAATAGTCACCATCTGTTCCGTATGCAGGTCTGTGTGCTTTTGACGTTAGCGTAGCAGGTTTGCTGTCTAGGTGTTGGTATCCATTTTGATTTTCTACAATTTCTTGTAATAAATACGCTGAAGCACCTCCCGGAACGTCCTCGTCTACCACTAACAATCTATTTGTTTTTGCAACAGATTTTACCGTTTCATGATGAATGTCAAAAGGCAGTAAAGATTGTGCATCAATAATTTCGATATGAATGTCAACTTGAGCCAAATCTTTAGCAGCTTCTTCTACAATTCTTAAAGTAGATCCGTAAGAAATTACAGTTAAGTCATCTCCTTTTTTAATGGTTTCTACAACACCAATTGCAGTTTTATAGCTTCCTAAGTTTACAGGCATTTCTTCCTTTAAACGATACCCATTTAAACACTCGATTACAATCGCAGGTTCATCGCCCTCTAAGAGTGTATTGTAAAAACCAGCTGCCTTCGTCATGTTTCTTGGCACCAAAACATGGATACCTCGTACATTATTAATAATTCCTCCCATTGGAGATCCAGCATGCCAAATCCCTTCCAGTCGATGGCCGCGTGTTCTAATAATTAAGGGTGCTTTTTGTCTTCCATAGGTTCGGTAAAGTAATGTGGCTAAATCATCGCTTAGAATTTGTAAAGCATACAGCAAGTAATCTAAGTACTGAATCTCTGCAATGGGACGTAAGCCTCGCATTGCCATTCCAATACCTTGTCCAATAATGGTAGCTTCTCTAATTCCAGTATCTGCAACTCTTAGCGCTCCATATTTTTCTTGCAGTCCTTCTAATCCTTGGTTTACATCTCCAATAAAACCCGCATCTTCACCGAAAATCAACAATTCTGGGTGTTTTTTGAGCAGTACATCAAAATTGTCACGCATAATAATACGTGCATCTACGAGGTTTTTTTCCTCTTTATATCTTGGCTTCTCGGGATGAATGTTTAAAACCGATTTTTCTGTCTCACTTGTTAAATGCGCTGAATATTTATATTGAATTCTTTTGGAATAATTTTTTATAAATTGTTGAAGTTCTGTTTTTTCTAAAAATTGCTCTTCTTTTAAATAGCGGACACTTTTACGAAGTGCCACTAGAATGTCTTTTCTGTTTGGTTCTATAATTTCGTTTAAATCGTCTTTGTATTTAGTAATAAAGGTTTTGTTGCTACTCTTTAGAGCAACCCTGTCCAATAAGTCAATTGCAGAGATTAATTCTGCTTTTATTTCATTTAAATAAGCGTTCCAGGCAATTCTTTTGGCATTGCTTACTTCTTTTTTTGCCTCTTTGTCTAAAAGGATTAATGTTTCCTCGGATTCGACAAACTTTAAGACGCTTCCGTCCTCAGTTTCCAATTCAAAGTTTAGAATCCATTCTCGCATTTTAACGATGCAATCAAAGTCTTTTTCCCATTGAAGGCGATCAACGCCTTTGTAGCGCTCATGAGAACCAGAAGTAGAGTGTCCTTGCGGTTGTGTCAATTCTTTTACATGAATCAAGACAGGTACATGTGTTGTTCTTGCAATTTCAGACGCTTTCTGATAGACATCTATTAATTGCACATAGTCCCAGCCATTTACAATGAAAATTTCATATCCATTATGATTTTCGTCCCGTTGAAATCCTTTTAAAATTTCAGAAATACTTTCTTTTGTTGTTTGATGTTTTGCGTGTACAGAGATTCCATATTCATCGTCCCAAACACTCATGACCATAGGTACTTGTAATACACCTGCTGCATTTATCGTTTCGAAAAATACTCCTTCACTTGCACTTGCATTTCCAATAGTTCCCCATGCAACTTCATTTCCGTTGTCAGAAAAATGGGTGTGATTCTTTAGTACGGGAACATTTCTAAAAATCTTAGAAGCTTGTGCCAATCCTAATAATCGTGGCATTTGTCCTGCTGTAGGTGAGATGTCTGATGAAGAATTTTTTTGTTTGGTTAGGTTTTTCCAAGTACCGTCTTCATGCAAACTATGTGTTGCAAAATGTCCGCCCATTTGTCTTCCTGCAGACATAGGTTCTACTTCAATATCTGTATGTGCATATAATCCTGAAAAGAACTGTTGTGGAGTGAGTTTATCAATTGCCATCATAAAGGTTTGATCTCTATAATAACCTGATCTAAAATCACCGTTTTTAAAAGCTTTTGCTAAGGCCAATTGTGGAACTTCTTTTCCATCTCCAAAAATTCCAAACTTTGCTTTCCCTGTTAAAACTTCACGTCTACCCAATAAACTACATTCTCTACTAACTCTCGCGATTTTGTAATCTTTTAAGACTTCATTTTTGAAATCTTCAAAGGAAATGTTTTGTTTTTGTTGTGTTTCAGTGTTTGTCATAAACTATTTTTTTCAGTTTTACAAAAGTACTAATTTTAAGTTAAATTTAAAAATTTATCTTTTTAATGCGTTAAATTTAATTTAATGCCTAAAAATCATCTTTTTTATGAGAATATCATAAAAATCCACGTCTAAAAAAACTATAAATAGATTGGATGTCTGCGGATAGTGTAAACCTAATTTTTTCAACATATGATTTTTGAGAGACTTCCCATCCGTTGTTCGAGTATAATGGAAAATAAACTTCTAAAATATTATGAATAAAATTAAATCGGACGCCATTTTCGTATCCAAAATAGAGGCGCTCACCTCTATTTTTTAAGAATGCAATTCCGTTGTAGGCTTCGACCCATTTCCATAAGCCAATACTCGAGTTGGTTGAAAGTAGGTATTGATTCGCAAATCGAGTGGGTAATATTGACTTAAATCCTCCTTCGTTGATGATGAATTGTTGACTAAATACTCCTGAACTTTCAGATCTCCCAAAATAATTGAGTTCAAATAAATAATCGTTCGCTCTGTCTAATCCAAAACTAAAGTAGTCACCAGTGCTTGTGTTGTTTAAAAAAGTACCTGCAAAGACTCTGAAATCTAATTGTGTATCTTTTGCAGTGAGTGCTCTGTATCTGAGGTCTAAAGAAAGTTTAGAGAAGTTTTTCGCAGCTTCTAAGCTGAACCGATATCTAAATTCATCAATAATATCTGGATTTGAGTACTGATAATCTAGTTTGAAAATACCATAGGAATCCTGTTCTTTAAAGGGTTGGTTTGGAGTTGTTTCTTTGTGAATATTGACCAACTTTGCTGTAATTGATTCTCTGCTGAGTCCTCTGAGAGATTTTCTTTTGAAAATTAAATTAACATATGGAATGAATGCTTTATAAGAGAGTCCTTCTGTATAATGTTGGGTGCTTCCAAAAAGACCATATGCTATTTTATAGATGCGTGTTTCTTCAAAATAGTGATTGTATTTTAAAGAGAACATACCGTTAACTGAGGCACTTTTAAAAGCATAAGAAGGTTTGAATACGACTTCTAAGTTTCTTTTTATAATGGGTTTGTTGTGTAGTTTTAATCCTAAGATAAAACCATCATAAAGGTTGTAATCAAAACTTGGTTGATAGAAAACTTGATTATAGTTCTGGTTTTGAATGTCCTTTATAAAAGAAAATTTTAAAGGCTTGTTAAACAACCGTTTCTTGAGACTCTTCTGATTGTTTAAGGTATTGTGTTCTGGATATTCTTGTTCGTAATTCAATGCAAACGTCTCGTAGTCCAAGTTTTTTAAAGTAATTACTTTCGTACTGTCAATAGCAGTATACCATTTTTTGAATTTTATTTCTTTGTTTTTTAAACCATATAATGCAATTGGAACTGTAATATTTCTTTTGTTTTCAATGGTAATTTTTACACTATCTCCTATGATTTCTGTTTTTTTTATCGTGTAATCAATTTTCTTATTGGTTTGAATATAATCACCAAAAAACCAACTTAAGTCCTTTGTCGTTCGGTTTGTAATTGTAGTTTTAAAATCTTCTGCAGAAACTTTTTGTAACTTTTTATTTTGATAAAACGCTTTAATGGCTCCATTTAGTTCTGGTGCTCCAATATATTCTTTTAAGTATTTAAACCCTAAGCCTGCTTTATACTTGTTTACGATTCTCCGATTAAAGTTAGATAAAGAATCGGCACTTGTTGTTAATGGTTGGTCTAAAAAACTTCGTGCACTCAATTGGTATACAAAAGAGTATTTATCGTTAAAATCTAACGATGCAACATTGTACCGTTTTAAAAACCAAGATTTAGAGGTGCTTCCTAGGAGTTTTACTTCTGGATAGTATGTATTTACATATTCCATCATCAAGTAATTTTGCAATCCATCAGTAATCCAATACTCTTTTCTTTTGTTTGCGAAAAGCGTATTCTCTATATATTTTTTTGTCAAAATCTTAAAAAGAGTGATATCTGTTTTAAACGTATCAGAAAATGGTCGCACAAAATCGGGCAGCTGGCTTAGTCCATATATTGGATCTTTTTTTTGTGCAACTTTGTCAAGAAAAATCTCTTTGTGTGGATACTTTCCGAGATGTTTTTCAAGAAAATTAAGTTCCCTGTTTAAGATGCCGGTGGCCAATTTATGGTCAATTGTACCGTCTAAAATATCCGTATGAACGGCAAGGTTTTTTGTTTTATGTATTTTAAAATTATTCGTTTTGTCAATTGCTAAAACAACGTCAATTTTTTGTGTTCCTGTAAAATGAAAGTGGTTGAACTCCTTTCCAGTAGTCTTCTGTTTTTTTAAATTACTATTTACTTTGTAGTCTTTTGGTAGCTTTAAATCTAAGGTGTAATTTGTAGGGATTTCATACAAATCATCATTGTTTAAGTTACTCATTAATTGCCACTGTTTACTGTAAACAGCAGGATTTAAGTACCAATATCGAAGTTGATAACCTGTTTTTGTTTTTCCGTAATTTGTAAATTTTGCACTCGGTATCTTTATACTGTATATTGCGTTTATAACAATACTATCATTTTGTCTTAATGGCTTTTTTAAGGAGATTTCTAGGACGTCAATTTGTTTTTCTAATTCTTTAAAGTCGACCGTTTCGAAGTTTACCGAGATATTTTTAATATCCGTAGCGCCTAACTCTTCTTCTTTTGCGAAATATAGATTTTTTTGATATGCTTCGATAAATCGTTTCGATAATGCTGTTTTTCTATTTTTAAAACTGTTGGGCCAATTGTGCAGAAAAACACTTTCTAATTCTTGAATGGATGTGTTATAATAGACAATTCTTTGTTGAATGTTTAATTGACTTTTTGCATCGTCTAAAGTTGCTTTTATTACAATAGAATTCTGCTGAGCAATCATTTGATAGCTCAACAGAAATAATAAAAAGGGAATTGACAAAAATGTTTTCAATGGGGGAGTGTGAAATGTGTTTTAGAAGTTTGGTTTTAATTGATACTTCGCATAGAACTTATTTAAATGGTCTATTGCTTCATCTGCTGTATCTACGACTCTAAATAACTTTAAATCTTTTTCGGAAATATTACCTTCTTCTAAAAGTGTGTTTTTAATCCAATCCATTAAGCCTCCCCAGAATTTACTTCCAACTAAAACAATTGGAAAACGGCCAATTTTATTGGTCTGTATTAGAGTGATGGCTTCAAATAATTCATCTAAGGTTCCAAAACCACCAGGCATTACAATAAAGCCTTGCGAGTATTTTACAAACATTACTTTTCGAACGAAAAAATAATCAAACTCTAAATTTTTATCATTGTCAATCCAAGGATTGTAATGTTGTTCAAACGGCAACTCAATATTTAGCCCCACAGAAGTTCCTTTTCCTCTGTGTGCACCTTTGTTTCCTGCCTCCATGATTCCAGGGCCACCACCGGTGATGACTCCGTATCCATTTTGTGTTAATTTAAAGGCAATTTCTTCTGCCAGTTTATAATAAGGATCTTCTGGCTTAGTTCTTGCCGAACCAAAAATAGAAACTGAAGGGCCTATCTTACTTAGTTTTTCATACCCAGTAACAAATTCAGCCATAATTTTAAAGATGGCCCACGAATCGTTTGTTTTTACTTCATTCCAGGTTTTTAGTTGTAGTTTTTCTTTTATTTTTCGATCATCATTCATCATAATTCTTAACAATTTAAAGTTTTTTTACTGTAATGAATCTACTAATGTAATTCTTTTTTCAAAAACTTGGCGGTATAACTTTTTTTATGTTTTGCAACTTCTTTTGGTGTTCCTGAACATAAAATTTGTCCCCCTTTTTTTCCACCTTCCATACCCACGTCAATAATATAATCGGCTAATTTTACAACATCCAAATTGTGTTCAATAATTAAGACTGTATTTCCTTTGTCGGCCAATTTATTTAAGACATCCATTAAAACCCGAATGTCTTCAAAATGAAGCCCTGTTGTTGGTTCGTCTAGGATATAAAATGTGTTTCCAGTATCTCTTTTTGACAATTCGGAAGCTAATTTTATTCGTTGTGCTTCTCCTCCAGACAAGGTTGTAGATTGTTGTCCGAGGGTAATGTATCCCAAGCCAACATCTTTTATTGTTTTTAACTTTCTATAAATTTTAGGTATGTTTTCGAAGAAATTAGTCGCATCATCAATAGTCATGTTTAAGACATCTGAAATGGATTTCCCCTTGTATCGAATTTCTAAAGTTTCTCTATTAAAACGTTTTCCTTGACAAGTCTCGCATTCTACATGAACATCAGGCAGGAAATTCATTTCTATCACTCGAACCCCTCCTCCTTGACACGTTTCACATCTTCCTCCAGTAACATTGAACGAAAAACGACCTGGTTTGTAGCCTCGAATGGCTGCTTCTGGCGTTTTTGCAAACAAGCTTCTTACTTCGCTAAAAGTACCTGTATAGGTCACAGGGTTTGAGCGAGGTGTTCTTCCAATTGGTGATTGATCAATATCGATAACTTTGTCTACATGTTCTAGTCCTTCAATTTTTTTGTAAGGCATTGGTTTTTTTACGCCTCTATAAATGTGTGCATTTAAAATAGGATACAACGTTTCGTTGATAAGTGTCGATTTTCCACTACCAGATACTCCCGTCACACAAATCATTTTTCCAAGAGGCAATTCTACAGTAACATTTTTTAAATTATTTCCGCTTGCGCCAGAGAGTTTAATGGTTTTGCCATTTCCGGGTCTCCGCTCTTTAGGAACTGCAATTTCTTTTTTGCCAGTTATGTAGTCAGCGGTAAGTGTTCGTTGTTTTATAAGATCTTTAAATGTTCCAGCTGAAACAATTTCCCCACCATATTTTCCTGCACCTGGACCAATGTCAAACACAAAATCTGCATGCTCAATCATGTCTTTGTCATGCTCTACGACTAAAACAGAATTCCCAAGGTCTCTTAATTTGATGAGCGAATCTATTAATTTTTGATTGTCTCTTTGGTGTAACCCAATACTTGGTTCGTCTAAAATATATAAAACGCCCACCAATTGTGAACCAATTTGAGTTGCCAATCGAATTCGTTGTGCTTCTCCACCAGAAAGCGACTTTGAGGTTCTATCTAGGGTTAAGTAATCCAAACCAACATCCAATAAAAACTGAATTCGGGTTCTAATTTCTTTGAGAATTTCTCCCCCAATTGCCAATTGTTTTTGGGACAATTCTTTTTCTATATTTTGAAACCAATTGGCCAATTCTGTAACATCCATTTGCACCAAATCACTGATGCTTTTTTCGGAAATCTTAAAATGAAGTGCTGCTTTTTTTAATCTTTTCCCTTCGCAAGACTTACAAGAAACTTCATCCATAAAACCTTTTGCCCAACGTTTAATAGAAGTGCTTTCTGAGTTTTTATATTGGCTTTCTATAAAAGCAAGTATTCCTTCAAAATCAATGTCATAATTTCGGGTAACTCCAGCGGTTTTCGATTTGATTGAAAAAGTTTCGTGACCACCATTAAGAATAATTTCTATGGCGGCTTTTGGTATTTTATGAATCGGGTCGTTTAATTTGAACTTGTAGCGTTCTGCAATGTTTTCTATTTGCTTAAAAATCCAACTATTTTTTTCTTCTCCTAAAGGAACAATCCCCCCTGCTTTAATGGAAATGGAATTGTCTGGAATTACTTTTTGAAGGTTAATTTCTTGACTCACACCCAATCCGTTACAAGCGTCACAAGCTCCTTTTGGCGAATTGAAAGAAAAAGTGTTTGGTTCTGGATTTGGATAGGCAATTCCTGATGTTGGACACATGAGTTCGCGGCTAAAATAGCGCGGATTATTATCTTCAACATCAATAACCATTAGGATGTTGTCTCCAGAATACATCGCTGTTTTAATCGTTTCTTCTAATCGTTTTTCTACAGATTTATTCACGGCTAATCGATCAATTACTACCTCAATATCGTGGTTTTTGTAACGGTCTAATTTCATGCCTTTTTCGATTTCTCGAATCTCCCCGTCAACACGAACCCTTAGGAACCCTTGTTTCGAAATTTGTTCGAAAAGTTCTCTGTAATGTCCTTTTCTTGATTTAATTAATGGTGCTAAAACAGCTATTTTTTTATCTGCAAAATCTTTGAGGATTAATTTTTTTATTTGCTCGTCAGAATAACTTACCATCTTTTGACCCGTATTGAAGGAATACGCATCTGCAGCTCGGGCAAATAATAAGCGTAAGAAATCGTAAATTTCTGTAATGGTTCCAACAGTAGAGCGCGGACTTTTATTAGTTGTTTTTTGTTCAATTGAAATCACAGGAGATAGGCCATCAATTTTATCAACATCTGGGCGTTCCAATCCCCCTAAAAACTGTCTGGCATAGGCCGAAAAAGTTTCGATATAACGTCGTTGACCTTCTGCGTAAATAGTGTCAAAAGCCAAAGAAGACTTACCACTACCACTTAAGCCCGTGATCACAACAAGTTTTTCTCGAGGAATTTTTACGTCAATATTCTTTAAGTTATGAGCCCTTGCTCCATAAACTTCTATGTATTCTTGGTTTTTCAAAAGTGTCGCTTTTATGGAAAAAAAGCAAAGTTAATCAATACAAATCATTTTTAGTAGCGATGCTAATAGCAAATTCGTATAAAATACTATCTTTGAATTTAAAGTTAGAAAAGATGAAATTAATAAATTCGATGCGACATTTTTTGGAAAGAAACGGGTTTGGTGTTTTTTCTAGATTAGCAGATCGTTTGGGTATGAGGGCAATAAATGTGCGCTTGTTTTTTATTTACGTTACTTTTTTTACAGTAGGGTTGTCTTTTGGTCTCTACTTAACCATGGCTTTTTTGTTAAAGTTAAAAGACATGATTTACACAAAACGAAATTCAGTTTTTGATTTATAGCTCATGAATATTTTAGCATCTAGGATTAATAAAACGCTTTTTCTTGTTTTTACCATTATCTTATTGGGTATTGCTGGCTACATGATTTTGTCTGACTACTCGTTTGTAGATGCATTGTATATGACTGTAATTACGATTACTACGGTTGGGTTTGGAGAAGTACAACCATTCACGCCCGAAGAAAAAATATTTACAGTATTTTTAATTTTAACTAGTATTACTGTTTTTGGGTATGCAGTTTCCACTTTCTCAGAATATTTAGTGAGTGGGAAGTTATTTGAACAATTTAAACACAGAAAAGTGGAAAAGAAGATTAAAAGTTTAAAAGGCCATACGATTGTTTGTGGTTTTGGGAGAAACGGAAAACAAGCCATTTTGAAATTAAAAAACTACAATCAGAAATTTGTCGTTGTTGAAAAAGACAAAGAGATTACTGCAGAATTGGATGCGAATTCGATTTTAAATATTCAAGGAGATGCTACTTTAGATGAAACATTATTGAGAGCAGGTATTGAAAACGCGGCCACTTTAATTACCGCTTTGCCATCAGATGCAGATAACTTATTTGTTGTTTTAACGGCAAACCAGTTAAACAGTACCTGTAAAATTATTAGTAGAGCTTCCAATCAATCCTCCTACAGTAAATTAAAAATTGCTGGAGCAAGCAATGTAATTATGCCCGATAAACTCGGAGGGGATCATATGGCTTCTCTTGTGGTAACACCCGATGTTATTGAGTTTGTCGATCGATTAACGATTGAAGGAGAAACCACCGCGAATTTAGAGGAGATTGCCGTAGACGATTTACCAAAAAAATATATTAACAAAACGATTTTAGATTTAGATTTAAGAAGAGAGACAGGTTGTACTGTTATTGGAATCAGAACCCCAGATCGAGATTACATTATCAATCCAGAGGCAGAAACAGTGCTTACTATTGGTTCTAGTTTAATTGTTTTAGGAAGACCTGAACAGATTATCAAATTGAGAGAATTGTTTTAAATTTTTGAAATTCCTGCAAAGGCAAAAAGCTACTTAATTGAAAGAGAATGATAAAAGTAATTATTACTGGGAGTAACGGATTGTTGGGACAGTCTTTATTGAGCTTGTTACTTCAAGATAGCGCAGCTTACCAAGTAATTGGTTTTTCTCGTGGGATCAATAGAAGTGGTAGGGATGATTTTGACTATGTTTCTATTGATCTTACCAACCAAAAAATACTAGAAGAAAATATTTTAAAGTTCCAGCCAGATTTTATAATTAATACCGCTGCAATGACCAATGTGGATGCCTGCGAAAATAATAAAAAAGAATGCGATGCCTTAAATGTTGGGGTTGTGAAATCTTTAACCGCATTGGCAACAAAAATCAATGCACATGTGATTCATTTTTCTACAGATTTTATTTTTGATGGACTACAAGGGAACTATAAGGAGACAGATATCCCAAATCCATTAAACTATTATGGAGTCTCTAAGTTAAAATCTGAAGAAATCTTAAGAAACTCCAAAATAGACTACACCATTTTAAGAACCATTTTGGTATACGGAGAAGTTTTTGATATGAGTAGAAGCAACATTGTGCTTTGGGTCAAAGAAATGTTGGAGAAAAAACAAGAAATTACAATTGTTGATGATCAGTTTCGAGCACCAACCTATGTCGTAGACTTAGCTAAGGCCTGTAAGATTTCTATGGATAAAAGAAGTAAAGGAGTATACCATATTGCATCAAACACACTATTAAGTGTTTATGAAATCGTACAACAAATTGCAATTGCTTTTGGGCTTGACGCCAACTATATCAAAGCAATTTCAACAAGTACTCTAAATCAAACTGCCGCAAGACCTATGAAAACGGGTTTCGATTTAAGTAAAACAAAAAAAGAATTGAATTTTTATCCAAAATCATTCACTGAAGATTTGCAAAGATTTAAAGAAAATGGAGTTAAATAAACACATTTAACTCTTGAAAATTCTTAAAAGAGTAATTTTTTTATGATATTGCGGTTTACTAACTAAAAAATAATACTTAAAATTATGAAGAAATTACTTCTTTCATTAATACTTACTTTGTCAACATTCTTTATATCTGCTCAAACAGATTCCCAAGTCGATGAAATCGTCGTAGAAGAGATTAAAGAATTAGTGGTCGAAAAAACGATCACAGACAGTTCTACTGAAATTAATACTGCAAAAATAACAATCAACGTATCTGGAGGTGAGAAGCCTTACAGTTATACATGGTCAGAAAAGAGCAAATCAAATTTATTTACAGACGAAGAAGTTTCTGTTTTAGAAAGTGCTACTGAGGGAAATGAATATTCAGTTACTGTAACAGATAGTAAAGGAGCTGAAAAAACATTAACCTTTATGGTGCCTGCAGAATCAATTCCTGAAGTGTTAAGCTCGTCTTTTGCTCCAGTAGTTGGATTTATGGATACGTATTTCTTTTTTGATCCTTTTTATGCTTTAGGCTTGTATGACAATAGAGTACTAGATGATGCTGGCGAGGCAGTGAAGCACGCGAATGGTACTGTAAAAACAATTAAATTACCTTTTATGGTAATCTGGTTAATTTTAGGAGCGATCTTTTTTACATTTAGATTTAGGTTTATTAATTTTAGAGGAATCAAGCATTCTATCCAATTAATAAGAGGAAAATATGATGATCCAACAGCAATTGGAGAGGTAACTCATTTTCAAGCTTTAGCAACAGCTGTATCTGGAACTGTTGGTTTGGGAAATATAGCAGGTGTAGCCGTAGCGATTTCTTTAGGGGGGCCAGGGGCAACATTCTGGCTAATTTTAGCAGGTTTGTTAGGGATGTCAACGAAGTTTGTTGAATGTACTTTAGGAGTAAAATATAGAACCATTGAAAAAGATGGAAGTATCTCGGGTGGACCAATGCAGTATTTGAAAAAAGGATTTGAAAAAAGAGGATTTAAAAATATTGGAAAAGGACTTTCTATTTTATATGCTTTTGTGATTATGTTAGCCGCTTTTGCTGCTGGATCAATGTTTCAAGCAAATCAGGCAGCTGCCCAGCTAGCGAGTGTGTTAGACGTAGATGGTGTTGCCAAAACATACATTGGTATTGGAATTGCTATTTTAGTAGGAATTGTAATTGTTGGAGGGTTAAAAGGAATTGCGAAAGTAACGGAGAAAGTGGTTCCGTCTATGGCAGGTTTATATATTTTAATGTGTATCGTTGTCATTGGGGCTAACATTACTGAAGTTGGTGGTGCAATATCCTTAATCTTTGACGGAGCGTTTACCCCTACAGCAGCATATGGAGGTTTCTTAGGAGTACTTGTATTAGGATTTCAAAGAGCCGCGTTTTCAAATGAAGCAGGTTTAGGATCTGCCTCAATTGCCCATTCTGCAGCAAAAACCAAGCATCCTGTTTCAGAAGGTTTTGTAGCTCTTTTAGAGCCGTTTATTGATACTGTTGTGGTTTGTACTCTTACGGCATTAGTGCTTATTTTTACAGGTACTTACGTGGGGCAAGAAGCTACAGGTTCTGCATTGACAGCTGTTGCATTTGGTAAAGTGATTCCTGGAGCAAGTATCTTTTTAACGATTGCTATTTTCTTATTCGCATTTTCGACAATTTTAACATGGTCATACTATGGGTCACAAGCTGCACAAAGTTTATTTGGAGATTCTAAAATAGTTTCTGGAATCTTTAAAACAATCTTTTTACTAACGATTGTTTTAGGTGCTTCAATTGGTTTAGGAGCCGTAATTGATTTTGCAGATTATATGTTCTTAACACTCGCAATACCAAACTTAATAGGATTGTATCTGATGAGTGGTGAGGTCTCTAAAGACTTAAAAGACTATTTTAGTAAAGTTAAGTCTGGAGAAATTGCAAAAACAAAATGATCCTATAAATCATTATAATGAAAATATTTAAATCCCATTTCTTTCGGCAGAACAAAAGCCAAAGAAATGGGATTTTCCTTTTGGTGCTATTGATTATTGTCATACAATTTATATTTTTACTTGTTGACCATACTCCCAGTAAGCTTGAGATTGCAAGTCCATCAGAACTTCTAGCCATTCAAAAACAGATAGACAGCCTAAAGGGGGTTGAAGTTGAGAATAGGAAACCTAAAATTTTCCCTTTCAATCCGAATTATATTTCAGACTATAAAGGCGCACAATTAGGCATGTCTTTAGGTGAAATAGATCGATTACTTACGTTCCGAAAAACAGGAGAATTTGTCAATTCTAAGCGTCAATTTCAGCAAGTAACAAATGTGTCAGATTCCTTATTGAGTAAAATTTCAAGATATTTTAAATTCCCAGATTGGGTGGTTGAACGAAATCGACAAAATAAAAAATTGGGTTATCGGTATGATGAAAATATTGCTTTAGTAAAAAGTAGCGCAGAACTATCGACGATCGATCTTAATTTAGCAAGTAGTGTTGATTTTCAGTTTGTAGAGGGTGTAAATGCACCTTTAGCAGAACGAATAGTTAAGTATCGTTCTAAATTACAAGGATTTTCATTTGAAGATCAACTCTTTGAAGTTTTTAATATCGCCGAGCATCGTGTTCAGAAAATTTTAAAAACCTTTAAAATAGGACAAAAGCCAAAGATTCTAAAACTAAATATAAATACTGTAGGGTTCAAAAGAGTTACTTAAAAATCCGTATATAGATTATGCCCTTTGCCAAAAGATATTCAATTACCGAGATGAGGTTGCAGAACTTCAAGAAATTTCAGAATTAAAAAATATCATCAATTTTCCTATGGATAAATACGATAGAATAGTCTTATATTTGGTAGCTGAATAATCAACTCAAATTGCGATCAAATGAACAGTATGTATTTTACTGAAGAGCACGAAGCTTTTCGTGCAAGTTTTAAAGAATTTTTACAAAAAGAAGTTGTTCCTCATATTGAAAAATGGGAAAAAACTGGAACGATAGAGCGTTTCATTTGGAAAAAATTTGGAGAAATGGGCTATTTCGGATTAAGTACTCCGGAAGCATATGGAGGCTTGGATTTAGATTTTTTCTATACGGTTGTTTTTTTAGAAGAATTACAAAAAATAAATTCAGGTGGATTTGCTGCCGCAATTTGGGCGCATGAATACTTAGCGATGACGCATTTAAATAAAGAAGCGTCCGAGTTTATAAAACAAAAATATTTACTTCCCAGTGTAGAAGGAGATATGATTGGTTGTTTGTGCATTACAGAGCCCTTTTGTGGTTCTGATGTTGCAGGCATGCAATCTGTTGCAGTCAAAAAAGGAGATAGCTATATTTTAAACGGCTCTAAAACTTTTATTACCAATGGCGTTTACTCCGATTATCTAATCGTTGCAGCCAAAACAGACCCTTCAGAAAAGTACAAAGGAATCAGCCTTTTTGTGGTAGACAGAACAACTGCAGGAGTTTCTGCAACCAAGTTGGATAAATTAGGTTGGAAAGCTTCAGATACTGGAGAAATTGCTTTTGACAATGTTGTGATACCTGCAGAAAACTTATTAGGAGAAGAAGGGAAGGGTTTTCCATATATAATGCAACACTTCGCTTCTGAACGACTAATTATGGGTGTAAATGCCCACGCAAGAGCAGAATATGCCTTGGATTATGTTGTAAAGTACATGCATGAAAGAGTTGCTTTTGGAAAATCTTTGGATAAGTTTCAGGCGTTAAGACATAAGATTGCCGAAATGGCAAGTAGGGTCGATATGTGTAAGGAATACAATTATTCTATTACAAGACGTTTAGACGATGGTCAATACGTAGTGAAAGAGGCAAGTATGTCTAAATTGTTGTCTACAAAAATGGCAGATGAAGTTATTTATGACGCACTTCAGTTGTTAGGTGGTTATGGTTATATGGAGGAATATCCTTTAGCAAGATTGCTTCGAGATAGTCGACTTGGTCCTATAGGAGGAGGTACCTCAGAAATTTTAAAAGAGATCATTGCAAAAATGGTGATTGATAATAAAGAGTACAAACCTGTTACATAAACAGATTGGTGTGAAATTTTAGAGAAATAAGTGTTTTGTTGTAGGAAAAATCTTCTGCTTTTTCTTGAATCGTAACTTTCTTATGTAAACTATAAAATTAAATTTTTATTTCACAATTAATAACTATCTTTGCAGTCCAAAATTAAAAACAAACAGGTAAAACTGTTTTAAATTTTTTGAGATACAGATGAAAGGAGGTGCCAATATATGTTAATTATACCCGTAAAAGAAGGAGAGAATATCGATAGAGCGTTAAAACGTTTTAAAAGAAAATTCGATCGTACGAAAACAATGAAGAACTTACGTAATAGAAAGAACTTTACAAAGCCTTCAGTAGCAAATAGAGCGCAAAGAATCAAAGCCTCTTATGTACAAAGACTAAGAACACAAGAAGAAGTAGGTTAATCCCCGCTTTTTTAGAGACTATAAATCTCGTAACCCTTTTGGTGTTACGAGATTTTTTTTGTTTAATTTTTCATAAATTTGAAACAAAGAAGATCTATTTAATGATTTCAGCATTTATCACATATCTTACCTTAGAAAAAAAGTATTCTAAGCATACAGTAAAGGCTTACCAGAAAGATTTAAGTTCCTTTCGTGCTTTTTGTGAAAGTACTTTTGCACAGAATGAAATCAGAATGGTTCATTACTCCCAGATAAGGAGTTGGATTGTTGCTTTGGTTGAACAAGGAGTTTCTAATAACACCATAAATCGAAAGATAAGCAGCTTAAAGTCATTTTATAAATTTCTTCAAAAAACAAAACAAATTGACTTAAATCCTTTGGCAAAGCACAAAGCCTTAAGAGTTGCAAAGCGAATTCAGAATCCTTTTTCAGAATCAGAAATCACACAAGTTATTACTCATTTAGCTGTAAAGGATGATTTTGAATCTGTGAGAAATAAATTGATTGTTGAACTTTTCTATTCTACAGGAATTAGAAGAGCAGAGCTTATTGGTATTCAGCTTTCAGATATAAATCTTTCTGAAAAACTGATGAAGGTTTTAGGAAAGAGAAATAAAGAGCGATTTGTGCCCTTGCTTCCGTCGGTTATAAAAACAATAACAAGGTATTTAGAACTCAAAAAAGAGGTGCAGTCGGACACTGCTTTTTTCATGATTACAAGAAAAGGAAATAAACTCTATGAAACACTTGTTTATAGGGTGATAAATTCTTACTTTAGTAAGGTCTCCACAAAAGAGAAAAAAAGTCCACACTTATTAAGGCATTCATTTGCTACGCATTTATTAAATGAAGGTGCTGACTTAAACTCTGTGAAAGAACTACTGGGGCACGCGAGTTTAGCCTCAACACAAATTTATACACATAATAGTATAGATAAAATGAAAAAAGTATATAACCAAGCTCATCCAAGGAGCCTTAAAAAAGAATAATTTATGAAAGTATTCACTCAATCTGTCAATTTTAATGCCGATAAAAGTTTAATTGATTATACACAAGCGAAAGTTGCGTCTTTAGTTAAGTATCATGATAAAATTTTAGATGCAGAGGTTTTTTTAAAAGTTCAGAACACTAGTGATAAAGAAAATAAGATCACAGAAGTTAAAATTAACATACCAGGTAACGAATTGATGGTGAAAAAAGAATCCAAAACTTTTGAAGAAGGAGTGAATTTAGCGGTAGATTCTTTGAAAAGACAGCTTAAAAAGTCCAAAGAAAAGCACCGGAAAACATTAATTTAATAAAAAAGTGAAAATATAATTATAAAATGTTTTAGAAGTTAAAAAAACTTTATACATTTGCAATCCGTTAGAAATAGCGGGTTGTTTTTTTGCAACAAAAGCCGATGTAGCTCAGCTGGCTAGAGCAGCTGATTTGTAATCAGCAGGTCGTGGGTTCGAGTCCCTCCATCGGCTCTAATAAAGCAAGAAACTAAGTTCATTAAAATAGTAAATTAAAGGGGAGATACTCAAGCGGCCAACGAGGACGGACTGTAACTCCGTTGACTACGTCTTCGCAGGTTCGAATCCTGCTCTCCCCACAATTTACATAATTTGCGAAAGTAGCTCAGTTGGTAGAGCGTCAGCCTTCCAAGCTGAATGTCGCCGGTTCGAACACGGTCTTTCGCTCAAGAGTACCAACATAAGCCGGTGTAGCTCAGTTGGTAGAGCGCATCCTTGGTAGGGATGAGGTCGTGGGTTCAAATCCCATCGCTGGCTCAATTAATATGTATTACTAGAGACTAAATATATTTAAACTAAGAATTAAAATTAACAAACATGGCAAAGGCAACTTTTGATCGTTCGAAACCACACTTAAACATTGGTACAATTGGACACGTAGATCACGGTAAAACAACTTTAACTGCTGCTATTACTAAAGTATTAGCTGATGCAGGTTTTTCAGAAGCAAGATCATTCGATCAGATTGATAACGCACCTGAAGAAAAAGAAAGAGGTATCACAATTAATACTTCACACGTAGAATATCAAACAGCAAATCGTCACTATGCGCACGTAGATTGTCCAGGTCACGCGGATTACGTTAAGAACATGGTAACAGGTGCTGCACAAATGGATGGAGCAATTTTAGTAGTTGCTGCAACAGATGGGCCAATGCCACAGACGAGAGAGCACATTTTATTAGGACGCCAGGTAGGTATTCCTCGTATGGTTGTTTTCTTGAACAAAGTGGATATGCTTGATGGTGATGAAGAGATGTTAGAATTAGTAGACATGGAAGTAAGAGAATTACTTTCTTTCTATGAGTATGATGGTGACAATGGTCCTATCGTATCTGGTTCTGCATTAGGAGCTTTAAACGGCGAAAAACAATGGGTTGATACTGTGTTAGAATTAATGGCACAAGTTGATGTTTGGATTGAAGAGCCTTTAAGAGAAGTTGATAAAGATTTCTTAATGCCAATTGAAGATGTATTTTCAATTACTGGTCGTGGAACTGTAGCTACAGGTCGTATCGAAACAGGTGTTGCTAATACAGGAGATGCTGTAGATATTATTGGTATGGGTGCAGAGAAATTACAATCTACTGTTACTGGTATCGAAATGTTCCGTCAAATCTTAGATAGAGGTGAAGCTGGAGATAATGCTGGTATCTTATTAAGAGGTATAGCAAAAGAAGACATTAAGAGAGGTATGGTAATCTGTAAGCCAGGTTCTGTAACTCCTCATGCTAAGTTTAAAGCTGAGGTTTATGTTCTTAAAAAAGAAGAAGGTGGACGTCATACTCCATTCCATAATAACTACCGTCCACAGTTCTATGTAAGAACTACAGATGTAACAGGTAACATTAACTTACCAGATGGAGTTGAGATGGTTATGCCTGGAGATAACTTAACGATTACTGTTGATTTAATTCAACCAATTGCATTAAGTATCGGTTTACGTTTTGCAATCCGTGAAGGAGGAAGAACAGTTGGTGCTGGTCAGGTAACTGAAATTTTAGACTAAACCAAGTTTAGTTTAATACTAATAAATATACAGGGTGTCCCGATTTTATCGGGATGCCTTTTATAAGTAAAGTAAAATAGAGAGACGGGCGTAGTTCAGCGGTAGAGCACTGGTCTCCAAAACCAGCTGTCGGGAGTTCGAATCTCTCCGCCCGTGCAAATAAAAACATATATAACCAATGAAGTTTATTCAATATATCAAAGATTCTTTTGAGGAATTAAACAACCATATGACTTGGATCTCTAAAGAGGATGCTCAGAAATCGACAATGACAGTTGCTGTTTTTACGATTTTGTTCGCTTTAGCAGTTGCAGGCATCGATTATGTTTTTCAAACAGGATTAGATACTTTTTTTACAACGTTTAAATCTAACTAATTATGGCATCTGATTCAGTAATGAAATGGTATGTTGTAAGAGCCATTGGAGGACAAGAAAATAAAGTTCAGTCATACATAGAGACTGAAATTAGTCGTTTAGGGCTTTCAGATTTTGTAAATCAAGTAATTGTTCCTAAAGAGAAAGTCGTTCAAATAAAAGACGGTAAAAAAATTCATAAGGAAAAAGTTTATTTCCCTGGATATATCATGGTAGAAGCAAATCTATCTGGAGAAGTACCTCACGTTATTAAATCAATTACAGGTGTTATTGGTTTTTTAGGGGAAACTAAAGGGGGTGAGCCAGTACCAATGCGTAAAGCAGAAGTAAACAGAATGTTAGGTAAAGTAGACGAATTGTCTGTGCAAGATGAAAATGTTGCTATTCCTTTTGACATTGGAGAAACTGTAAAAGTTGTAGATGGGCCTTTTAATGGTTTTGACGGAACGATTGAAACAGTAAATGAAGAAAAGCGTAAACTTGAGGTAATGGTGAAAATTTTCGGAAGAAAGACACCATTAGAATTAAGCTATATGCAAGTAGAAAAGATATAATTGTTACCAAATATATAAATACCGATTTATTTTGGGGCTTCCAACTTAAAATAAATCATTAAACATTTTTAAAATGGCAAAAGAAGTTAGTAAAGTAGTTAAATTACAAGTTAAGGGAGGCGCAGCGAATCCATCGCCGCCGGTTGGACCTGCTTTAGGAGCTGCTGGTGTTAACATTATGGAGTTTTGTAAACAGTTTAATGCAAGAACGCAAGACAAACAAGGTAAAGTATTACCAGTTGCGATCACTGTTTATAAAGATAAATCTTTCGATTTTATCGTAAAAACTCCACCTGCAGCAGTACAGTTACTAGAAGCAGCCAAAATTAAAAAAGGTTCAGGAGAACCAAACAGGAAGAAAGTAGCATCTGTTACTTGGGATCAAATTAAAGTAATTGCAGAAGATAAAATGGTAGATTTAAATGCCTTTAAAGTTTCTTCAGCAATGAAAATGATTGCAGGTACAGCTC
Organism: Polaribacter sp. SA4-10; assembly: GCA_949519155.1. Classification (GTDB taxonomy): domain Bacteria; phylum Bacteroidota; class Bacteroidia; order Flavobacteriales; family Flavobacteriaceae; genus Polaribacter. The sequence goes on from CATIQU010000001.1 coordinate 105,602, forward strand.
GTTCTATGGGTTTAACCGTTAAAGGTGACGCACCAGTATAAACTTTATAAAAAATAGTAAAATGGCAAGATTAACAAAAAAGCAAAAAGTAGCATACGCAAAAGTAGACGCGAATACGTCTTACGATTTAAATGTTGCTTCAGCATTAATCAAAGATATTACTACTGTAAAGTTTGATGCATCAGTAGATTTAGCGATTAGATTAGGAGTAGACCCTCGTAAAGCCAATCAAATGGTAAGAGGTGTCGTTACTTTACCACATGGTACAGGTAAAGATGTAAAAGTATTAGCTTTGGTAACACCAGACAAAGAAGCAGAAGCTACAGCAGCGGGTGCAGATTATGTTGGTTTAGATGAGTTTTTACAAAAAATCAAGGGAGGTTGGACCGATGTTGATGTGATTATTACTATGCCGAGTGTAATGGGTAAACTAGGACCTTTAGGAAGAATTTTAGGACCAAGAGGTTTAATGCCTAATCCAAAGACAGGTACTGTAACAATGGATGTAGCAAAAGCAGTAAAAGATGTAAAAGCTGGTAAAATTGACTTTAAAGTTGATAAGACAGGTATTATACACGCTGCAATTGGTAAAGTTTCTTTTGATGCAAGTCAAATTGCTGAAAATGCAAATGAGTTAATTCAAACAATTAACAAATTGAAGCCTACTACTGCTAAGGGAACTTATATAAAAAGTGTTTTCATGTCTAGCACTATGAGTCCAAGTGTTCAACTTGATGTAAAATCTGCTTAATCGCAGTTAAAACCTATAATTATGACTAGAGAGGAAAAATCACAAATAATTCAAGATTTAACAGCAAAGTTAGCAGATACAAGTACCATTTATTTAGCAGATATTTCAGGATTGGATGCAACAACAACATCTAATTTACGTAGAGCATGTTTTAAAGCAGGCGTACAGTTATCTGTAGTAAAAAATACGTTGCTTGCAAAAGCAATGGAAGCTTCTGATAAAGATTTTGGAGACTTACCATCCGTATTAAAAGGGAACACATCTATGTTAGTTGCTGAGGCTGCAAATGCACCTGCAAAACTAATCAAAGAGTTTAGAAAAAAAACGGATAAGCCTTTCTTAAAAGGTGCTTATGCAGAAGAGTCTGTTTATATTGGCGATGACCAATTAGACGCTCTTGTAAATATCAAATCTAGAGAAGAACTCATTGGAGATATTATTACATTATTACAATCGCCTGCTAAGAATGTTATTTCAGCATTACAATCAGGAGGAAACAAGCTTTCAGGTATCTTAACAACGTTATCTGAAAAATAAGTACGCGCACAAATAAACTATTATATAACAAATTTCAAAAACAATTAAAATGGCAGATTTAAAAGATTTCGCAGAGCAATTAGTTAACTTAACAGTAAAAGAGGTTAATGAATTAGCTACTATTTTAAAAGATGAGTACGGTATCGAACCAGCAGCAGCAGCAGTAGCAGCAGCCGGACCAGCAGCAGCTGGTGAGGCAGTTGAAGAGCAA
>CATIQU010000002.1 GCA_949519155.1 Polaribacter sp. SA4-10
ATTTCCCTGCAGATTGGGAGCAACGTGCGCAAGAATACGGGTTTGACACGATACAAGAATTGTACGATTATTTTGTTAATGATATTGTGCACAATGAGATGGTAGATGTTTTACGTATTGAATTTCCTTCCACAAAAATTTTCACGATACCAACAGGTTGGACATCGATTAATTTGGATCAAATGAATATGGATAATGAACTGCTGGATGACATTACAAGATTTGGTCCACAAGCAACTTCATTGTTTGTTGATAATAAAGGGCATCAAGGAGACATCATTAGAGAAGCAGGCTCACTATTATGGCTAAACAGTATCTACGGTGTTGATCTAAGTGCCTTTTCTTATTACACAGGTTTCATACCAACTTACACGATGTTGCAAAGCAAATAATGGGTAGTCATGATCCAAATTACAAGTTGTAAAGACAAATAGTCTTAGAAAATAAATTATCAGATATATAAGGTACTTAAATCTTCTCCAAAATAGTGTGATTTAACTCCTGTATCAAATACAAACGAAAAAAACCACTTAAATTAAGTGGTTTTTTTTTGATGTGTTGCGTGTTGTTAATTCGCAGAAAGTAAATCTCCTTTTCCTTTAGAGGACAAGAACGACTCAGAAGTTAAATAGGTGTCTATTTCTTTGGCAGCTTCTCTTCCTTCAGAAATTGCCCAAACAATTAAAGACTGCCCTCTTCTCATGTCTCCCGCAGTAAATACATGCGGTACATTGGTTTGGTATTTTTTTGATTTGTAGTTGTTTCTTCCATCCAGTTCTAAGCCTAGCTGGTCACTCAACGAAGTTTCGGGTCCCGTAAACCCTAAAGCCAGTAAGACTAGGTTACACGGCCATATTTTTTCAGAATTTGGTTTTTCATTTAGAATAGGTCGCTCACCAGGTTTAAAAGTCCAAGACACTTCTACCGTTTTAATGGCGATCAATTCGTTTTTAGCATTTTTAATAAATTCTTTGGTGCTAATCAACCAATTACGATCACAACCCTCTTCATGTGAAGAGCTTGTTTTTATTTGCAAAGGCCAAAAAGGCCAAGGAGTTTTCTCGCTTCTCAATTCGGGTGGTTTTTCCATAATCTCGAAGTTAGTTACTGATTTTGCGCCTTGTCTGTTGGAAGTTCCCACACAGTCAGAACCCGTATCTCCACCACCAATCACAATCACGTTTTTATCCGTTGCCGATAAAATGTCGCCTTCAATTTCTTTATTGAATAATTGTTTTGTTTGTTGTTTTAAGAAATCCATAGCTTGCACCACGCCTTTTGCATCTGCTCCGTCAATCGGTAAGGCTCTTTTTTTTGTTGCGCCACCACAAAGGACAATCGCGTCAAAATAGTCAAGATTTTTTAGATCATAATTGCCACCAACATTCACATTGGTTTTAAAAATAATGCCTTCTTTTTCTAAAATTTGTACCCTTCTGTCTATGATTTCTTTCTCTAATTTAAAATTTGGAATTCCATATCTCAATAAACCACCTATTTCGTCATCTCTTTCAAAAACAGTCACACTATGACCTGCTCTGTTTAATTGTTGCGCAGCAGCCAATCCTGCAGGTCCAGAGCCAATAACAGCAACCGTCTTTCCCGTTCTGTATTTTGGGAGAATGGGTTGAATCCATCCATTTGCAAAGGCTTTCTCTACAATACTTTTTTCAATGTCTTCAATGGCTACAGGACTGTCTATAATTCCTAATACGCAGGCTTGCTCACAAGGCGCAGGGCACAATCTTCCTGTAAACTCGGGAAAGTTGTTGGTGGCATGTAACAGTGTAGAAGCCTTTTGCCATTCGCCTTTGTGCACCATATCGTTAAAATCAGGAATCAAATTTCCTAATGGACACCCACTGTGGCAAAACGGAATTCCGCAATCCATACAACGAGATCCTTGCTTTTTAAGATCTTTTTCCGGCAATGGAACGGTGAATTCCTTGTAGTTTTCAACGCGTGATGTTACAGCTAAATTCGTTTCGTTCTGTCTTTTGAATTCTTTAAATCCTCCTATTTTTCCCATGTCTCCTAATTAAGCTGTTAATTTTTCAGTGCGTGTCTCTCTTGCAATTCTCTCCAATGCCTTCTTATAATCTTTTGGAAATACTTTAATGAAGTTCAACTTCTCGGTTTCCCAGTTTTGAAGAAATTTCGCTGCTAAAGTACTTTCTGTGTATTCATAATGCTGGGTGATGTCCCTTTTCAGTTCCTCGAAGTCTGCAGCAACTAAGGTGTCTAAGTCAATCATTTCTAAGTTACAGAGATAGTCGGAAAACTCGTTATTTTTGTTATACACATACGCAATTCCACCACTCATTCCAGCGGCAAAATTACGTCCTGTTTTTCCTAAAACAACCACTTTTCCTCCGGTCATGTATTCGCAACCATGATCTCCAACACCTTCTACAATCGTTGTAATTCCCGAATTTCTTACTGCAAAACGTTCTCCAGCAATTCCGTTGATATAGGCTTCTCCTTTAATAGCGCCATAGAAACAAACGTTTCCAACAATTACATTGTCTTCAGCAACAAAAGTTGCCTTTTTGGGTTTCTTTACAATTATTTTGGCGCCCGATAATCCTTTTCCTAGGTAATCATTGGCTTCGCCTTCCAGTTTTAAGGTAATTCCTTTGGTAGAAAAAGCACCAAAACTTTGTCCAGCAGACCCTTTAAAGTTTAAGGTTAACGTATCTTCTGGTAAACCGTCCTCTCCATAAATTTTAGAAATTTCATTACTCATGATGGCTCCTAAGGTTCGGTTTGTATTTTGAATCGGGTACGACAGGTTCATGACCTTTTGATTGATGATTGCTGATTTTGCATCGTTCAAAATTTGCATGTCCAATACATTTTCTAAATTGTGATTTTGTTTTTCTGAGTTCGATAAGGTTGTCGTTGCTTCACTTTCCGGCTGGTGTAAAATGGACGCAATTTCAATTCCTTTTGCTTTGTAATGCTGTACCGCATTTTTTGCATTTATTTTGTGGGTTTGTCCAACCATTTCTTTCAAGGTCCTAAAACCGAGGCTAGCCATGATTTGTCTTAATTCTTCTGCAACAAAGTACATGAAGTTGATGACGTGCTCTGGAGTTCCCTTAAAGTTCTTACGAAGTTCAGGGTCTTGCGTTGCAATTCCAACAGGACAGGTGTTTAAATGGCATGCACGCATCATAATACAACCCGATGCAACAAGTGGTGCGGTTGCAAAACCAAACTCTTCAGCACCTAGCAAGGCTGCGATAGCAACATCTCTTCCTGTTTTTAATTGACCATCACATTCCAAAGAGACTCTTCCTCTAAGGTTGTTCATTACTAATGTTTGCTGTGCTTCTGCCAAGCCTAATTCCCAAGGCAAACCTGCGTGTTTTAGCGAGGTGAGGGGTGAAGCTCCAGTTCCTCCATCAAAACCAGAAATAAGAATAACATCTGCTTTTGCTTTTGCCACACCCGCAGCAATGGTTCCGACACCTACTTTGGAAACTAATTTCACATTGATTCGTGCCTCACGGTTGGCATTTTTTAAATCGAAAATAAGTTGTGCTAAATCTTCAATGGAATAAATATCGTGATGTGGTGGGGGGGATATCAAACCAACATAAGGTGTCGAGTTTCGAACTTCGGCAATCCAAGGCAATACTTTTTCTCCTGGCAATTGTCCGCCTTCACCAGGTTTTGCACCTTGTGCCATTTTAATTTGAATCTCCTTGGCATTGGTTAAGTAGTTGCTCGTAACACCAAATCTTCCAGAAGCAACTTGTTTGATGGCGCTATTTTTCCAGTCTCCGTTTTTCTCTTTTGAGAAACGATTTTTATGCTCTCCACCTTCACCAGAATTGCTTTTTCCACCAATTCGGTTCATTGCAATGGCAAGGTTTTCATGGGCTTCTTGACTGATAGAACCATACGACATAGCACCAGTTTTGAATCGTTTTACAATTTCTGTCCAAGGCTCTACTTCTTCAATAGATATTGGGTCGAGGTTGTTGAATTCAAACAAGCCTCTTAAGGTCATTAAGTTTTTATTCTGATTATTGATTTCATCTGCGTAGATTTTATAGCTATCCACATTTTTTTGACGCACTGCTTCTTGTAGTTTAGAAACCGTTGTTGGATTGAACATGTGCTTTTCGCCATTTCTTCTCCATCGGTATTCACCCCCAATTTCTAGTGGAAGAGCATCGTCAAATCCTTCTAATTTAAATGCTTTCTGAAATCTTTTTTGAATGTCTTTGTCTAAAACAACCAATCCAATCCCGCCAATTCTAGTTGGTGTGTTCGGGAAGTATTTTTCAACAAATGCCTTTTTTAATCCTAAGGCTTCAAAAATTTGAGAAGCACGGTAGGAGTGTAGGGTGGAAATTCCGATTTTATTCATAATCTTCAGAATTCCTTTCCCAATTGCCTTGTTGTAGTTTTTGACGGCTACTTCAGCATCCATGTCTTTAATGACCTTTGTCTTTACTTGGTCGCGAATAATTTCGTTCACTAAGTAGGGATTAATGGCACTTGCTCCATAACCAAACAAGGTTGCGAAATGATGCGGTTCCCTTGGTTCTGCAGATTCAATTACTATTCCGAACTTAGATCTTTTTTGTTTTTTGTTTAAGGAGTGATTCACATAGGAACACGCCATTAATGCAGGTATCGGCGCGTTATCTTCGTCTACACCTCTGTCGGAAAGAATAATGATGTTGGCACCTTCAAAAATCGCCATTTCACAGGCAACTAAAATATCATCCAATGCTTTTTCCAATCCATTGACCCCTTTTGAAATAGGGTACAACATTGGGATTAAGACCGATTTAAAGTCGGGATGCGCTAAGTTTTTAAGTTTGTCCAAATCGTCATTCGAAATGACTGGATTCTGAATGCGTAATTTTTTTGCTTGCTCTGGAATGACATCAAAAATATTGCGATCACCACCAATTGCCAAGCTAATGTCTGTAATGATTTCTTCTCGAATTCCGTCTAAGGGGGGGTTGGTAACTTGTGCGAAAAGTTGTTTGAAATAGTTGTAGAGCAGTTGAGGTTTGTCTGAAAGTACGGCAAGTGGCGTATCGATTCCCATAGAGCCTAGGGCTTCTTTGGATTGGGTTACCATCGGATTGATCACTGTAGAAATGTCTTCTAAGGTGTATCCAAAAACACGTAAACGCGTTTCGTATTTTGTCGCCTCAATAGGACACATGTTGTTTGTGTAAGGTACTTCAGAAAGTGGTAATGTGTGTTTTTCGACCCATTCTTTATAGGGTTTTTGAGAAACAATTTCATTTTTTATTTCTTCATCTTCAATAATTCTACCGGTATTCATGTCTACCAAAAACATTTTCCCAGGCTCTAAACGTCCATGCCTTTTTACGTTTTCGGGTTTGATGTCTACCACACCAATTTCTGAGGACATGATGACAAAACCATCTTTAGTTACAGTATATCTTGAAGGTCTTAGTCCATTTCTGTCTAACAACGCACCAATGTAATTTCCATCGGTAAAAGGAACGGAAGCAGGTCCATCCCAAGGTTCCATAATACAAGAGTTGTACTCGTAGAATGCTTTTTTGTCTTCTGACATTGTTTGGTGTTTTTCCCAAGCTTCTGGGACCAACATCATCATTACTTCTGGCAAAGATCTTCCGGTCATTAAAAGCAATTCGACCACTAAATCCATGGATGCAGAATCGGATTGTCCTTCACTAACAATTGGAAATATTTTTTTGATGTCTTCTCCAAACAAATCACTCTTCATGATTTCTTCACGAGCTTTCATTCGATTCACGTTGCCTCGTAGCGTATTAATTTCCCCGTTGTGGCACATGTATCGAAATGGTTGTGCTAAGCTCCAAGCTGGAAATGTATTGGTAGAGAAGCGTTGGTGAACCAAGGCCAATCTTGTTACTACGTCTTCTTCTTTTAAATCTTTATAGTATCGCCCAATATCTTCAGGAATTAAAAGTCCTTTGTAAATGAGGGTTGTGGTTGAGAAACTCGGTAAATAAAAATAATCACTTTGGGATAATTTAGATTTTGATATAATATGCTCTGCAATTTTTCTTGCAGCAAATAATTTAGCATTGAAAGCTAAGTCTGATAATTCTTGACCGTTTTTGTCTACAAAAAGTTGTTTTATTTTTGGTTCTGATTTTGCAGCAATTTCGCCAATACTTGATGTGTCTACAGGAACATCTCTCCAACCAATAATACGTAAACCTTGTTTTTTTATCTCGTCTTCAAAAGCGGCAATACAAAAGTTACTTTGATTTGCACTTCTTGGTAAAAAAACCATTCCAACTGCATATTGTTTTGGTGCTGGAAGGTTGAAGTTGCAAACACGTTTAAAGAAATCATGTGGAATGTCTATTAAAATTCCTGCTCCATCACCCGTTCTTCCATCGGAACTAACCGCACCTCTATGTTCTAGTTTTACAAGGATCTCTAGGGCGTTATGAATGATTTTATTCGATTTCTTTCCTTGAAGATTACAGATAAAACCTGCGCCACAATTGGCGGTTTCGAATTCTGGTAAGTAGAGGCCTTGTTGTTTCATTTTGTTGAATTATTTTCGTAAAATTAGCTTTTTTATTAAAAATAATTCAATGATTTAGCTATTTTGATTTTATTTTTGTCATGAAAATAAAAAAATGATAATAAAAATGTAATAATCACAAATAGGGCTTTCTATATTGTGATATTCATAAAAAAACCTACAGAATATCATTCTGTAGGTTTGTAATGTCTATTTTAAGAAATGTTTTAGTGTTCGTTCAATCTAAAGTCTGGATATGCGTCCATTCCGTGTTCATGAGCATCTAATCCTTCTAATTCTTCTTTCTCACTCACTCGAATCCCTATTGTTTTCTTTAGGGTGAAAATAATGATAAAGGAAGTGATGACACAAAAGATAGCATATACTGAAACTCCTAATAATTGACTTAAAAATTGTGATCCACTAGCTAGGTTTCCGAAAATACCGACAGCTAAGGTTCCCCAAATTCCACATACTAAGTGGACTGCAATGGCTCCAACAGGGTCATCTAATTTTAGTTTGTCAATTAAACTAACGGCAAACACAATGAATGCACCAGCAATTCCACCAATTAAAATGGCATCTGTTGGTGACATCTGGTCTGCCCCTGCTGTTATACCAACCAATCCTCCAAGAATCCCGTTTAAGAACATGGTTAAATCTAAGTTTTTGTACATAATTGTAGAAACTAATGAGGCAATAACACCTCCTGCTGCTGCGGCTAAACAAGTTGTAACCAAGGTCAATGAAGTTGTTCCTGGGTCTGCTGATAATACAGAACCTCCATTAAATCCGAACCATCCTAACCAAAGAATTAAAACTCCGGCAGTTGCCAATGGAATGTTGTGTCCTGGTATGGCTTGTATTTTTCCATTTTTAAATTTCCCAATTCGAGAACCTAGCAAGCATACGGCAACTAAGGCAGCCCATCCTCCAACAGAGTGCACTAAAGTAGACCCTGCAAAATCATAAAAGGGAGTGTCTAATTGGTCTAAAAAACCACCTCCCCATTTCCATGATCCAGCTATTGGGTATACAAATCCTACATATAGAATTGTAAAAATCATGAAAGGTAAAATTTTCATTCTTTCTGCGATAGCTCCAGAAACAATAGTTGCTGCAGTTGCTGCAAACATTCCTTGAAATAAGAAATCTGTCCAAAAGGTATATCCTTCATTGTAGGCTAAATCTAAAACGCCGTCCTTTAAGGGTGCCGAAATTCCGAATATAAAATCACCTAAATAGCCAGAAGCGTTTGCTCCCCAGGTTGGGTACATTAAGTTGAAGCCAACTAATGCGTATAGTAATAGTCCAACTGTAATGATAAAAATATTTTTGAATAAAATATTGATGGTGTTTTTTTGTCTTGTCAATCCGATCTCTAAAAAAGCAAATCCTAAATGCATAAAGAAAACGAGCGCTGTACAGAGCATCATCCATACATTATTAATCGTAAGTAATTCCATAATTAAATTTTGTAAAAGTTTAGTTTAATGTTTCTCCGCCTTTTTCGCCTGTTCTAATTCTGTAGGCGTCTTTGATATCGCTTACAAAAATTTTCCCATCTCCAACATTTCCTGTCCCTGCAGCATCTATGATGGTTTTTATGGTGATGGCTTCAAAGTCATCATTGACTACTATTGAGATGTACCTTCTTTGGATGTCACTTGTGCTATAACTAACTCCTCTGTAGACATGTCCTTCTTGTTCGTTACCTAAACCAGTAACATCCCAATAAGAAAAGAAGTTGACACCCACTTCATGCAATGCATCTCGCACGGCGCTGAATTTCGATTTTCTGATAATCGCTTCGATTTTTTTCATGATAAAAATTATTTAATTTGTTGTTTTTAAAAAGTATATACAGTAGCTACTGTTAATCCAGTAATGTCTTTTTCTCCAAAGAAGGTAACATCATCAGAGGTGTCGTATCTTACTTCTGTTACTAATTTTAAACTGTCTGTTAGGTTTGTGTTTCCTGTTAAGGTAAAAGCGGTTTGACTTGCGTCTCCAGCTCCAGAGGTTGTTGTGTAAAATTCTGGTCTTAATCCTAAAGAGAATGTTTCTGAAAGTGTTTGTTGTAAATACAATGCAATTCCTTGATATCCAGAATCGGCATCACTTGAATTTGCATATGCAGCATTAATTCCTAAGAAAAACGAATCTGTTACGTCAAATCCTCCGGTATAATCTAAGTACAATACGTCTGTAAAGCCAAACCCATCAGCACCATAAGCAAGGTTGAAAAATTGCCCTTTGTATCCTGTTTGAAACCCTAATTGATAATCATCTGTAGTATTTGCTCCAGCAACAATTCCATGAGGATTTGTAAGTGCCAACATAAATGATAAGTCTTCTGAAGCGGTATAATCTAATTTAAAGCCAGTATGAGAAAATGGACCTGCGTTGAATAAATAAGAAACAGAATAATTGAAATTTCCCGATGGAGAGATGACTTCATATCCAAAGAAAGTATTGAATTGTCCGAGTGTGAATTTTAGTTTGTCGGTAGCTTGGTAATACGCATACAATTGATTGATGGCCCCTGTGTATGCATTGGCTGCATTCGCTCTTGGTCCAAAAGCAAGGTCTGCAACAACGCCTGCATTTCCTTTTTCATATGAAAAAACGGTATTTGCCATTCCTAATCCAAACCCGTTGGCTCCAACATCAGATAAAATCCCAACGCTTCCTATATCGCTGCTTGATAGATTACTTGAAAAATAAGTATCAACACTACCACTTAGTGTAAAAGTTCCTTTTTCTTCTTTTTCTTGAGCTGTTGTTAAAAAGCTAGTTGCTACTAATAATGTAAAAGTAATTCTCTTCATAATTTAGTTTTTAGTTAGTTATGGGACAAATGTAGAAATTAAAAATTCAAAAATAAGATTCAAATTTTTATAAATTGAGTTTTTTTAGATGACACCCTTAAAAAAAAGGGGGTTAAAATGATTTTAATGTAATTATATTAAAATTAACGTTTAAAAATAATGGGGTTGTTGTAAAAATAATTGATTTAATTATGAAACTGATAAAAATACATTTAGCGGAAAAAAATATTTTTATTGTACTTTTGGAGTATGAAATACCCTTTTTCTTATTTAGTTAAAATTCAGTTTTTAGGTTTTCGATTTCATGGATGGCAAAAGCAACCCGGGATAAAAACAGTTCACGACATTGTAGATAAAAGCTTGCATTTTGTTTTCAAAAGAGAAGATTATAAGACCATTGGAATAGGAAGGACAGACGCAAAGGTCTCTGCCAGTAGCTACTATATAAATGTTTTTACTCGATTTGAGTTTGATGAAGAAACTTTTTTGGAGGATTTTAATATAAATGCACCCGCAGACTTAAGAGCGCTTTCTATAAAAGAGTTGCCTGTAGGGTTTGATCTTATCAGTTCAGAAAAAATAAAAGAGTATCATTATTATTTTTCTTTTGGTGAAAAAAACCACCCCTTTGCTGCGCCATTTATGACGGGTTTGCAGGAGAACTTAAATCTTGAACAAATGAAATCGGGGGCAAAATTGTTTGAAGGAGAGCATTATTTTCATAAATATTGCACAAAACCATCAGCGCACACTCTTTTTAAGAGAACCATTGCTTCTTGTGAAATTGTAGAGAATGATGTTTTAACGGCAAATTTCTTTCCAGAAACAAGTTATGTTTTAAAGGTGCGAGGGAAGGGATTTTTGCGCTATCAAATCCGATTAATGATGGCGACACTCTTTGAAGTAGGGAAAGGAAATTTGTCGCTGCAGTTTATTGAAGCCTCTTTAAAAGAAGATAATGATCAGAAATCTTTACGAAATGTTGCGCCGGGTTCGGGACTGCAATTGTATGATATTGATTTTGTTGTTCAATAAGTCTTTGAACTTTTAGGTTCCCTTTGGTTTCGACCAAAAAAAATCCACCTTTTTAAAGATGGATTTTATTAATATCTATAATGTGTAAATTATCCTTTGATCACGCCTCTTGAAATTACGATTTTCTGAATTTCTGAAGTTCCTTCATAAATCTGAGTAATTTTTGCATCTCGCATTAAGCGCTCTACATGATAGTCTTTTACAAATCCATTTCCTCCATGAATTTGAACCGCTTCTACAGTGTGTTCCATTGCTACTTTAGACGCATATAGTTTTGCCATTGCAGAAGACATGTCATAATTATTGCCTTGGTCTTTGTCCCAGGCAGCTTTCATCACCATCATTCTTGCGGCAGAAATATCGGTGTACATATCGGCCAATTTAAACGCTATTGCTTGGTGATTGCAAATTTCAGTACCAAATGCTTTTCGTTCTTTCGAGTATTTTAAAGCCAGTTCATAGGCTCCAGCAGCAATTCCTAATGCCTGTGCTGCAATCCCAATTCTACCACCAGAAAGTGTTTTCATAGCGAATTTGAAACCAAATCCATCTTCACCAATTCTATTTTCTTTGGGTACTTTTACGTCGTTAAATTGTAGTGTATGTGTGTCACTTCCTCGAATTCCTAATTTGTCTTCTTTTGGACCTACGTGAAAACCTTCGGTTCCTTTTTCAACAATAAAAGCATTGATGCCTCGGTGTCCTTTTGCTCTGTCGGTTTGTGCAATGACTAAGTAAACGTCTGCACGTCCACCACTTGTGATCCAGTTTTTTGTACCGTTGACGAGGTAATAGTCTCCTTTGTCTTCAGCGGTTGTTGCTTGTGAAGTTGCATCAGAACCCGCTTCAGGTTCGCTCAAACAAAAGGCGCCAACAAATTCTCCTGTTGCTAGTTTTGTTAAGTACTTTTGTTTTTGTGCTTCATTACCATAAGATTCTAGTCCATAGCAAACCAATGAATTGTTTACAGAAACAATCACAGAAGCGGAAGCATCTATTTTAGAAAGTTCTTCCATAATTAATACATAGGAAGCTGCATCCATTCCGCTCCCTCCATATTTTGGATCTACCATAATTCCCATAAAGCCTAGCGCCCCCATTTTTTTAACAAGTTCGTCAGGAAACTCCTGCTTATTATCTCTTTCAATTACGCCAGGTAATAATTCAGTTTGTGCAAAATCTCTTGCTGCTTCTTGAATCATTAACTGTTCTTCTGTTAAACTAAAGTCCATTCTCTATTTTTTTTATTGAATTCGTAAAATTTATTGCCAAAGATATCGATTTCGTAACATATTATCGGTACTCTTTTGTTAATTTTACGAATATGAATACAGTTTATGATTTTAGCATCGGATTGATGTCTGGCACGTCTTTAGACGGATTGGATTTGGTATATGTAAAATTTAATATTGATGATTACCAAGATTTTGAAATTATTCATACTGATACGATTCCGTATTCTGAAAAGTGGAAGACTATTTTACAGAAATCGATCGACTTTTCTGCTTCAGAATTAACAACATTAGACCTTGAATATGGGCAATTGTTAGCAGAAAGGGTTTTTGAGTTTGTTGAGAAATATGCCATCACAAAGATCGATTTTATTGCCTCTCACGGACATACAGTTTTGCATCAACCAGAAAAAGGAACTACGCTTCAAATTGGAAATGGTCAGGTACTTGCCAATAAAACAAAACACAAAGTTGTTTGTGATTTTAGGACTCAGGATGTGGCTTTAGGTGGGCAGGGCGCACCCTTAGTTCCTATTGGAGATGCGCTTCTTTTTTCTGAATACGATTATTGCATTAACCTTGGTGGTTTTTCGAATGTTTCTTACCAGAAGAATGAGGAAAGAATTGCATTTGACATTTGTCCTGTAAACATTGTGATGAATTTTTATGTATCACAGTTAGGGTATGATTATGATGAAGATGGATCGTTGGCTTCAAAGGGGGGAATTAATGAACTTCTTCTTGATAAGTTGAATGACTTGTCTTTTTATAAAAAAAAGCATCCAAAATCATTAGGACTTGAGTGGGTGCAACAAGAGGTGTTTCCGTTGATTGACGAAATGGAAGCCGAGGTGCCAAATATATTAAGGACTTTTGTAGAGCATGTAGCCTTTCAAATTTCAAACATTGTTGAGCAAAATGCGGTGATCTTGTTTACAGGTGGTGGTGTTTTTAATTCCTTTTTAATGAGTAGGATAGAGATTTTGTCTTCTGGTAAAACATTAAAAGCCACAAACGAAATGATCAATTATAAAGAGGCATTGGTCTTTGCTTTTTTAGGATTGTTGAAAATTAAAAATGAAATTAATTGCTTAAAGAGTGTGACTGGTGCAAGTAAAAACCACTCATCGGGGGTCGTATTTTATCCATCGTTTTTTGAAAGAAAATAATTGAACACTCATAATTTTACTGTAAATTTGTGATACGTTATTTTTAATTTCTTAAAATCTTTAAACTTTTGCAAATGAATCAACTTTAGCTACACTTAAATCCAATTTCAGAAAAAACAGAAATGACTTTAAGACGAAATACATCGTTGATAATTATAAAAAAAAAACAGAAGATGAAAGAATTACTAAAAAAATACGAAAATAAACAACCAGAGATCGTTTTTCATTGGAAAGATGCAGAGACAGAAGCAGAGGGTTGGACCGTTATTAACTCTCTTAGAGGAGGAGCTGCCGGTGGAGGTACACGAATGAGAAAAGGCTTGGATCAAAATGAAGTAATGTCCTTGGCAAAAACCATGGAAGTAAAATTCACCGTTTCTGGACCTGCAATTGGGGGAGCAAAATCCGGAATTAACTTCGATCCAAATGATCCAAGAAAAAGAGGTGTCTTAGAACGTTGGTACAAAGCAGTAACACCGCTTTTAAAACATTATTACGGTACTGGAGGAGATTTAAATGTAGATGCAGATAAAGATGTCATTCCAATTACAGAAGATTGTGGAGTTTGGCATCCTCAGGAAGGTATCTTTAATGGGCATTTTAAACCATCAGAAGCGGATAAAATCAATCGAATTGGTCAGCTGCGTTTAGGTGTAATTAAAGTAATAGAAGATGTACAGTTTTCACCAGATTTAGCAAGGAAATATACTGTTGCAGATATGCTAACAGGTTATGGAGTTGCAGAGGCAGTGAAACATTATTATTCGATTTATGGAGGTAAAATTGAAGGGAAAAGAGCCATTGTTCAAGGTTTTGGAAATGTTGGTTCTGCAGCAGCCTATTATCTAACAAAGCTTGGTGCTAAAGTTGTTGGGATTATCGATAGAGAAGGTGGTGTAATTCGTCAAGAAGGATTTTCTATGGAAGAAATGACCGCATTGTTTTTATCCAAAGATGGCAACAAGTTGGTTTCAGAAAACATGATTTCTTTTGATGAAATAAACGACCAGATATGGAGTTTGCCAGCTGAGATTTTTGTTCCGGCGGCAGCATCAAGATTGGTTTCACAAGATCAAGTTCAAAAAATGATTGATACTGGTTTGGAGGTCATTTCCCCGGGAGCTAATGTGCCTTTTGCGGATAAAGAAATTTTCTTTGGACCGATTATGGAACATACCGATAAGCATATCAGTTTGTTGCCAGATTTTATTTCAAATTGTGGAATTGCAAGAGTATTTGCTTATTTCATGGAGTCTAGAATTGAATTGCCAATGCAAGACAAAGCTATTTTTGATGATACTTCAAACATTATTAAGATAGCATTACAAAGAACATTTAACAAAAGTGCATCAAAAACTAAAATTTGCTCCACAGCATTTGAAATAGCACTCAAAGAATTAATTTAAATATATTTTTATGGAATCAGTAATTATTATTGTATTTATTATAGGTTATTTAGCGATCACATTAGAGCACAATTTAAAATTAGACAAGTTAATACCCGCTTTAGTAATGATGGCCGTTTGTTGGGCTGTTGTGGCTTTAGGAATTGATAGCTTTTCTAATTGGTTTGATTCTGCAAATCATGGTTTAGTAGAAGGTTTTGCTGCCAAAGGACATGAGGCTAAAATGCATTTAGTAGAGGAGACATTATTGCATCATTTGGGGAAAACAGCCGAGATTTTAGTCTTCCTGTTAGGGGCAATGACAATCGTAGAAATCATTGATTATTTTGATGGATTTTTTACAATCAAAGGATTTGTAACCTTCAAAGGGAAAAAGAAACTGTTATGGATGTTCTCCATTTTAGCATTTATTTTATCGGCTATTATTGATAACCTAACGGCTACGATTGTGTTGATTTCAATTTTACAAAAAATTGTTAAAACGAGAGAAGATCGAATTTGGTTTGCAGGTTTAATTATTATCGCAGCAAATGCGGGTGGTGCTTTTTCTCCTATTGGAGATGTAACCACTACGATGCTTTGGATTGGCGATAAGGTGAGTACAGGAATGTTGTTTACCTATTTATTTATCCCATCACTTTTGTGTATGGTTGTTCCTACTTTTATTGCTACATTTTTACCCGCATTTAAAGGGGATATCAATTTTGATGAAAATGAAGTTGAAAAGCCAAAGAGTCAACACAGTGCTAAAATGTTGTATTTAGGTTTAGGGGCTATTTTGTTTGTGCCTGTTTTCAAAACAGTCACTCACTTACCTCCTTATGTTGGTATGATGTTGTCATTAGGAATTGTAGCAACTTTTGCAGAAATTTATAGTAGAACAAAGTTTTCTTTAACTGATTTTGATTCTGAAGAATCCGATTCAAATGCACATCATAGTCCTGTTCATGCCTCATTATCAAAAATAGAAATGCCAAGTATTTTATTTTTCTTAGGTATTTTAATGGCGGTTGCAGCATTAGAATCGTTAGGAATTTTATTCAATTTTGCTGAAAGCTTAAAACAAGGAATTCCTTTAATGGGATCTGAATTAGACGGAACACTTGTTTCAGATTTAGTGGTTCTTTTACTAGGAGTTGGTTCTGCTGTAATTGACAATGTGCCTTTAGTAGCAGCAAGTTTAGGAATGTTTTCAGAATCTTTAGACAATCCATTGTGGCATTTCATTGCATTTTCTGCAGGTACAGGAGGGTCGATGTTAATTATCGGTTCTGCGGCAGGAGTCGTTGCTATGGGGATGGAGAAAATAGATTTCTTCTGGTATTTAAAGAAAATATCTTGGTTGGCACTTATCGGTTTTTTAATTGGATCTGTAGCATTTGTTGTATTAAGAGCATTTATTTAAAGAATAATATAAATAAAAAAATGTCATTTTACATATTTACAGAATGGCATTTTTTATGAAATTGAGTGGGCAATTTTAAATCAGAATGCCCGTTAATATTATAGAATATAAAAAAAGTTATATGTTGTTATTTATTCAGGAGAGTTTAGGAGCTTTAGAAGGGGTTGAGTCAAATGAAAAAACACTTTCTATTTATAAGTTAATTATGAATGGAGGTTTAGGTGGGAAAATAATATTGGGCATCCTTTTTGTGTTATTGACCATTGCGTTGTATATTTATTTTGAACGTTTTTTTGCAATAAAATCAGCTTCAAAAATTGATGAAAATTTCATGAATCAAATAAAAGAATCTGTCTCAGAAGGAAAATTAGTTGCTGCAGATGCGCTTTGTAAAAGTAAAAACACACCTACTTCCCGACTAATTGGAAAAGGAATTTCTAGAATTGGAAAACCTTTAGAAGACATCAATACTGCTATTGAAACTGCGGGGAAATTAGAAGTATATCAATTAGAGAAAAATGTGAGTGTATTGGCTACAATTGCCGGAGTTGCTCCGATGATTGGTTTCTTAGGAACGGTTATTGGAATGATTGTTGCCATTCATGAAATTGCAAACGCTGGAGGACAAATAGATATAAAAATGCTTTCAGATGGTTTGTATACTGCAATGACAACGACTGTTGGAGGTTTAATTGTTGGAATCATTGCCTATATTACCTACAATCATTTGGTGGTGAGAACAGATAAGGTGGTTTATCAAATGGAAGCAAAGTCCGTTGAGTTTTTGGACTTATTAAATGAACCCGTGTAAGTTTGTGAAGTAAAGGTTTTGTGCTTTTCAATATTAAAAACTAGTTGAAATGAATTTAAGAGGAAGAAATAAAGTAGATCCAACATTCAATATGTCATCAATGACCGATATTGTTTTTTTATTGTTGATATTTTTCATGCTTACTTCAACGTTGGTAACCATCAATGCGATTGATTTGATTTTGCCAAGTTCTTCAGGAAAAACAGAGAACAAGGCGCCCATTGCTGTTTCGGTTACCCAAAAAGGAGATTTTTATATCAATAAAAGAAAAGTAAGTGCGCAAACCTTAGAAAGTGAAATCTTAAAAATTGTTGGTGTCGACAAGAAAAAAAGCATTGTAATTAGAGGAGCTAAAAAAGTAGATTATGAAAAGGTGGTGAAAATCATCGACATTGCACAACGGAACAAACTTAAAATGGTTTTAGCCGTAAAAGTTAATGGAAAATAAATGGCAGTTTTAGATACTAAACATAAGCGAAAGTCCGCGGTAATTACGGTTGTTATATTGTTATTACTTCTTTTTGTTATTTTTAATTTTGGAATGCGCTATTTAGATCCTCCAGAAGAATATGGTTTGGCTATTAATTACGGAGATTCAGAAGGAGGAAATGGGACTCCTGTTACAAAAACAGTGAAGATTGTGCCTCCAAAAGTAATTCAAAAAGAAGAAATTGTCGAAGCCATTGAGGAAGTACCTACTGAAAAAGTAATGGAAAAGGTTTTGACAGACCCTACAGCGAAAGATGTTCCAGTGATGGAAAGTGTTAAGGAGGTTTTTGAAGAACCTGTAAAAGAAGTTGTAAAGTCTGTACCACCAAAAGAAATTCCGAAACCAAAACCTTCTAAAGAAACACAGGATGCACTTCAAAGTTTGTTAAACGGAAATGCCTCTGATGGGAAGCCAAAAGGAGAAGGAGACGATGAAAAGGAAGGGGTGAAAGGAAGTGAAAAAGGCGATCCTGATGCAAACAAATACTATGGTAATTTGGGAGATGGGTCTGGTGGAAACTATAATTTATCCGGTAGAAAAGCCTTATCAAAACCGAAAGAACAGCCCGATTGCGAAGAAGAAGGGATCGTAGTTGTGAGTATTACCGTCGATAAAACAGGAAAAGTAATACGTGCAATTGCAGGAGTTAAAGGGTCAACGAATACTGCTGAATGCCTCAGGAAGCCTGCAAAAGAAGCGGCTTTGAGAACAACTTGGAATGCAGATCTAAAAGCACCTTACAAACAAACAGGAACGATTATATATAAGTTTTCTTTGTCCAAATAATGCCCTATTTTTGCTCAATGAATTATCCACAAACTTTAGATTGGATGTTTGCGCAACTACCCATGTATCAAAGGGAAGGGAAAACTGCATTCAAAAAAGATTTAACCAATATTTTAGCACTTTCCAAAGCACTCAATTCTCCAGAAAAGAGGTTTAAAACAATCCATGTTGGCGGAACCAACGGAAAGGGCTCTACAAGTCATATGATCGCTTCAATATTGCAAGAAGCAGGATATAAGGTAGGTTTGTATACTTCTCCGCATCTAAAAAACTTTACAGAAAGAATTCGAATAAATGGAAAAGAAATTCCAAAACAAAAAGTAGTTTCTTTTATCAATCAGCATCAGGGGTTTTTAGAGAAACAAAAATTATCTTTTTTTGAAATGACCGTTGGATTGGCATTTGATTACTTTGCCAACGAAAACGTTGATATTGCCATTATTGAGGTTGGTTTGGGGGGAAGGCTCGATTCTACAAATATTATCGTGCCAGAAGTTTCTGTTATTACAAATATCGGGTTAGATCATACTCAGTTTTTAGGTGAAACATTACCTGAAATTGCTTTTGAAAAAGCGGGTATTATCAAAAATGGGATTCCAGTTGTTATTGGTGAAGAACAAGCCGTGGTAAAAGCCGTATTTCTAGAAAAATCAAAAGCGGTAAATGCCCCTATTTTCTTTGCTTCGAAATCTAATTTCCTTTACAAAACCGATTTGCTTGGAGATTATCAAAAAAACAATGCAATTACTGCAGCTGCTGTCTTTCAGTTTTTAAAAGGATTTAGAGTTTCTGCTGAAAATATTAAAAAAGGACTTCTGCATGTCGCATCAAATACAGCTTTAAAAGGGCGCTGGCAGGTTTTACAAGAAAAACCTCTTGTAATTTGTGATACAGCACATAATAAAGAAGGCTTGTCTCTGGTGCTAAATCAATTAAAAAACCAAAACTATCAAAAGCTCCATATTGTTTTAGGAATGGTCGCAGAAAAATCTTTGGAAGACATTCTACCGCTGTTTCCGAAAGAAGCGCGCTACTATTTTTGTAGGCCAGAGATCCCAAGAGGGCTGTCTGAAGTAGTTTTAGAGGAAAATGCTAGTGATTACCAACTATTAGGAAAAAAATATACTTCGGTACAAAAAGCGTATTCAAGTGCGTTACTAAATGCAAATCAAGAAGATATCGTTTTTGTTGGGGGGAGTACATTTGTTGTCGCAGAAATAATTTAAATAAAAAATTCTTTTTTATTTGGTATACTTAAAAACAGTGTTATATTTGCAACCGCTTAGGGCAATTAGCTCAGTTGGTTCAGAGCATCTCGTTTACACCGAGAGGGTCGGGGGTTCGAATCCCTCATTGCCCACTTAAGTAAAATCCTTCACATTATGTGAAGGATTTTTTTTGTGCAAGATATTTTTATTCTCTTTTAAATGCAGTGTATTTTTTTAGGGTTAATAATGGGGTGTTTCTTCTTATTTGATGTGTAAATTTGTATTGAAATTAGGCAATAAATAAAGGTTTAAATTTCAAACTGCAATTAAAGAAATGGAGGAGATGAAAGCATGGAGTTTTTTTTTGGTTTCCCGTTTGGCTATCTGCAGTGAAAGTTGTGGAGAAATAAATTGAATTTTTGTATCTTTGCTTTAATGGATAAGGGGTTCTCTTGTTTGAATTAATAACACATAGTATGAAGAAAAAAGCAATCATTGTTTCTGGATATTTTAACCCGATTCACAAGGGGCACATAGCGTATTTTAACAATGCAAAAGCACTGTGTGATATCCTTTTTGTTATTGTGAATAGCGACTTGCAAAGAGGCTTGAAAGGAGCGAAGGAATTTCAAAAGGAAACAGAACGACTTTTTATTGTGCAGAACATAAAGGCGGTTGACACGGCTATTATTTCGATTGATGAAGATCGGACTGTTTGCAAGTCGATTCGTTTTCTTTATGAAAAAAACAAAGAGACCTATGATTTTGGTTTTGCAAATGGCGGGGATCAAAATAATAACTCAATTCCAGAGGTGCCTGTGTGTCAGGAATTGGGAATTCAATTAATAGACGGCTTAGGAGATAAGATTCAATCTTCTTCGTGGTTGTTGAATAAGTAATCAAATAGAATGAACATTACAATTATTGGTGCGGGTTATGTTGGTTTGGTGGTTGGAGCTTGTTTTTCTGAAATGGGAAACAAGGTGACATGTGTAGATATTGATGCAAAGAAAGTTCAAGAACTACGACAAGGTATTCTTCCTATCTACGAACCAGGACTTGAACATCTTGTTGTTAAAAACAGTGCAAATAACACCCTCTTTTTTACAACAGATATATCAAAATCCATAACGAATACTGAAATTGTTTTTATTGCAGTAGCTACTCCTATGGGAGAAAATGGATCGGCAGACCTCCAGTTTGTATATTCTGTAGCAAAGTCCATTGGGCAGCAAATGACAAAAAGTTTGATTGTTGTTAACAAATCTACAGTTCCTGTAGGGACAGCAGATACTGTTAATGAAATCATTCAGCAAGAATTAAATATAAGAGGTATTTCAATTGATTTTAGTGTGGTATCGAATCCTGAATTTTTAAAGGAAGGAGATGCTATTAATGATTTTATGAAGCCAGATCGTGTTGTAATTGGTTCGGATTCATTAATTGTTTTTGATAAGATGAAGCAGTTGTACGCTCCTTTTTTCAGAACGCATGATCGTTTTATTACAATGGACATTCGTTCTGCAGAAATGACGAAGTATGCAGCAAATGCAATGTTGGCAACGAAGATTTCTTTTATGAATGAAATTGCGAATATTTGCGAAAGAGTTGGGGCAGATGCCAATCAGGTTCGAGTTGGTATAGGTTCTGACAAAAGAATCGGATATAGTTTTATTTATCCTGGAGTGGGGTACGGAGGAGCATGTTTCCCGAAAGATGTAAAGGCACTTAGAAAAACCGCTGAAGCGCATGGTTACAAAGCCAATCTAATAAAATCAGTTGAAGAAGTAAATGATGCACAAAAATTAGTTTTAGTACATAAAATCATTAAAATATTTGGAGATGATTTGTCAGGTTTTACCTTCGGAGTTTGGGGCTTGGCATTTAAGCCTGGAACTGATGATATGCGAGAGGCACCAGCAATTTTTATAATCAAAGAATTGGTGAAGCGAGGCGCACATATAAATGCTTACGATCCAAAAGCAATGATAGAAGCGAAGAATTGTTATTTAAAAGGAATAAAACAAGTTGCTTATTTTGATTCTAAATACGGAGTTTTAAACAAAGCGGATGCATTAATTTTATTAACAGAATGGAAAGAATTTAGAGCCCCAGATTTTTTAGAGATAAAAAGAAATTTAAAGCAGCCTATTCTCTTTGATGGTAGAAATCAATACAATGCTTTATGTTTAGAAGAAAAAGGATTTGAGTATTATCAAATTGGTAAAAAGTAAGGCGCTTAGTTGATATAAATAAGAATAAAAAAAACATGAACAGTACGAAAAACTTTGCATTAATAGGTGCTGCGGGCTATATAGCTCCTCGACACTTAAAAGCGATACAAGACACTCAAAATACATTGATAGCAGCATTGGATAAGTTTGATTCGGTGGGTATTATGGATCAATATTTTCCGAAGGCAGATTTTTTTACGGAATTTGAGCGTTTTGACCGCCACTTAGAAAAGTTAAAAAGACATCAAAATATTACTTTAGATTATGTGAGTATTTGTTCTCCAAATTATTTACACGATGCACATATTCGAATGGCATTACGTTGTGGAGCTCACGCTATTTGTGAAAAACCCATTGTTTTGAACCCTTGGAATATTGATGCATTGAGTGCGATTGAAAAGGAGTCTCATGGGAATATTTATACGATTTTACAATTGCGCTTGCATTCGGCAATTATAGCCTTAAAGTCCAAAGTAGTTTCGGAGGCGAAGAAAGGAAAGTATGATATTGATTTGACCTATATCACCTCAAGAGGGAAATGGTATGACAACTCCTGGAAGGGAGATGAAGGCAAGTCTGGTGGGATTGCAACCAATATCGGAGTTCATTTTTATGACATGCTTTCATGGGTTTTTGGTGAAGTACAGGAAAACACAGTGCATCTAAGAGAAAAACACAAAGCCTCAGGGTATTTAGAATTCGAGAACGCAAGAGTTCGATGGTTTTTATCTATAGACGAAAATGACCTACCACAATCAGTAAAGGAAAAAGGACAGAGAACCTATCGATCGATTACTATTGATGATCAGGAGCTGGAGTTTAGTGATGGTTTTACGGAATTGCATACAAAGAGTTATCAAGAAATTTTAAAAGGGAATGGTTTCGGTTTAGTGGATGTGAGAAAATCGATAGAGATTGTTCATGATATTCGCAACGCTAGCATATCTAAAAATGGAGAGAAGCACCCCTTTCTTCGCAGTTAAATTTATACCTTTGCGCCTTGAGAATTTGCTATTTCTCATCGTAAAAATGAATTGAATTTTATTTAAAAAAAAGAAAAAAAGAAAAAAA
>CATIQU010000003.1 GCA_949519155.1 Polaribacter sp. SA4-10
TTCAAGAATTTATTATGTTCTGAGCCTTGAAACCAGTCTAAACTTATCCAAATGCCACGGTAATCTTTTCTATAGTCTATATTATTACTATTTAATTTAGTAATAATATTATTGTGTTTTTAATTTATTTGTAAATAAAAAGGGTTTATTTTTATGGAAATGCTCGTTATTATTAACAATATGAACGGGAATGTTAAATGATTGTAAAGTATGATTTATTGTTATTTATTTATCCCTATTTTTGATATATGAATAAAAGTGATATTAAAATTCTTCTTGTTGATGATGAACCGGATATTTTAGAGATTGTTGGTTATAACTTAAGAAACGAAGGATATCAGGTTTTTACTGCATCTAATGGTATTGAAGCGGTAAAATCTGCAAAAAAAAACATTCCTCAACTTATTTTATTAGACATTATGATGCCAGAAATGGATGGTATTGAGGCGTGTGAAAAAATACGAAAGATCAAATCTTTAGACAATGTCATTATCTCTTTTTTAACAGCAAGAGGGGAAGATTATTCGCAAGTTGCAGGCTTTGAAGCCGGTGCTGATGATTATATTACAAAACCGATAAAACCAAAAGTTTTAGTGAGTAAGGTGAAATCTTTGTTAAGAAGGTTGAAATCTGAAACGGAAACTTCTTTTAAAATAGGAGATATCGTAATAGACAGAGATGAATATGTTGTCTATAAAGCGGGTAAAAGAATTTCTTTGCCAAGAAAAGAATTTGAATTGTTTTCTTTATTAACTTCAAGACCTGGAAAGGTGTTTAAAAGAGAAGTAATTCTTGACACTGTTTGGGGGAATGAGGTTGTCGTTGGAGGTAGAACTATCGATGTACACATTCGGAAACTACGCGAAAAAATTGGCGACCATCATTTTAAAACAGTGAAAGGAGTGGGTTATAAATTTGTTTTAGAAGATGTAGATCTTTAAAAAAAGGGGCTTAATGAAACTTAAAAAAACATATACATACGCGCTGGTTTCTTCGCTATACTCAACGTTACTTGCTGTAATAATTGCAGCACTCAGTTATTATTTTATAACTCCATCTTTCGGCAGTTTTTCAGTACTCATTTTTGTTATATTGTTTTTTGTACTGTCCTTTTTTATTATCCAATATAGAGCTGAACATTTTATCTACAGAAAAATTAAAAACATTTACAAAGAGTTTTCAAACATCGATACGGATGAGTTTCAAAGAAAGTCTGTGACAACAGATATTGAATCTCTTTCTCAAAGTGTTCAAAAGTTTGTAGAAGGAAAAGAGCTAGAAATTCAGACATTAACAGAAATCGATTCTTTCAGGCGTGATTTTTTAGGGAATTTAGCGCACGAACTAAAAACACCTCTTTTTATGGTACAAGGGTATGTTTTGACTTTAATAGAAGGTGCTGCCAACGACAAAGAAATTCGAACAAAGTATCTTAACAGAGCCAATAAAGGCGTTGAAAGACTAGTTGCTGTTATCAAAGATTTAGATATGATCGCCAAACTAGAAACAGATGGTTTGCACTTAAATATCGAAATTTTTAATATTCTAGAATTGGTTCAAAATGTATTTGATTTATTAGAAATGAAAGCCAAAAAGAGAAACATCACTTTACTCTTTGATCGAATTTATGAAGTCCCCATTTTTGTAAAAGGGGATGTTGAGAAAATTGAACAAGTGCTTATCAATCTCATTGTAAACTCAATAAAATACGGGAAACCAAACGGCACTAGCATTGTAAGCATTGACCCATATAACGATCAAAAATTTCAACTAAAAGTAACCGATAACGGTGAAGGAATTAAAGAGGAGTATTTACCTCGTTTGTTTGAGCGTTTTTACCGAGTAGACCAAAGTAGATCTCGTGAGCAAGGAGGGTCTGGTTTGGGATTGTCTATTGTGAAACACATTATAGAGGCGCACAACGAGATTATTTTAATGAAAAGTGAGTTTAGGAAAGGCTCTGAATTTTCATTCACTCTAGAAAAAGCAACCTAATCCGGGTTTTAGATTAAATCAAATCCAATATCTTTTCTGTAATTCATCTCTTCAAACTTAATTTTTTCGATAGAAGCATACGTTTTTGCTAATGCCTCTTCGATAGAATCCCCTAATGAAGTTACTGCCATTACACGGCCTCCGTTTGACACCACTTTATCGTTCTCTATTTTTGTTCCTGCATGGAAAACAATGGAGTCTTCACAGTTTTCAAAACCCGTAATTACTTTCCCTTTTTGATAGGATTCTGGATAACCTCCAGCAACTAACATGACTGTTGTTGCAGTTTTAGGGGTGACAGAAAACGATTTTTCGTGTAAGGTTTGTTTGCCAACGCCTTCAAACAATTCGTATAAATCGGACTCAATTCTTGGTAAAACAGCTTCGGTTTCTGGATCTCCCATTCGAACGTTGTATTCTACGACAGATGGATTTCCAGCATCGTTCATCAAACCAATGAAGATGAAACCTCTGTAGTCAATTCCGTCTTTTTGCAAACCAGCAATGGTTGGTTTTACCACCAATGCTTCTACTTTGTCTAAAAAGGCTTGGTCTGCAAATGGTACTGGGGAAATCGCTCCCATACCTCCTGTATTTAAACCAAGATCTCCTTCTCCTATTCTTTTGTAATCTTTTGCTGAGGGTAAAATTTTATAACTATTCCCATCTGTTAACACAAAAACAGACAACTCAATTCCTTTTAAAAATTCTTCAATGACCACCGTCGCTGAAGCGGCTCCAAACTTTTGATTGGAAACCATTTCTTCTAATTCTGATTTTGCCTCGGATAAATCGTTTAGGATTAAAACTCCTTTTCCACCAGCCAATCCATCTGCTTTTAAAACATAAGGTGGAGTTAGGGTTTCTAAAAATGTAAATCCATCTTTAAGGTTTTCCTTTGTAAAAGATTGATAACGTGCTGTTGGAATTCCATGTTTTTGCATGAATTGTTTTGAAAAATCTTTACTTCCTTCTAACAGAGCACCGTCTTTTTTTGGGCCAATTACAGGAATCGCTTTCAAATCGTTATCGGCCAAAAAGAAATCATGAATCCCATTTACCAAAGGGGCTTCTGGCCCCACAACAACCATTTTAATGTCGTTTTTTAACACCGTTTCTTTAACTGCACCAAAATCTGTGGGATTGATGTTTACATTGATCGCAATTTCATCAGTACCAGCATTACCTGGCGCTACAAAAAGTTGTTTTATTTTTTTGCTTTCTGAAAGCTTTAAAGCAAAAGCGTGCTCTCTACCTCCTGCTCCTAAAATAAGAATATTCATTTTTTGTTGTGTTGTTGTGGGTGCAAATATATTTTAATTTCTTTTGAATACAGCTTCTCAATGAAAGACAATTTAATATTTAAAAATTCTTTTTAATGTTAAAACCCCACTTTAAAAAGTATTTAATGGCGGAGGAGGCATGATACCAGAATAACTTCAAATTCTTGGTACTTCCTTTTTGATGATGATGTACAATTTGTACGTCAGGAAAATAAAGTTTATTTTTTCCTAACCTTTCAATTTCTCTACAAATATCGGCATCTTCCATATAAAGAAAATAACGCTTGTCGAATCCTTTTAATTCTTTAAAAATAGCTGTTTTAAAAAGCATAAAACATCCATGAATGAAATCGGGATAAAAGGGTTTTGTAAGATCTTGATTTCTATATTCGTTTTTAAAGATTGCCTTTGGGGATATCTTTACTCTTCGATTTATCAAATCGAAGAAAGTAGGGTGTCTTCTACAAACATATTGGTTTTCGTGATTGGGATACAAGACTTTTGGCGTTGCAAAGGCAACATCTTTATCCTTTTCTAACTGGGAAATTAAAATCGGTATTATAGTAACTGTAAATTCAATATCCGGATTTAGTAATAAGTGATATTTGGAATTTAATTTTTCTAAAACAAAATTATGCCCTTTGCCAAACCCAATGTTTTTTCCTTGAAAGATATATTCGATTTCTTCGTGAATAAAAAAACTGCTTAAACTTCTTGTTGCTGAATTGTCGACTAAAAATAATTTTTTCTTTAAAGGTATTTTTAAAAAAGAATCCACTGTTCTTTGAAGCACCTCCTGGTCTTCATGATACAAAACAATGGTGGCTGTTATTTCATATTTGAAGCTCATTAGTACGCTTTTTCCTCACCTTTAAAAACATTTAATATTGTCTTAAATATTATTTTGATATCGAGAAAAAAAGACCAATTTTCTATGTAAAAAATATCAAAACGGATTCGGTTCTTAATGTCTGCCTTTTTCTTTATTTCTCCTCGATACCCTGAAACTTGAGCCAAACCAGTGATCCCTGGTTTTACAATATGTCTTTTTAAATAGTTTTCTACATCTCTCTGATACTCTATTGATAAGCTTTCTAGATGTGGTCTTGGACCCACAACGCTCATCTCTCCCCATAAAACATTTAAAAACTGCGGGAGTTCGTCAATACTTGTTTTTCTCATAAAAGCCCCAATTCTGGTTACTCTTGTGTCATCCTTTGTGACATGAGATTTGTTTGATTGCTTATTCATTTTCATGGACCTGAACTTGTAACAAACAAATTCTGAACTATTGATTCCCTCTCTTTTTTGTTTGAAAAGCAGCGGCCCTTTCGATTCTAATTTCACTAAAACAAAAAGAATTGGCCATAGCCAAGACAAAAGAAAGAGACAGACAAAAACAGAAAAAACAACATCAAATACTCTTTTGATGTAAAAATTTTCGGTAAACTCGAAAGGCAATCGCTTAACACTTAACACCATTAAAGTATCATCATAAAATTCGACACTTTGGTTTTTGCCATAAAGTTCGTTTGAATTTGGGATTAATTTTAAGAGAATCCCTTTTTCATTTGCAAATTTGTTGATCTTTTTAATTTGTTCGTTGGTCAATTGAGTTAAAGAACAATAAATTTCATCAACAAAGGTCTCTTCAACATATTGGAAAATATGGGAGAAACCTCCTAAATATAGGGGATCACTATGGCTTTTATCCGAGAAAAATCCTAAAAACTTATATCCTAGATTGGCTTTACTTTTAAAAACTTGAATGACTTCTTTGGTCGTGTCATCATCTCCCAATACAACTGTTGTTCGATAATTATTCCCTATAGCTCTGTATTTTTTCAATAAGTATTGCGCTGTAAATTTCAAAAAAATAATTGCAGATAGAATGGACGCAAGTATTAAAAATTGATTGTTAATGATCGCTCCCTCCCTGAAAGCGCCAAAATAAGCGAAATAGCCCATGATAAAAACAAAGAATTGCCTGGCTAGTAAAGTTAAAATTCTTAAGTTTTTTGTAAACCGATAGACATTATAAAATCTTGTTAGATAAGAAGAAATCAACCAAAAAAGGAAAATGAAACTAAGAAAATGAACATTTAAAAACTCCTTGTCAGATACATAATAAATAACACTATTAATTACGAGTGTATCTATTAGTATTTGAATTGGTTTTATAAAATGAGAATATCTTTTTTTCATTAACTTTTCCCTAATACATCATATACTCTTTCTTGAAATTTCAATTTAAAATTCTCAATAGAAAAGCCTAATGCATGTTTTCTTATTATATCGTAATCGAATACTGATTGTTCAAAAAGAACGATTGCATCTATTAAAGAATCAACAGATTGATCATTATAAATAATTCCTGTTTTCTTATCCACAACAATGTCCAATGCACCTCCATCTCCGTATGCTATAACTGGTGTTCCACAAACCTGAGGCTCTAATAAAGCAATCCCAAAATCTTCTTTTCCACAGAAAATAAATGCTTTTGCTTTTTTTAAAAGATCTTTATACTTTTCTGAAAATAAAAACCCTTTAAACTCGATATTACTATTCGCTTTTTCCCTTAAGGATTCCAATAAAGATCCATCACCGATGATTATTAATTTCTTGCCATTTTCATTAAACGCATCTATTAAAATATCATACCTTTTATAGGGCTCTAACCTTCCAACTGAAATATAAAAATTTTCTTTATTTGCCTCAAACTCAAAATCATCAATATTTACTGGAGGATTTATTGTTAATATCTCTCTGTTATATTTCCTTTTAGCCCAATCTGAAACAAAATTTGATACTGAAAAAATTGCAGTAGGTTTTTTAGACATTTTAACATCAAACCTTCTCAAATATGGAATAAAAAAAGATCCTAATCTTTTAAATCCTTTAAAGTATAAATCTTTTTCTTCCCATACATATTTAAGGTTTCTTGCTACTAAATATGAAATATGCTTAGAGTTATTACTATTATAACTGACGCCTTTGACGACAGAGTGGGTAACACTTATAATTAAAGCGTTCTCTTCTTTTATTTTTAACTGTTTTAAAAATAAGGGAAATAGAGGTAATGCAATTCTAAATTTATTACCGAATAGAGATAAACTAGTAGACTTGATTAAAACGGGGGCATCACCAAAAATTTTTTTTATATTTTTTGGCGGCATAATATTTGTAAGAAGGTACAATTTATCGAATTTATAAACTTGATGTAAATATTTAACAACTTGTTCAGAACCAGCATAAGCATCTAGCCAGTCCATAACCAAAATAGTTTTATCTAATTTCATCTTCTTTATTATATGCTTGAATTACATTATAAAATAAAGGTATGAAAATTCCAAATAAATAGGCGCCTAATTGTCTGAAAAATAAATTTTCTACCAATAAAAAAAAAACAAAGCCAGACATAGTAAAAACTGCACTAAAATTGTTTCTAAATGAATAAAAAACCCATAGAAAAAGTGCTATAAATAATATAACTCCAATTAATCCTCCACTTAAAAAAATGTCAAAAAACTGATTATGAGTGTTAAATTTTGTTGCTAAATAATATTCTTTTTTAGAGCTATTTGTAATAATAGATTTGTAACATTCATTTAAATTAAATTGAATATCTGCTCGATTTTTATACCCTGTAAAAAAGTGAAAACCTATATCTTCTAGCTGATTAATGGTGCAATCCCATATTACAAATCTTGGTTCTTGATTTTTCAAAACCTTAACTGTGCTTTCAAAAGAATCCTTAATATGAAATCTATTTTTTACATTTTCATTTAAGGTCAAAACACTTAAGGATATTGTGATCAATAATAAAAAACCCGTTAACAAATTTGTTTTTGAAAGTTTAGCGTTTAAAAGTATCTGAATAGCAATAAAGGAAAACGACAAAAATAATGCAAGCCTCGCAACTATAATAAACAGAAAAAGTGTGATAAAAATTATAAGAAACAGATATTTCTTTTTGTTAATACTATCTTTTGTCTTCGTAATAAGAAGATGTAATAAAACGATTGCTAAGAAACAGATAAATCCAAAGTAAGGCCTGTCTATTAAAATTAAATTTTCAACATCAGAAGTGTTTCCAAAAGGAAGTTGGTTGCATTCTAAATAAAAGATGAAAATTTTTATACTAGAAATAAGAACTGCTAAAAAAACACCGAAAATAAAACCTTTGACAACTAAAATAATGTTTTCAACCTTAAACAATAAGACACTGACGATTAGAATTGTAATTAAGTGTTTGTATATATGAATGTTATTGATGAGAGAATTTAATAAAAAAGCTTTCAGCAGTAAATATGAAATAAATAAAACTAAGAGGTTTATGTAAGTATTTGAAAATAACCTTTCCTTGTTTTTAAAAAAACTCAAAAGAAAAACAACTCCTAAAATTATATTTGGGATTGCCAGTGAAAAGGGCAAGGAAAATAATAATAATGCAACTGCAATATCAAAAAAATAATCAACTTTTTTTTGGATCAATTTTTTACTATTTTTTTTATTTTTATTAGAATTGATAATGGGATGATGTAGAGAAGTAAACTTCTTAGCAAACCATATATAGGGTATAAACCCAAATAAAAGTTTTTTAGTATTATTTTAATACGATTTTTTGCTTGTTTCTTCCTCATTAAAGTAGAAATTCCTTTTGGGTTAATTTCACACTGAACCAGCACCTTGTTAATATTAGCAACTTTAAAAGAGTTCATGACATTAAAAAAAAAGGCATAATCTTCTGCTGCTTGATACTCTATTGGGTACAGACCAATTTTAGAAAAGATAGTATTTCGAAACATAATAGATGGGTGTATGTGCATTGCATTGACATACATCCTTTTCCTAATTAATTTATCTTTTTCTGGCACTTTCAAAGTGTAAAGATAGACACCATTTGTATCAACAAATTTAACATTACTACCAACGAGGGAAATGTTACTCTGTTCTTCTAAAAAATGTTTCTGCAAATGAAACCGATTTAAGACGCAAACATCTCCACAATCAAGTCTTGCTGTATACGTGTATTTTTTCTTAATAATACACTCAAGCCCTTTGTTTAATGCAATTTCTATCCCTCTGTTTTGCGCAAGGTAAATAAATAAGACACTTCCTATACCTTGAAAAGCCTTTTTTGTTTCTGTTTCATCAAGTTTATTATCACTACCATCATCAACAATGACAACGTCTAATTCCTCATTACGACCAATAGATCTCAGGGAGGCTAAAAGTCCTTTTGGGTTATTATAATGAGGAATTAAAAGGACAAGGTTATTCATTCTTGATTGATTTTTTTTGTGTTTGTTGAATTAATAGCGCAAAGCAAATCCAAAATCCATAGACTCTAAAACTATCAAATTGAAGCCAATTGACAGAAAACCCAATAAAAGAAATTAATAATACAATCGGAATAACTTTATCTAAACTTTCTTTATTTTTAATTAACTTTTGGCATTGATAAAATATAAGAAACAGGAAAAATAGAAAAATCAGAATACCAACAACACCCGTTTCTGCTAATAATCGTGTATAGATATTATACCCTGGTGGAAAAGATTTATCATTCTCGTTTAAGTAAAAAAGATCAAACTCATAATTATTTTTAGTTACCCACTCCGGATATTTATCTTTTGCATGAAATCCTTGCTGCCCAAAACCAACCCCAAAAAATGGGTTTTCAGCAAAAATTAGTAAGGAAGTATATTGAATGCCAAACCTAGATCTATTCGAAATACTTTCTCCTAAATTTTTCTTAAAATTTAACGTTTCGATCTTGTCTTCAAGGACTTCTACAATTTTTTGCCCCTTAAAAATAAAAACCAAAAGAAGTAAAGAAAAAGATAAGATTAAAAAATTTTGAATAATTCTATTAAACTTTTTGGAGGAGAAAAATGCAATCCAGATAAATATTAAAAATTGTAATAATATAACTATTAGTGCCGTACGAGAACCTGAGAAAAAAGTTAAAACAAAGACAAAAATCGACGGGAGATATTTAAGTTTTCTTTTTGAAGTTAAAATGTAACTAAACATCCAAGCAGCAATAGTAATTAAATAGATGGCTAAAAAAGGAGGCTCGTAAGAAACAGCTGAAATTCTCTTAAACTTAAAATCATAACTTGTTTCTGTGAAAGGAAAGTAGTCAAATAACAAAAAAACACTCTTTAAAGAATGCATATTAAAAACGACTATTAGAATTTCAAAAAAAGAATATATAATTACAAAACAGAAGGAATAAAGGAAAGCCCTCCTAAGTATGAAAAACACCTTTTTAGCTGAGGAATTTGTAAAAATATTGTAGGACGTAATAAATAATATTAATGCTAATGAGAGAGAAACTAACTGTCTTAGAAAACGACTTACACCAGACGTTTGTTTCATGTAGTTCTCTAGAACTGAAGCACCGTTAAATAAAGTAGATAAGATAAGCCATAATACCAAAAGTGCTAAAAATTGAATAAAAACATTTTTTATCGGCAACTTAATTTTATTCTTAAAACCTGCATCGATAAAAAAGAGTAAAAAAGAAATAAGGAAAAAAAGAATTGCACCATCTTTTCGATATTCTCCAAGAAAAGAAATCCCTTGATATGAATTAAATGGTATAAAAAACACACCTGCTAAAAAAAATAAAGTATATGTTTGTTTTAAATTAATCCTCATATTTATTTAATTTTAAAAGGTAATACGAGAAAATAGCTGCGCCAAAATTAATTATAAATTGAGAAATAAAAGTAGATATTGCCGCAATTATCATTCCATATTTTGCAATGAAAAAATAATTGATGATTATGTTCAATAAAATAGCTAAGACACCTAAACCAAATAGATATTTATACTTTCTGTAAGCGATTAAAAACGAGAAAGGGAGTGAAATATATGTTATAAATGACCCTAAGATTAAAATATTTGTAATCCAAAAGGATTCTCTGTAAATAGTATATACTGAATTAACCAACACCCAATTGAAGAGGATCGATAATACAAGTATAACAAGAGAGAGGCTCCCTATTTTTTTAAAGTTTCCTCTTATAAAATTTAAATAATTATTCTCTTTGGCAATTTCAATTTGTTTAATGTTTAAAATTGTAAAAATTGGAACTACTAGCATTAACGAAATACTATATATTTTTATTGAAAAGGAATACATTCCCAAATCTTCTTCTGTTAAAAATGACTCAACAAAAGAAGAATCTATAAAAGTTATAAGAGGAACAATAGCTGTATAAAAAATTAAAAACTTTGAATTAAATAATAATTTTTTTAACTTTTGAATTTGGAGGCTAAATTCTATTTCAGCTTTTTTCAGGAATAGAATTGCTAATAGAATCATTGCAATACTTGAAATCAAATAGTTCAATTCTAATAACTGGAGATAATCATTATATTTTAATCCATAAAAGTAAATAACGGTTGTAGCTAGAATACATAATTGTCTTACAACATCAACTATTCCATAATTATAATACCGGTCTTTAATATTTAGATAAGACTTTAAGGAAGCAGAAACTACATAGGTTAAACTAAATAAAATAAATAATACAATCGGTATATTTAATATAAGGGCATCTATTAAAAAATAAGACAAAACTCCAAGAAACAACGTAATTATTAGAATTCCAAAGTTATACCGGTTATAATTAAAAAACTTATAATCAACTAAATAAGAAGATAAAATTGGATCTACAGTAATTGCAAATAGATTTAAAACAAGAAGTGTAAAACTATAATTTCCAAAATTTTCTATAGAAAAATACAGCAAAACTATCACAATATTTAAAATCCCAATCGCTTTAACGATAAGGTGAGATGTGAAAATTTTGATGATGTTTTTTAGCATAAATCGAGTGAATTAATAAGCACTAATTCCTTTATAAAAATTATTTGAATCTGACTAATTGATTTTTTTGGGGAGTCTGCAAAAAACAGTGCCTTCTGTTCTTGTTTTTTATTGACAAAATTGCTTAAAGGTCATTAATTGTCTGTCTTTTTCTAATAAAATAACCTTTTCATCCTTTAATGACCAATCAATTGCTAAATCAGAATCATTATATCGAATTCCTTTTTCTACTTCTTTGTGATAATAATTATCACACTTGTAATTAAAAATAGTTTCATTTTCTAACACATAAAAACCATGTGCAAACCCTCTTGGAACGAACAATT
Organism: Polaribacter sp. SA4-10; assembly: GCA_949519155.1. Lineage (GTDB taxonomy): Bacteria > Bacteroidota > Bacteroidia > Flavobacteriales > Flavobacteriaceae > Polaribacter. The sequence continues at coordinate 11,451 of CATIQU010000003.1, forward strand.
GTTTGTTGTTTTCTCCCGATAAAATGATCGAAAAAGATTTTCCAAATGTTTGAGACTCTTTTCGCAAATCGACAACGACATCTAAAACTTTCCCTTTTACAACTCGTACCAATTTTGCTTGTGCAAATTCATTTTCTTGGAAATGCAAGCCTCTTAAAACTCCTTTATGAGAAATGGATTGGTTGTCTTTTACAAACTCTACTTCCAAGCCTGTTTTTTCTTTAAATTCGATTTTATTAAAGCTCTCAAAAAAAGACCCTCTTTCATCATTAAAAACGATGGGTTCAATAATAAAACACCCTGCTAAATTTGTTTCTGTAACAATCATTATAATTTTATCAGATTTTCCGCATACCCACTTTTCAAAAGCGGAGTTACTAATTTGTGCAACTGTTCTTTGTTTATAAACCCGCTTCTAAAAGCTGCTTCTTCGATAGAACCCACCTTTAAACCTTGTCTCTCTTCTATGGCTTGTACAAACTGGCCCGCTTGCATTAATGAATTAAAAGTTCCTGTATCTAACCAGGCTGTACCTCGGTCTAAAATTCGGACACTTAATTCTCCTTGGTCTAGGTAGGCTTGATTAATATCTGTAATTTCTAATTCTCCCCTCTTACTTGGTTGGATGCTTTTTGCAATTGCAATCACAGAATTGTCATAGAAATAAATACCAGGAACGGCAAAATTAGATTTTGGAGCTGTTGGCTTTTCTTCAATGGAAACGGCTTTATTATTCTCATCAAACTCAACCACACCATATCTTTCTGGATCGTTTACATGGTATGCATACACAATGCCTCCAGACACCTCTAGATTTTGTTTTAACAACTTAGGCAATCCAGATCCATAAAAAATATTATCTCCTAAAATAAGGGCTACTTTTTCCTTTCCTATAAATTCTGCTCCAATAATAAAAGCAGCAGCCAATCCGTTTGGTTTTTCTTGGATGGCATACGAAAATTCACATCCAAGCTTTTTACCATCTCCTAGCAACTTTTTAAAACTCGGCAGATCTTCAGGTGTTGAAATAATTAAAATTTCTCTAATTCCTGCCAGCATAAGAACCGATATCGGATAATAAATCATGGGCTTGTCATAGACGGGCATTAACTGTTTGCTAATTGCCAACGTTAATGGGTGCAATCTTGTTCCTGATCCTCCTGCTAAAACAATTCCTTTCATTTTATTACTCTTTTTTTAAATACCAGTCGATGGTTTTTTTAATTCCAGATTCAGAGTTTTCATTCGCTTTCCAATGTAATTCTTTCTCCACTTTTGTCGCGTCAATCGCATATCTAAAATCATGCCCTGCCCTGTCTGGGACAAAAGTAATTTGTTCTTTATAAGTGTTTTTTTTAGGTTTTAATTCATCTAAAATCGCACAAATCGTAGTTGCAATGGACAAATTATTTCGTTCATTATTTCCACCAATATTATAGGTTTCTCCTGCTTTTCCTTGTTTAAAAACCAAATTGATTCCTTTGCAATGATCTTCAACATACAACCAATCTCGAATGTTTTTTCCGTCACCATAAATAGGAATCGCTTCTCCTGAAATTGCTTTTCTGATAATCGTCGGAATCAACTTCTCATCATGTTGCTTTGGTCCATAATTATTAGAACAATTGGTGGTTACCACATCCATTCCGTAGGTATGAAAATAACTTCGCACCAGAAAATCTGAACTTGCTTTTGAGGCACTATATGGGCTGTTTGGTGCATAGGGAGTTTGCTCTGTAAAAAGTCCTTCTGCTCCTAAGCTACCGTACACTTCATCTGTTGAAATGTGATGAAACCGACATTGTTCGTAGCCTGCTTTATATTGACTGGGACCCTGCATCCAATGATTTCTTGCGGCATCCAAAACATTGAACGTTCCAAAAACGTTTGTTTTCACAAAGGCATCCGGGTTTTTTATCGAGTTGTCCACGTGCGATTCCGCTGCAAAATGAATGACTCCTTGAATATTGTATTCTTGAAATAGATTTTCTACAAAACTTCGATCACAAATATCTCCCTTCACAAAGGTGTACCTAAAATTTTCTTCAACTCCTTTTAAATTCTGTAAATCGCCAGCATAGGTTAAAAGGTCTAAATTAACCACTTTATAGTTCGCATTTTCTTCTAAGAAAAAGGGGATAAAATTGGATCCTATAAACCCAGCACCTCCAGTAATAAGAATTGTTTGCATTCTAGTGTTATCTTTTATAATTGTTTAAATAACGGTTCAGTTTTAAGAAAAGTAAGACTAAAATGGTCGCTAAAGCAAATAATGCCGCCAACTGAAATGCTTTATTTTCAGTCACACCATTAATTTCATTACCAATAGATTCAAAATTAGAAACAATATTGATAATTTCATTTTTTTCTAATTTTTCCGCGGCAACCTCCTCTAAAAGTTGGTTTACCCTTTGATTTGTATAAAAAATCTCTATTTCTTTTGCTGATCTATTTTCACCCGCAAAATCGATATTGGTCCCATTAGATACTTTTTTTGACCCTGCTAATAATACTCGCATGAAAACATTTCCGAAAGAATCAAGTTGAACTAAATTTTGACGGTATCTAGAATCTAATCGGTTTAAATTTTCATTAGTAATATTCTTTAATGTATTGAAATATTCATTTTTAACAACTGAAGTGATAATTACATCACCAATACCTTTAAAAATATTGTTTTTCTCAGCAATAACAGTAATTTCATGTAATTTAAAATCAAAATCCGAAAAAGATTCTTTAAAATCTTCAAATTTATAATTTCTTACTGTGGCTGTATCAGTCTTTAAAATTAATTCGTTGTAACCCGAAATAATATCATTTTGATTTTTGATGGGAGTTATGGTAAATTTTTTTAATGAAGCAGCAGCTTGTTTATCTAATCCAAAAGTTTGTTCAAGGCCAAAAGTATCTCTTTGTTTTACAAGATTATTGTAAAAACCAATGTTATCATAAAGTTGTCTTGAACTTTTAAAATTAGTCTGTAATAATAAATCTGAAGTATACCTTTTTGGAGTTTTTATCTCTATAAAAAAACCCACAATAAAACCAACTGTCGCTGCAATTGCAATTTTAACAAGATGCTCTTTTAAAAAAAGTAAAATCGTAATAAAAAAATAAAAAACACCTTTAAAAAGGTTGCCTATAAAATTGAAAAGGTTTGAAAAGCCTTTTCCAATAATTACAAATAAAGATCCTAAATCTACTTCTTCTTCGTTATTTTGTTGGTTGGTTGCCATCGTTATTTTTGTTTGTGTCTTTTTCTAGCTGTTAAAAATTTGTTCAATAATTCTTTTTGTAATCGCATAAGTAGGCGTAACTCCTGTCATTCCTAATCCGCCAGAAGCCAATGTTGCACCGGTTTCTAATGGGTTGTCTGATGCGTAATAAGCATACCTTACTTTTACATCTTTTGAAATATTACCTCTTATCTTTGAAGCAGATTGAATTGCTTTTTGATAGTGTGCTCCTTCCATTTCTAAACCAATGACATTCCATGTAGAATCATGAAAGAACTTTAACAAATCCTTATTCTGCAAAGAGGTACCTAAAACAGACACCATGGTTCCGTCAAAAACCTGAACACCAAAACCTTCTAAATCTTCTTTTTTTAATTCATTTTTAAAAGGATAATTGTCTGCCGTTCCTTCAAAAATATGTGAAGAAGGAATCATAATATCTCCTTTCCCTCCCTCTAAAATACCTGCTTTTCCCATGATTGAAACCGACTTTACATTTAAATGAATTACTTCATCGTTTGTTTTGTAAGGTTTCAACAATTCGTCCATGGTTTCATAGGCTTGTTCTCCAAAAGCATAATCCATCACAATAATTACTGGAGATTCTTCTTCAGAATTGCTCCTTGTAAACGTTGTAACCTCGGCATTTATTTTACTCGTATCAATAATTTGTACATTTATATTGGTGCCTGAAGTATCTTTTAAATAAATCAATCCATTTTTAGAGGCAAAATCTTTCACTTCTTTTTGTAAGGGCTTGCTATTGGCAGCACTCATCAACTCAAAAAGCTCAAAATCTTTGGTCTTTTTAGCTTCCTTTGGCAGCGCTTTTTCCGCGTAAATAGAATTTAGCACACTGTGCATGTTTGCACTGATAATATGTACTGGTTTGTGAATTAAATCATTCTCTAAAAGTGTTTTTTTAATATTGTCTGCCCAAACATCACCATAAATATGATGTCCAATTTCCTCTATTAAAACAGAACTGAAGGTTACAGAGCGTTTTTCTCCGTCATTAGCTTCATTAATCGCCAATTTTCCCAACCAGTAGATTAATTGAAAAAAACGATGTGGATTTTCATCCGTAGCAAACGTATGATACACATTAGAAACTTCACTATACGTTCTTCCTAGAATATTTCCTAGGTGCGCAACGGTGAGTTCCCGCTCTTCATTCGATATTTCTTTTTGAAGTAAAACAACCGCTTCTAGATTTTTCCATTCCCGTGTAAAATCTTTTCCACCATTAATACTTACCCGTTCATTTATTTTGTGAGATTCGATAAATAGAAAAGTAAGATGTGTAAGAATGTCATAAATCTCAGATCTCCCACGCGTAATCTCTATATTCATTTGATCCTTATCGATCCGATAGCAGTTTCTTCTTCTTTTTGGAGGAATAATGGTTTTAAAATGAGAGTTTTTATATCCTTCGTCTGCCGTTAAGTTAATAAATTGACATTCTTCGATCCCTTCTGGCAGGCGTTCTATAACATATACAAGGCCGTTTAACTCCACTCTTTCTTCTGCAATGGAACCATAGATTTCTGGACGCAGAAGTAACAACGACTTTCGTAAATTTTCACCAGAAATTCCCATCGGCTTATAAAAACCTCTACTAAATAAATGACGCATAGAAATGTATAGTTTTTCTATGGCATTTGTAGACTCTTGTGCTCGAGTTCTTTCTATTTTCTTTGGTGTTGTCATGCTTAAATTATTTATGCGAAGATACTCATTTGATTGTTTTATTTTCCTGATAAGACTTTCAAATACCTTTTGGGATGCTTTAATAGCTGAACTGCCTCTAACACAACACCGTCTTCTTTTAACTTGTTTTTGTAAACACCTTCTTGATAAAAGTATCGTATTAAAATTTCTTCTTTCAGAAGCTTTTCTACAAAGTCTTTGTTTTTTGATATTTCACTGATTTTATCTGCTAGAAGTACTTCTTGAATTTTCTTGTATTCTTTATTAATTATCGTTTCCTTCTCTTTAGTAATTGATTTGTAGGCCTTTTTAAATAATTGCTCTTCTCGAGTTTCAAAAACAGTATCTTTTTTTAAATACGCCGTAAAATCTTTAAACACTGAATTTGAAAATTGAAATGTCTCCAAATCTGTAATAGGCTTCTTTTGATAATAATATTCCGTCACAAAATTAAAAATAGCGTGAGAGGTTAATAATTCTTTTGTTGCCGCAGTTGGTTTAGATGTTTTAATAACAATATCGGGCAAAACACCTCCACCATCATAGACCGTTCTTCCGTTTGCTGTTTGAAAAGCATTAATTCCAGCGTCGGAAAACTTAGGAACATTTCCGTTTTTATCCATATTTGCATAATCTAATTCTTGAATACATCGACCACTGGGTGTATAGTATTTAGAAATAGTTACTTTTAATTGTGTTCCATAAGTCAATTCTCGATACCGCTGCACCAATCCTTTCCCAAAAGAACGCTGCCCCATAATTACAGCTCTATCATAGTCTTGTAAAGAACCGCTCACAATTTCAGAAGCAGATGCTGATCGTCCATTTACTAAAACAACGATAGGAATTTCTAGATCTAAAGGGTCATTTTTACTAAAATAAGTATTGCTCCATTTTTTTACTTTTGCTTTTGTTGAAACAATCTTTTCACCCTTTGGAAGAAAAAAATTAGAAATATTAATGGCCTCCAAAAGAGATCCTCCAGGATTAGACCGTAAGTCAAAGACTAATTTGGTCATTCCTAACTTCTTCAATTTACGGTAGGCCTTTTTTACTTCAAAAGAAGCTTTGTCGCTAAATTGTGTAAGCGTAATGTATCCCGTTTCTGGATCAATCATTTCAGCAAAGGGTACAGGGTTTACGACAATTTTATCTCTAGTTAATTCTTTTTTGATAATAGCACCTTGACGCTCAATTTCAACATGAAAAGTACTTTTAGGAATTCCTTTTAAAAAGAGAGAGAGTTGATCTCGCTCCATGTCTTTTAGAGGTTGCCCATCTATAGAAATGATGACATCCCCCGCCTTTAAATTTGCACGGTCTGCTGCATACCCTTTATAAATTTCTTTTAATTGAATACCTTTCTTTGTATAATAGACCGCTACTCCAATGCCCCCATATTCTCCTGCACGTCTTATTCGTGCATCTTCTACTGCTTGTTCGTTATAAAAACTTGTATAAGGATCTAAATCTTTTAAGGTATTTTGAATTGCTTTATTGGTTAATTCCGCAGGATTTACCTCATCAATATAATACATGTTTAATTCTTTAAACAACGTATTGTAAATTTCTATTTGTTTAGCAACTTCAAAAAAGTTAGATTTAAAGGAGTACGTCAAAAAAAGGGTGACTCCAATTAGAACAATCGCTGTTCTTTTTTTAAAATTAAGTGGACGCATCAGTTTTCTTTTTAGTTTCCGCTACAAACAATGTAAGTAACTTAGTCATTTTAGCATAAATTTCTTCGTGCTTTACTTCTTCTTTAGCAATATACGAAATCATAAAAACATAGGGAATTTCTAGATGATCATACACAATTTCTTTTTGCAGGCGATATGATTCTCGCAGCAATCTTTTAATTCGGTTTCTGTCTACAGCCGATTTAAAATTTCTTTTGGAGACGGAAACACCTACTTGTGCAGGAAAGTCTGAAGTATGTTTTGTTTGAAGGTACACCATTCTTAACGGAAAATATTTTACAGAACTTCCTTGCTCGTATAATTTTTCAATCAATTTCTTACTTTTTAATCGCTCCAGTTTTCCTAAGGTGTGCTTCATCTTTACAAACTTAAAAGAAAACAATAACTTTTTATCATTTTCCAATCGTTAACTTTAAAAAAGATGCGTATTTTTAACTATAATTAAAGCAATTATTTTTAAGCTAGAATTGTTCAGTATTAAACAATATTTGATAGATTTGTTGAAATTTATTAAATTACAGAAAAAAATTTATGAAACCAGATTTATTTCAAGCACCCGATTATTATAATATTGATGATTTATTAACGGAAGAGCATAAGTTAATTCGTGAAGCTGCCCGTGATTGGGTAAAACGAGATGTATCTCCAATTATAGAGGAATATGCTCAAAAAGCAGAATTTCCTACTCAAATTATTGAAGGTTTAGCAGGCATTGGAGCTTTTGGCCCTTATATTCCTGAAGAATACGGTGGTGCTGGATTAGATCAAATTTCTTATGGGTTAATCATGCAAGAAATTGAACGTGGAGATTCTGGAGTACGCTCTACGGCTTCTGTGCAATCTTCATTGGTGATGTATCCTATCTTCCAATACGGAAACGAAGCACAACGCAAAAAATATTTACCAAAATTAGCGTCTGGCGAATGGATGGGTTGCTTTGGTTTGACAGAGCCAAATCATGGTTCAAACCCTGCAGGAATGACTACAAACTATAAAGATATGGGAGACCATTATCTTTTAAACGGAGCAAAAATGTGGATTTCAAACGCTCCATTTGCACAGGTGGCTGTTGTTTGGGCAAAAAACGAGGAAGGAAGAATTCATGGTTTAATTGTAGAACGCGGAATGGAAGGCTTCACAACTCCTGAAACACATAACAAATGGTCGTTGCGAGCATCTGCAACTGGCGAACTTATTTTTGACAATGTTAAAGTACCAAAAGAAAACCTATTGCCAAACAAATCTGGATTGGGCGCGCCATTAGGCTGCTTAGATTCAGCTCGTTTTGGAATTGCATGGGGAGCAATTGGTGCTGCGATGGATTGCTACGATACTGCTTTACGTTATGTAAAAGAACGAGAACAATTTGGAAAACCGATTGGGCAATTTCAATTACAGCAAAAGAAGTTGGCTGAAATGATTACCGAAATTACCAAAGCACAATTATTAGCATGGAGGCTAGGAACTTTAAAAAACGAAGGAAAAGCAACTTCTGCTCAAATCTCAATGGCAAAAAGAAATAATGTCGATATGGCGATTAAAATTGCCCGAGAAGCGAGACAAATGCTAGGAGGCATGGGAATTACAGGAGAATATTCAATTATGCGTCATATGATGAACTTAGAAAGTGTCATTACCTATGAAGGAACGCATGATATTCATCTATTAATTACTGGATTTGATGTAACGGGTTTAAATGCTTTTAAATAAAACTAAACTCACTTTTAATATAATAGTCGACCATTCATGAAAATTAATGATCGACTATTTTTTTGTCAGTTTCACGAAGAGTTCTTTTCCATTTCTTTTTGAATACGAATTATAACAAGGCGACATGTCATGTATCTTAAAATAAGATTGAAAATAAGATACATATTCTTTCTTGTTACCGCCAAAGGGAGGCCTATCTGTATACAAAGGAACACTAAAAAGCAACCCAACTAATGTGCCTTTTACTTTTAAAAGTTGGTGCATTTTCAGGGCATAATTTTCTCTTAAACTTGGGTTTAATGCACAGAAAAATGTTTGTTCGATAATTAAATCGAACGCATCATAAACCTCAAAAAAATCACTTAAAATTAAGTGAGAAGAAGGAAATTCTGGAATTCTTTTTTGAATATTATCGATGGCTGTTTTAGACAAATCCACAACAAAAACATTTACAAACCCTTTGTTAAAAAGATATTCTGCTTCATGAGCATTTCCTCCTCCTGGAATTAAAATCTTCAATTCCTTATCTTCTAATTGATCAAAATAGGCTTTTAAAGGCGGAGAGACGATTCCCAAATCCCAGCCAATATCATTATTTAGATACCGATTGTCCCACGCTTTTTCTGATAAGTCCATTCTTAAATAGTGTATTAAAAAGTTACATTTAAAATTTCTCCACTCAATTGTAATAATTGAATTTCAATTAATTTTGCAGCAAACTTTGCATTGTTCAATGCAGTTTTTGAATTGATGAAATTCATTTGAGCTTGTCTGAATTCAATTGAAGTAACTTGTCCTAATTGATAGCGTTCTTGAGTTCTTTCAAAATTATTTTGAGCCGTTAACACATTGGTTTCTTGCGTTTTTAAAACAAAGCGTTGATTTTTATAATTCTCCCAAGTGTTTTTTAGGTTGTTTTCTATAATTACTTTTTGCTGTCCTAAAGCTATTTGTTGGTTTTCTAAGGCAATTTTTGCATTGGCAACCCTTGTTTTTGTCGATCCTCCATCAAACAAACTCCAAGACAAACTTACACCCGCATTTAAACCGTTGGAAGTAGCCCCAGCTAAAAAAGAAGTGGCTGGGTTTTCACTTTGATTCCAACCATAAGAGGTGTTTAAACCTAAAGAGGGTAAGTAATTTGCTTTGCTTACCTTGATGTTAAATTCACTGATTGCAATGTTTTTCTCGCTTTGTTTTAATGAAATGTTTTTTGCAATTGTTTTTTGTTCCAGTTCCTTCCAATTTAAAAATTCATTAAAATCAACTTGCGTTTCAACATCATAAACAACATCTTTTGATACGCCCAAAATTAGATTTAAACCCCGTTTTGCATTGCTCAACTGCTGAACTGCGTTGATCAAATTAATGCGATCATTATTTACATCTACTTCAGCATTTAACAACTCTAATTTGGTAGATTGACCGTATTCATACTGATAGGTAGCTCTTTTTAATCTTCTTTTAGAAATGGATACCGCTTCGGTTAAATTATTTTTATTTTCTGAAAGTCTTGCTATCTGAAGATACGTTGTAAATAACTGTACATAGGTATTCTCAATGGTCTCTCTAGCTTGAAGCGCTGTTAAATTATAAGTTTCTTTTAATTGCTGGTAATTGTACTTTCTCCCCAAACCATCGAAAAGAATGTAATTTAGGTTCACAGATGCATTGTACGATTTTGTAATTGCTCCTGAGATACTTGTATCACTCGCATCTTGACGGGTAATTGTTTGGTTGTCGCGTTTAAAACTGGCACCAGAAGATAGCGTCGCTGTTGGCAATAAGCCCGTATTGTAAATACTGGAATTATTTTTTGCGGTTTCTAAATTGTTATTCGCAATTTTAATTCCAAAATTATTTGCTAACGTAATTCTTAAAGCTTCTTTTTTCTTGAGTACTTCTTGCGAAAACCCTTGCAATGTTACTATAAAAATAAAGGCTAAAATAGCTGTTTTTTTAAATTTCATTTTCATCAAATTTAGATTCAATAATGGCTCTTTCTACTTCTTCTTTGGTAACGGTTCTGTTTACGATTAACCATTTCACCCCTACTTTTAGTGTATTTGAAAATGATAATAATATTGGCAGCATAACTAACGTTAAAACCGTTGCAATGGCAATACCGTAGGCAATAGAAATTGCCATCGGAATTAAAAATTGTGCTTGTCTACTTTTTTCAAAAATTAAAGGCGCTAGACCTGCAACTGTTGTTAAAGAGGTTAAGAAAATGGCTCTAAAACGTGTTTTCCCAGCGGCAATCAATGCAGCGTCGTATTTCATTCCCTCTTTTAGATAAGTGTTAAACTTCCCGATTAAAACGAGTCCATCATTTACCATAATACCAATCAAAGCAATAATTCCTAAAAAGGATAAAATTCCAATAGCAAAGTCATGAACATAATGCCCCAAAATAACTCCAATCATGCTAAAAGGAATCATTACAATTAATAAAATAGGTTGCGAGTACGAACGAAAAGTAAACGCAATAACAATATAAATAAGGCCTAAAACAATCCATCCAACCTTTCCAAGAGAATCTGTCGTTTTCTTTGCTTCCCTATTTTGTCCTTCATACAAAGGAGAAACAGTTGGATATTTAGACAATATTTCTGGCATAATATTCGTCTTAATATTCTCTAGAATGTCCGTTTCACTTGCCGATAAATCTTTTAAATCTGCTTTAATTTGAATTTCACGTTGCCCTTCTAAATGGTTGATTGCAATATCGCCTCGTTCTATGGTATAGTTGGCAATTTCAGAAAAAGGAATTCTTACTCCTGATGGAGTTAGGATGCGCATATCATCTAAATTTTTAATGGATGATCTGTCTTTCTTGTCATAACGAACCCAAACTTTAATTTCGTCCTGACCTCGCTGAAAACGTTGCGCTTGAAATCCGAAGAATCCATTTCGAACTTGAGTCATTATTGACTGTAAGTTTAAACCCAACAAATAGGCATTGTCTTTTAGTTGAATACGAACTTCTTTAATACCTGCTGGATCATTGTCGGTTACATCTTTTAACAAAGGATTGTTTTCTAAGACTTGTTTTAATTCTTCTTTTACGGCCTTTAGCTCTTTAATATTGTTTCCTAGTAAAGAAACAGCTACTGGGCTTCCTCCAAAATTACCTCCAGAACCAAAAATTAAACTTTCTACTCCATAAATTTCTCCTACTTTTTCCTGAATGGCATTCGTAATTTCTGGTGCAGAAAAATCCCGCATTTCTCCTGGCAAAAGATTAATAGTAAGTGTTGCATTTGCACTTCCGGGTCCTACTCTTTTAATTGAATTTAAGATAACTTGCTGGTTATCTGTTTGTTTTTCTGTGTATTCTTTATTTATCAACCAGGCTTTTTCTTCAATTAAAGAAATTACAGAGTCTGTAATTTTTTCATTCGTTCCTTGCGGCATGTTTAAGGTAATCTGAATACGGTCACTTGCGATTCTTGGGAAAAATGAGCTTTTAATAATACCTCCTTTTAAGGCTGAAAAACTGATTAAAAGCGTGGCAACAAAAACACAAAAAATAAAAAATTTATTATTTAATGAGAATTTTAAAAGCGGAACATAATAATAGTCTCTAAATTTTGATAATAGGGCATCTGCTTTCTTATTTGTTTTCTTAAAAAAAGCATCAAATTTATTTGTTTTTTGAGGCTCAGTTTCATCTAGTTTTTTTCGATCTAAAGCCTTAGAATGTGCAATATGTGCTGGTAAAATAATTAACGCTTCTACTAAAGAAACTGTTAGCGTTAAGATTACAATGGTGGAAACTTCTCCAAAGAAACTACCTATTCTACCATCCACAAAAAAGAAGGTAGAAAAAGCAATGATCGTAGTTAATATTGCCGATACAATTGGTGGAATTACTTCCATGGTTCCATCGATTGCTGCTTGAATCTTTGATTTCCCTAGGTCGTAGTAATGATGGTAAATGTTTTCTCCAATCACAATTCCATCATCCACCAAAATACCAATAACGATAATCATTCCAAAAAGTGATAAAACATTTATGGTAACTCCAAATTGTGCTGCAAAAACAAACATTCCTAAGAACGCTACTGGCAAACCAAAGGCAACCCAAATAGCCAATCTTAAGTTTAAGAATAATGCAAGAAAAAATAACACTAATAATATTCCAGAAATTGCATTTTTTGTTAAAAGCCAGGTTCTGTCATTTAAAGTTATACTTCTATCGCTCGTAACGTTTAACTGAATATTTTGTTGTTGTTGATTGTATTTATGAATGTATTTTTTAATTTTATCTGCAGAAGAAATGAGGTCTTCATTGTTGGTGTTACTTACAGTAATATCAATCGCCAAATTGCCATTAAAATACAACCTATCTGGATTTTCTGACCAAGTATCTCTTAATGTTGCAATGTCTTTTAAACGAATAATAGTTCCGTTGGTTTCTGTTCTAACGATTAAGTTTTGAAGCTCTATTCCGTAATATGAACGATTGCTAGCTCTAATTAAATAATCTTCATCTGCGGTTTTAATATTCCCTCCAGTTATTAAAATATTAGAATTTCTAATGGCAGTGGCAACTTCAATAAACGATAAATTATAAGCTCTTAAATCATTTTCACGAAGGGCAATTTCTATTTCTTCGTCTGGGTATCCAGAAATAGCAACTTGCGAAATGCCGTCTATTCCACGAATATCATTTTCTATATTTCTTGCATATTGCTTTAATCCTTTTAGGGAAACATTTTCTCCACTAATTGTAAAACTAATAGTAGGTCTTATGCTTTCTACTTTCGCAATCACAGGGGGCTCCATACCAGAAGGAAAAGACGGAACTCGATCTACAGCGTTTTTCACATCCGATAGTACAACATCTATATTTTTTCCTTGTTCTACCTCTACATTTACACTAGCAGCGTTTTCTCTTGAAACAGAAGTTACCCGGTCAACACCTACAATCCCTTTTAAATTGTCTTCTATTTTTAATACAACACCCTCTTCCATTTCTGCTGGTGAAGCACCAGGGTAGACCAAACTAATTCTAATTAATTGTGAATCTGTTAACGGAAAAAAGGAGGACTTTAATCCAATAGCACCCAAAACACCAAAAACAAGAAATGCCAAAATAATGACATTAACCGCAACGGGGTACTTGATAAAATAAGTAATAATTTTCCGCATGGCTTATTTGTTTTTGTTGATTTTCACGATCATGCCATCAAAAGCACCCGGTAATGTTTGAGAAAGTATTTTAGTATTGTTTTCTAATCCTTTAATGATGACCTTTTCTGCACCAAAATAAACTGGATTAATTTGCGTGAGTGTTAAAATGCTGTCATTTTCTATCAAGTACACCGAACGATTATCTACTAATAACTTTCTAGGGATTTCGATAGCATCACTTTCTGATTTTGCAACCATAATTGCTTCTAGAAAAATACCCTCTCTTAAATCTGAATCTTTCACTTCTATAAACGCTTTAATCGTTTGAGAAGCTTGATCTACTTTTCCATTTATACGGATTAATTTCCCTGTATAGGTTTTCGTTTTATTTAAATTATTGAGTGTTACAGACTTGCCTACTTGTAAAAAATCTGAATAGAGTACACTAATCGCAACTTCCATTTCATAAGCACTTGGGTCAATAAATTCGCCCAATCGTTGCCCAACTCGAACAAGTGTTCCTGGAGTAACCAATGCTTCTGTTAAAACCCCAGAAAATGGAGCCTTAATTTGATGTTTTTCATACCGAACCTCTAGGTTTTTAACGGCATAATAGGCTGTTAAAACACCTCTTCCTGAGACAAAATATTTTTCTTTATCTGATGAAAATTCAGGCAAATTAGGTGTTGGACTATTCATGTTAAATGCTTTTAAATAGCGCTCCCATTTAAAAAATTCGGCTGAATAATCTAATCGAATATCCGGCAAGATAGCGGTAATCAAATTACTTAAATTACTTTTTTGCGCTTGTAAACTTGCATAAAATTCATCACTGTTTATGCGCAAAAGTGTTTCTTCTTTATTGTATTTTGTTCCCGCTTTAAAAGCTTTTTTAGAACTTTCTAAAACGCCTTGAACTTCAGAGAAAATATCAATTTTAGTCTTAGCAGTTAGGTTTCCTTTTGCAAATAATAATACTGGAATTTCTTTGTTTACAACCTTTTCTACAAAAACAGTTTTTACTTCCCTTTTAAATGTTGGTTTTGGTTTATTGTTTTTTTGAACAATACGGTTTCCGCCAATAATAGCAAAGGCAATAAGTAGCAATCCTAGAATAGATAATGATATATTTCTCATGATTTGTAAATTGAGCTTTTCTCTTTAAACGAAAGTTTTTAATCGATGGAACAAATATACTTTTTTTGAATACCATACGAAAATTGTTTGTACTTGGATTTGTTAAAGGAAAATTATATTTCTTTTAATTGGAAGCCCGTTTTATCAAACCCTTTTTTTTAGCATCTTTATATTTCTAAAAGAATAAAATAATCCCCATTTTAGAATTTACAATAGTCCGATTAAAAATAGTTTGGAAACAATAAAGAATGAAATTAGTTCCATTAAATAGCAAATCGTAACCCAATAAAACGGAACTTTGCATATTAAAAATTTCCATTTGGAAAAGCAATGAAGTTAAACCCAAATATGAAGTCATTTGAAAGCTTGTACAAACACAAATAATGCCCTGTACTTTTCGTCTGTTCCTGAAATTTCTGAGGAAATCTGGGAAGCATTAAACTGTGATAAAAATCTTTATTTCCATAGAGACTTTTTATTTTCTATAGAGGAAAGTAACCCAGGGGTTCAGTTTGCATACATTGTTTTAATAGATGCAAATAAAAAACCGATCGCAATTGCAACACTTCAATTTGTAGATTTTTACATTGATGATATTAAAAATGATTTAGAAGTCGTACTTCGAAAAATTAAAAGTATTGGTCGAAAACTACATTTGTTACCTAAGAAAACTCCCTTAAAAATATTAATTTGTGGCAATACTTTTGTTAGTGGCGAACACGGTGTCTTTATCAAAAAAAATCAAAACAAAAAAACAATAATAAAAGAGGTTGCCAAAGCAATCTTACATTTTGTGAATAGCAATCCAATCCTAAAAAAAGAAGTCAATTTCTTCTTAATAAAAGATTTTATAAATGAATCTTTGTCCATTACAGACTCTTTAAAAGATTACAATTACAGTCCATTTTTAGTAGAGCCCAACATGCTTTTAAACTTAAAGGAAGATTGGCGTTCTTTTGATGATTATCTAGCGGCATTAAAAACGAAGTTTCGAGTAAAAGCTAAAAAAGCATTGCAACTTTCTGCAACGCTGAAAACAGAAGATGTTACCCTAGAAAATATTGAAAATCTGCTGCCAGAAATGACTGCACTTTATAAAAAGGTGTCCTCAAAAGCCGATTTCAATTTAGGTGATTTTAACTTAGAAACCTACATCAGTTTAAAAGAAGGACTACAAGACAACTATATTCTTAAAGTCTATTTTTTAAACGGAAAAGTGGTTGGATTTATGTCTGGAATCGTCAATCAAAATTCTTTAGATGCACATTTTGTGGGTATCGATTATTTGCTAAACAAAGAGTATGCAATCTACCAAAGAATGCTATATGACTATATAGAAATAGCCATTCAGAAGAGACTAAAATATCTAAATTTTGGAAGGACTGCTAGCGAAATTAAAAGTTCTATCGGCGCTATTCCGCAAGACTTAACAATGTATATTCGTCACAAAAAATCAATCAAAAATAGAATTTTAAAGTTATTTTTACAACGAATTGAACCAACCCCTTTTCATCAAAAATTTCCCTTTAAAAAAGTAACTGCAAATGAAAAACGTTAACGATTTAATTGCTTTATTAAACTTAGAAAAAATAGGCGCAAACACCTTTAAAGGAGTTAGCGAAACTATTGGAAGCCCTAATGTTTTCGGAGGACAAGTTTTAGCACAATCTTTAAATGCAGCAAACAGAACAGTACCAAAAGAGCGTATTCTGCATTCTTTGCATTCCTATTTTTTAGAAGCGGGAAAATTAGATGTTCCAATTATTTTTGAAGTAGAAGAAATGCGAGATGGTGGTAGTTTTTCTACTCGACGTGTAAAAGCTACACAAAATGAAGTAACAATTTTTATTTTAGCTGCTTCTTTTCATAAAATAGAGGAAGGATATGCCCACCAAAAAGCGATAGAAGCCAATATAAAACAGCCTGAAGAATTAATTAGCTGGAGCGAAATGGTGGAACAGTTTGGAGATTTTATCCCAAAAAATATGAAGGCTTTTTTAAGTATCGAAAGACCTATCGAGTTCAAACCAACAGTGATTCCAAATCCATTAGATCCTGAAGACTTACCTGCGGAAGACAAAATTTGGTTTAAATTAAAAGGCGGTTCAAAAGGCTTAGATCTTCAAACAAAACAGCAAATTCTAACCTATATTTCTGATTACAATGTCTTAAATGCGGCCATAAACCCAAATGCAAGCAAAGCCAATTTCGGCAATTTGCAAACGGCAAGCTTAGATCATTCGATGTGGTTTTTCAGAGATTTTGATTTTGATGATTGGATGTTGTTTTCTTCTGAATCTCCGAATTCTTTTGGAGCAAGGGGATTATCAAAAGGAAACTTATTTACAAGAGATGGTCAATTAATTGCGTCTTTTGCTCAAGAAGGATTGATTCGCCCTAAAAGAAAGTGATTTCGTTCACATCGCAGTTTAAACTGTTTGTGAACTCATATAAATAGTAAAAAAATAATACGATGGATGCATTTACCTATGTTTTAACCACAAACGGTTTGCTGTTTTTTGTAAGTATTCTTTTCTGGAAGTTTCCACCAAAGAAAATCAATAAGTTGTATGGTTATAGAACCTACAGAACCATGCAAAATAATGGGATCTGGGATTTTGCAAATACGACATTTAATAAAAATCTTATTGTATACGCTGGAATTTCATTTTTAGCAGGACTCCTTTTTGCTTCTTTAGCCAAAGGGACCATTAGCTGGGAGCCGATGGTCTTGGTGATGTTAACACTCGTGGTTTGCATTATAAAAACAGAAAAATCTATTTCTGAACGATATGATGATGAAGGAAATAAAATAAAGACTAAAAAGTAGCCAAAAAGGAAACAGAAATATTTCTTCCAGGAGCAGAAACTCCAGAAGCAAACTCTATATAATGTTCGTCAAACAAATTCGCGATCCTTGCTTGAAATGAGAGGTTGTCATTGAATATATATCGACCATTAAGTCCTAAAGTATTCCAACTTGGACTGCCATAAAACTTGGCAGAATCACTGGTTGCATTTGCATCAACAATAGGTGTTAAGTCATGATTATCGATGCCTTCAGTAAAATTAAAATTTTCTATGTTTTTCTTACTATTAAACCTAAAGTCAGCTCCTAATTCTAATTTTTCCATTTTATAATTCACTTCAAACTGACCAAATAAGGGCGGAATCGAAGACATCGGTTCTTTGGTGTCGTAGGTCCTCCCTTTGGTATAGGTTATAAATCCAGAAGTGTTCCATCGGTTGGAAATTTTACCCAAATAGCTTGTCGTAAAACCTGTAATATAGGCCGTTCCTTTGTTTTGATTACTCACAGCGTTTCCAAATTCTCCATCAAAGGCTACTTGTAAATTACTACCATCAGAGGCATAGACAAAATCTCTTTGAATATAGCTATCTAAGAGTGTATAAAAAACATTTCCTCCAATTCTAAAACGACGATTGTTAAAGTATTTCTGTATTCCAAATTCTGCACTGTAGGCAAATTCTGGAGTTACATAGATGTTTGGAATGGTCACGTTTCCTGACTTTTCACGAACTCGACCAACATCATCAATATTTGGGGCTCTAAAACCCGAAGACAAAACACTGTTTATTTGCCAGTTTTTGGTTGGTTTGTATACATAGCCAAGTGTTGCTGTTATTGCAGAATTCCCTGAAGTAATACTTGGGTCTGGTAAAGTAATAAATGTTTGATCAATCCAATTGGCTTTTAAATGTGTGTTTGTATAGCGAATCCCTGTATTTAAGGTCGCCTTGGCGCTTACATCTTGTCGATATCCTACATAAACGGCTGAACTCAAATAACTACTCCCTCCATCTGGATAGCGAGATTGCACCAAGAAGTCATCAGAAAACCCTATAATTTCATTGTTTGAAACAGCAAGTGTTTTTCCGAAAGAATTTGAATCTACATCATTATAGGCGACTTCAAAACCGTAGGTTAATATTCGCCTTTGAAGCCCAGTAAGCGGCACAGAGAAATCACCATTTATACTAAAAAGATTGACGGTTTCTTCTCTATAAGAACGATCTAGACTTCCAAATTTACGTTGTATTCTGCTTTCTTTAATGTTTTGATATGCAAAGGTAATAGTCCCTTTGTCTAACCAGTTTTTATTTGGGTTGAGGAGCAATTGCGGTGAAAACAAAAAACGTTCTTGTGGTCCGTAATACCACTCTGCAAACTTAAGTGAAGCTACATTTGTTGGATCTCTTAGTTCTGCCAGTCGATCAAACCGTGGAATATTCGATGATTTGGAATATTGAATATTTAGTTTTAATTCTGTGTCTTCTGATAGGGGAACATAGAACTTCTGCAAAACATCTGTTTGTGTGTATCCTGTGTTTTTTTGAAGATTCGAGGATGAATTTAAAGTTGGGTTTTGATTGTAATTGCCATGAGTATTTTCTGAAAAATAGAAAACCTTTCCCCAATCATCAAAACCATGAGAGCGCTTCTTTCCCATTTTTAAATCTCCAAAATCACTATAAGAAACACTTGTAAAAGAAGCCCAATTCTTCAAGCTTAAAGCAACAGAAACATTTGAAGTAATTTCATTATTAACCGTTGAGAAACGGGTGAAAAAATCAGTTTTAACCTTTGTTTCTTCAGATAGTTTTGGAGTTTTTGTGTAATAATGAATCACACCACCCAAAGCATCCGAACCATAAATCACAGAAGAAGGTCCAAAAACAACCTCTGTTCTATCTAATTGATTCGGGGCTATTGAAATTGCATTCTGTAAATGTCCTTTTCGATAAATTGCATTGTTCATTCGAACGCCATCTACCACCAATAAAATTCGGTTAGATTCCATACCACGAAGCACAGGACTTCCACCACCAAACTGAGATTTTTGTACTTTAATCCCTGGAATTGTCGCCAATAAATCAGCTGAAGTTTGCGGTGAAATTTTCTGGATATCTTTTTGTGACAAAACAGCTACTTGCTCGGCAATTCGATTACTTTTCTGTTTGTTTTTAAAAACAGAAAGCACCACTTCATCTAATTGTTCAGATTCTTTTGTTAAGAAAAGAATGTAATTATTGGTTTTTAAGTCCGCTTTTTTTATCTGAAAAAGAGCATATGAAAGATGGGAAAAATAAATAAATTTTGAATTCTTAAAAGAAGAGAGATCGGCAGTTCCGTTCCTCCTTGTCGTAAGTGTTATCGTTTGATTTTCGTTATAAATAGTAACGTTTTTAACGGTTTTACCCGTTTCCTTGTCTAAAACCTTAACCTCTTGAGAAAAATTATTAAAGCTAAAGCCTATTAAAAAAATAAAAAATAATGCTCTCATTAACTAAATACAGTTTCTAAAATTGTTAGGGATTTTGGCTTTCTAAAGCCATCCAAATGTAATTCAAAATATCGAATTATTATCTGCAAAAGCGCTTGTCTTTCTTGTTTGCTAAATAACACTTCTTCTATGGCATCAAAATTTATGCCTAACAAGGTTTTAAAGAGCACTAAATTTGTTTTTACGATACAATTTTTATCAGTAAACCCATTTGAAAAGCTCCCTTCTGCTAAATTAAAACTAGTTGTTGTTTCTTGGTCCACACGGTCTGGATAAAACCCTAAGAATCGAGTTAGGTTTAATAAAAACAACAAATGAAAATTTGCGATTTTATCATGTGTATCCAACCATAAAAATGCCGTTTCCAAATACTCAAATAAAACTGTATTTTCTTCTTCTTCTTGAATACTACTGGATAGTATTTCAGACAAAAACAATACAATTGATTGTTTTATAATATCTGTATGAATCGATTTATAAGGGTGAGAAATATGGACTTCTTTAAGAGAATGAAGATTTAATTTTTGCTTGTGATTTGCTTCTAAAGTGAGCTGTGTGAGTGGTTGAAAATAAGCAGCTTTTATCGGTCCTTTTTTGTTTTTTAAAACGCCGCGAATTAAATAGGTTTTTACTCCCAGTTTTTCGGTGTAACATTTCACAATTAAGCTAGACTCACTATATTTTAAAGCACTTAATACGATTGCTTTGGTGGTTAAAACTGCCATTAGTTTACAATTGCAATTTTTGTGATTGACGTTTCTGAGGCGTCATCATTTGATAATAAAACAATATAGATTCCAGAAACCACGGCATTCCCTGCGAGATTTCTTTTACTCCAAACAACTTTCCCTCCTTGCAATTGTTCCCCTTCAACTACATTGGTTTCATACACTAAGTTCCCTGCAATGTCTATGATCTTGACATTAGTTCCTTTTGGTAAATGAGTACCATTTCTACCGTCTATGGTAACCGTTTCATGGTTTCTTAAAGCGGGGTTTGGGTAGGCATAAACAGCTCCTAGAGAAACTCCAAAAGGAGCAACATTACTATTATAAGCAACAATTCCTTTATCGGTAGCAAAATAAACCTTCCCATTTTTTTTGTCAACTTTAATTTTTAAAATCGTGTTGGAGGGCAATGGCGAGTTGTTCTTATTAAAATTAGCCAAGGTAGTTTGTCCGTTTGGGTTTGTATATAAAACACCTCCGCTATCCGTACCAAACCATTTGTTTTCTGCCCCATCAATAGCGATGGTATTAATCGTTTGATCTCCTAGTAATTTTTTTGCAATACCATCGTCTAAAATAATTACAGGCGATGCTGCCTCATCTGCAGAGTCTACATCAAACACATTCGCTGCATTGTTAAAAACTACCAGGCCCGATTTCGTTCCTAGCCAAGCCCTATTATTTCTATCAATAGCAATTGTTCTTACATTTAAATCGGGTAAGTTCCCAGAATCTACACCCGTATTTAAGGCTATTTTTCGATTGCCGCTTTCATTATAAATGTAGGCCCCATTTCTACGACTACCAATCCAAACACTATTGCTACGGTCTATGACAACTTCATTTAAACCCGCAGCAGCAGAAGTTTTAATACTACTTAAATCGATGGAACTCCATTGTCCGTTCATAGATAATTTTTTTAATTCTTCAGCGGTTTGATAATTTGTCGTCCAAAGATTTCCTGAGTCATCAATTGCAGCACTACTAACTCGAATATTGATCGTAGGTAAAGAAACTGCAATAGGCTCAAAAGAACTGTTTAAGTGATTGTAAGTTTGCGTAACTACATCATTTTCCACCACAAGCAAACCGCCCGTTGGAATTACATTGATGTCATTAGTGATGCCCAAGGCACTAATATATACTTTGTTTTCATTGTTCGGATCAATAGTTACATCGACCAAGTCACGCGGTAAAGTTGAGTTGTACGGGGTGTTTACCCAATCTTCACCATTAAAATGGGAAAAGCCTTGTTTTTTTTCTATTGGTGTGTATGTCGTATTGTACCCTCCATACACAATCCATAAATGATCGTTATTAGCGTCTATGGAAAAGACTTCGTTGGATAAAGGGCCTTCAGGGTGAATTTCTAAAAATTGGAATGGTACAGTGAAACTTGTTTTTAAAACACCAAACTCTTTCGTCGCTAAATAGATATTATTACCTAGGGCGAATGAAGTATTTAGCGTAAAATCGAATTCTGAAGTTGATGCGATCATTGAAACCAAGTTCATGTTTAAATCAAAAACGCTCGCCGAATTATTTAAGGCTACAGATAAGTGAGAAGCAGAGCTTTTTAATCCTTTTAACGATTGAAAAAAGTTCGTTTGTGAAACTAAATTCGAACCATTAACAAGAAATAACTCTGTGTTCGTAATGGTATAAATTTTAGAGTTAAAAACACTAATTGCCTTAAAACTGGTACCTACAAAACTTTGTTCCCAGAAATTAAAATCAATAAGCAAATCATTGTTTGTATCCGCAGAAAAAATTCCATCATCCGTGGCAGCATAAACGGTTTCGTTAAAAATGAGAGTTTCATTAATATGTACGTCACTCGAATTGTTCCCAATAAAAAAAGTGTCTCCAAATTCTAAATTTTCAATATCATACTCAACGATAGCAAAGGGCGTTGATAGGTATAATTTGTTATTGAATTCTGAAATGTGGTTGATGCTTTTTGCTCCGTTTTGATTAAAACTCACAATATCAGAGGAAATAGTAATGCTCCCATCATTATCTACAACTTCTATCAAACCGTTTTGATACCCAATTACCAATCGTTGAAAAGAAACACTGTAATAGATAGACGATGTAGTTTCGCCGGAAAGCCCCTGTATTGAAGAGAATTTCTGAATTTCCTCCGAATTGGAATTATACGTAAAAACGGCATTGTCAGCCAATGCATAAATAACGTCATCCACCTTTACAAAGTCTTTCACATTATTGTAAGAATAAAAATCTTCCCAAGAAGCACCATAATCCGTTTGTCCAGAAACAGAAAACGAAAATAATAAAAAGAATAAAAGTGTTATTTTTTTCATATGGAGAATACGTCTATCAAAGATATTTATTTATTATTATATAACGAGAAAAATAAATACATTCGTACAACTTAAAATTCTTTTTAATGGCGGTAGAAATCGAACGAAAATTTTTAGTGAAAAACGATTCTTTTAAGAAAGTGTGTTTTGCCGAAAAAACAATAAAGCAAGGGTATTTAAATTCAAACAAAAATAGAACTGTTCGCGTTAGGACCATTGATGATAAAGCATTTATGACCGTAAAAGGAAAATCAAATGCTACTGGAACAACCAGGTTTGAATGGGAAAAGGAAATAGACATTCTTGAAGCTGAAGCGCTATTGCTATTGTGTGAGCCTTCAATTATCGAAAAAACAAGGTTTTACGTAAAATGTGAGGAGCATGTTTTTGAAATTGATGCATTTTTTGGAGACAATTTAGGATTAATTGTTGCAGAAATAGAATTGGAAGATGAAGCCGAAGCTTTTCAAAAACCAATTTGGATCGGAGAAGAGGTTACCGGGAATGAGAAATACTACAACTCAAAACTAAGTAAAGTTCCTTTTAAAGACTGGGTATAAAAGCGATTTATTTAGTCTAAAAAGTAAATGCTAAAAAAGTGACTTAGACTGCCCAATAGAACGAAAACATGAAAAATAGCATGATTATAAGGTAGCTTTTTTATAGAATATAAAATGGCGCCTATGGTATAAAAAATACCTCCTAAAATTAATAAATAAAGCCCATTTTCAGACAAGCTATTTGCCAATGGCTTTGCAAAGAAAACTACTTGCCACCCCATTAATAAATACATTGCTGTAGAAAGTTTGTCGTATTTTCCTGTGAAAAATAATTTCAAAATAATTCCTACAAGTGCAAAAAGCCAAACAAAAATAAATACATACCAGCCTAAAGAAGAGTCTAAAGCAACCAAACAAAAAGGGGTGTAACCTCCAGCAATTAAAACATAAATTGCTGCATGATCAAAAATATTTAATTTTCTCCTAATCGAAGGATTTTTTGCTGCGTGATAAAATGTAGAAGCGGCATACAGCAGAATCAAACTGAATCCATAAATAATAAAACTCGTTGGTTTCCAAAAACCATCATATGCAAACCCTTTTAAGAGTAAAAAAGGAAATGCAATCAGAGAAAGTACCAACCCAAAACCATGGGAAAGGACATTTAAAAACTCTTCTTTTTTACTATAGGCGTAATTCAGTTGTTCGCTCATTAATTATTTCTATTGGTATCTTTCATGTATTTTTTGTCGGCTAACAAATCGTTTTCTATAAGCGAAAAAAGTGTTTCTTTCAAACTTTCTATATCTTCTGTCCCGAGCCCTTTTGTTTCTATAAATGGATGCTGTTTTACTCTAAATACTCCAGGGCTACCTTTGTAAATATCCCATGAAAAAAAGCGCTTGCAATCATAGTAAACTTGTGGCACAATAGGTATTCCATGTTCAATAGCCAAACTAAAAGCTCCGTTTTTAAAGGGTGCTAAAACCACCTCTTCTGTAGGAACTAATCCTTCTGGAAAAATAGCAATACTCGTCCCTTTTTGCAATCTTTTTTTAGCCATTTCATAAACCCGTTTTCTGCTTTTTGGGCTACTTCTATCTACCATAATAACAGCTCTTCTATAAAAAAATCCAAAGATCGGAATCTTCACAAATTCTTTTTTCCCAACAAAAACAATTGGATTTTTACTGGTAGCAATTAAAACAAAAGGGTCTAGCAAGGAACCATGATTTGGACAAAACATATAACTCTTCGTGGGGTCGATATGCTGATCAAACTGAAATTTTAAACGAAAACCCATCCCATAAATAAGTACTTTGGCCCATATTCGAATTAATTTCCAAAATTGTGGATATGACTCCTCCTTTATAGTCAATATAAATAACAAAGGTGCCATTAAAATGATGGTTACGAAGATCAAAAAATAAAACCAGAATCGCCAAAGGAAAAGAAAAGGAATTTTTATAAATTTCATATGCTGCCAAAAGTACTAATATTCTTTTGTTTGATTGGTTTTCTGAAACAAAACCTTATTTTTGTCATCGCAGAGGAATGAAGCGGTTTACTCTTGCCCTAATTATTGTAATTTACGAAAGCAATGTCAAGAATTTTAACAGGCGTACAAAGTACAGGAACTCCACATTTGGGAAATTTATTAGGCGCTATTTTACCCGCCATCAAAATGGCGAACAATCCTAATAACGAATCTTTTCTTTTTATTGCAGACTTGCATTCTCTTACTCAAATAAAAGAAGGCACAACACTAAGAGAAAATACCTACAGCACAGCAGCTACTTGGCTTGCTTGTGGATTGGATGTTTCTAAGAGTGTTTTTTACAGACAAAGTGATGTTCCAGAAGTAACAGAACTCAGCTGGTATTTAAGCTGCTTTTTTCCATACCAAAGATTGACATTAGCACATAGTTTTAAAGACAAAGCGGATCGATTGGGTGACGTTAACGCTGGTTTATTTACTTACCCGATGTTAATGGCAGCAGATATTTTGTTGTATGATGCAGAAATTGTACCTGTTGGAAAAGATCAACTACAACATGTAGAAATGGCAAGAGATGTTGCCAATCGATTTAACAATTTAATTGGTGAAACACTTGTTGCACCACAAGCGAAAATACAAGAACATACAAAACTGGTTCCAGGAACCGATGGCGGAAAAATGAGTAAATCTAGAAATAATACCATTAATATATTTCTTCCCGATAAAAAGCTACGCAAACAAATTATGGGTATTCAAACCGATAGTCTGGCATTGGAAGATGTGAAAAACCCAGATACAGATACCATTTTTGCGCTCTATAAACTAATGGCTTCTCCATCAGAAACTGAAGCAATGCATGCCAATTATTTAGCAGGAAACTATGGATACGGGCACGCAAAACAAGCTTTATACGAATTGATTATTTCAAAATTTGCAACCATTAGAGCACGGTACACACATTTTATGGACAACAAAAATGAAATCGACGATGCACTTGCTATTGGAAAACAAAAGGCAAAAAAAGTAGCCACAGCAGTACTCCAAAAAGTGAGAACGAAAGTGGGGTATTAAAAAAGATTCAGATATAAAAAAACCTCGCATTAGCGAGGTTTTTTTATGTCTGAATATAACTTCTCCATTACAACCATTGGCAGACAACGCCGCCCATGATTGCCAAAGTCACCATCCAATACCCTGCATTGATCGCTACATACTTAAATGTTTTTTTCTCAAAAAGCGCCAAAATTGATAAGATAGGAAGTACAAAAGCGATACTTGTAATGACACCATGAAGCGCACCATGTCCAAAAGTTCGAAAACGATCTCCATAGATATTCATGAAATCTTGAAAAAAGGCAAACCCTTCTCCTGCTTTTTCATTAAAACCTGGTTCTCCTGCCAATGTTGAATAGACTCCCGATTGATGAATGACAACAAACATTAAAAAGAAAGCAATGAAAAGACTGAACACATAACTAATGATCAATGTTTTTAGTATATTAGTTCCCGCAAGAGACTCTTTGGTAAAACCCATTTCTTTCATCCAAGCATTGCCAAACAAAGGGCCATACCAAACAAAGCCAATAATCATTGGTACTAAAGCTGCTAAAAACAGCACATTATAATTCATTTCCATGATGTAAATATTTTTTAGTTGAATATCAAATATAGAAATAAGTTTTTGGTTTTAAATGAATTAGATAAAAAGGTGCTTCCCTAAACTTAATTTTTTGACATAAAAAGACGCTCTCGAAGGTTTTTAATCTGAAAATCGATCCATTTCGACGAACTCAATGTGACATTTGTACCGAAAATTATCTTTTCAAACAACCTTGTTTTAAATTTTAAAAAGGTGTTTATTTAATTTTTATCGACTTTGCAATGGCTTCCAATTCGAAAACAAAGGCTCTTTTATTGATAGAAGGCGCATAGGTAAAGCCTTCAAAAACAATCAATCGGTTGTGCAACTTGTCAATAACCGTGTAGTTTAAAAATGGTCCTGCCATGAAATCGTTTTTAACCTCCCATTTACCACGAGTTTCATAGGCTTTTTTATTATCAATTTTTGCATCAAAGGTAACAGGAGTATACGCTTTTTCTGTAATCATATGCATCGTTAAAGTATCTGAACCTCGTATGTGTTTTTCTCCAATCACATTTCTTTCTTCTATAATTCGTTCTGAAACAGTGGCTTCATCTATTAAAGGCACACTATATACCAAAATATTATTACTGCCCGTTTTTGCAATTCCGCTCATCAAATGATGACGCAACCACATGAAATCTCCCGTATCTTCTACCGTTCTAAATTTAGAGGGAATTGTAAAAGAAACCCCTAAATTTTGTAATGTTTTAAATTGTGCATTGTCCAATTTAGATTTCATGAAAATGTTTTGAGTCGCTTGGATATCTGCTTGTCGAAAAGTTGCTAAAATCTCTTTTTCATGTTGCTTAAATACTCGAATGAGCCCTGCGTCATCTTTAGCAGATATGGAAATCACTGTTTGTGGTTTTGCATATACATTGTAACGGATAGAAAAGGTTTCCTTTTCATGCTCTTCAACAATAAAAAGACTTCCAGAAGCTTTCATCATCGATCCAAAACCGTTTGGTGCTATCTGAGAGAGTGTTGTTGTTGCTTCAGGCTGCGGCAAACCAACGATGAGTTCACCAAAAGAACTTCTAATTTCATCTCCTACTGCTCCCAACCAATTGCTAGTTTTAACAACGACCATCACGCGGTTGATTGCTCCAACAGATTGTTTTTGCACGAAAGTACTCTTGCCATTGCAGCTTCCTAAAATTGTCAATACAAAAAATAAATATCCTAATTTTTTCATGAATGTTACTTTTAAATACGGTTTATTTTGTGTCTCTTTTTACAAATCAAAAAGTATTCCACTTTGTAGTTATGCTTTTGGAATCGCCATTTTTTTGGGATAAATACTTAATCTTTGCCCAACTCGCAAACGACTTGTCTTTAAACGATTCCATCTTTTTAAATCTCGAACTCGAACCCCAAATCGCTTTGCAATTTTACCTAAAAAATCGCCACTTCTTACTTTATAACGAATGCGTTTGTCCAATTCAAAATACTTTGGCAACGGTTTTTCTCTCTTCGCAGCGTCCGTTTTTGCTAACGCATACAACGCCTGCTCGTTTTCTATAAAAGATAAAGTGTTTTTTCTTGGCAAGGTAATGGCGTATTCTTTCCCTTTAACGTACGGAATTACATCAAGTTTAAAAGATGGATTTAAAAATTGAATTAACTCGGAATTGATCCCTGTTATTTCTGAAATTTGATCAAAACTAATTGTTTTTTTAATCTGAATTGTATCGGTTTCAAAATATCGAATTTGAAACTTTTTAGGAACTAGTTGGTGTTCTTTTTGGTATTCAAACAAATACATGGTGGCATAAAAAGCAGGGATATAACTTGCTGTTTCTCTTGGTAAAAACGGGCGAATATTCCAGTAATTTCGATATCCTCCAGAACGTTTTATTGCCTTTGCAACATTTCCTGGTCCTGAGTTGTAAGCGGCTAAAGCCAAATCCCAATCCCCAAAAATAGCATACAAATCAGATAAATATTGACAGGCTGCAATGGTTGCTTTTAAAGGGTCTTGCCGTTCATCTACATAAGAACTTACTTTTAACTTATATTGTACACCTGTTGGGTACATAAACTGCCACAATCCGGTAGCACCCACTCTCGATTTTGCTGTTGGATTTAGCGCTGATTCTACAATTGCTAAATATTTCATTTCTAGCGGAATGTCATATCGATCTAAGTGCTTTTCGAACATTGGAAAGTAGTAAGAAGCCTTTGCCATTAGGGCAGGATAATACCTTTTTCGGTATTTTAGATAAGACTTTATTACTTTCTCTAGGGCAGGATTATAAGCAATATGAAAAGGTGTTTTTGCATCAATTGCTGCCAATCTTTGTTTTAAAACTTCAGTAGTTAAAGCAACATCGGACACCTCTTTTTCACCAATATCATCGATCCTATATTTTAAGGTATTGTATAATGGAGACTTGTATTTCGAGTCCATAAGCAAACTATCTATTAACGAAATATCATAGTCAGAAAACAGATCGGAAGTCCTCATTTTTTTAGGAATGGAATCGTTTACCGTCGCTGCAAAAATACGGGTAGTAAAAAATAAAAGTAGGAGTAATTTTTTCATTTTTAATTTTATAAGTCCAATTCTACAACAATGGGACAATGATCTGAATGTTTGGCTTCTGATAAAATATAGGCACGCGCTATTTTATCTTTTATAGGTGCAGACACCATTGCATAGTCTAAGCGCCAACCTTTGTTATTTGCTCTAGAGTTTGCGCGATAACTCCACCAAGAATAGGCTTGCTCTTCTGGGTTTAAGTGTCTAAAACTATCCACAAATCCGTGATTGATAAATTCGCTCATCCAAGTTCTCTCTTCAGGCAAAAACCCAGAGACTCCTTTCATTTTTGGATTGTGAATATCAATCGCTTCATGACAAATATTATAATCTCCACAGATCACAAGGTTTGGGATTTCTTTCTTCAAATTATGTATGTATACTTGAAATTCATCCATATAATTGAATTTAAAATTCAAGCGCTCTGAGTTCGTTCCAGAAGGAAGGTATAGACTCATAACTGAAACATTATCGAAATCTACACGAAGATTTCTCCCTTCAAAATCCATCGATTCAATACCCGTTCCGTACTCTATATGATTCGGTTTTTCTTTGCAAAAAATTGCTACAGAAGAATAGCCTTTTTTTTGTGCAGAAAACCAATAATGATATGGATACCCTGCGTTCTCGAACT
Source organism: Polaribacter sp. SA4-10 (assembly GCA_949519155.1). Classification (GTDB taxonomy): domain Bacteria; phylum Bacteroidota; class Bacteroidia; order Flavobacteriales; family Flavobacteriaceae; genus Polaribacter. The sequence continues at coordinate 41,260 of CATIQU010000003.1, forward strand.
CGGTAAGATCCAATTGGTCTTTGTGTGCTTTGGTTTCCTGAATACAAATTACATCAGGGTTTGAAGCGGACAACCACTCTAAAAATCCTTTCTTTAAAGCTGCACGAATTCCGTTTACGTTGTAAGATATTATTTTCATCTAGTCTAAAAATATTGGTTCTTTCAAAAAAATCCAAGTTATTTGGGTTTTTTCTCCAGTTTGTGTTTTAATTTTCTTCTTTCTTGGTGATAAAATTACAGCCAAACTAGCTGCAATTCCTGTACTTATCATTCTATTTTCTATATCGAGAACATAATCAAAAAAGAAAATGAAACTAAGTGTTAAAACAAAAACGACTAAAAAAGATTTCTTTGCTAAATACTTCATTTTAAAGTGTCATTTCTGGGATTTCTCCAGCAATTACCAAAGTTGCTTCTGTTGCATTTTGAATCTCTTCTACCGAAACTCCTGGTGCTCTTTCTAGCAAGTGAAACGCATTGTCTTTTACTTCTAAAACCGCCAAGTTGGTCACCACTTTAGTTACACAACCTACGCCTGTTAATGGCAAAGAACAGGTTTTTAAAATCTTAGATTCTCCGCGTTTATTGGCATGCATCATAGCCACAATAATATTTTCAGCAGAGGCTACTAAATCCATAGCACCGCCCATTCCTTTGACCATTTTCCCAGGGATTTTCCAGTTGGCAATGTCTCCATTTTCTGCTACTTCCATAGCGCCTAAAATAGTTAAATCTACATGCTTCCCTCGGATCATAGAAAAACTCATTACCGAATCAAAAAAACTTGCTCCTGGTAGTGTCGTAATTGTCTGTTTTCCGGCATTAATAATATCCGCATCTTCGGTTCCTTCAAAAGGAAAAGGCCCCATGCCTAAAACCCCATTTTCAGATTGAAACTCTACTTCAATATCATTCCGAACATAATTCGCCACCAAGGTTGGTATACCAATCCCTAAGTTTACATAAAAGCCATCTTGAACTTCTTGTGCGATTCTTTTTGCAATGCCTATTTTATCTAACATATAAATGTATCAATTAAATAATTTAAAAATGTATCAATTCTATTTTCGAGATTTAATACTTATACTTAATATTTTATATAAAAATCAATCCTAATTCTTTCACTTTTGCATTCAAGTTTACATGAGTTGGATAGGAATTTGATTTCTCACAAAGAATTAACCAATACTTTGTTTCTTCTAACTCTTTTGTTGCAATTTTAATTTTATGAATAAAGTCTGCTTTACTTTCGGCATTTTGAGCCTCATGAATATTTGCTCCAATACTGGTCCCAGATTTTAATAATTGACGAGAGATTACATACTTACTTTCACTTTGTAAAACCTCACAATATTAAATGATTAATAATGCAACTTCAATAGATTTGTCTACTGCTGGGTTTTTCATTGTTACATTGTTACATTAATTCATTACGTAAACGCACCGTTCTTTGCTCTATTCTTTTCTCATAGTCTTTCCCTTCAAAAATGCGTTGTACAAAAATGCCTGGAATGTGAATATTGTTTGGATCTAAGGTTCCAACTTCCACCAATTCTTCTACCTCTGCCACTGTAATCGTTGCAGCGCCACACATATTTTGGTTAAAATTTCTTGCGGTTCCTTTAAAAACTAAATTTCCGGCAGCATCACCTTTCCATGCTTTTACAAAGGCAAAATCGGCTTTAAATGCAGGTTCTAAAACGTGCATTTTACCATCAAAATCTCTTGTTTCTTTGCCTTCGGCAACTTCTGTACCATAGCCTGCTGGTGTATAAAATGCTGGAAAACCTGCTTGTGCAGCCCTGCATTTTTCGGCTAAAGTTCCTTGAGGTGTTAATTCAACCTCTAACTCTCCGGATAACATTTGTCGTTCGAATTCGTCATTTTCACCAACATAAGAGGAAATCATTTTTTTTATTTGTTTGTTTTCCAACAACAAGCCCAAGCCAAAACCATCAACACCCGCATTGTTTGAAATACAGGTAACCTCTCTCACATTTAGTTTCACCAATTCTGCAATTGCATTTTCTGGGATTCCACACAAACCAAATCCACCCAACATAAAAGTCATTTTACTTTGAACGCCTTGCAAAGCATCTTGTACATTATTTACTTTTTTGTTAATCATCGTTTATCGTTTAAGATGCATAAAAAAAATGAATTGTGTTTTTACTACTGAGTTTCCTCCCGCACTAAAAATCTATATCTTCTTTGATCACTACTTTTTTGGGTACTTTCTCACCTTCAAGTTCGTCACCATCTTCATCTTCGTCTTCTTGATCTCCGCAATTTATTTTTATGGATAACTTTTCTGGTTTTTCAAAATCTTCTTGACTAATATTTAAGGTAGGGTCTGCATAACATTTTTTCATAAACAAGGCCCAAGACGGTAATGACATCGTCGCTCCTTGTCCTTTTCCAATGCCTTCAAAATGTGTAGAACGGTCTTCTCCACCTGTCCAAACACCTGTTGCCAGGTTGGGAACGATTCCCATGAACCAACCATCCGATTGATTTTGAGTAGTTCCTGTTTTACCTGCAATTGGGTTTTCAAATTTATAAGGAAAACCGGTAACTACATCGGGAAGTGCAGTATACGGATTTCGCAAACGCTGCCCAGAACCAGATTCTGTAACGCCTTTTAGTAAATCTAAAATCACATAAGACGATTCTTCACTTAATACTTCTTTTGTTTCTGGAGTGAATTGTTCTAAAATAGTTCCATTTTTATCTTCAATTCTTGTCAATATCATCGGGCTTACACGCAAGCCTTTATTCGCAAAGGTTGAATAGGCACTTACCATTTCCATTAATGACAATTCTACAGCGCCCAAAGCTATGGATGGATTGGCTCGGATTCGGGTTTCTATTCCTGCTAATTTTGCCAAGCGCACTACGTTTACTGGCTTAACCATATCTATTAATCGCGCAGACATGGTATTTACCGAACCTGCCAAACCCGCTTTTAAAGTAAGCATTCCTCCGTATCGATCTCCTGAATTGTCTGGTCTCCATTCTTCTGGAATCCCGTATTTTCCTTTTGGAATGGTATAATGTACATTTGGAAATGAATCGCAAGGAGACATTTTTAGTTGATTGATGGCGGTTGCATAGACAAACGGTTTAAAGGTAGAACCTACTTGTCTTTTTTGCTGCTGAACAGCATCGTACTTAAAATATTTATTATTAATACCTCCAACCCATGCTTTTACATGACCAGTCTGTGGCTCTATCGAAAGCAACCCTGAACGTAAAAAATATTTGTAATATCGAATCGAATCCATGGGAGACATGACCGTGTCTAAGTCTCCTTTCCAAGAAAAAACACGCATAGCTGTTTTTTTCTTAAAACTGGTATCAATTTCTTTGGCAGTTTTCCCAGCTTTTTTCATTCTTCGATACCGATCTGTATTTCGTTTCGCTCTTTGTAAAATAACGTTCACCGTAGAATCTTTAATGTCGTAAAAAGGGGCTGTTTTATTGCTCTTTTGTTCTTTAAAAAAATGAGATTGTAAATTGGCCATATGCTCTTTTACAGCCTCTTCTGCATATCTTTGAATTCGAGAATCTAGCGTAACATGAATTTTTAACCCATCTTTAAAAATATTATATTGTTCTCCATTTGCCTTTGGATTTTTACGTACCCAAGTTCTTAATTGTTTTTGCAAATACGATCTAAAATACGTTGCGTATCCGTCACTATGGCTTTCTGGAGTGAAGTTTATTTTAAGTGGTAATTTTTGAAGAGAATCTTTTTCTTGAGAGGTTATAAATCCATTTTTTGCCATTTGAGCAAATACCACATTTCTCCTAGAAAAAGATTTCTTTTTAGAAATTTCTCTATGAGGATTATATTGCCTTGGATTTTTTAACATGGCAACTAGTATTGCAGCTTCTTGGACATCCAATTCTTTGGCTTCTTTTCCAAAATAAATTCTTGAAGCAGAACGAATTCCAGAGGCATTAAACAAGAATCCTTGTTTGTTTAAATACATTGCAATAATTTCCTTTTTTGTGTATTGTCGTTCTAGTTTTACGGCAACAATCCATTCTTTTGCTTTTTGAAGCAATCTTTTAAAAATATTACTAGACGGTCTTTTTGTAAATAAATTTTTTGCTAATTGTTGTGTAATTGTACTGGCGCCTCCACCAGAGCCCATCTTTACAACAGCCCTTAAGGTTCCTCTAAAATCAATTCCAGAATGCTCGTAAAAACGTTCGTCTTCCGTTGCAATTAACGCATCAATTAAGTTTTGTGGTAACTCGTTGTAATGAATTGGTGTTCTGTTTTCTGTAGCATATTTACCAATCGTAACACCATCTGAAGAGATGACTTCAGTTGCTAAGTTTGTTTGTGGGTTTTCTAGTTCTTCAAACGTTGGTAAATCTCCTAAAGAAGTTAAAAAAAACAATAAAAATATTGCTAAGATTCCGCTTAGAATTAAAAACCAAAAACCTTTGATATATTTCTTAAAGTCTGTTTTTTTTTTACGTGCCATTTTACTTCGTTTTTTCAATACTGAATCCAACATCTGAAACTCCTTCCAATGTTTTTAAGCCTTCTGAAAAACCATTTTTTCGCATTGCTTGCCTTACATTGAATGTGTAATTTCCAGAAAATGGAAATACTTTTTCTTCTTTATAAAATAATTTATTCTCTTTAACCTCAGTAAAACCAATTCCTAAGTATTTTCCAGAAGGAGCTGCCATTTTATACTCTAAGGTGTCTATGATTCTTGTTTTATTTGGAAAAACAAGTTCGGTAATCAGAAATAGATTACTGTATTTGTACTCCTTATTACTTCGAATATGAATGAATAAATTTCGCTTTGCAATGGTATCTGTGACTGAAAAATCAAAACTCACATGCTCATTTAAAACCCACACACTGTTTGAAATCGCTTTATACTTCGTAAAAAGAGGTCCAGAAGTACAAGAATAGCCTACTAATAAGAGAATTAATAAACTTAAAAACTTATTTACTTTCTGAATCACTTCCATTTTTAGGAGTATTGTTGTTTCGATTTCGATTGTTATTTTTTCTTGGTTTGTTGGTGTTTTTAACCGCTCCTTTTGGTTGTTCTCCTGTTTTTTTTGCCTGAGGTTTTCTTTTTGGAGCTCCGTTTGGTTGTTGTTTTACGACTGATTTTTGCTGATTTGGATTTCCAACAGTAGCTTTTTTCTTATTACGGTTTTTGTTGTTTCTACGTTTTTTTGTTTTTGGAACATCAAAACGGGTTAAACTATCTTCTCCAACCGCATCTTCAAAATTCACTTTTATTGGTGTCTCTATCTCAGATTCATACTCTTCTAACGAGGAAGCTTTCTCATTATTTTTATTCAATTCAATTATTTCTTGTACTTGCTCTAAAGTTAATAAAAACCACTTCGATCTTTCTTCCTTGTAGGTGTACCAAAGATGTTGTTTAAAAATATCCATCTTCACAAAAACAGCCGGTCCTTTTTCGGTGTTTAAAATAGTCTCCTGTTTTGGAAAAGCTTTTAAAGCATCTAAATAAGTATCCAACTCAAAATTCAAACAACATTTTAGTTTACCACACTGACCCGCTAACTTTAAAGGGTTTAATGATAATTGTTGATAGCGTGCCGCTGAAGTGGTTACTTTTCTAAAATCGGTTAACCAAGTAGAACAACAGAGTTCTCTACCACAGGATCCAACACCGCCCAATCGAGCTGCTTCTTGTCTTGCTCCCACTTGTTTCATTTCTACACGAATAGAAAAAGCACCTGCTAAATCTCTAATCAATTGTCTAAAGTCGATTCTTGTTTCCGCAGTGTAATAAAACGTTGCTTTATTCCCGTCACCTTGATACTCTACATCAGATAATTTCATTTTAAGTCCTAAACGCCCTAAAATCTCTCTTCCTTTACGCTGAGTCTCAATTTCTTTTTCTCGCGAAGCTTGCCAAACATCGATGTCTCTTTGGTTTGCCTTTCTATAAATTTTTCTTATTTCCGAACTATCTACTGGAACATTTCTTTTCTTCATTTGAACCTTTACAAGCTCTCCTGCTAAAGAGACGGAACCAATATCATGCCCTGGTGAACCTTCTACGGCTAAAATATCGCCCATAGAAATTCTTAAGTTTTCTGTATTTTTATAAAACTCTTTTCTCCCGTTTTTAAAACGGATTTCAAAAATGTTAAATGATTCTTCTCCGTTTGGTAATGTCATGTTTGACAACCAATCAAATACTGATAATTTTTCGCATCCGCCTGTAGCGCAACTTCCGTTACTTTTACATCCTTTAGGCACACCGTCTTTACCAGTAGCACAACTACTACATCCCATGTGTGTTATATTTTAGAAAAGCCAAAGGCTTTTTTCTGTTTGTAAATTGATTTTCAGATTGATACAATTCTTCAATCTCATCTTCATTAATCAGTAAATATACTGAATTTTAAGCAGAAAATTAAATCTGAAATTAGGATATATTTATAAAGAGAAAGAACTAAAACCAATAGCCTAGATTAAATAAAATTGCACTCGTTTTTGTTTCTGGAGACCAACTGAATTTTAGTTCTAAAGGCCCCACAAAAGAATCGAAGCTATATCCAAGTGCGTATCCAGATTTTATCTCTTTAAAAACACTTACATCTTTTAAAAAATTGTCGTCTAACCGGGCGTAATTGGCAATAAAACTTAAGTAATTTTTTTCTAAGAATTGATGCCTGAACACAAATTCAGACTTTAAAAAAGAACGACCTGCCAGTTCTGCAAATTCATAACCATACATAGAAACAAACGTATTTATATAGTTTTGATTATAGCCCCCTAGATAAAAATCGAAGACATTAGATCCTGAGTTCCCAAAAGTAAACCCTGCCATGTTTGTGTTTTGGAAAGTGAGTTTTTTGAAAAAGGTAGTCGCAAATCCAAGGATGCCCTTGGCTTGTCCAAAGCTTTTAAAATCGCCATTATTATTTGAGGAATCGAGGTACCATTTGAACCTTAAATCTGCAAAAATAACCTTTTTTAACAAAATATTTTTGTTCATAAGTATCCAACTTTAAATAACCAAAAGCATTTAAATAATTACCATCATCAAAAACAGTTGGCTTATTGTTGTCTGAAATAGTTTCTGTAGAAACATTTAATTTTTTATGCTCTAAACCAACTCCTAAAGCAAACTTTCTATCAAAAGTTGTTTGTACAAAAATTTGATTTGTAAAATCGGTATATTTTAAATTAACACTATTAACTACAGGGGAGTTTGGTGCAATATTATTAAAGGCAGTATTTGCTCTAAATTGGTTATAGCGTGATCGAAAACCATAACTAAAATAAAAACCGTTATCTACAAAGTAGTTAAGATTGTAGCGTAGTTTATCTCCCAAAATAGCATCTACAGATAAAACATCATTATTTGTAAAAACGCCTGCTTGCTTGTATCTTGCTAAAATTGCAGATTCGTACAATGCATCATAATGCACCCCTAACTCTAGGGTTGGTTTTTTTAATAGTTCAACTAAAGAAATTATAATTTCAGTTTTTGCAGTGGGTGTCTTCCTTAATTCATATGAGATTCGTTCGTAGTTTTCAGTCGCCGATAAAGAATAAATTCGCTTTGTAATGTCATTTCTAGAAACACGATCACCTACTATTAAATTTAGTTTCCCTAAAACATATGCTCTTGACTGATTTTTAATTCCATGTATGGTAATTTTAGAAAGCGTTACTTTTTGTGTGTTTTTGTGTGTTTTTGTGTGTGTTTATTCTTTTTTTCTTTTTCGTTTGTTTCGATGCAATTTCTTTAAAAATAGCTGAATATTTTACAGCAGTTCTATCTCCTTCTTTTAGAATGTCAAGTTTTTTATCAAAGTCGACAACATTGTATTTTGAAATCTCTGGATGGATGGATGTACACTTCGATTTTACTTTTATCCAAATCTCTTTGGTTATAGATTTTATAACTTACAATTTGATTCAAAATAGCAACTACAGAAGTTAGTTTTTCTTTTTCATACAACCTCCCTTGTACATCTACTCCTATAATAATATCTGCCCCTTTCTCTCTCATTACATCCACAGGGAAATTATTGGCAACTCCTCCATCAATTAACAATTTATCTCCCACTTGAACAGGGTTTAAAAGTGTTGGGAAAGACCCGCTAGCTCGCAATGCAATCGGCAATGACCCTTTTTCTAAAAGAACTTGCCCTCCTGTTTCAACATCTGTTGCAATCGAAAAAAAGGGAATTTGAAGTTTTGAAAAATCTGAAATGTTTTCTGTTTCTGAGAGTAATTCGATGAGAAGACTTAGCATATTTTGCCCTTTAGAAACCCCTTTAGGTAAGCCTATTTTTCCTTTCACTACTGGTAATGAAACAATTGCATTTTCCCCATATTCTTTTTCAAAGAAAGACGTTGTACTCCTTGGTAATTTGTCTCTTATCAATGCAATGAAATCCGTTTCTAAGATAATTTCTTCAATTTGTTCTCCAGAATACCCAACAGCATACAAGCCGCCAATAATTGCGCCCATACTTGTGCCACCAATATAATCTATCTGTAAACCTGCTTTATCAATTTCTTTCAACACCTCAATATGTGCAAATCCTTTCGCTCCGCCTCCGCTAAGAACCAGCCCTACTTTTGGTTGTTTTTGCTGTGCAAAAAACAACATTGAGGTCGCTAAAAAAGGAAGTAGGAAATACTTTTTCATTTTTTTAGTGGATGGTAAAATTGATGTACTTTTAAAGCTCTTGCATTGCCAATTTCTGTCTTAAGATCTTCAAAAGAAGCTTCTTTTACTCTTTTTGCTGACTTAAATTTACGCAATAAACTCGTAATCGTTTGTGCACCAATGGCGGGAATTTGCTCTAATTCTGATTGAATAGCGCTTTTACTTCGTTTATTTCTGTGAAATGTAATCCCAAATCGGTGCGCCTCGTTTCTTAAGTATTGTGTAATTTTTAAAGTTTCTGATTTCTTATCCAAATACATCGGAATAGGGTCGCCAGGATAATAAATTTCCTCTAACCTCTTTGCAATTCCGATAATGGCAATTTTCCCTCGTAAACCTAAATCATCTAAAGCTTTTAAACCAGAAGATAATTGCCCTTTTCCACCATCTACAATAATTAACTGTGGCAACGATTTATTTTCTTCCAATAAACGCTTGTATCTTCTATACACTACCTCTTCCATAGAAGCAAAGTCATCTGGGCCAACTACGGTTTTTATATTATAATATCTGTACTCTTTTTTACTTGGTTTTCCGTCTCTAAAAACAACGCATGCTGCCACTGGGTGTGTTCCTTGAATGTTAGAATTGTCAAAACACTCAATATGTTTTGGTTCTTGTGAAAGTCGCAAATCTTTTTTCATTTGCGCCATAATTCTTTTAACATGCCGCTCTGGATCAACAATTTTAATTTGCTTAAACTGTTCTTGTCGATAGTACTTTGCATTCCTTTCTGAGAGTTCTATAATCCGTTTTTTATCTCCTAACTTTGGAATCGTAACCTTCAATTCTTCTCCCAAATCTACTTGAAAAGGCACATAAATTTCTTTGGTTACGGAATTAAAACGCTGTCTAATTTCTACAATAAAAAGCTCCAACATTTGTTTGTCTGTCTCGTCTAATTTCTTTTTAATTTCTGTTGTATGAGATTGAATAATTGCTCCATTCGATATTTTAAAGAAATTTGCATACCCATGCGTTTCATCAGAAATAATAGAAAACACATCAACATTGTTTATGGACGGGTTAATAATGGTAGATTTTGCCTGGTAATTGGCCAATAAACCAACTTTCTCTTTTATTTTTTGAGCTTCTTCAAATTCCATGTTTTCGGAAAAAGAAAGCATCATTAAATGAAATTTCTCTAAACTTTCTTTAAAATTTCCTTTTACAATATTCCTAATGGCAGCGATTTCTTCCTGATATTTTGTTTCAGTTTGCAAACCTTCACAACCCCCTTTACAGTTTTTTAAATGATATTCTAAGCAAACTTTATATTTACCTTCATTAATTTTTTGTTGACTTAAATCGTAACTACATGTTCTAATGGAATACAATTCTTTGATTAGATCCAACAAAACTCTCACCGTTTTTATACTGGTATAAGGACCAAAATATTCGGACCCGTCTTTTATATGTCTACGGGTCATAAAAACTCTTGGGAATCGTTCTTTCTTAATACAAATCCAAGGATAGGTTTTATCGTCTTTTAATAAAATATTATACTTTGGTTTGTATTTTTTAATGAGGTTATTTTCTAATAAGAGGGCGTCTGTTTCTGTATCAACAACAATGTGTTTGATGTCTACAATTTGTTTTACTAAAATGCGTGTTTTTGCATTTTCATGATTTTTAGTAAAATAGGAAGTGACTCTTTTCTTTAAATTCTTGGCTTTTCCAACATAGATAACCACTTCATTTTTATCATAGTACTGATATACCCCAGGAGAATCTGGCAAGGTTTTCAATTGAAGTTCTAAAGATGCTGACATGTAACGAAAATACACATTTTAATACAGTAGTTCTTGGATCTGCTAGAAAATGTTGTCCTCTAAAATGTTAAAATTAGCGGTTATTGTGTAAGTAAAATACGCTTATTTACATCTTAAATTAGTTGCAAACTTATTCTACGATTGCTGTCTCTTCTTTTGGAAACGCCTTTTTACTATAGAAAAAGAGAAGTACTACACCAACGCTAATAAACGCATCTGCAGGGTTAAAAATATACTGAAAAAAGGTAAAATTATCTCCACCAAAAAAGGGAATCCATTCTGGTAAGGTGGCGTTTTCTATAAAAGGAAAATAAAACATATCGACTACTTTTCCGTAAAACAACTCTCCATAAGACTCCTCAGGAAAAAGGGTTGCAACCCTGTGAGCAGATGAATTAAAAATAACGCCATAAAAAACAGAGTCTATAATATTACCAACTGCTCCTGAAAAAATTAAAGAAATCGCAAAAATTACCGCATTATGTGTCGCTCTTTTAATATGTTGTGCTAGCCAATAAATAATAGCAGAAACGGCTACCAATCGAAATAAAGTAAGAAATAATTTCCCTGCTTTACCTCCAAACTCCCAACCCATTGCCATTCCGTTGTTTTCAACAAAATGAATTTTAAACCAACTAAAAACTTCAAAACCATCGTTAAGGGCATAATGTGTTTTCACATATACTTTCAAAATTTGATCTAAAGTAATTGCAATTAGAATTGTAAGAATTGCCAGGTTCTTTTTTGACATTTTATTGAGTTTTGTATTTACAAAAATAAGAATATTATTGTGGTTTAAGAGTCGTTAAGAAAATATTCCCTTTCGTGGTTCTTATTGTTAAATTTTGGGACGTATTTTTTGTCTTTTTATAAAAGTTTTCTTGTTGAATTTCTTTATTAACAGCAATGGTTCCTCGAGTTGATGTGACATCGACATTCCTTGCTTTTAAAGTTGCAAAAACACTGCCTTCATAAAACTTTACCTTTGTTCTTTTTTGAATTGTATCTAGTTTTATAAGTCCTTTTTCTATGTAAATATCTAAAGGGCCTCCATAGCTTTTAGCTGAAACATTGATCTGTTCTCCAAAAATAATGACTGCTTTGTTCTTCGGAATTTTAATAATTGCACTCGCTCTTTGCAATCTTTTGGTAATAAACTTCCTAAAAACAGGTTCCTCTGTAGACATTGCTGGAATCTGAAATTCAATTTTCGCAGTAGCCTCTGAAACGGAATAAACGATGTGTTGTTTGCTGGGATTTTCTGCGGATAAGTAGATCTCCAAAAATTCAGAATTCGAGTTTTCCAAGACAAAATCATCTAAACCTACCGTAGAGATCTCTACATACGTTGCATTCGTTTGTACTTTTTTTATTACTTTTTTTTGAGCACAAATTATTTGTGAAAGGAATAACAAGAAGAAAAATGCATCACTCTTTTTCATTAAAACAGAAATTCTATGGGATTGTCTTATGCTTTTACATGTCTTTATTTCGACAGAAATTGAGAAACACATTAAAAAAAAGCTTCCACATTTTGGAAGCTTTTAAAAATTATTGCTTGCGTTTTGCTTCAATACTTAAAGTTGCATGTGGCACCAAAAGTAAACGTTCTTTTTGAATTAGTTTACGGGTAACTCTGCAAATACCATAGGTTTTGTTTTCAATTCGTAACAAAGCGTTGTTTAAATCACGAATAAATTTCTCTTGACGTATTGCTAACTGTACGTTTGCTTCTTGACTCATTACATCAGAACCGTCATCAAAAGATTTAAAAGAAGGGGAAGTATCATCTGTTCCATTATTGGCATCGTTCTTATATGAACTTTGCAACAATGCTAAGTCTGATTCTGCTCTTTCTATTTTTTTATGAATAAGGGTTTTAAACTCTTGCAAATCTTCATCTGAATATTTTGCTTTAACTTCTGACATACTCTTATATTTTTTCGATTAATATTCTGCTTTTAATAGTGTCAAACGCAATCTCTGTTCCCGCTTCTAATGCAGCTACAAAAACCAATTCTTGCGTTAATGTTTCGCTCATGATGTATGCTTTATTCTCTTGAATAGAATGTTGCAAGTTTTCAAAATTTAGTACGGTCAATCTAATTTTATCTGTTACTTCTAAACCAGCGTCTTTACGTGCATTTTGAATTCTATTGACCAATTCTCTGGCAACTCCTTCTTTGCGTAAATCTTCTGTAATTGTAACATCTAAAGCAACCGTTAAACCGCCTTCATTAGCAACCAACCAACCTTCAATATCTTTTGAGGATATCTCTACATCTTCACGCTCTAAAGTTATCTCTTTTCCATTAATTTCTAAAGAAATATTGCCAAATTTTTCTATTTTTACGATATCTTCTTGTGTAAATTTCTGAACCTCAGCTGCAATTAAACGCATCTCTTTTCCAAATTTTGGACCCAATGCTTTAAAGTTGGGTTTAATTTGTTTGATTAAGATGTCTGAAGCGTCTTCTAAAATTTGAATTTCTTTAATATTAACCTCGTGATTTATTAAATCTGAAACTGCTAAAATTTCCTCTTTCTGCTGCTCATTCTCAACCGGAATCATAATTTTTTGTAGTGGCTGACGTACTTTAATCTTCTCTTTTGCTCTTAAAGACAATACCAAAGAGGAGATGATTTGTGCATTTTCCATCTTGCGCTCTAAAGAAGCATCAATAAAACGTGCATCCGATTTTGGAAAATCTGCCAAGTGAATACTTTCTGAAGTTTCTTTACCAGTAACCGAATTTAAATCTTGGTACAATTTGTCCATAAAAAAGGGTGCAATGGGTGCACTTAGTTTTGCAATGGTCACCATACAAGTATATAATGTTTGATACGCAGAAATCTTATCTGTTTGATAATCTCCCTTCCAAAAACGTCTTCTACTTAAACGCACATACCAATTACTTAAATGGTCTTGTGTGAAATCTGAAATTGCTCTTGCAGCTCTGGTAGGCTCGTAGGCTTCGTAAAATTTATCTACTTTGGCAATTAAAGTGTGTAATTCTGATAATACCCATCGATCTATTTCTGGTCTGTCTTCCAAAGCAACATCTTCTTCGCTGTATGAAAAACCGTCAATATTTGTATATAAAGTGAAGAAAGAATAAGTATTGTACAGGGTTCCGAAGAACTTACGTTTTACCTCTTCGATTCCTTCCAAATCAAATTTTAAATTGTCCCAAGGGTTTGCATTCGAAATCATATACCAACGCGTTGCATCTGCTCCGTAAGTAGCTAATGTTGTAAACGGATCTGTGGCATTCCCTAAACGTTTCGACATTTTGTGTCCGTTTTTATCTAAAACCAACCCGTTAGAAACCACATTTTTGTAGGCAACAGAATCAAAAACCATGGTTGAAATTGCATGCAATGTGTAAAACCAACCTCTTGTTTGATCGACTCCTTCTGCAATAAAATCTGCTGGAAAAGATTCGTTTTCATCGATTTTCTGTTTATTTTCAAACGGATAATGCCATTGTGCATAGGGCATCGATCCTGAATCGAACCAAACATCAATCAAGTCGCTTTCGCGGTTCATAGGTTGTCCCGAGGGAGAAACTAAGACAATTTCATCCACAATATTTTTATGCAAATCGATTTTGGCGTAGTTTTCTTCGGTGTTGTTTCCAACCTCAAAATCTTCAAAAATATCTTTTGCTAAAACACCTGCGTCAAGAGCTTTCGCCATCTCTTCTTTCAATTCTTTCACAGAACCAATACAGATTTCTTCTTTACCGTCTTCTGTTCTCCAGATTGGCAATGGAATTCCCCAATAACGAGAACGCGATAAATTCCAATCGTTTGCATTTGCCAACCAATTTCCAAAACGACCTGTTCCAGTAGATGCTGGCTTCCAATTAATAGTTTTATTTAAAGAATGCATTTTATCTTTTACATCCGTTACTTTAATAAACCAAGAATCTAATGGGTAATATAAAATAGGGTTGTCTGTTCTCCAACAATTTGGATAACTGTGCTTGTATTTTTCAACCTTAAAGGCTTTGTTTTCTGTTTTTAATTTAATAGCCAACTCTACATCTACTGATTTTTCTGGCGCTTCTCCTTCTGGATAGTATTCGTTCTTTACGTATTTTCCTGCAAATTCGGTAACTTCAGATCGAAACCTTCCTTGCAAATCTACTAAAGGCACCAAATTGTCGTTTTCATCTTTCACCAATAAAGGTGGAATTTCAGGAACAGCTTGTTTAGCAACCAAGGCATCATCGGCTCCAAAAGTAGGGGCTGTATGTACAATTCCGGTTCCATCTTCTGTGGTCACAAAATCTCCAGCAATCACTCTAAAAGCGTCTTGTTTGTTTTCAAATTCACAACCATAATCTAAGATTTGTTCGTATTTAATATCGACTAAATCTTTCCCAACAAATTCTTTTAAAACGTAAAAAGGAATCTTTTTATCTCCAGAATTATAACTAGATAATTCTTGCGAAGTTGCTACCTGAAAATTATTTTTTCCGCCAAACTGCTTTTCAACTAACTTTTTTGCCAACACCACTTTGGTTGGTTCAAAGGTATATTGATTAAAGGTGTCCACTAAAACATATTCAATTTTTGGCCCCACCGTTAAGGCAGTATTACTTGGCAATGTCCACGGTGTCGTAGTCCAAGCAAGGAAATAAACACCTCCTTGATTTTGTAAAAAATCGGGAAGGGTGTTTTCTATTGTTTTAAATTGTGCAACAATGGTCGTGTCTGTTACATCTTGATAGGTTCCTGGTTGATTGAGTTCGTGCGAACTTAAACCCGTTCCTGCCTTTGGAGAATAGGGCTGAATGGTATATCCTTTATAGATTAATTTTTTATTATAAATTTCTTTCAACAACCACCAAACAGACTCCATGTATTTTGGTTCGTAGGTAACGTATGGATCTTCCATATCTACCCAATACCCCATTTTCTGAGTTAAATCGTTCCAAATATGAGTATATCGCATGACTGCTTTTCTACAAGCAGCATTGTAGTCTTCTACAGAAATTTTCTTTCCAATATCTTCTTTTGTAATTCCAAGTTCTTTTTCTACACCCAATTCAATTGGTAATCCATGCGTATCCCAACCCGCTTTACGCTTCACTTGAAACCCTTTCATGGTTTTATAACGAGGAAAAATATCTTTAATCGTACGAGCTAAAACATGGTGCACACCTGGCAATCCGTTTGCAGAAGGAGGTCCTTCAAAAAAAACATAGGGTTCTTTGCCCTCTCTAGTAGTAACACTTTTTTCGAAGATGTTATTTTCTTCCCAATAGCTTAGCATTTCTTCTGCTACGTTTGGTAAGTCAAGTCCTTTATATTCAGGGAATTTCGCGCTCATTTTCTTTCTTTTCTTATAAGAATGCGAAATTAAGGATTTTCTTGTAATTTTATGAGTTTGTTGGTAAGGAAGTTATAAAACCACAAAATTTCATTTCAGAAACTTACGCAGCGCCTAAAGTCCGCGCGAAGCTTTAATCTCTTCGTAGGCAGACTGTATGCTTTGAAATTTCTCTTTGGCTCCTTTTAAATGCGCAGCTCCTAAATCTTGTACTTTATCTGGATGGTATTTTTTTGCCATTTTACGGTAGGCTTTTTTTACTTCATCATTCGATGCAGATTTTGGAATCTCTAAAATTTTATAATTGTTTTCCAAAGCATTGTAAAACATCGCTTTAATCGATTCAAAATCCGATGGATTGATATATAAATAGCTTGCAATTTTTTTAATTTCGGCTACCTCAACTTCTGCTACTTGACCGTCAGCCTTTGCAATACCAAATAGAAAGTGAAGCAATTGTAAACGGGAAGCGTGAGGCATGTGTTGTCTAATTTGTATACAAACTTGCCGAGCAGAAATTTGCTTTTTTAGAACTCCTTTAAACAACTGAAAGGCATTATTGGCTTTTTCTTTACCATACATTCCTACAAACTGAGCTCTCACAAAATCAAGTTCTTTTGGATCTACTTTCCCATCTGCTTTTATAATGATGGATGCCAATACTAAGAGACTGATTTCAAAATCCCCTGGATGCGTATTTCCACGACTACCTTGTCTGTGTTGTTGTTCTTTTGTAAGGTCTTCTGCACTGAAACCATCCACAAAACTCCCTAAAGCGAAACCAACCGCAGCCCCTATTGGTCCTCCTAAAGTAAAACCTAAACCTGCTCCTAGCCATTTTGAAAAACTTCCCATATCTCTTTTTCTAATTTCGTCAAATATAAGAGAAACTTCATCAATTCAATAAAAATGACGAAGAGATCATTCGTAACATCAATTTTATTGATGAACTTATAAAAACAACTTCTGTACATCCGTTTGATTGCTGTTTTAAAATGCATTATATTTGTCGCTGAATTTATATTTAAAATTATGTATCCAGAAGAATTAGTAAAACCAATGCGTGATGAGTTAATCAACGCAGGTTTTGAAGCATTATATACAGGCCAAGATGTTGAAAATGCATTGGCAAAAAAAGGAACAACGTTAGTAGTGGTAAATTCTGTTTGTGGTTGTGCAGCAGGAACTGCAAGACCAGGAGCAATTGCTTCTTTAGGTGCAGAGAAAACTCCAACAAACTTAACGACTGTTTTTGCAGGTGTAGAAAAAGAATCTACACAAAAAGCAAGAGAGTTTATGATTCCGTTTCCTCCATCTTCTCCAGCAATGGCGTTATTTAAAGATGGTAATTTAGTACACATGTTAGAGCGTCATCACATTGAAGGTCGTTCTGCACAAATGATTGCACAGAACTTAGCGCAAGCATACGACGAATTTTGTTAAACACATTTACATAACAAAGAAAGAAACTAAAACCACGCAAATTTGCGTGGTTTTTCTATTTTTATAAAAAAATAATGATGGCATCTCAATTTAAAAATTATACAACCGACGAACTTTTAAAAAAGTTAAAAAATCAAAAAAGAGGCGCTATATTTCATGGGTTTATTGTGCTATTTCTTTTTATTGTTGCTGTTTTTAACACTGCAGAAAACGGATTTTCATTTAGCAGTTTTTTACCTTTATTCTTTTTACCAATGCAGGGTGTTTTTATCTATGAGATTAAAAAAATGAAAAAGGAACTTACTTTAAGAAACTAAAATGGAGGAAGCAACAATTATTAACAACACAATTGCCTTTGTAAAAAAAGAGCTTAAAGATGCAGAAGGGGGCCACGATTGGTTTCATATTGAACGTGTATTTAAAAACACCCTTTTAATTGCAAAAGAAGAGAATGTTGATGCTTTAGTGGTTTCCTTGGGAGCGCTTTTACATGACATTGCGGATCCAAAGTTTTATAATGGGGATGAAACGATTGGCCCTAAAAAAGCCAGTGAATTTCTGATCAGTCAAGAGGTAGACTCAGAGACGATTGCACATGTAGTAAAAATCATACAACACATTTCTTATAAGAATTCTTTGGAGAAAAACGTTGAAAAATTTACCTCTAAAGAATTAGAAGTCGTTCAAGATGCAGATCGGTTAGATGCCATTGGCGCCATTGGTATTGCACGTTGTTTTAATTATGGTGGATTTAAAAACCGAGCGTTGTATAACCCGAAGATTTTACCAAACCTAACGATGACAAAGGAAGCATATAAAAATTCTGATGCGCCGACCATTAATCATTTTTACGAAAAACTACTCTTATTAAAAGACAAAATGAATACCGCTTCTGGAAAGAAAATAGCCACACAAAGACACGCTTTTATGGAAACATATTTGCAGCAGTTTTATGACGAATGGGAGGGTTTAAAGTAGTTTAATTTTCCTTTGCTGCCTCTAAAGCTGTAATTTTATACTCTAAAACTGACAGTTCCTTTGCCTTTTCTATAATTTCTTCTACCGTTAAATTCGAATTAGAATTTATAAAATTTAAAGTTTCTAAACTTTTAAAAGTATAATAACTTAATGTTTCTTCAATTTCATCTTTGGAGGTTTTCATTTTAATAACGTTTTTTTACTGTACAACTTTTAACATTTGACTGCTATATTTGGATGCAGATTTATCCTTAAACTCTTTAAATAATTTAGTTAATTGTTCACTAAAACAAAGTTTAGTTGGTAAAGCGAGTCTTCATTGACTCGGTTTTTTAATTTTAACTTCCTGGAAAATTCGCTTTCCTTTTTTCTAAAAACGCTGTGGTTCCTTCTTTAAAATCTTCGGTACCAAAACATTCGCCAAACTCAGAAATTTCTATCTCATAACCGTTAACACCATCTTCAAAATTGGCGTTGATAGCTCTTATGGCTGCACTTATTGCTACCATAGAATTTCGCATAATTCTACTAGCTATTTTTTCAACAAAAGGCATCAGTTCTTCTAAAGTAACTACATGATTTACCAAGTCACAGGCCTTTGCTTCTTCTGCTGAAATCATTCCTGCAGTCATAATTAATTCCATTGCTTTCCCTTTTCCTACCAATTGTGGCAAACGCTGTGTACCTCCATAACCAGGAATGACTCCTAAAGAAACTTCAGGCAAACCCATTTTTGCATTTTCTGATGCAATTCTAAAATGACATGCCATGGCCAACTCTAAACCACCGCCTAAGGCAAATCCATTGACTGCTGCAATAACTGGTTTGGATAAATTTTCTATGAAATCAAACAGCATTTCTTGTCCTTTTTTTGCCAAAAACCCTCCTTCACTTACAGAGAAATTTGCAAATTCAGAAATATCGGCTCCAGCTACAAATGCTTTTTCTCCGCTCCCTGTAATCATGACAACTTTTACCGTTGCGTCCTCTTCCAAGATTTCAAATGCAGCACTCAATTCTTCGATGGTTTCTTTGTTTAGAGCGTTCAACTTCTTTGGGCGGTTAATGGTTACTTTGGCGAGTCCGTTTTCCTTTTCAACTAGAATGTTATTAAAATTCATTTTTTATATGGGTTTAAATTTATGTAATCGACTCACTTCGAAAACTTTACTTCAATAAGCTTACTTCGAAAAGCTTACTTCGATAAGTTCAGTATGACACTTAGGTGCTAAATTACAAATCGTAAAGTAAATATCAGTCTGAGCTTGTTGTAGACGTCTGAGTGTTTCAAATACTTTTTGATAGCTTTTAGATTCCTGCATTCATATAAATAAGAACGTAATTATGCTTTGGGTAAAATTACGGTAAAAACGGTACCAATTCCTTCTTTTGATGTAAACGAAATGGTTCCGTCATAGGCTTCAATAATGTTTTTTATCATTGGTAAACCCAATCCCATACCACTACTTTTGGTGGTAAATTTTGGCTCAAAGATTAAATCTTTCAATGGGTCTGAAATTCCTTTTCCATTATCGGAAACAGCAATTTTAAGATTATTTCCTTCAGAAGTAACTTTAACTTCAATAATTGGATTGTTTGTATGTTCGGAAGCTTGATCTGCGTTTTTTATCAAATTGGTAACAATACGAATCAGCTGTGTTTTGTCTAAATTGGCAAAGAGTTCTTTTTCAGAATGTTGATACGAAATATAGTCTTCATTAAAAATATCTAAGGCTAATTTTACGACACCAATCACTTCTATTTTCTCTCTTTTCTGAGTTGGCATTTTTGCAAAATCAGAAAATGCGGAGGCTATTGAGCTCATCACATCTATTTGCTGAATTAAAGTCTCACTATATTCTGTTAGTTTTTCTTTTGCATTTTCTGCTGTCGGATTGAATTTTCTCTCGAAACTTTGCACGGTTAGACGCATTGGAGTTAGTGGGTTTTTAATTTCGTGCGCCACTTGTTTTGCCATTTCTCGCCAAGCTTGTTCTCGCTCACTTTTTGCTAATTTCACAGCACTTTCAGTTAATTCATCGATCATACTATTATAGGCATCTACCAAAATTGCAATCTCGGAGCTTACTGAATTTAAAATAATTTTTTCATTCCGTTTATTAAGTCTTGTTTGCTCCATTTTATCAGAAATCGTTTTTATAGAACGTGTGATATAACTTGATAAAAAATAGGCCAATAAAATAGCAATGAGAAACATTAATAAATACACCAAACTTAATCGGGAAATAAACTCTTTAAGTTCATTTTCTATTTCTGAATTGTCTTGGGTAAATTGAACTTCTAAAATTCCGATTCGCTTAAATTTTGGGTCGTTGATATAAGAATACGAGGATTGAAAACTAATTCCATCTGCTTGAGCTGTTTTTAAAATTCGATGGTTCGAGTTTTGAGCCAACTTAGAGATCACTTCTTTTGAAAGCGGTTTTTCATCAATCTTTTCGAAGGCACTTCCCAAAGAAGTTTTTAATAGTTTGCCATCCAAATCAAATAAGGAGATATTTAATTTATTGATAGAGGATATTTCATAAATACGGTCTTGAAAAATTCTAGGAAGATTTACCGTATTTACAGGATATATGGTCTTGTTTTTAAGTTCTAATTCAATCGTTTCTTTGGTTATGGACTCTTTCCGTTCAAAACGCTGAATGTTATAATCTTTGGCCTGTTCATCATATTGATATACGGTAACAACCAAAATTAAAACAGAGGCCATTAGCACCAATAAGATCATTGATAGAAAGATGCGTATTCTAAGGGAAATATTTTTAAGATTACTCAAAGCTATTTTCTTTTTTTTTACGATTTACAAAGTCCTTAAAAATATTTGACCAAACGTATTTGAAATTTAGTCTAAAGATAACCAAATAAAAAAGCCACTACTCTATTTTGTAATGGCTTTTTTGTTTTCCTTTAAAAAAAAGGGATTTAGTCTGCTTTTTGTAAATTCCTGATTCTCTAAAAATGCCTACCCACTAAGAACTGTAATCCTTAATCAAGCAAATACAAAACGCAAATTGAGTGCGCTAGCTAACAATATTTACAATTTTCCCTGGAACAATAATCACTTTTTTAGGTGCAGCTCCTGCCAATTGTGCAATTGTTTTTTCGTCAGACAATACGGCCACTTCAATTTCGTCTTTTGATAAATCTAACGGTAATTCTATGGTAAAACGCATTTTTCCGTTGAATGAAATTGGATATTCTTTAGCACTTTCTATCAAATGTTTTGCGTCAAAAATTGGAAAACTCGCCGTAGAAATACTTTCTTTGTTTCCTAGTTTACTCCATAATTCTTCTGTAATATGGGGCGCGTATGGTGACAATAACACCAACATTGGAGCTAAAACTTCATTCTTATTACATTTTAGAGCAGTGAGTTCATTGACTGCAATCATGAAGGTAGAAACAGAGGTATTAAAAGAGAAGTTCTCAATATCTTCTGCTACTTTCTTAATGGTTTTATGTAAAATTTTTAGTTCTTCTTTCGTTGCTTTTTCTTTAGAAACTGCAACTCCATTTTCGTCAACATATAATTTCCATAGTTTTTTCAAGAAAGAGTACACGCCTGAAATTCCAGAGGTTTTCCAAGGTTTGGCTTGCTCTAAAGGGCCTAAAAACATTTCGAACAATCGCAACGCATCGGCGCCGTATTCTTCAACAATATCATCTGGATTGACCACGTTGTATTTGGATTTGGACATTTTTTCTACCTCTCTACCAACAAAATAAGTTCCGTCTTTTAAAATAAACGTTGCTTTTTTGTAATCTTGATTTATCGGTTGGTTTTTAAATGCTTCAATATCCAATTCATCCGAAGAATTCACCAAAGAAACGTCTGCATGTATTGCTGTTTTAACAATCATGATCATATCTGCTTCATCTGGGGTTAAGAACCCTTTGTCAAGAAATTCATTTTTTACGATTGCTTCAAACTCTGCATCGGATGTAAAAAGATTTTTAGAAACAAGAATTACTGGCAATTTATTTAGGGTTGCTTCACTTGTATGATCTGTAAAACAATCTGACTTTATAAAAGGAGTCGCTCTATAAACAAAGGCACTCGTTCCTAAAATCATTCCTTGATTGATTAGTTTTTTTGCAAACTCATCTACGGGTACAATTCCTTTGTCAAACAAGAATTTTTGCCAAAAACGAGCATATAATAAGTGTCCTGTTGCATGCTCAGATCCGCCAATGTATAAATCTACTTCTTTCCAGTAGTCTAAAGATTCTTTGCTTGCAAATTCGGTTTCATTAGACGCATCCATATATCGGTTAAAATACCAAGAACTTCCTGCCCAACCTGGCATGGTGTTTAATTCTAATGGGTATACGGTTTTGTTTTTTAGCTTCTCGTTAGATACTACTTTCTTTCCTCGAGAATCCCAAGCCCAAGTTGTTGCTCTTCCTAGTGGCGGTTCGCCCGCTTCTGTTGGAAGGTATTTTTCTACTTCTGGCAATACAATTGGCAAGTGTTTTTCGTCAATCATTTGCGGCATTCCGTCTTTGTAATAAACTGGAAATGGTTCGCCCCAGTAACGTTGTCTACTAAAGACTGCATCTCGCAAACGGTAATTAATTTTACCATAACCAAACCCGCGTTTCTCCATTTCAAAAATGGCCAATTTTAAGGCTTTCTTATATTTTAATCCGGATAAAAAATCGGAGTTTGCAATTTTTGTTCCGTCTTTGCCGGTATGTGCCGCTTCTGAAATATCGATGCCTTCAAAAATATTCGGAATGGCAATATCAAAGTGTTTTGCAAAATCATAATCTCGTTGATCTCCACAAGGAACTGCCATTACAGCACCGGTACCGTAATTTGCTAAAACGTAATCGCCAATCCAAATTTGTACTTTATTTCCTGTAAATGGGTGCAATGCATAGGCGCCTGTAAAGACTCCTGAAATGGTTTTTACATCTGCCATTCTTTCGCGTTCAGAACGTTTTGCTGTTGCTTTTATGTAGGCATTTACGGCCTTCTTTTGAGCGCCAGTTACAATCTTTGAAACCAAAGGATGCTCTGGTGCTAAAGTCATAAACGAAACACCAAAAATCGTATCGGGTCTTGTTGTAAAAACGTCAATTTTATACGCAGCAAGCTTTTTTGTTGAGGCTGCTTTTTCTACTTTTACAACCGTTGGGAATTGCAAGGCATTGTTAATTTTAGCAACCACTTTCAAAACACTTTCGGTTACTTCTTCATTGGTAAAACGCACCACATTGAATCCTTCTTTTGCAAAAAAAGCGGTTCTTGCTGCCTCATCTTCTTTGCCAGAAAATTCTACAATTGTGTTTTTTGCCAAGCATACATAATCCACTAAAAATGCACCAATGGTATATTTTTTTCTGAATTTTGCAGCGCCTTTTTTATTTTTTAATTCGTCCCAAAGAATTCCTTCTGCTTTTGATAAATTCAAACGCAATTCTTTTAAGGCTTCTAGTTCTTTGTAGGATAATTTAATATCTGTACTCCCTTTAGAAACGCCTCCATCAACATCAAAAGAAACCATAGCTCCCTGAGAACGCCCAATCCAATTGGTTTGAGAATCTTTTAAGGGTTGTGGCCAATCTATTTTTTCTAAACCGTCTAACAAACGTTGCGCATAGGCAGAAATTCGCATAGACCATTGGGTCATTTTTTTACGAACAACTGGGTGTCCACCTCTTTCTGAAACACCGTTTACAATTTCGTCATTTGCCAGTACCGTTCCCAAGACCGGACACCAGTTTACTTCGGTATCTGACAAATAGCTCAATCGGTATTGTAATAAAATAGCTTCTTGTTCCGTTTTTGAAAAAGCTTTCCACGCTTCCGAAGAAAAGGATTCTATTTCGGCATCTGCAACGGCATTTACGGTTGCGTTTCCTTGCTTTTTAAAGATAGAAACCAAGGTAGAAACATCTTCTGCTTTGTCGGTGTCTTTGTTGTACCAAGAATTAAACAACTGAATAAAAATCCATTGGGTCCATTTGTAATATACCGGATCTGAAGTTCTTACTTCGCGAGACCAGTCAAATGAAAAACCAATTTTATCTAATTGTTTTCGGTAGGTCGTAATGTTTGCTTCGGTGGTTTTTGCAGGGTGCTGACCGGTTTGAATGGCATATTGTTCTGCTGGCAAGCCAAAAGAATCATATCCTTGCGGGTGCAACACATTAAACCCTTTGTGTCGCTTGTAACGTGCATAAATATCACTTGCAATATATCCTAAAGGATGTCCAACATGCAAACCTGCTCCAGAAGGATACGGAAACATGTCTAATACATAATATTTTGGTTTATCAGCATCCCCTTCGTCAGAGCTCTGGGCAGGATTTGTAGCTTTAAATGTTTGGTTGTCTGCCCAAAATTTTTGCCAATTCTCTTCGATCTCTTTATGATTGTATTGCATTGTAACTTCTTGATTTAAGCGGCAAATTTACGTTTATTCTACAAAAGAGTAAAGGCTAATGTTGTCTTAAATTATGGGCACAAAAAAACTGTCTAAATTTTAGATTAGACAGTTCTTTGTAAATTATTATAATTTATAAAATTATTTTACTGGCACAGAAACAACAGTATTTCCCCAGCCCATTTTTAAGGTCATGTCTGAATCTATTAAGATAGAAAATGCTTCGATACTTTTTGCTGATGTAGAAACCGTTCCTGAAACACGCACCACATCTTGGTCTTGTTTGTAGAAATAAGAGCCCCAAACATTTCTTGCGCTATTGATAATTACTGTCCAATCTCCAGCTTCTGAAGGAATTGTAAATAAAGAATAAGTCCCTGCTTTTACTTCTTTTCCACCAAAAGTAACGTCTCTATAAAAAGTAATTTCTGCAGCTTCGTTGGCTCCCGTTCTCCAAACTTTTCCGGCTGGCGCTAATTTTGAAATGGCTCTTCCTTTTAGTTGTGGACGACTGTAAACTACTTTTATGACTTTGTCTGAAATCTTATAATCACTTGGATATGATGCAGCATCCATTGGGCTCTTGTCCAATGCTTTAAATTTTTGCGCTGTTGTTTGTGTTGTTGTAAGTAAGGTGATTACAATAATTGCAATTGATAATATTGATCTTTTCATTTTATTGATTATTTAAATGTTAATTATTAGTTATTTAAGTCGTTCATCAAAAGTAGTACCCCATAAAAGAATAGGCCCTAATTTTATGTTAATAGTTAAGAGCAGCCACAATCGGTACCACAATTACTTTTGGATTTTGCAGGTAAAAAATATTTTTTCACCAAAAACCCAACGGCTATAATTAGGATACAATATACGATGATTTGTTGCATTAGCTTAAAATTTGATATACGATTAATGAGCAAACATAGGCCAATCCGGTCATTCCAAACAACTGAATTAAAGGCCATTTCCAAGTCTTGGTTTCTCTTTTCACAATAGCCAATGTTGCCATACATTGCATTGCAAATGCATAAAACATCAACAGAGACATTCCTGCTGGAAAATTGAATCTCTTTTTACCGGTCTCTGGATTGATCTCTGATCTCATTTTTTCTTTAATCGTTGTCGTGTTTTCATCATCTGCCTCTACACTATAAATGGTTGCTAAAGTTCCTACAAATACTTCTCTTGCTGCAAAAGAGGTGATGAGTGCAATTCCCACCTTCCAGTCATATCCCAAAGGCTTTATGGCGGGCTCTATGGATTTTCCCATAATCCCAATATACGAATTCTCTAATTTTACAGAGCCTATTTTTTGCTGTAACTCCGTTGCTGATAATTGATTATTTTCAATATTGTTGGTTACATCTTCTGCCGCGTTCTTGTATGATTCTGGTCCGTTAGATGCCAAAAACCACAAGACAACAGACAGGGCTAAAATAATTTTCCCAGCTCCAAAAACAAAGGCTTTGGTTTTTTCTAAAACATCATAAACAACATTTTTAATGGAAGGTAATTTATAATTTGGCATTTCTACCACAAAGAAAGAATTGCTCTTTATTTTCAATGTTTTCTGTAAAATATAAGCGGCTAAAATTGCGGTTACAAAACCTAAAGCATACAACATCAACAAGGTAAATGCTTGGAGATTATAAAATCCGAAGATTTTTGTGTCGGGAATGATCAACGAGATTAAAATCGCATATACCGGCAATCTTGCAGAACAGGTGGTAAAAGGCACCACAAGAATGGTAATCAATCGTTCTTTCCAACTGGAAATAGTTCTTGTTGCCATAATTGCTGGAATGGCACAAGCAGTTCCAGAAATTAAGGGAATGACACTTTTTCCGTTCATCCCAAAACGACGCATAATTTTATCCATTAAAAATACCACGCGACTCATATAACCCGTTTCTTCTAAAACAGCTATAAATAAAAATAAAATGGCAATTTGTGGAATGAAAATAATAACGCCTCCGATACCCGGAATAATTCCTTCAACAATTAAATCTGATAGAACACCAATCGGTAAATTATTTCTAGCAAAGTCAGATAATTGTGCAAAAGTAGTATCAATCAAATCCATTGGTAGCGAAGACCAATCGAAAATAGATTGAAAAATGAGTAACAAAACTGCAAAAAAGATAAAATATCCAAAAATTCTATGGGTAAAAATTTTATCGAGTTTGCTTCTTAAATCGGTTGCTTTGCTCTTATCAACAATATACGTTTTCTTTAAAACCTTATTAATTTCTTGATAGCGGTAAATGGTTTCTTTGTGTTGGTATTTTTTTAGTCTCGAAACATCTTTATTAAAAGAAAGTAATTGCTCTTTTTCTTTTTTTGAAATTTCTGCTGGAAAGTTTTTTTGTGTCACCATTAACCAGAGTTCATACAGGCTAAAATTTGGATTGATGGCTTTTAACTTGTCAAAATATTCAGGATCAATTTTATAATTTGCATCACACATTGGCGATGCTTTTGCAGCAACATGACACTTGATAATGGCGTCTTTTACGTTCTTTATTCCTTGGTTTTTTCGAGCACTTATTAAAACTACCTCTGTATTTAATTCTTCTTTTAAGGCGGTTAAATCAATAGAAATTCCTTTTCTACTCATTTGATCTACCATATTGATGGCCAAAACTGTTGGAATTTCTAAGTCTTTTATTTGAGAGAAAAGTAATAAATTTCTTTTCAAATTTTCTACATCTGCAACCACTAAAATTACATCTGGAGATTCTTTAATATCTTTTTTAAGCAAGGTTTTTAAAACAATACTCTCATCTATTGAGGTGGGATTGATGCTGTAAGTCCCTGGTAAATCTGTAATTACCGCATTTTGAGTGGAAGATAACTTACAAGAACCTTTCTTTTTGTCGACCGTAACTCCTGGGTAATTCCCTACTTTTTGAGTCAAGCCTGTAAGCTGATTGAACAAGGAAGTTTTTCCCGTATTTGGGTTTCCAATTAAAGCAACTTTAATATCGTTTTTAGCCATTTAAAATTCGCTTTTTAGAATTTGAATTTGTAAAGCCGTTTCTTTTCTAATGGCTAAATGACTTCCGTTTACACAAATATATAAGGGATCTTTTAAGGGAGCTATTTGAATGAGCTCTACCTCAGCACCTGGCAAGCAACCCATTTCCAATAACTTCAGGGGAATAAACTCTAAAGCGCCTTCAGAAATATATCCAATTTCTCCTATACGTAATGATGCAATTGTATTCAACCTTTCTTGTTTGGGGAGCAAAGATAGGAATTTAGAATGATTCTAAACAAGTTGTTTTCTTCTATTTTTTATTACTTTTGACTTAAAAAACGGATGAATTCTGCTCTTAACTTTAATACATACAACATCCTTTTAATTATGTATAATAAAATGCAATTATACTATTTAAAAAAGATCTTGTTTTAAAACGCTAGTTATGCCTACATACTTAATGTTTTTTTAACACTTCTTTGGTTGGAGTTCCAATTAAAAACCCACAAAAAACAATCGTTTCTTTATAAACCCTTGGGCTTTCCTTATCTGATTTCAATATACGATTACAAAAACACGCTCAGCTTCTAAACAAGTTAATCCTTCGCATATTCTGCTTTTAACAAAACAATATCTTCTTTCAACTTTTCCATGTCTTCCGATTCGGTGCCATCATAATACCCCCGAATGCGTCTTTCTTTGTCTACCAAAACAAATTGCTCTGTATGAATAAAATCGTTTTCATCGCCAGTACCTTCATCAACTACAGCAAAATAGCTTTTGCGTGCCAGTTCATAAATGTGTTTTTTATTACCTGTAGTCACGTTCCATTTTCCATCAACAACCCCTTTGTCAATTGCATATGCTTTTAATACAGAAACACTATCTATAACAGGCGTTACAGAATGCGACAAAAATAGAATATCGTCGTCATTAATATACTTTTTTTGCAATTCTCCCATATGAAATGCCATCGGAATACAAATGGATGGACAGCGCGTAAAAAAGAAATCTGCAATGTAAATTTTATCTTTATAATCCTGATTGGTAATGGTCTCACCGTTTTGATTGATGAGTTCAAAATTGGCGACTGTATGATTTTTCTGAATGTGCTTTAGACTCTTATCTACCAAACGAGGGTTTACGTCTGCTGGATTATAGATCTTTAGTTTTTTTTCAACTTTCAATAATTGATAAAAAACAGGAAGTGCAATGAAAGAAAACAGGCCTAAAAAAATGAGTGTTGGAAATGATTTTTTAAAGAAATTGATATCCATTATAAAAGCTGTTTGTGCAAATTTACAACATAAAAAAACGGTAGAAAAGGAAGGAAATACAAATACTATCTAAAATCTATGTTAAATTAAATAGCTACCCAAACTCTTGTTTTTAAAACGCTCTTTAAATCCGTACATTTGCTCGTTCAAAATTTTGATATCATACTACATGGAAATATTAATAAAAGCATCTCAATTTATTTTAAGCCTTTCTTTACTAATCGTTTTACACGAATTGGGCCATTTCATTCCTGCGAAGTTGTTTAAAACACGCGTAGAGAAATTTTACCTCTTCTTCGATTATAAGTATTCTATTTTCAAGAAAAAAATTGGCGATACCGTGTATGGTATTGGTTGGATTCCGTTAGGAGGATATGTAAAAATATCTGGAATGATTGATGAAAGCATGGATACAGAACAAATGGCTTTACCTCCACAACCTTGGGAATTTAGATCTAAACCAGCTTGGCAACGTTTGATCATTATGCTAGGAGGGGTGTTTGTAAACTTCGTTTTAGGGATTTTTATATACATCTGTTTGATGTGGGGCTATGGTGAAAAATTCTTACCAAACGACAGCGTACAAGATGGTGTTTGGATTCAAGGTGAATTGGCAACAGAAATTGGTTTGCAAAATGGCGATAAGATTTTAACAATTGATGGAGAAAAAGTTCGAAAATTCAGCGAAATCACCATTGGTTTTATCAACGGAAATAATTTCACATTAGAAAGAAAAGGAGAAAAAATTGCTAAAAATTTGCCGGTAAATTTCATCTCAAAATTAATTGACAGAAAAAAGAATGCAGAAGGTCCAATTGTAACCCCTAGATATCCTTTTTTCATCGGAAAAATTCAAAAAGATTCTTTAAACGCGAAGAGCGATTTAAAAGCGAAAGACTTTATTACAGCCATCAATGGCAATCCTATTAAATATTACGATGAAGCAAAAGCTATTTTTGACACCTATAAAGGCCAAGATATTACGATAACGGTAAAAAGAGACGGGGTGAAAAAAGAAATCCCTGTATCAGTATCAGAATCTGGCTATATCGGAGTTACATTTAGCGCAATCCCGTATTCAGATTTAGAAAAATTAGGCTACTACAAATTGGCAGAAATTGAGTATTCTTTTTCCGAAGCAATTCCTGCTGGTTTAAACAAATCATGGACAACACTTACTAATTATGTAAAACAATTAAAGAAAATATTTAACCCAAGTACAGGAGCCTACAAAGGTTTGGGAGGTTTTATTTCTATTGGGAGTATTTTCCCTTCAGAATGGAGCGCAGAGTCTTTTTGGAACATTACGGCATTCCTATCAATCATGTTAGGTTTTATGAATCTGTTACCAATACCTGCTTTAGATGGAGGGCACGTAGTGTTTACACTTTGGGAAATGGTTACTGGAAAGAAACCAAGTGACAAATTCTTAGAATATGCACAAGTTGTAGGGTTTTTACTATTAGTAACACTTTTGCTATTTGCAAATGGTAATGATATTTTTAAGCTCTTTAAATAAGAATGAAACTACTTGAAACACATAAAAAACGCTCCAATGGAGCGTTTTTTTTATGATTAAAAGGTTCTATTTATAAATGGAATCCATGCATATACTTTATTACAATTTTCGCAGGCATAGGTTCTGCTTCCACGAATGTACCTAGCGATGCCTTTTCTTTTCATTCTGTGATTTGACACGGATTTACATTTTGGACAAGCTATCATAAAGAACGTTTTTTAGTTATATCTGCTGATTCTACATCCGTAATTTCTTTTCCTTTTAAATAATCGGGCAATTGCATTCCTGCCATATTAAACATTTCTTACAAAGGAGGAACCGCATTGTACATGCCCGAAATAAAGTTAGATTTTGATGATTTTCCGTCTTTTCCGCTGCCTGTTTCCCAAACAGTTACTTTATCAATCTTAATGTTTTTAATTGCCTCTGCTTGTGCCTTTACCAATTCTGGTAATTTGTCTGCAATTATCAATAATGCAGCATTTTGAGAATCGTTTCCTGCTGCTTTTACAATCTGATCGAAACCAGCGGCTTGTTTTGTTAAAATTTCAAAAACTCCATTTGCTTCTGCTTGGGCTTTTAAGAAAATAGCATCTGCTTCCCCTTTTGCAATTCTTCGAATATTTTCTGCTTCGGCTTCAGCATCAATTTCAACCTTACGTTTGTCTATTTCTGCAGGAATAATAATGTCTGCCATTTTTGATGAACGCTCTCTTTCTGCTCTAGCAACTTCGGCCAACTGTTCTGCAGCATACGATTCTTCTAATGCTTTTGCCGTTTGTACTTTTTCTGAAGCGATGGCCACACGCTCTGCTTCTGCTTCTCGTTGTCTCCGTAAAGAGTCTGAATTTGCAACCGCAATTTTTGCCGTATTTTCTCCTTCAACAGCTTGCGCATTTGCAGCGGCAACTTGACTCCTTTCATCTTGTACTGCATTTGCTTCTCCAATAGAACCATCTCTATTTTTCTCGGCAACCGATTTTCTTGCTGCGTTAATCGCATGGGCTGCGGCTTCTTTTCCTAAAGCTTCGATGTAACCCGATTCATCAACAATATCGGTAATGTTTACGTTAATTAATTTTAATCCTACTTTCTTTAATTCTGATTCTACACTTTGAGAAATATTAGTTAAAAACTTGTCTCTATCTTAATTTATTTCTTCAATATCCATAGAAGCAACGACTAAACGTAATTGTCCAAAGATAATTTCTTATGCGAGTTCCTGTATTTCATTTTGTCCTAAGCCCAATAAACGCTCTGCAGCATTTTGCATAATTCCAGGTTCTGTAGAAACTCCAATTGTAAATCTTGAAGGAACATTTAGACGAATGTTTTGCTTAGACAGCGCATTGACCAAGTTGACTTCAATAGAAATTGGCGTTAAATCTAAAAACTGATAATCTTGAATAACAGGAAAAATAAATGCCGCACCTCCATGAATACATTTGGCTGATTGACCGCCACTAACTTTTCCGTAAACAACTAAAATTCTATCCGAAGGACACCTTTTGTATCTTTTTATCATGGCAAATAACAAGATAAAAACGAATAGAATTGCAATTCCAATTCCGACCAAACCCGCAAACGGGCTACTTTGTATAATCATTAAGTTTAGCATTTTTTTTATTTTTGAAGTTCAATTATTAAGATTCCATTATTGGTTACTTCTGTAACCTTTACTACTTTGCCTTGTTTTAAATCTTCGAAGTGGTCTGTTAAAGCTTCCAGCTCTCTTAAAGCTCCCTGTACTTTTATTTGTATTTTTCCAATGCGAGACCTGTTTGCACCCACTGTTAAATACACTTCGCCAATAGCATGTAATGCATTGTTCATTCTTAGCGTTCCGCTTGCCGTTAATTTACTGATGTAATAAAAGAGAGACGCCATGACAAACATCATGAGCAAACCACAAGTAATGGAAATTAAAACAGTGGTCGTTTTGGTATTCCCAGCATCCATACTTGCAATTCCACTCCAACCAAAAATGGCGAAAAAAGCAACCAAGTTTTTAAAGGTAAAAATTGAAAGCCGACACCCGTATCGACTTCTATTTCGGCATCTACATCGCCTATGTCATCTCCATCAGCACCAATGAATGTGGCCATTAGAACAACTAAAAAAAAGAGGCTAGCAATCCCTGTGAGGACCCAATATGTTTGTTGAAAAGGAGATAATCCCGAAAACCATTCTGTCATAACAATTCGTTTTTAAAGTGAATACATATAAAACCCGAATGGAATAAAAACCTAAGAATACGATTCCAATCGCTTTTTTACAGAAATATACATTTCTACTTCATGAGTCGTTAAAAGTGTTTTTTTGTTACAAAAAAAGTTTACATGTATTTATAAAATTACTTAATAAAACACATAAATGCCTCGAAAATAACTCTCGAGGCATTTATTAAATAGGGCGTAATTTATTCGCTATAAACGAAATCTCATTCCAAATAAAAGAGATCTTGGTGGCATGGGTACAAAACCAGATTCAATATAGGCTGCGTCAAAAAGATTATTCGCTGTAAGTGTAAAACTGCTTTTATTGAAATCTACAATTACAGAAGCATCTAACACATTATAACTAGTCCCTATGGTACGTTCTGCATATTTATAAATAATGTTCTGACGCACATTTTTAAAGAACTGAGAACTAAAACGTGTTGTAATTTGATGCTTTAAAGTATTTAAAGAATACCTAGAAAGGTCTTTATTTTGATCTAAAATATCATCATTTAAATACGCGTATCCGAAAGCGAGGATTTGGTTGAATTTATTTGCTTTAAAATGATACGCACCGTCCAACTCAAATCCTGTCGTGTTTACTTCCGTAATATTGGTCGCAGTAAAAACACTTGTTGCTGTATTTGCTCGTATATAATCAATTAAATTATCTGATTTTCTATTGAAAAAAGCTGCTGAATAAGAAAACCTTGATGAGTTGTATTTCATCCCTATCTCTTTTGAGAAGGCTTCTTCTGGAGCCAAATCAGGATTTCCACTTGTGCTTGGCGAATTGTAAAACAAATCTGTATAGGTTGGAATTCTATAAGTAGTTCCTACATTTCCATAAATCTTTAAATTATCCGCCAATTGATACCCAAGGTCTAATCCTGGAAATGCATGGAATTTAAAATCAGAAAAATACGTTACTGCAACTCCTGGCGTAATGTCTAATTTGTCATTAAACATTTTAAAACGGTGCTCTAAAAACAAATTGGCCATCATTCGGTTTCGATCTCCTAAATTGTTACTACTGATAGAAACACGTGAAAAATCTACACCAAACCCTGTAATTCCTACATTGGAAGTATAAGATGCATTGGTTTCTACGCCCACTTTATGAGTAATGTGTTGGTTTCTAAAAAAACTAGGGTCCTGTCTTTTCAGTAAAAAGATATCTTGTCCTCGTTTCCAATATACTCTCGGTGTAATTTTTAATTTTGCTGTTTTAAAAGTAGTAGAAACTCCAATCAAACTACTCTGTGTTTCTTCATATTCATTAAAACCGTACGATTCTGGCGTGTAGAAGTTTTGTGCACCAAATTTCTTATCGAAAAAAGTAGCAATCATTTCAATGGGTTGTTTTTTCTTATTAAAAACACCTTTTAGAAAATAATTGTAATTCATATAGTCAGAATTCTCTCTATAGCCACCAGAAGTCAGTGCACCAACATGGGCAATAATTGAACTGTTGTCAAAGGCAGCGCCAACGGTTACAGCACCATTCAATTGGTCAAAAGAACCCGCTTCAGCATTTACAGAAAGTGTATTTTTTAACTTCTTTTTGGTCACAATATTAATTGCACCCGTAAATGCATTTTGCCCAAAAATTCTTGCAGCAGGACCTTTAATAATCTCAATGCGTTCAATCACCTCAATAGGCAAAGCGGCGTTCATGGTGTGATGCCCTGTTTGTGCATCGTCCATTTTTATGCCATCAATTAATAATAAGGTTTGGTCAAAACCACCACCTCTTATATATAAATCTGCCTGGCTTCCAGCAGTTCCTCGTCTTCTAATGTCTACCCCTACCACTTGTTGCAGTAAATCGGCTACATTAGTAGCTGCACTATTTGCAATGTTTTTTGAAGTAATGATTTGTATGGTTCTTGAATTTTCTTTGAACGGCAAATCTATTCTTGTTGATTTTATAACAATTGTATCTAATTGTTGTGGGGCTTTTTTTTCTTGAGAAAACAAAACGGTATTCAATAAAAGAAAGGCAATACCAAATATTTTACGAAAGATCATTTTTTTGTTGATTTTATGTGACAAATGTATAAAAAGGTTTCAAAAACTAATGTAACTTCGTGTTTTATTTTAAGTGTCTTTTCTTAAATAAATCTTCTACTCATTACTTGTTTTAAATACCCCTATAACATGTTTGCCTTAGTGGATTGCAATAATTTTTATGCGTCATGCGAGCGGGTTTTTAATCCGAACTTGCAAGGAAAACCTGTGGCTATTTTAAGTAATAATGACGGCTGTGTAATTTCTCTGAGTGACGAGGCTAAAAAATTACAATTGCCTTTTGGTGCCCCAATTTTTAAGTGGGAACGCTTTTGCAAAGAAAAAAACATCACCATTTTATCTTCCAATTATCCTTTGTACGGAGACATGAGTACGAGGGTCATGAATATTTTAGCAGAATTTTCTCCTGAAGTAGAAGTCTATTCTATTGATGAATCTTTTTTAAAATTAGACGGTTTTGAGAAGTACGACCTCTCCGAATATGCCACAAAAATGAGGAGTAGGGTGCTAAAATGGACTGGAATACCTACTTGTGTAGGCATTGCACCAACAAAAGCATTGTGTAAAGTTGCCAATAAGATTGCACGTTCCAACTTAAAACAATCCAAAGGAATTTGTGTCATCGATTCTGAAGAGAATCGAATCAAAGCATTAAAGTGGACAAAAATTGAAAATGTATGGGGAATTGGAAGTAGTTTAAAAAAACGATTGCTAGAAAAAGGCTGCGCAACTGCGTGGGATTTTACACAATTGCCAAGTGATTGGGTATTAAAAAACCTATCCATTGTTCTTTGGCGCTTGCAAAAAGATTTGCAAGGCATTTCAAAAATACCAATGGAAGGAATTTCTTCAAAGAAAATGATTGCGACTACCCGTAGTTTTGAACATACCTATGAGGATATTGAAGACATTAAAGAACGTGTTTCGACCTTTGCTGCAAGAGGTGCAGAAAAATTGCGAAAGCAACAATCAAGTTGTCACATGCTCATTGTGCAGCTCTCTAGTGATCGATTTCAAACAGCCTTACCACAACATAGGGAAAGTAAAACCATTGTTTTTTCATACCCAACAGATTCTACTTTGGTCATTGCAAATGCAGCAATAGCGGCTATAAAAATGATTTACAAAAAAGGAATTAAATACAAAAGAGCTGGGGTTATTGTTGCTGGACTCGTGCCCAATGATAATTTTCAACTCAATTTATTTACCCATGAAAACCCAAAACACAAGCCGTTAATGGCGGCAATCGATGGGCTAAACAAAAAGTTTAAAACCGATAAAATTAAGTTAGGAAATCAAGATTTAAAACGCACTTGGAAAATGCGTCAAAACAGGTTATCAGCAAAATTTACCACCAATATTAAAGAAATTATCACCGTAAAATAACATGGCTACAAAAAACAAAACCATTACTTTTTTCACCCCAAAGACCACTTCTGGAAACGGTGCTATTTTAATTGATGTTGGAATTTCCGCAGGATTTCCATCGCCAGCAGACGATTTTAAAGAGACTCGAATTTCTTTAGATGATGAATTGATTACAAACAAAGACGCTACTTTTTTTGCAAAAGTTAGCGGACAATCAATGATTGGTGCAGGCTTGGATGATAATGATTTATTGGTAATCGATCGAAGTTTAGAACCTACAAATAACAAAATTGCGGTTTGCTTTTTAGATGGGGAATTTACTGTAAAACGGTTACGTGTAGAAGGGAATGATGTTTGGCTACAACCAGAAAACCCAGATTATCCGGTAATAAAAATTACAGAAGAGACCGATCTTGTTATTTGGGGAATTGTAACCAGTGTCATAAAAAAAGTATAAAAATTTTCTTATGTAATAGCTCTTTTTAGAAAAAATAATATCTTTAAACTCAAATTAAAAAATTATGGAAAATACATTCAATCAAAAAGCATTATTAATAGACGCCACAAATGACGTTCGTGTCGAATTTTTAAAAAAGACCTACAAGCATGTTGCTGGAGGGGTTTTACTCTTTGTTGTTTTTGAATATTTCTTATTACAAAGTGAGGCGATTGTAAACTTTATGCTCTCAATGACAGAAGGCTACAAATGGCTCATTATGTTGGGCGGATTTATGTTTATTACCAGCTACGCCGAAAATACGGCACTAAAAACAGGCGATAAAAACAAACAGTACCTGGCCTATGCTGCCTATGTGTTTATGCAAGCACTCATTTTTGTTCCATTATTGTACATCGCTATTTTTTACACAGAGAGTGGTACCGATTTAATAGAACAAGCAGCGATTGTTACCTTGGGGTTATTTGTCGGAATTTCATCAATTGTGTTTGTCACAAAAAAAGATTTCTCTTTCCTAAAAGCAGGATTGTCTGTTGGATTTTTTATTGCCATCGGATTGATTATTGCAGGCTCTTTGTTTGGGTTTAATTTAGGCTTGTGGTTTTCTGTTGCAATGTGCGCATTGGCTGCCGGAAGTATTCTATACCAAACGTCTAACTTGGTAAACAAGTTTGGTGTGGAAGATTACATCCCTGCTTCTTTAGGTTTGTTTGCTTCATTAATGCTCCTTTTTTGGTATGTGTTAAGCATCTTTATGTCGAGAGATTAAGTATCTAAAAAATAAAATAATTTCAAAAACCAGGAGCAATTGCTGCTGGTTTTTTTATTTTTTAAAAATAGCTCTAAACGAAAGCCAATCCTTTTTATCGTTATTAAAACAAGACCTGTCAGGTTTTAAAAACCTGACAGGTCTTGTTTTAAAGAGAGAGAGAGAGAGCTTTTTTATTACCTAGTATTTCCTCGAATGTTTAAGGCTCTTTTTAAAACATCTTTTTGACTAATTTGTCCTATTAATTTCCCGTTTTCTACGACAGGAAACCGTCTTCTTTTTGAGTTGATAAATTTGGAAGCAGCGTCAAAAATATTCATATCTTAGTCAATAGTATCTACATTGGTAATCATTTTTTTAGCAACCGTATTGTCGCTATCAGAAGGCATGTTGTAATATTTACTTTCCGAAATATGCTTGATACAATCCGTTTCAGAAATGATACCAATCAATTCATTTTGATCATTGACCACAGGACCTCCAGAAATTTTATTCGAAATTAATAAGTGAATGAGATGGTCTAAGGAATCGTCGGGTTTAAAAGTGATTAATTTTTTGGTCATATAATCGGAGACTAAAATCTGTACTTCTTCTTTTCCTTGAGACGCATCTCTTTTCCCTTGAAAGCTTTTAATTCCCATCTGTCGGTTGTTTTAAATTGACTTAAAGTTACTTATTTTTAGTGTTTTAAAAATAAATAAAGACTTATTTCTATTATTTACTACTTTTATAAAAAATATTTTCATGAAAAAAAGCACCTCCATTTTATCTGTTTTTATAGTCATTGGCATCCTGTTTTGGAGCTTTTCAGACCTACAGCCTTCCGTTTCTAAAATAAAGTCAGTTGCTCCAACCGCTTTTTCATTAGACAATGCGCTGTATCATCTCAAAAACATTTCTCAGAAAACACACCACGTTGGTTCTAAAGAACATAAAAATGTACAACAGTATATTGTTACCGAATTAGAGAAACTAGGATTAGAAACTGAAATTCAAATTCAAACTGTCGTTAATAGAAAATGGTTTGCAGCAACAACTGCAGAAAACATTATTGCGAAAATAAAAGGAACTTCCAACGGAAAATCCTTATTACTTTTAACACATTACGATTCCAACCCACATTCTTCTTTAGGTGCCAGTGATGCCGGATCTGGAGTTGTAACAATTCTAGAGGGAATTCGCGCTTTTTTAGCTAAAAACAAGCAACCTAAAAACGATATTGTTATTCTTATCTCTGATGCAGAAGAACTGGGATTGCTCGGTGCAAAAGCTTTTGTAGAAGAACATGAATTGGCAAAAAACATAGGCTTGGTGCTCAATTTTGAAGCCAGAGGAAGTGGTGGACCAAGTTACATGTTATTAGAGACCAATGGTAAAAACAGCCAATTAATGACTGAATTTATGGCTTCAAAACCAAATTTTCCAGCTGCAAGTTCTTTAATGTATAGTGTTTATAAAATGTTGCCAAACGATACCGACTTAACAGTTTTTAGAGAAGAGGAAGACATCAACGGATTTAACTTTGCCTTTATTGGCGATCATTTCGATTACCACACTGCGCAAGACTCTTACGAGCGTTTAGATAAGGAAAGCTTAGCACACCAAGCAGATTATTTTACGACTTCTGTAAATTACTTTGCAAATTCTGATCTTGAAAACCTCAACTCAGAAAAAGATTTAGTGTACGTAAATTTCCCTTTTATAAAAATCCTTTCTTACCCGTTTTCATGGATTTCCCCCATGTTAATACTTGCAGGGGTTTTATTTTTTGTTTTAATTTTCTTTGGCATTTCTTTGAATGAAATTACCATAGGGGGTGTTCTTAAAGGCTTTGGCCCTTTTATAGTCTCCTTAATTTTATGCGGTGTACTTTCTTACGGATTTTGGGAATTGGTATTGATGATGCATCCTGCTTATGCAGACATATTGCATGGTTTTACCTACAATGGATACCTCTACATTGCAACCATTGTCTTTTTAAATATGTGGATACTATTTAAAGTGTACCGTTATTTTACAAGCGATGCAAAAACAACCGATTTATTAGTAGCGCCAACTTTTATTTGGTTGCTCATCAATGCATTTGTTTATAAAGAATTGCAAGGTGCCGCTTTTTTCATTCTTCCTGTTTTTGGAGCTTTGTCCATCTTGGCAATTTCCATTTTTATGAATTTTAAAAAAAGCATAGAATCCCTACTATTTGTATTGATTTCTATTCCTCTTTTATACATTTTTGCGCCCATGATAAAAATGTTTCCAGTGGGTTTGGGTTTAAGCAAACTGTATATCAGCGGGGTCTTTGTAGCATTGATTTTCGGATTAATGATTGCAACGTTTCATCAAAAGAGGTCCAATCATTGGTTGCAAAAAATTTCTGGGTTTTTAACAATCGTTTTCTTTGGTATTGCAAGCTATAATGCAGGATTTTCTGTAGAAAACAAAAAACCAAATAGCTTGGTCTATATTCAAAATTCAGACACAGAAACAGCTTATTTCGGAACCTACAATACGGTTTTAGACAGCTATACAAAACAAGTTTTCAATACAGATTATACAGCAGGAAGCATTCCTTCTGCAGAAACAAAAAGCAAATACAACACGCGTTTTCAATATCATAAAAAAACGAATTTTAAAGCATTTAAAGCATCAAATATCATAATCGAACTAGATACTGTAATTAACAACAAAAGGTTTGTGGAAATGGTCGTTTCGCCGCAGAGAGCGCTAAACAAGATTGAGTTTCTTTCCGAGGAAGCCATTCGCTTAGATCAATTTAAAGTAAACGATGTTTTGGTGAACAATGAAAAACCTCACAAAACAAGCGGCGGTACTTTTTTAATTTATCACTTAGGAAATGAAGACAAAGAGGTAACCCTTTCTTTTTCTTTAAATAAAAAAGAAAACCTCGAAATTATCATCAATGAAATTTCTTATGACTTACTCACAAATACGGCTTTTTCGTTGACACCAAGGTCTGAAGAAATGATGCCCATGCCGTTTGTTACTAATGATGCAATTATTGTCACTAAAAAATTAAAACTATAGCATTCTTGCAAAGAAATAAATATTGAAAATTACCCATAAAAAAAGCATCCTAAAAATTAGGATGCTTTTTTAAATATGTTGAAAACGTATTAATCGATCTCCGAAACACGCAATGTATTTACCATTCCTTTTGCTTCTACTGGCATCGATGTTAAGTTGATCATTAAATCTCCTTGTTTAACAAATCCTTTTTCTTTAGAAATTCTATTAATGTTTACAACCGTATCATCTGTACTTAAATCTTTATCGTAATAAAAAGCTTTTACACCCCAAAGTAAGTTTAGTTTTCCTAAAATTCTTCTTTCTGAAGTATACGCCAATACATGAGATTTTGGTCTCCAAGCAGATATCTGAAATGCAGTATATCCACTATTGGTTAAAGTTGAAATTGCTGTTGCATCTGTATCATTTGCCATTTGCGCTGCATGATGACAAATTGCTTTGGTAATAAAACGATTGGTTTTGATATGTGGTGGAGTTTGAGGGACTTTAATTAAAGGTGAATTTTCTACACTTTTAATAATTTCGGTCATTTTTTGAATCACTTTAATTGGAAATTTCCCAACAGAGGTTTCTCCTGAAAGCATAACGGCATCTGCACCGTCCATAATAGAATTGGCAACGTCATTAACCTCTGCTCTTGTTGGCACAGGGTTGTCAATCATTGTTTCCATCATTTGCGTTGCAATAATTACTGGAATTCTTGCTTTTTTCGCTCTGCTCACCAGCATTTTTTGAATTAACGGAACTTCTTGCATTGGTATTTCAACACCTAAATCTCCACGTGCAACCATTAATCCATCACAATAAGGAATTAATGAATCGATATTTTCTACCGCTTCTGGCTTTTCTATTTTTGCAATTACTGGGACTCTGTATTCTGAATGCTGATCAATTAGATCGCGCAACATTCTTAAATCTTCTGGAGTTCTTACGAAAGACAACGCAATCCAATCTACTTTTTGCTCTAGCGCAAATACTGCATCTGCCTTATCTTTTTCTGTTAATGCTGGTAACGAAATTGCCGTGTTTGGTAAGTTGACTCCTTTTTTAGACTTTAAAGGTCCTCCTACTAAAACTTTTACAACTACTTCTGTTTCTTTATTACTAGAAAGTACTTCGAACATTAGTTTTCCATCATCAACTAAAATATGTTCTCCAACTTTTACGTCTTTTGGAAAACGCTGATAGGTCATAAAGGCCTTTTCTTTTGTTCCAATACACTTTTCAGTAGTAAACTTAAAGGTGTCGCCATCTTCTAAAACAACGCCTTCTTCCATTACTCCAACACGTAATTTTGGACCTTGTAAATCTCCCAAAATTGCTACATTGTAGTCATTTTCTTCATTGATTTCTCTAATTTGCTTGATCCGTATTTTTACATCTTCGTAATCTGCATGAGAAAAGTTAATTCTAAAAACGTTTACTCCTTCTTTTGCTAATTGATACAGCACTTCTTTTGAACTTGTTGCAGGTCCTAGAGTAGCTATTATCTTTGTTTTTTTATTATTTGGCATTTTCTAAAATATTAAAATGTCTTTCGACTTTAATGTGTTTGTATCTATTGTATAAGCGGTAATAACCTGATTTATATTCTTTATTTTATTGACTAAGTTTTGAACGTTTTCTAAACGAATGTCTTCAACAATTTTTATAAAAAAATCAATATTCTTTTTTTCAGGAATTAAGTAGTTTTTTATTTCTGTACTTAACAACAATCCTTCTTCTTGAACTTTATTTTCTTTTTTTTCGCTATTTGCAATTAGATACCATTCTGAATCATGTATTGTGTTTTCGTAGGTATAAATTGAAAAGGAAGCATTGCTTTTTTCGTTTTCAAAATCTAAGTTAAAACTTGCTTTGTTAAAACGAACTTTTAAATGGTGGTTTAATAAATACGCTAATTTGTAGTCCTCTAGGGTTGTGTGAATTCCTAATAAAGAATATTTTTCTTCATGAAAATCGTTTAAATCTAAAGCGTGTACTTGCATCGTATTGTATCATATTTAAGCCCACATCTAGCATGCTAAATTAAGGATTGTTTCGCAATCTGTGGATAAAATCAACGAAAACGATGTCGCTAACGTTACGGATTTGTTATTTTATCTTGGAAAGCAAAGTAAGCTCTTTTGGCGGCTTGTTCTTCTGCTTTTTTCTTTGACGTTGAGCGTCCTTTAGCAATCACCTCAAAGTCGATGCTGATTTTTACACTAAAGTGCTTTATAGACTCATTACCAGAATCTTCATAAACATCAAAAGAATATCTCTTTTTCTGCTTCTGACACCATTCGATAATTAACCCTTTATAACTTGTGATTTTTCCTTCTAATTTTTCAATATCGACATAGGGTACGATTACATTTTCATACACAAATTTTTGACAAAAATTATATCCTTTGTCTAAGTATATAGCGCCCATTAAAGATTCAAAAATATTTCCATGAATATTATCACCAACATTGGATTTATCGACGTTACTCTTTACAAATCGAATTAAATTTAGGTCTTTCCCTAACTCGTTTAAATGCTTTCTACTTACAATTTTAGAGCGCATTTTTGTGAGATACCCTTCTGAACCTTTTGGAACTTTTTTAAATAGGTACGATGAGATTACAGATCCCAAAATAGAATCTCCTAAAAACTCTAATCGTTCGTAATTTATCGGAATCCCTTTACTGTCTAATAACTGAATAGATCGGTGTGTGAATGCTTTTCTGTAAATCTTAATGTCTCGTGGAGAGAAATTAAGTAATTTTTTTAATTCGTTGTAAAGCTCAATTTCTTCTTCTGAATGTGATT
Source organism: Polaribacter sp. SA4-10 (assembly GCA_949519155.1). Lineage (GTDB taxonomy): Bacteria > Bacteroidota > Bacteroidia > Flavobacteriales > Flavobacteriaceae > Polaribacter. The sequence goes on from CATIQU010000003.1 coordinate 84,382, forward strand.
GAACTATTTTACGAATAAAATTCATACGCTTACTCGTCTAGTTTTCTAAATGCTACACATGCGTTATGCCCTCCAAAACCAAAAGTATTGCTCATTGCTACTTTTATGTCTCTTTTTTGAGGCTTATTTAGCGTTAAGTTTAATGCTGGATTGATGTTCTCATCAACGGTAGTGTGATTTATCGTGGGTGGTACGATGCCATGTTTCATGGCCAATATTGCAGCAATAGACTCTATAGCTCCAGCCGCACCCAATAAATGACCTGTCATTGATTTGGTAGAGTTAATGTTGATCTCCTTGGCGTGATCTCCAAAAACAGCTGAAATAGCTTTTAACTCGGCAACGTCTCCAAGTGGAGTAGAAGTACCGTGGGTGTTAATATGGTCAACGTCTTCTGGTTGAATTCCAGAATTCTCTAGACAGCCTTTCATTACCGCTATTACACCAATTCCTTCTGGATGTGGTGCTGTAATATGGTAAGCGTCGGAAGACATTCCTCCTCCAATTACCTCTGCATAAATTTTTGCGCCTCTTGCTTTGGCGTATTCGTATTCTTCCAAAACAAGTGCTCCAGCTCCTTCTCCTAAAACAAAACCTTCTCTGGTAGCATCGAAGGGTCTTGAGGCAGTTTCTGGACTTTCATTTCTTGTTGATAATGCTTGCATCGCACTAAAGCCTCCAACTCCTGCTATGGTAACTGCTGCTTCACTTCCTCCGGTAACGATTACGTCACAATACCCTAATCGAATATAGTTTAACGCGTCTATCATTGCGTTGGCAGAAGATGCGCAGGCAGAAACAGTCGTAAAGTTTGGCCCCATAAAACCATGTTTTATTGAGATGTGACCAGGTGCAATATCTGCAATCATTTTTGGAATAAAAAAGGGATTAAATCTTGGGGTTCCATCTCCAGCAGCATAGTTTAAAACCTCATTTTGAAGTGTTTCTAAGCCACCAATTCCTGCTCCCCAAATAACCCCAACTCGTAATTTATTAATGGTTTCTAAATCTAAATTCGCATCTGCAATTGCTTCGTCTGAAGCTACCATTGCATATTGCGTAAATTTATCCATTTTACGAGCATCCTTCCTGTTAATAAAATCAGTAGGATTAAAGTTTTTTACTTCACAAGCAAAACGAGTTTTGGACTTGGAAGCATCAAAATGCGAAATAGGCGCAGCTCCGCTAACTCCGTTAACTAAAGCGTTCCAATATTCTTCAATATTATTTCCTATGGGCGTTAATGCTCCAAGTCCAGTTACAACTACTCGTTTTAATTGCATATATAAATTACTTTTTTGCTGCTTCGATATAGCTTACTGCTTGTCCTACAGTTCCAATATTTTCTGCTTGATCGTCTGGAATTTGGATATCAAATTCTTTTTCGAACTCCATAATTAACTCAACAGTATCTAAAGAATCTGCTCCTAAATCATTTGTGAAGCTAGCTTCTGTTGTTACTTCATTATCGTCTACGCCTAATTTGTCTACGATAATAGCTTTTACTCTTGATGAAATGTCTGACATAATTGTTTGTTTTTTAAATTAAAATCGGGGACAAAAATACAATTCTTATTAGTTTTATCTAATTTTTGTTCGAGAAATCATGATTAAAAGTAATTAAAAATCTTTAATCCTACTAAAATAATCTTATTGTTAATATTTATTGCTTCTTTTGTAGTCTATAAATAGAGTTTATGAAGCGTCTTGTTCTTTTTGCTTCTGGTTCGGGTTCGAATGCAGAGAATATTATACAATTTTTCAATCAATCTAAAACGGCAAAAGTTACCCAAGTATTGTGTAACAACAAGGATGCCAAGGTTTTTGATCGATGTGAACGATTAAACGTATCGGCTTCGTTGATTGACAAAGATGTTTTTATAAAGGACAATACAGTACTTCATTTCCTCCAACAGGAAGCAGATTTTATAATTCTAGCTGGGTTTTTATGGAAAATTCCAGAAAAAATCGTGGCAGCATTTCCAAATAAAATCATCAACATTCATCCTGCATTGCTACCAAAATATGGCGGAAAAGGAATGTATGGAATGCATATTCACAAAGCCGTAAAACAACACAACGAAATAGAAACAGGAATTACAATTCACTATGTGAATGAAAATTATGATGAAGGTGCTGTTATTTTTCAAGAAAAAACAGCCGTTTCTAAAGAAGATTCTCCCGAAACTATTGCTGAAAAAATTCATTTATTAGAGCAACGCTATTTCCCAAGAGTGATAGAAAGTGTAATTTTGGACATCAATGAGTAAAAAAAAGTTTTATGTAGTTTGGAATGGGCGAAAAAAAGGAATTTATACTTCCTGGAATATCTGCAAGAAACAAGTCGACGGTTTTGATGCAGCACAATACAAGTCTTTTGCAAGCCTAGACGAAGCAGAGCTTGCTTTCTCCAAAAAATATGACGACTACAAAGGAAAAAACACTACAAAACCAATATTAAGTGCTTCAGAAAAAGCATCTTATGGCTCGCCAAACTTAGAAAGTATTTCAGTAGATGCCGCCTGTTCTGGAAATCCTGGTAAAATGGAATACAGAGGCGTGCTTACACATAACAAAAAACAGCTTTTCCTAAAAGGGCCTTATCCAAATGGAACTAATAATATTGGAGAGTTTTTAGCTCTAGTTCATGGAATCGCTTTGTTAAAAAGTAAGAACAAAGAAGAAATCCCTATTTATTCTGATTCTAGAACTGCAATGAGCTGGGTGAAACAAAAGAAGTGTAAAACAAATCTTCATTTTGACGCTTCCAATAAAGACTTATTAGCCCTTATTAAAAGGGCAGAAAACTGGTTGAAAGAAAACACTTTTAAAAACCCAATTCTAAAATGGGAAACCAAAGCATGGGGTGAAATTCCAGCAGATTTTGGCAGAAAGTAAACATTAATTTTTTCATACCTTTGAGTTTATCAACCATGCTAAAAATAAATGCAAAGCCCTCGTCTCTTTTTATATACATTCATTTTACTTTTGCTGTGCGTTCGCTGTAGCCAAGAAATAAACACACCAAAGAAAAACTACCTTCTTAATAAACTCTCTGAAAATGCAACTGGCATTGACTTTAAAAACATGCTTGTTGAAGATGCAGCACATAGTATTATTAATTATATCTACTTTTATAATGGAGGGGGTGTAAGTGCTGGTGACATTAACAATGATGGTTTGGTAGACCTTTATTTCGTATCAAATCAAGGTGAAAACAAACTTTTTCTCAACAAAGGAAACTTGCAGTTTGAAGATATTTCACAAAACGCAAATATTGATAGCGCTTCCGATTGGAATACCGGAGTGACCATGGTAGATATTAATAATGATGGTTTTTTAGATATTTACGTCTGTGCAGTTTCAGGGCTCTTAGATTTTGAAGGAAAAAACGAACTTTTCATTAATAATGGAAACAACACTTTTACAGAAAATGCTCAGGCATATGGCCTCGATTTCTCTGGATATGCCACACAAGCTTACTTTTTTGATTTTGATAAGGACGACGATTTGGATGTGTATATTGTGAATCACGCTACACACACTGTTACTTCTCACGGAAAAGCAGCGTTAAGAAATAATCGAGTGCCATTGGTAGGAGATGTTTTACTAAAAAACAACAATGGAAAATTTACGGATATTAGTGAAAAAGCGCAAATTTTTGGTGGAGTGAACGGATATGGATTGAGTGCCTCTATTGCCGATTTTAACAACGATGGATGGGACGATATTTATGTTTGTAATGATTTTCATGAAGATGATTACTACTACATCAACAATCAAGATGGAACCTTTAGAGAAGAATTAAAAAAATCTTTTTCTACGTTATCTCGATTTTCTATGGGGAGTGATGTTGCTGATATTAATGGAGACGGCTTTCAAGATTTGATTACTTTAGACATGCTACCCAATGACGAGCGTGTTCTAAAAGAAACGGAGGGTGATGATGCTATGTACAACATGCAAGAAAAACTAAGAAAGCAAGGGTACAAAGATCAGTACTCAAGAAATATGCTTCAAATAAATGAAAAAGGAGCCTATTTTTATGAAACGGCTATGTTAAATAATGTTGCCGATACGGATTGGAGTTGGGCGCCGTTATTTGCTGATTTTGATAATGATGGTCACCAAGACTTGTTTATTAGTAATGGAATCAATAGAAGGCCAAACAGTTTAGATTTTAAGAACTATATTTCAAATACATTCAAACAAAAAAATGAAGCTGAAAGTTTAAAATGGCTTTATGAGTCTATAAATGAAATGCCTTCTGGAAAGGTATCCAATGAAATTTATAGCGGAGATTCAAACCAATTCACAAAGAAAACGGGAGCATGGATGGAACAAAAACCGTCCCTTTCTAACGGGGCAATTTATGTTGATTTAGATTTGGATGGTGATTTAGACATTGTAACCAATAACTTAAATGACTTTGCTGGAGTTTATGAAAATACAACCAATAGCAAAAAGAACTCCATTAGTCTCCGTTTCAATTATAAAAAAGGAAACAAAAATGGTATTGGTACAAAGGCAATTTTATACAACAACGGTGAAAGTCAATTCAAACAATTGTTTTCTTCAAGAGGATTTATTTCATCTATTGAACCACAAATTCATTTTGGATTAGATACGATAACAACAATCGATTCGATAGCAATTATTTGGCCAGACAATACCATTCAAAAAATTAAAAAATTTACCCTGAACAAAACAGTATTGGTGGCCTATGATGCCAACAATCCTTCTTATAATTATTCCATAAATAAAAATAAAAAACCTGTTTTTGAAGCAACTAATAGTATCTCTTTTAAACATAAGGAGGATGGTTATTATGATTTTAATAACGAGAAAATAATTCCGTATCAAGTTTCAAAATTAGGTCCTGCAGTTGCTATTGGTGATGTGGATGGAAATGGTTTTGAGGATGTGTATTTAGGAAATAGTTCTGGAAATGCTGCCGAATTGTACTTAAACAATGGAACTTCTTTCAAGAAAAGTTTGCAAAACCAATTTGAAAAAGATACTGATTATGAAGATAATGATGCTGTTTTTTTTGATGCTGATAATGATGGCGATCTTGACTTATATGTTGCAACAGGAATTCATAGAACAAGAAACAGAAGGTTGGAAGTAGACCGTTTGTACCTCAACCAAAAGGGAATATTTATAAAATCTAACAATCAAACCCTGTTAAACCCTTTAAATACTTCTTGTGTTGCCGCTTATGATTATGACAATGATGGAGATGAAGACTTATTTATTGGAAACCTATCAAATCCAAAGAGTTTTGGTGCCAACGTAAATTCTGCAATTTTAATAAATGACGGCAAAGGAGTTTTTACCGCAGATTTTGATTTTCGATTGAATGCTAAAATTACCGATGCAACCTGGGTAGATGTTAATGATGATGATCAAAAAGATTTATTAGTTGCTACAGAATGGGGAAATCCTCAGGTTTTTATCAATAAAAATGGAAAATTATCCTTGTTAGAAATCCCTAAAAACTTAGAAGGTTTGTGGCAATCGATCACCGCTTTTGATATTGACAAGGACGGTGACAAAGACATCTTATTAGGAAATTGGGGGTTGAACACGAAGTTTAACGCCACCGTAGAAAACCCTTTAAGGCTGTACTATGGTGATTTTGATAGTAATAATAAAAAAGAAACCGTACTTACGTATTCTAAAAAAGGGAAAGAATATCCTGTAAATTCTAAAAATGAATTGGCAGCACAGATGAATCGTATTAGCACCCGATTTGTTGAGCACAAAAACTACGCATTAAAAACAGTTGCTGAGGTGTTAACTCAAGATGCAATAAACAAAGCTACGAAATTTACAGTAAACACACTGGCTTCTGGGTACTTAGAAAATAATAACGGCGCATTTACAATTTTTAAGCAATTCCCGAAAGAACTTCAGGTTGCGCCAATTACAACCTTCAATAAGCTTCACTTTAAGAATGAGGATGTCGTTATCATTTCAGGAAATTCCCTGAGTGTAAACACCTACCATGGAGGATACACTTCCTTAAAAGGAGTTTTATTAAACTCTATTTCTGAATATCAATTTGTATCTGATTTCGGAATTACGCCTTTTAGCCAACAAATAAAATCCATAAAAGTGGTCGAAATGAAAAACAAAAAAAGTCTCCTAGTTGTTTCGAATAATGATTCATTACGAACATATTCTTTTGAGAAGTAACGATGTTTAATCGCAGGTTCTTTACATCAATTCTTTTTTCCCTTTGCTAAAGGTTTCACCAACATAATGATATTCAAAAGCAGTCCGTTTGACTCCTATTTCAACTTCCTGAATAATAAATACCTGAAGACAGGATTCACTTATTTCGTTGAAATAAATACTATACTCCAAAGGGAGTGTTCGTACAAAAATCTTATTATTAGCATCTAATATTACTTTATTTTTAGACTTTTTCGAGGTTGTTTTACTAGCGGTATCTTTCCATGTAAAAAGTCCTAAACACGTGATTTTATTAACAGTGTCTCGCTCAAAAGAATCAAGCCATTTCACCATTAAACAGGAAAGAAATCCAGGGAAGTTTTTAGTATCTCCCATACATTTCTTTTATGTTATAAATCTCTAAATATATAGTGTCTATCAAAGGATTACTTTTATAATTCAAAGCAAAACTAATTCTTTTTTAACATAAAATAGACCATGTTTAGCCCATTTCTAATTTTATTAAAAAATAACCCATTGATTTACAGTATTTAAAATTTATTAAAATAAAACTCCCCAAAACGAGACTCGTTTTGGGGAGTTTTATTATTTCAACAAAAATTAAATCGATGCTTTCATTAATTCTCTGTTCATTCTTGCTATGTTGTCTAAAGAAATTCCTTTGGGGCACTCTACCTCACATGCACCTGTATTGGTACAGTTTCCAAAACCTTCTAAATCCATTTGCGCCACCATGTTTTTCACACGATCGGCCGCTTCTACTTGTCCCTGTGGTAACAATGCGTATTGCGATACTTTAGCCCCTACAAATAACATAGCAGAAGAATTTTTACAAGTTGCAACACAAGCACCACAACCAATACAGGTTGCTGCATCCATTGCTTCATCTGCTGCGTGTTTAGAAATTGGGATTGAATTAGCATCTTGAGTATTTCCTGAAGTGTTCACAGAAATATAACCTCCTGAATGTTGAATTCTATCAAATGCCGAACGGTCTACTACTAAATCTTTAATAACGGGAAAAGAAGCAGCTCTAAAAGGCTCTATGGTAATGGTATCTCCATCTTTAAACATACGCATGTGCAATTGACATGTTGTTACGCCTCTGTCTGGCCCATGTGCTTCTCCGTTAATGTACATAGAACACATTCCACAAATTCCTTCTCTACAGTCATGATCAAAAGCAACAGGCTCATCACCTGCATTTACCAACTGTTCATTCAAAACGTCCATCATTTCTAAAAAAGACATGTGCTCTGAAATTTCAGTCACTTTGTAATCGACCATTTTACCTTTGTCGTTTGCATCTACTTGACGCCAAATCTTAAGTGTTAAGTTCATACTCTCTTTTTTATTTATAACTTCTTTCTTTAACTTCTATATTCTCGTACACCAATGCTTCTTTATGTAAAACAGCATCTTTAGGCTCTCCTTTATATTCCCAAGCAGACACAAATTGAAATTCTTTCATTCGCTTTGCTTCTCCGTCTTCAGTTTGGTGTTCTTCCCTAAAGTGTCCTCCTGCAGATTCTTCTCTCACTAAGGCGTCCTTTGCAAACAATTCTCCTAATTCTAAGAAATCTGCTACTCTACCCGCTTTCGCCAATTGTTCGTTGTACTCTGTCGCTGTTCCAGGAACAATTACATTTTCCCAGAAGTCTTTTCTTAAAGCAGAAATTTCTTCGACAGCTTCTTCTAAACCAGCTTTTTTTCTAGACATCCCACATTTATCCCACATGATTTTTCCTAATTTCTTGTGGTAATAATCTACAGAATGTGTTCCTTTATTATTCACAAAGAATTCAATTCTTTCAGAAACTTCTTTTTCTGCTGCATCAAATTCTGGAGTATCTGTTGCTATTTTTCCAGTACGGATATCATCAGATAAATAATCTCCAATTGTATATGGTAATACGAAATAACCATCTGCCAAACCTTGCATTAGTGCAGAAGCACCCAATCTATTTGCTCCGTGATCAGAGAAGTTTGCTTCTCCAATTGCATAACATCCAGGAATGGTCGTCATCAAGTTATAATCAACCCAAACACCACCCATGGTATAGTGTACCGCTGGATAAATCATCATTGGTGTTTCATATGGATTCTCATCGACGATTTTCTCATACATCTGAAATAAGTTTCCATATTTCGCTTTTACAATTGCTTGTCCTAATTCTTTAATTTTTGCTGCAGATGGATTTGAGGTGTTTTGAATCTTCGCTTGTTCTAAACCATATCGTTCAAATGAAGCTGCAAAATCTAAATACACTGCTTCTCCTGTTGCATTGACACCGTAACCTGCGTCACAACGTTCTTTTGCTGCTCTTGAAGCGACATCACGTGGCACCAAGTTTCCAAAGGCAGGATAGCGTCTTTCTAAATAATAATCTCTTTGATCTTCTGTTAATTGCGTAGGTTTTAATTTCCCTTCACGAATGGCTAAAACATCTTCCATGTTTTTAGGAACCCAAATACGTCCATCATTACGTAAAGACTCAGACATCAACGTTAGTTTCGACTGATAATCTCCAGAACGTGGAATACATGTTGGGTGAATCTGTGTATAACAAGGGTTTGCAAAATACGCCCCTTTTTTATGCACTTTCCAACCTGCGGTTACATTAGAACCCATGGCGTTGGTAGATAAGAAATAAACATTTCCATACCCTCCAGAAGCAATCACCACTGCATGTGCAGAATGACGTTCAATTTCTCCAGTTACTAAGTTACGTGCAATAATTCCTCTGGCTTTTCCATCAACAACAACTACATCTAACATTTCGTGACGATTGAACATTTCAATCTTACCACGCGCAATTTGACGATTCATTGCAGAATAAGCACCTAATAATAGTTGCTGTCCTGTTTGTCCTTTAGCATAGAAAGTTCTAGAAACGAGAACCCCTCCAAAAGAACGGTTGTCTAAAAGACCTCCATAATCACGTGCGAAAGGAACTCCCTGAGCTACACATTGATCTATAATGTTTGCAGAAACCTCTGCCAATCTGTATACGTTGGATTCTCGAGAACGGTAATCGCCTCCTTTTACAGTGTCATAAAACAATCTGTAAGTAGAATCTCCATCTCCTTGGTAATTTTTTGCTGCATTAATTCCCCCTTGTGCAGCAATTGAATGTGCTCTACGTGGAGAATCTTGATAGGCAAATGATTTTACATTATAGCCTAATTCTGCTAAGGTTGCGGAAGCAGAACCTCCTGCCAATCCTGTACCAACAACAATCACATCAATATGACGTTTATTTGCAGGGTTTACCAAGTTAATATGATTTTTATAATCTGTCCATTTATCTTTCAATGGACCTTGTGGTACTTTTGAATCTAAAGCCATACTATTATGCGATTAATGGTTGAAGTGATGATAAAGTGCAATAAAAATAAATCCTGCTGGAATTATAATTGAATACGCCTTTCCAATATTTTGTGCTGCTTTTTTTCTCCCTACAGTACCTCCCATAGATTGAAAAGCAGAAGTGAATCCGTGTGCTAAATGCAATCCTAAAAAGACAAAGGCAACAACATAAGCGCCTACTCTAATTGGGTTCACAAACTTATGCACCAATTCTTCATGATAGCGAAAACCATCCACACCTTCAATCATACCAGACCAATCGCCTTGAATAAATTTGGTGTTGATCTCTGGAAACCAAAAATCGATGAAGTGCAAAACGATAAATGCTAAAATTGTAATTCCGCTATAAATCATATTTCTACTAAACCAAGTAGAATTTGCAGCACCATTGTTTTTAGCATAAGAAACACCATTTGCTTTGCTGTTTCTTAACTCTAAAATAAACCCCATTACAAAGTGAAAAACAACTGCAAAAATTAAGACAGGTTGTAATGCAAATTGAACCACTGGGTTTGATCCCATAAAATGAGAAACCTCGTTAAAAGTTTCCGGGCTAAAAACCGATAAAATATTTATTGCTAAATGCTGAAGTAAGAAGAACATTAAGAAGAACGCTGAAAGCGCCATTGATACTTTTCTTCCAATTGAAGATTTAAAAAATCCGCTCATTGTATAATTAATTAAAATTTATGGGCAAA
>CATIQU010000004.1 GCA_949519155.1 Polaribacter sp. SA4-10
CCATGACTCACATCTTTTACTAATTGATTTGATTTTGCAAAGACTACCATAGTTTCTGGTAAATCTGGAATTTTAAAATGACGAATCTGATGTTCGCTAAGGAGTATTTTTCCAGAATCACTAATAATATATTCGCAAAATATAACAGCTGCCTTAAAAGACTTTAGATTTGCTGAACTTTGATCAAAGAGTTTAATATCAAGGCTTAATGATAGTCTTTTTTCTAAACATAAAATCGTTGAGGGATTCCACTTGTTTTCTATACAAATTTCTTTAAAATTATTAAAGACAGAATCTGAGGATTCACAAAAGAGAAAACGACCTCCCTTTGAGGTGAAATTTCTAGCAAAAATAATGTCAGTAGGATCTTCTTTAATAGGTATGTAAGGGCTTTCCTTGGTTTTTCCTCCAGTAAATTGACCCAAAAATTTATCCCATATTCCCATGTTAAATTTATCTCTATTTTAGCTTTAGGGCCTTGGCTTCTTCTATTTTTTCAAAGTTAGTTTTGAAAGGTCTTACCCCTAAAATGTTTTCTAAATCATCCTTAAAAATAACTTCTTTTTCTAAAAGACGTTCTGCTAAGAGCGTTAATTTATCTTTAGATGTTTTTAAAATATCAATTGCTCTATTGTATTGTCTTTCAATAATCTCTGAAATTTCATGATCAATTTTTTGAGCAGTATTTTCTGAATATGGTTTTGAAAAGTTGTATTCTGATTGGCCACTTGAATCATAATAGGTAATGTTTCCAATGACATCATTCAAGCCATATACAGAAACCATAGCTCGTGCTTGTTGAGTTACCTTTTCAAGGTCACTTAGGGCACCCGTAGAGATTTTATTAAACATTACTTTTTCAGCGGCACGTCCACCTAAAGCGGCACACATTTCATCAAGCATTTGCTCTGTATGAACAATTTGACGTTCTTCAGGAAGATACCAAGCTGCCCCCAGTGATTTTCCTCTAGGAACAATTGTAACTTTTACAAGCGGGGCAGCGTGTTCTAATAACCAGCTAACAAGAGCATGTCCTGCTTCATGATAGGCAATAGTTTTCTTTTCATCAGGAGTAATTATTTTATTTTTCTTTTCCAAACCTCCTACAATTCTGTCAACAGCATTTAAAAAGTCTTGTTTTCCAACAGATTTTTTGTTTTTTCTTGCTGCAATTAATGCAGCTTCATTACAAACATTTGCAATGTCTGCTCCAGAAAAACCAGGAGTTTGCTTTGCTAAAAACTCAATGTCTAATGTTTTAATAGCCTTTATAGGCTTTAAATGAACTTTGAAAATTTCGCGACGTTCGTTTAAATCCGGAAGGTCTACATAAATTTGTCGATCAAATCGTCCAGCTCTCAGAAGAGCTTTATCAAGAACATCTGCTCGGTTAGTTGCAGCAATAACAATCACATTGGTGTTTGTGCCAAAACCATCCATTTCGGTCAACAATTGATTAAGCGTATTTTCGCGTTCATCGTTTGATCCATTCATATTACTTTTACCTCTAGCACGACCAATAGCATCGATTTCATCAATAAAAATGATAGCAGGGGATTTGTCCTTTGCTTGTTTGAATAAATCACGTACCCTAGAAGCTCCCACTCCTACAAACATTTCAACAAAATCAGATCCTGACAACGAAAAGAATGGTACTTTAGCTTCTCCCGCGACTGCCTTTGCTAGTAAGGTTTTTCCTGTCCCTGGCAATCCTACTAACAAGGCTCCCTTGGGTATCTTACCACCTAAAACAGTATACTTTTTTGGATTTTTAAGGAAGTCTACAATTTCTTGAATTTCTTCTTTTGCCCCCTCTAAGCCTGCAACATCTTTAAACGTTGTCTTGACATCCGTATTTTGGTCAAACAATTTAGCTTTCGATTTACCAATATTAAAAATTTGACTTCCAGCACCACCGCCTGCCCCTCCAGACATTCGTCGCATAAGGAAAATCCATACCCCAATAATAATAATGAACGGCAAAAATCCTATTAAGGTGTCTGCCCAACGATTTTCAACGGTAATAAATTCTAGACGGAAAAGAACTCCCTTACTTCGTGCTTTTTCTAATTTCTCTTCAAAAAGTTCTAAACTTCCAACTTCAAATTGATAATGCGGACCCTTGGTATTTTCTTGGCCTAAAATA
>CATIQU010000005.1 GCA_949519155.1 Polaribacter sp. SA4-10
TATTATGATTGCTTCTTATAATAATGACTAGCTTGATATATTTCAACTAAACTTAATTATTCTCCTTTAGAAATCTTGTTTACAATTACTCCATAAATACTACTATATTTTAATTTATTAACGACATGTACTTTAATTAGATATAATTTTGTATTATTATTTATTAGCATTGATATAAACAATAAAATATTAAAAAAATGGAGAATATTCGGAAAAACAACTCTTATAACGAATTAGATAAAACTGATGAGCAAATAATTAAACTTTTACAGAAAAATGCTAGATTATCTAATAAGCAAATTGCTGCAGAAGCTGGTATTGCTGAATCTACTTGCTCTGAAAGGATGCGGAAATTAGAGAGAAAAAAAATATTCTTCGGGTTTCACGCTTTTGTTGATTCTTCAAAACTTGGTACTAATATAGAAGCAATGGTTGCTATAAAATTAACCAAAAACACAAAAGATGAAGTTGAAGATTTTAAAAATTCAATGTCTTTATTGCCAGAGGTTGTAAATGTTTATCACTTAGCTGGTCAAATAGATTTTCTACTTTACATTGCAGTAAGAGATAAAAATCATTTAAGAGATTTTGTAATGGATCATGTTACAAAAGATTATGTAAAAAGTTTAGAAACCTCTTTGATTTATGATTTTTCACAAAACCCATTATTTCCTATTTATTTAGATCATAAATAGAGAGAAGATCTAATTGGTTCTTCTCCTCTATAATTACTAATTGAAAAAATAAATTTTGTTTATATTTTTAATTTGAAACAAACAACTTTGGTTTCAGACATCGCTTCAATAGCGGACTTTACTCCTTCTCTACCTATTCCGCTACTTTTAACGCCACCAAAAGGCATTGCATCTATTCTATAATCTGTAGAATCGTTAATCATTACACCAGCACACTCTAGTTCATTAATTGCTGTATGTGCATTATTAATATCATTCGTAAAAATTGCCGTATGTAATCCAAAAGGAGACTTATTACAGTTCTCTATAGCTTGGTCTAAGTTTTTTACTTTTGAAATAGTTACCACAGGCCCAAAAACTTCTTTGCAATTGGCAATATCATTATTGCAATCAGCCTCTAATATGGTTGGTGTATAGCAGTTACCAATTGTTTTTCCACCACTAATTATCTTAGCTCCATGCTCAATACTTTCGTTAATAAATTTATCAATTTGATGAATCGATTCTTTACTTATAATTGGTCCAATATCTATATCTTCAGATAATGGTGAACCCATCTTTAAAGTAGCAGTTAATTGCTTAAAATTGTTTAGAAATGAATCGTAAATACCGGCTTCAACAAAAATTCTTTTTACACCGACACAATTTTGACCACTTGCAAAAAATGCGCCTGAAACACAAGATTGAACAGTGTCTTCTAAATCAGCGTCAGATAAAACGATTACAGGAGAATTAGATCCAAGTTCCATCACTATTTTCTTTAAACCTGCTTTGCTCTGGATAATTTTTGCTGCTTCCACTCCACCCGTAAAACTTATCAATCTTATTCTATCATCGCTAATGAGCGCATCGCCAAAATATTCTGGAGAACCTGTAATTATGCTTAACATTTCTTTTGGCAAACCTGCTTCAGAAAGAATTTCTTCAAACTTAATGGCTACTAAAGGTGTATAATCACTCGGTTTTAATATAACAGGGTTTCCAGCTGCAATTGCTGGTCCTAGTTTGTGGCAAACCAAGTTTAAAGGATCATTAAAAGGTGTAATAGCAACAACAATACCAATTGGTACTTTTATTTCGTACCCAACTCTGTCTTCTGAACCTGAAACTGCATTAAATGGAATTGTTGCACCAATTATTCTTCCTGCTTCCTCAGCAGAAAGCTGCATGGTATTTATAGCTCTAGTAACTTCTTTTCTTGCCTGAACTAATGTCTTAATCCCTTCGGTTGCAATAAGATTAGATAATACATCAAATTCTCGCTCCATTATTATAACAGCTATCTTAAGAATTGCTATTCTTTTTGACGCAGGCATTTTTCTACCAATTGCCTCACCTTTTTTTGCAAGATTAAGCGCATCCAATACATCTTGATTGGAAGACTGAGGAACAGATCCAATTTTATCTCCTGTAAAACTATTATAAACTGATACTGTACTTGCGTGTGTTTTTTCTATAACCATATTTAAAATTTTAACGGTTAGCTATGGATATAATATCATTATACAGTGCAAAACCTGTTTCTATTTTCCCTGCTCCTTCTCCAACAATTGTGGTATCTCCCAAAATGTTAGATGTTATTTTTAAAGCATTAGTAGCATCTGAAATACCATATAATGAATCGTTAATTGGGATAAGCTTAGGACTTACTGAACCATGTACTTTACCTTTATTATCTTTCCAAACGCTTCCAATTAGTTTCCATCTCTCATTATTTGATGATGCTTCTTTTACATCTGAAAGTGTAATTTCTGATATTCCACTAACCTTAATATCTTCTTGAATTAATTGCTCATCAAAAACAACATTTGCCAAAATCATTACTTTGGCCAATGTGTCTAGACCTTCAACATCACTTGTTGGGTTGGCTTCTGCATATCCAAGTTTTTGTGCTTGTGAAAGTGCATCACTATAAGACATTCCTAATTCCATTTTAGACAAAATATAATTAGATGTTCCGTTCATAATTCCACTTACAGCAGTTATATCTGAACCTAAAAGACCATTATTTAATACATTTATTATTGGTGTACCACTCATTACAGTTCCTTCAATTGCTACATTTTTTTTCATTAATGAGGCTAAATTGAAAATTTGTTTATAAGCTACAGCGAATGGTCCTTTGTTAGTAGTGACAATATGCTTATCAGTTTTTAGTGCAGATTCCATGTGAGATATTGCTGGTTGTCCTGTTTTAATATCTGTAAAACTAGCCTCAATAATGATATCTGCATTAATTTCTTGTATTGCTTTAGGAATATCAATTATAGTTTCTGTAAGCGCGCTATAATCACCTTTTTTAGCATTTAAAAGCACATCACGCATATTAATACCATTAGCATCAATCTTACTACCTTTCATTATATCCAATATTCCTACTGTTTGTATTTCTACGTTCTCAACTACTGGTAATACTGAGTTGTTTCCTAAAATAATTTCAGCTAATCCTTGTGATACAATACCAAATCCTACATATACTATTTTTACCATTTGTAATTATTTAAATTCATATTTACAAGGCAAAACTATATATATATTCGATTAAAATAGTTAAAAATGAATTCTATTCGGAATATAATTTTTATAATGAATTATCTGCGATAATTAAATAAACAAATATTGTAAACAAAATTAAAATCGTTAGGCAATAATTTATTTAGCATATTCTCCTACAAATTTTTAGTGGATAATTCTAAAATCTCACTTTTCCGTTTAATTTTTCCATTCCACACACTTTATGCTTCCCCCTACGTTGTCGCATAAAAAGTATTCCATTAACATTGTAGTAGAAACTTTTAGGCTAAATTTTTTTGAAGAAGCTTTGGCAACAAGTTTCGTTTTTAACAAAAGATGAGTTTGAGAAAATTATAGCAGCGGTAGAATCAAAGTCTTTATTTCAACATACAAGAACCAATGGAAGAAGAAGAAGAAGAAGAAGAAGAAGAAGGTAACTCATAAACTTGGATGGTAAATACATTTAAACTCTTTCTACTTGTTGGTAGACGTAGAGAGGAAGTACTGAGTCTTAAATGGAATGATATTATCCAAGGCAATAACGGATTGCTATTTTTTCAATTTAGAAACCTAAAGGTTGAACGATTAGGGAGTAAAAATGTAAATAAAAAACTCTCCCTATTAACGAGGATCTGATGACACTTTTAGTAGAAATGGGGTATGATCAAATGAAAGATAAAAATATCAAACTCATCAATCCAGAGAATACGTATACAATTAATACCATCATGGAAAAAGTTTCTCGATCGTTCACCCATTTTAGAAAAGCTGCAGGTATTGAAACTCCTTTTACTCTAAAACACCTCAGAAAAACATACCTTAATTGGGTATTTCGTACCATGGGGAGTGACACCAGATTATTGTCATCTCACACTTCAATGAAGGTATTAGAAAACCACTACATCAATCCACTTCTATTAAACGTAGAAGAAGAGAAACTAATGAAGATTAAAATATTTGGATAGTCGTATTTTATCTAACACAAGTGTGTAGCACGTATAACACAAAGAGAGTTATATATTTGTAACTACTTGAAAATGAATGAATAAAATTGAGTGAAGTTGGGTGGTAAGGAGTGTTATACGAACCTCGTTTGTGTTTGAGGGATGTACTAAATCCGTTTTTTGAAACATTGAAGTTGAATGGACTACTTTGATATCTTCCAATAAATTGAAAGTTACCGTTTTGTAAACCCATTCTTGCACCCTTAAATAATCGTTTATGAAGACGAACTCCATGGTTTGTATTAATGGTTGCACCAACACCATCACCTTTAAATATTCTGGTTGCAGAAATCCCACCGGTTCTCGAAACCCGAACATTCTCCCCTTTATACCCTATTCTTTTGTGAGGTTTGTTATTATCTTTTGATTTACTTTTCGGCATAGAACAAAATAAATGAAATAAATTCCCAAGCTTTATTTCATTTATTTTAATTCAGTTAAAAAGACTTCCTGAAATGAAAAAGAAACTATCTTTGCGCCATGGTACACAAATCAGGTTTTGTAAATATTATTGGTAATCCAAATGTGGGTAAGTCAACCCTAATGAATGCGTTAGTAGGCGAGAAATTATCGATCATCACTTCCAAAGCACAAACCACTAGGCACCGTATTTTAGGAATTGTCAATCATGACGATTACCAAATTGTCCTTTCAGACACACCAGGAATCATAAAACCAGCCTACGAATTGCAATCTTCCATGATGGATTTTGTAAAATCGGCACTCGATGACGCAGATATTCTCATCTATATGGTGGAAGTTGGTGAAAAAGAACTTAAAAATGAAGGATTCTTTAACAAGATTATCAACAGTACCATTCCTGTCATCTTATTACTGAATAAAATAGACACCTCTACCCAAGAAGAAGTAGAAGAAAAAGTGGAGTATTGGAAAGCAAAAGTACCCAATGCATTGGTCTTTGTGATTTCTGCATTAGAGCGTTTTAATGTAGACAGTCTCTTTGAAAAAATCATCGAATTACTTCCAGAAGCACCTGCTTATTATCCGAAAGATCAGTTAACAGACAAGCCAGAACGCTTTTTTGTAAACGAAAAAATAAGAGAAAAAATATTAATTCACTACAAAAAAGAGATTCCATATTCCGTAGAAGTAGAAACCGAAGAATTTACAGAAGAAGAACACATTGTTCGAATTCGCTCTGTAATAATGGTAGAACGTGAAACTCAAAAAGGAATCATCATTGGCCACAAAGGGAGTGCCATAAAAAGAGTAGGTGCAGAAGCGAGAAAAGATTTGGAAAAATTCTTTGAGAAAAAAGTATACATCGAACTCTATGTAAAAGTGAATAAAAACTGGAGAAGCGACAATACACAACTTAAAAGATTTGGCTACAACCAAAAATAACAAACCGCTTTTCAATCCCATTTCAGCCACCAAAAAAGCCCTAAATAACTAATTGAATTTACAATTAGTTCTCATTGGGAAATTGTATCTTTGCAAAAATTTTCAACCAAGATGAATAATAGTATCATAGCAATTGTAGGAAGACCTAATGTAGGGAAATCTACTTTATTTAATCGTTTAACACAAAGAAGAGACGCAATTGTAGATTCCGTTAGTGGTGTTACTCGTGACAGACATTATGGAAAATCTGATTGGAACGGAAAAGAATTTTCTGTAATTGACACTGGTGGATATATTATTGGTTCCGATGATATTTTTGAAGCAGAGATTAGAAAACAAGTAAACTTAGCCATCGAAGAAGCAGACATTATTGTGCTTGTTGTAGATGTTGAAGAAGGGATTACCCCAATGGATGCAGAGGTAGCAAAGTTGCTTCGAAAAGTAAAAAAACCAATTTTTACTGCCGTCAACAAAGTAGACAATGCCATGCGTGATGCAGATGCAGTTGAATTTTACAACTTAGGCTTAGGAGAATACCACACCATATCTTCCATTAACGGAAGTGGAACTGGAGATCTTTTAGATGCCATTGTAAAAGAAATTCCTGAACCAGAAGAATTAAATACAGACCAAGAAGAATTACCAAGATTTGCAGTTGTGGGAAGACCCAACGCAGGAAAATCATCCTTTATAAACGCTTTAATTGGCGTAGAAAGAAATATAGTTACCGATATTGCAGGAACGACTAGAGATGCTATTGACACCAAATACAATCGATTTGGTTTCGATTTCAACCTAGTAGATACTGCCGGAATTCGAAAAAAATCGAGAGTTAAAGAAGATTTAGAATTCTACTCAGTAATGCGTGCCGTAAGAACCATCGAACACTCAGACGTCGTTATATTATTAATCGATGCCACTCGTGGTTTTGAAAGCCAAGATCAAAATATTTTTTGGTTGGCAGAAAAAAACCGAAAAGGAGTTATTATTTTGGTCAACAAATGGGATTTGATGGACAAAGAGACCAACACCCTAAGAGATTACGAAGCAAACATTAGAGAGCAAACAGCGCCCTTTACAGATGTACCAATTGTATTTACCTCTGCCTTAACAAAACAACGTCTTTTTAAAGCGATTGAAACGGCTGTTGAAGTTTTTCAAAAAAGAAAAACAAAAATACAGACGAGTAAATTTAACGATACCATGTTGGAAATCGTAAAAACTTTTCCACCTCCAGCAATTAAAGGGAAATATGTAAAAATTAAATATTGTATGCAATTACCAACACAAACACCTCAGTTTGTCTTTTTCTGTAATTTGCCACAATATGTAAGAGATCCATACAGACGTTTTGTAGAAAACAAACTTCGTGAAATCTATGATTTCTCTGGAGTCCCCATCACCATTTATTTCAGACAGAAATAATTGTAACTATTTAATTTATTGAGTACACATAATTCAACCCAAGGATGTTTACATTTTTGGGTTGTTTTTCAATGATGTTATTTTCGCGTCGATAGAATACGCGAAACTTTCCGACCTGCTCCCATTTATAAGTCAAGCCATAAGTAAGTCGATATTTACTCGTCTTATACGTACTTATTTTAAAAGTATCGTTTTTATTAAACTTGTTGAAAATCTCTACTGAAAAAGAAGGCGTGAATGGTGAATTTTTAAAATCATATTTTAAGCCCGATTTTATTCGTACACCTTGCGAAGTTAGATCTCCGGCAGCTTCATCTACCCCCAATTGGTTTTTATTTTGATAGCGAATTCGATGTGATGCAGTGAATCTATTGATGTCATATTTATAAGAAAGATCGACATTGTACCGAAAATGATCTTCAAAACCTTGTTTATTTCCTTTCGTGTCATTTTTTGTAATGTGGCGAAAACCAACACCAATTTCAAAATCTTTAAACAATTCGTGTTCCAAAGATAAATCTGTAAAATAAGCATCTGTCGTTTTAGCGTTATCCTTCAATCGTAAATGTTGGTTCAATGAAATTTTAAACTTTTCGCCTACAGTATAGTCAACTCCTATAGAACTCCATAATTCAAAATCTTTGGTTGCTATTTCTTGAGAATACAAACTGCTTGACCCTAAAATTAAGCAGATTAAAAAAGTTGAAATTCGATATTTATAATCGTTCATTTTTTAGTTTTTAATATTATAATACATAATAACAATTGCCGTATCCTTTAAAAAATCGATGCTTTCAACAGTTACTTTATTCACTGCTATTCCAGTTCTTAATTCGATATCAGACTTCAGTAATTCGTAATTCTCTGGCTTAATATTTTCGATATTTTCATAGATAATTTCTTTCGTAACTTCATAGTTTAAATTCCATCCTCGCTCTATGATACCAATCGTAAAAACAATGGCAGAGTTCGCAAAAATAACTTCAGCATAACTCATCTTTTTATTTACAAAAGCATTCATCAAAGAAACCCCGATTACGATAAATAGATAGGTCATTTCTTTAATTGGAATCGACTCGGTTCGGTATCTGATAATCCCAAATATGGCAAAAAGACCAATTGCGAGCCCCACATCTAACTTGTATTTCTTGAGCGTAAAGCAAAGAAAAAAGACAATAACACCGATTAAATAATACGTAAATAAGTAATGTTTTTTGGGAGTACTACCATAATAAAACCAGCGAATGATAATTGTTAAAAAAAAGAAGTTGATAAAAAAGAGGAAGGCCATTTTATAAAAGTCCTCATCAAAAAGGGGAATGTTCATGTAATCCATAACTATAAAGATATTTTATTAATTTTTAGCACTTTACTTTTAAACAAATTATATTTTAAATCTTGATACAAATGCACGATTCCAACACAGTATTTACTGATACTAAAAGGATTGTATTTGTATTTCTTTAATGTTTGTACAATAAGAGATTTTCTATTAAATCGCTGCTGCTTCACCTCAATAATCACTAAATTTTGGTACTTTTTTTCGATAGCATTCATAGAATAACTCAACTCCAAATCAATCGTAACTCTCTCATTATTCTGAAGACTCACCAGGGTTATTCGTTTAAAGTTATTCCATAAAACAGGCTGTAAATCAACACTTTTTGCGGTGGTTTTTAAGATAAATTCCTTCGATTTTTCTGACAGGTCTAATTCGAAATCAGGTATTTTAACTCTCGATTTCTTCGTTTCCCCTTTGCCATTTTTTTGTTTTATTTCCAAAAAAGTCAATTCAGAATCTACATACTTACGCTGTCTTATTTTAGTTCTTCGAATACGACCATTGTGATGATCAAAATAAAATTTAAAAGCAGGAGTATCAAAATAAACAGAAGAATAATGCATCACTCTTCGATTTTTTATCTCCAATACTTGGTACTCATTTTGTAGATCCTTTAAAATTGGAGCTAACGCTTCTATAGGAATCGTATACTTTGTATCTGTTCTTTTCATTAAAGAAACCGCATTCATCTCTTCAAGAGAAATACTTTTAAAAGCACGAATGCTATGGGTTACCTTTTCGAATGCGATATGTTGCTGATCCAGAAGAATTGCTATTTGTTTGTGTACACTATTTTAGATGGTAAAACATTAAAAAACTTGCGCTGTTTAATTGAAAAATTCTAAGAAATTTCTCTGTAAAATAACCGTATCTTACAAAGATCTTTATGGGAACTAATAAAATGTAAATTAGTTCTTTAAATTTAAATTTCTCGGATTTTAAAATAAGATTCATTTTATGCCCCTTCATTGCAATGCGGAAGAACCCGTATCAATGATTTTTAGTAAAAAAGAGTTATTTATTTAAACCGCATGTTTATTTTTGCAATCAAATCTACACGCCTAAAATCCAACAAAAATGCTACAATGGAAAGAAGTGATCAACTTCACAACAAAAGGAAATCCAACACCCGATAAGCGCGTTGAAAAAACGGAATCGGAATGGAAAACTCAACTGACTCCAGAGCAATATAGAATTACTCGACAAAAAGGAACAGAAAGACCCAATTCTGGGGCACTCTGCAGTATTTTTGACGAAGGAAAATACAATTGTATCTGCTGTAATACGCCTCTTTTTGATGCTACTATAAAATTTGACTCCAGTTCTGGATGGCCAAGTTTTACACAACCCATAACAGAAAATGCCATTAAATACCACAAAGACAATTCATTTGGAATGATTCGGGTAGAAGTGATGTGCAATACCTGCGACGGACATTTAGGCCATATTTTCCCAGACGGACCCGAACCAAGTGGATTACGGTATTGTGTCAATTCAGAAGCTCTGATTTTAGAAAAAAAAGACCATGCCTAAAAACTTACAAATAGCAACCGTTGGCGGTGGATGTTTTTGGTGTACCGAAGCCGTTTTTCAAGAAGTAAGAGGCGTCGAAAAAGTAATTTCTGGCTATGCTGGAGGAGACGTCCCTGGAAGGCCCACCTACAGAGAAATTTGCTCAGGACTCACAGGTGCAGCAGAAGTCGTTCAAATTATGTTTGATACTACCCGCCTAACCTATGAAGCCCTTTTGGTTATTTTTATGACCACACACGATCCAACTACGCTAAACAGACAAGGTGCAGACAGAGGCACTCAGTACCGATCTGTAATTTTTCACCACAATGCCAAACAACAAAAAATTGCACAAGAAGTCGTATCCCAATTGCAGCATTATTTTGAAGATCCGATTGTCACCGAAATGAGTGAAGCCCCTATCTTCTATGATGCAACACAAGAACATCAAGATTTTTACAAAAACAACAATGGACAAGGATATTGTACTTTTGTGATTGAACCAAAATTGGCGAAGCTAAGAAAACTACATGCCGATCTATTAAAATAAACGAAACCACAGAATACCTGTAATCGTACTTTTGAAAGCCCTATGAAGCTACAGCTAGAAAATACCTTTATCAACGAATTGCCAGCAGATACAAAGCTTGAAAACACCAGAAGGCAAGTAGAAAATGCAGTGTATTCTTTCGTTACACCGAAAAAAACAGCAAATCCAAAAGTACTCCATGTTTCACAAGAAATGGCCGCAGAATTAGGGATTTTAGAAGAAGAGACAACCACCGAATTCTTTAAAAAAATCGTCACTGGAAATGAAGTATATCCAGAAACAAAACCCTTTGCAATGTGTTATGCAGGGCATCAATTTGGAAATTGGGCAGGACAATTGGGAGATGGACGTGCCATTAACCTCTTTGAAATCGCGCACCAAAACAAAAACTGGAAAGTACAATTAAAAGGTGCTGGCGAAACTCCCTACTCAAGAACCGCTGATGGGCTAGCCGTTTTAAGATCCTCCATCAGAGAATATTTATGTAGCGAAGCCATGTTTCATTTAGGAGTTCCAACAACTCGAGCATTGTCGTTAAGCCTTTCTGGAGATCAAGTATTGCGTGATGTTTTGTATGACGGAAATCCAGCCTATGAAAAAGGAGCCATCGTAGCTAGAACAGCACCCTCATTTCTTCGCTTTGGAAATTATGAGATTTTTGCAGCAAGAAAAGACCTCAAAAATCTACAAATCTTATTAGATTATACCTTAAAACAACATTTTCCACAGATAGGAACCCCATCAAAGGAAAGTTATATCCAATTATTTAAAGCTGTTTCTGAAAACACCTTAGACATGATTGTTCATTGGCAACGTGTGGGTTTTGTACATGGAGTCATGAATACCGACAACATGTCTATCCTAGGGCTCACAATCGATTATGGACCTTATGGGTGGTTGGAAGATTTCGATTTTGGCTGGACTCCCAACACAACAGACAATCAAAATAAACGCTACCGATATGGAAATCAACCAAATATGGGTTTATGGAATTTATATCAGTTAGCAAATGCATTGTATCCCATTATTGAAGACGCAAAACCCTTAGAAACCATTTTAGATCAATATAAAATTGACTTTGAGCGTAAATCATTCCAAATGATGCAATCGAAATTAGGGTTGCAACTTGTAGATAAAAACGACCTAAGTTTAATACAAGATTTGGAAGAAAATCTGCAATTGACCTCCACAGACATGACAATTTTCTTTCGGTTATTGAGTAGTTTTACAACGGATACTGTAGGGCTGAAAATAGTTGAAGAAGCTTTTTACAACCTAAAGGATCTTACAAGTACGACAAAGAGTAGTTGGAACCATTGGTTTGAGAAATACAAGATTCGACTGCAAAAAGAAACGCAATCTTACCAGCATCGAAAAGAAAAAATGGATGCCGTAAATCCGAAATATGTATTACGAAATTACATGGCACAGTTGGCAATTGACGCTGCAGACCAAAAAGACTACACACTCATAAACGAGTTGTTTGAACTGCTAAAAAAACCGTATTCAGAGCAACCAGAAAAAGAAAAATGGTTTGCAAAAAGACCCGATTGGGCAAACGATAAAGTAGGCTGCTCTATGTTATCTTGTAGTTCTTAACTTTAAAAAAGTAGTATTTTAGTAGTCTCGATTTTTACCTTATCAATGATTCACGAACTCAAAGAAATTATTTTACAAGCAAAAAGCAACCAAGACAAGCAGTTGAAAAACGTGTTGGTAACTGTGGTGGACTTGGAGGGTTCTTCTTACAGAAAACCCGGGGTTCGTATGCTAATTTCTGAGGATGAGAAAATGACTGGAGCCGTGAGCGGTGGCTGTGTAGAAAAAGAAATTCTTCACAGAAGTAAGTCTGTTTTTCAAAAAAGAGAGGCAAAAATAATCACCTATGACGGACGGTATAAACTGGGCTGCGAAGGAATTTTATATATTTTAATCGAACCTTTTTTTATTACAGATGCATTTTATAAAAGATTTTCTGAAGCCATTCTGGACAGAGAGTCTTTAAAAATTGAAGCGTTCTTCACCAAAGAAGACGAAGCTACAGGTTATTTTGGATCTATATTTACTTTTCAAAACTCAGAAGACTTTTCATTCACTAAAAAAATAAATACAAAAACAACGTCTAGACTAGCATCCTTTCAACAAAATATAAAACCCGCCTTTCGTTTACTCATTATTGGTGCAGAACACGATGCGCTAAAACTATCTGAAATGGCAGTATTATTAGGTTGGCAAGTAGATATTGTTACCTCTATAAAAGACCCTAAAAGTAGCCTTGATTTCCCAGGAATCAATTCAGTAGTTGGCAGTACTCCTGAAATGCTCGATTTTTCTAAAATTGATGCAAATACTGGAATCGTAATTATGAACCATAGTTTCGCACAAGATTTAAAATATGTGCTGCAGTTAATAGATAAAAAACCCGCCTATTTAGGTGTTTTAGGCGCAGCAAAAAGGCGTGATAAAATGTTTAACGAGCTTTTTGAATATAATTCAGAAATTTCAGAAACCTTTTTAGAAAGTATTTTTACTCCTGCGGGATTGAATTTGGGTGCACAAACACCAGAGGAAATTGCACTTTCTATCTTAGCAGAAATTTTAGCAACCATAAAAAACAAAACACCCAATTCCTTGAAAGAAATCACAGGAAATATACACACAACCTAACGATGCGATTGGCAATTCTCATTTTGGCTGCTGGCAAAGCTTCTCGTATGGGGGCCATAAAACAATTGTTAAAAGTGGATGGAACTACGCTTTTAGAAAGCGCAATCTCCAATTCAAAAAAACTAAAAAAGAGTACTGTTATCTGTGTTTTGGGTGCACATGCTACCGAAATTAAAAAAACCATCGATCTAAAATCTGTAGCTTTTACAATCAATAAAGACTATACAAAAGGATTAAGTTCCAGTATTATAGCAGGCATAAAATACATACAGAAACAAGAGATTCAATTTGATGGACTCTTCATTCAATTGGCAGATCAGCCAGCGATTAAAGTCGCCTATTACCAAGAAATGGTGGCGCTATTTTCAAAAGAGAAAACAAAAATTATAGCAGCAAATTATGGGAATAAACATGGCGTTCCTGCCATTTTTCCAAAGGCATTTATCAACGATTTACTAAAAATTACAGGAGACAAAGGCGCAAAAGAGTTTCTTCAAAAAAATAAAAAAGACATTATTTCTCCAGAAGCAAACGTTAATTTATTGGATATTGATACGCCCGAAGATTATAACACATATATAAATAAGCGTTAAAAGTTTACTTTTATCGTATTATTAAGAGAATATAAAACTTTAAACTATGAATGAAATTGCATTGGTATTTGCAGCCTTTTTAGGTGCAACAGGAATTATTTTTGGTGCTTTTGGTGCGCATTTCTTAAAGAAAAAACTGACTGTAGAACAATTACAAAGTTTTGAGACAGGTGTAAAGTATCAAATGTACCATGCCATTGTATTGCTTGTTTTGGGGCTCCAATTAGAATTCGATTCGACCTTAAAAGGCTGCATCTTTCTTTTACTGATCATTGGAACTTTTTTATTTTCTTTTTCAATTTATGGGTTGGTACTTTCCAGTGCAAGAAATAAAAAAATCCGCTTCTTAGGTCCAATGACTCCTTTCGGCGGATTGTTATTAGTTTTGGGATGGGGACTATTGATGTACCTCTTTCTTTTAGCACTCTAATCTAATCAAAACAAGATTTATACACATTGTTCTTTTTTTAAAGAGAGGTTCCTCCGTCTAAAGTAATGGTTTGACCGGTCATGAATTTGGTATTGTCAGACGCCAACCAAACAACAGCATCTGCAATTTCAGCCGCTTTCCCATACCGTCTCATTGGAATAACACTCTTTAAAACTGAATCCATTTCTGGCTTAGCGTTAATGAGCTGCGTTAATAAAGCCGACTCTGTATATCCGGGGCAAACCGCATTTACACGTATGTTTTTAGTCGCATATTCCATCGCTACCGATTTTGTCATTCCAACAACGGCAAATTTACTTGCACTGTAACTTATATTGTTCGGAGAAGCTTTTAAACCTGCTAAAGAAGCAATGTTTACAATATTACCACCTCCTTGTTTTAAAAACTGTACCAGAGCAACTTTCATACAATAAAAGACACCAGTTTGATTTACGGCAATGACCTTGTCCCAATCTTTTAATGTTGATTGGTGTGTTCTCAGTAAATTAGGTCCAATTCCGGCATTGTTTACAATGACATCCAACCTTCCAAATTCTTTCACAGTTTGTGCAACTAAGTTTTCTACGGCTTCAAAACTGGTAACATCTGCTGGTATTGAGATTGCTTTGCCTCCGTCCTTTATGATGGTCGCTACTACTTCTTTTGCTCCTGCTTCTTGTCGATCAGAAACAACAACGGTTGCTCCAAATTTCGCAAAGTGAATTGCTGTTGCTTTTCCGATTCCTGATCCTGCGCCTGTAACAATGACGATTTTATTTTTTACTTCCATACTTATTTACAAAATATTAGTTTTGAATTAGACAATGCGGATGCTCTTAGTGCACTCGGATACTCTTTCATTTGCAACAACTTAAAAAATTCGTTTTTACTTGCATATTTTACAATCAAAACCTCATCCCATAATTGCGCCTCTTTGTCGCCTATAATTGTAGCCAACGGTTTACCTTTAAAAATGATGGTAGCTTGTATTTGTAAAAAAAATGGAATTGCAGCTTCCATGTATGCTTTATAGGTTTCTTTGCCTGATTTCCCAGTTTCAGAAATGCATCCTTTATATTGGAGATAATTCATCATGAAAACAGGACTATTTTCATCAAAATTTGATAAAACACTCAATCCCTCATTATTCAATTCTTGATGATTATCGTTCATTTTTAGTCAATTTCGTTCGTTTTTATCGACTTTACGGCTAATTTACAGCACAATTCGGCTGCTTTATTCAAATTCGCAAAACGTGGATCTGTTGTCCAACCTTGTTGATATCGATAATAAATTTGTTGTGCTATTACAGCGATTTTAAACAATCCGTACACATAATAAAACACAAGATTGTTAATGGATCTTCCAGATTTTTCTGCATACATTTTTGCAATTTCACTTCGTATAGGGTTGCCTTCAAATACAGTAGGTGATGGAATTCCTTGTTTTACAAAATCGTGATCGGTTGCTACAGTCCAATATCCTAGGGAAGTACCTAAATCCATTAAAGGATCTCCTAACGTTGCCATTTCCCAATCTAAAATAGCAGTAACCTCTTGCCATGAATTATCTTTAAAAACAACATTATCGTACTTATAATCGTTATGAATTAAACAATGATCGTAATTTGTTGGTTGATTTTCTTCCATCCATTGCATTACAAGTTCTGCTTCTGGGTATTCGTCTGTTTTCGCTTTCAAATACTGCTTTCCCCAATTGGTCACTTGCCTTGCTACATAGCCTTCTGGCTTTCCTAAGCCTGACAATCCGATTGCTTTGTAATCTACACGATGCAAAGCAACCAAGGTATCTAACCAAGAATTTGCAATGGTTTTATATTCTTTGGATATGATTTTTCTTTGTTTTGCTTCTTTGAAGTTTAAAATGATGCCTTCCACTTTTTCCATTACGTAAAATGGACTTCCTAAAATAGTTTCATCTTCTGAAAATGCATGCATTTTTGGTACTTTCGGAAAAGCGGTTTCCAAACCACGTTGTACTTTAAACTCACGTCCCATATCATGGCCTCTTTTGATCGCGCCAATCGGAGGTTTCCTTAATACATATTCTTTATTTTCAATTCGTAATAGATAGGTTAAATTAGAGAAACCGTGGGTAAACTGCTCCACATGCAAGTCACTTTCCACCGAATTGATTAAATGCTGTTCTTGTAAGAATTTCTTCAACAAAACCGTATTAAGTTCCTCTCCTTTTCGAACGTTTTGATGCTCCATTTTTATTGATTTCCGTATTTCTTAATACAACTTTTCCCTAGTTGATACATGTGTACTTCATCGGGTCCGTCTGCCAAACGCAGCATTCTTGCAATGGCAAAATAATGTGGTAAGTAGGTGTCTGGCCCCACTCCTTTGCCTCCCAAAATTTGCATGGCACGGTCAATGACTTTTAACGCCATATTGGGTGCTACAATTTTAATCATTGCAATGATATCTTTTGCGGCTTTGTTGCCCAATTTATCCATTTTATCTGCAGCAGACAGCGTTAATAATCTTGCTTGTTCTATGTCACATTGCGACAATGCAATTTCATGACGTATGCTGCTATACTCGTAAAACTTCTTTCCAAAAGTGGCTCTTTCTAAAGTTCTTTGAGACATGGTTTCTAGGGCATATTGTGCCATGCCTACCAATCGCATACAATGGTGAATTCGACCTGGCCCTAGGCGTCCTTGTGCAATTTCGAAACCCCTACCTTCTCCTAAAATTAAGTTTTCTTTGGGTACGCGAACATTGGTCAACTGAATTTCTGCGTGTCCTTCTGGTGAGTCATAAAATCCTAAAACCGAAAGTGGTCTGATGATTTCTAACCCGGGGGTATCCATCGATACCAACACCATGCTTTGCTGCTCGTGTCTTGCCGCATTTACATCGGTTTTCCCCATGACAATCGCCACTTTACAGTGGGGATCCATGGCGCCTGAAGACCACCATTTTCTTCCATTAATAACGTATTCATCTCCATCTAATTCGATGGAAGTTTCAATATTGGTTGCATCGGATGAAGCTACCTCTGGTTCTGTCATTAAAAACGCAGAACGGATTTCGCCATTCATTAAAGGTGTCAACCATTTTTCTTTTTGAGCCGTGTTTCCGTATTTCGCTAAAACCTCCATGTTTCCAGTATCTGGTGCAGAACAGTTAAAAATTTCTGAAATCCAGATTTTTTCTCCCATAATTTCTGCCAAGGGTGCATATTCTAAATTGGTCAATCCTGGGCTTAAATCACCATAATTATTTGGCAAGAATAAGTTCCACAAACCAGCTTCTTTCGCTTTCTGCTTCAACATTTCTGTCTGTGGAAAACGTTGCCACATGTTCTTAGGATCACTTTGAAAAGCAATGTATGCTGCTTCTACGGGTACAATATGTTCTTCAATAAAAGCTCTTAACCTTTGTTGTAATTCTATAGATTTAGTTGAGTATTCGAAATTCATAGTTGAAAATTATTTAAACAGACGAAAGTCTATACTTAGTTATAACTGAATTATCATTTTTAGTTTCCATTTCTTTTTGCCACATAAACACATCGCTAATACGATCTGTTTATATAGGGGTCATTTTATAAATTAACGCTACCCTGCAATCATATAACCGCCATCTGCGGTGTAGACGCCTCCTGTCATATATCCGCCGGCATCGGAAGCTAACAAACATGCCAAGCCGACCATTTCTTCTGGCATACCCATGCGTTCACTTGGGAGTGTTTTTTGAATTTTTCCGAGTATTTTTTCGTTTTGCCAAAGTGCTGCACTAAATTTTGTTTTAATCAAACCTGGACAAACGGCATTGACACGAATTCCATGTTTTCCCCATTCTTTTGCCTGATTTTTTGACAACATTAAAATGGCTGCTTTACTGGTGCTGTAAATCCCTAAGCCCAAACCTGGCGTGAGTGCTTCTACGGAAGCAATATTTATAATACTCCCATTTTTATGGGCTTGCAAATGTGGCAATACAAGATTTGACAAACTCCAAGGTGCTTTTACATTTACCTCCATAATTTTATCAAAAATAGCTGGATCTACTTCTTCAATAGGTCCGAAAACAGGATTGATTGCAGCATTATTTACTAAGATATCAATGCGTCCAAAAGCAGTAATTGTTTGTACTACCAAGTTTTCTCGCTGGTCTGATTTCCCTATATGACAGGCAATTCCAACAGCTTTCAATCCTGCTGCTTGAAATTCATTGGCAACGGCATCACAAGCTTCTTGACTTCTGCTTGAAATGACTACTTGCGCGCCATTTTCTGCCAACCCTTTGGCAATTGCTTTCCCAATTCCTTTACTCGATCCTGTGATAATCGCTACTTTACCTTCTAAATTAAATTGCTTCGAAATTGATGTCATTATAAAATATATTCTTTGTCTTGTTTGATTGTTAACACTTCGTCACTCATTAATGAAGTTGCTAAAGAAGTTGTTTTTGGAAGTTCATATTTGAAATAAAACTTCATGGCATGAATTTTACTTTCATAAAAACCTTCATCATACTTCAAGCCTCCAGAGATTAAGGTGTTTTTTGCATTGACTCCCATTTCTAACCACAACCAACTTAACACCACCAAACTCATGTATTCCATGAATAAATTGGCATCAGACAGATACCGTTCGTAATCTCCTTTCATGGCAAAAGGCATCAATTTTTGTAGTATTTCTTGTGACAACTGCAAGCTACTTGCTAATTGTTTTGCATAGGGTGCTAATTCTGGGTGCTGTGATGCCAACGTAATTGTTTGCATGATTTCTGCTGCTAACAATTCTAAGGCCTTTCCGTTTTGTAAGGTTACTTTTCTTCCCAATAAATCTTGGGATTGAATTCCGGTAGTTCCTTCATATAAAGCAGAAATTCGAATGTCTCTATAATATTGTTGTAGTGTAAAATCGGTACAGAAACCATATCCTCCTAAAACTTGTAATCCGTTATTTACAGATACAGAACCTGCTTCGGATGGAAAGGTTTTTACAATTGGAATAATCATTTCTAACAATAAATCGTACTTTTCTTTTTCTTCTTTATTTGTAGAAGAATGAATAATATCATGGTATTTAGACGCTAACAAAACCAAACTTAAAGATCCTTCAGCGATTGATTTTTGCAACAATAACATTCTTCTTACATCGGGATGCTCGATAATTAAACTTTGTTTTTCTGTTGGGTTTTTCTTCCCAGTACTTGTTAATTTTCTTCCTTGGGATCTTTCATTTGCATACTGCAAAGAAGTTCTGTAAGCGGCCATTGTAATGGCTGCTGCACCTCTACCAACGGCAATTCTTGCAGCATTCATCATTAAAAACATTTGGGCCAATCCTTTGTTTTCTTCGCCAACCAGCCAACCTCTACAGTCGTCTGTATCGCCAAAACCTAAATGTGTGGTACAATAACCACGTTGTCCCATTTTCTGAAAATCGGCAACGGTCATTACGTCATTGTATTCCAAAGTCCCGTCTGCCTTCAATCTATTTTTAGGAACCACAAACAATGAAATCCCCTTGGTTCCTTGCGGTGCTCCTTCAATTCTTGCCAGCACCAAATGCACAATATTATCTGCATATTGATGATCTCCTCCTGAAATAAATATTTTTTGTCCTGTTATTTTATAAAAACCATCATCTGTAGGGGTTGCTTTTGTTACAATATCCGATAATGAACTTCCTGCTTGTGGCTCTGTTAAACACATGGTTCCTCCCCAAGCCCCAGAAAGCATGTTTGGAACATAGGTTTCGTTTAAGGTTTCGTTTCCAAATTCAATAATTAACTCTGCAGCTCCTTGCGTTAAACCCACATAGCCCGGAAGGTGGTTGTTTGCAGCATCCATAATATAAACTGCTGCTTGATGCGCCATGAACGGAATTTGCATTCCACCAGCATCATAATCAAAAGAGGCAGAAATGATTCCTAACTCCCCTCCCTTTTTCATCATTACATCTACTTGCTTGTGAACCATAACGGTTCCATCTTTATGGTGCGCAGGCGTTTCATCCATTTCTTTTAAATATGGATACAACTCTCTATCAGAAAATTCTTTGGCAGAGTCTATGAATAAATCTAAAGACTCCATGTCATGGTCTTCAAATCTTTCTCTTGTAAGTAAGTTTTCTAATTTCCGAACATCATAAAGTATATATTTTAAAGTGTCTAAGTCAATATACTTTTTCGGCATTTTTTTGAAATTTTATAGTTGATTTTTAATTTTATTCAGTGCTGATTTCACTGCTTCTAATCTACTAATAATTTCATGATTTTTGATAATTTCATCGGGGTTTTTCTTCAACTTCTGTTTCGCCCCTTCTAATGTAAAACCTCGTTCTTTTACTAGATTAAAGATTAGCTTGAAATTCTGAATGTCTTCTTGGGTAAAAAGTCGATTACCTTTAGCGTTTTTTTTGGGTTTAATAATTGCAAATTCTTTTTCCCAAAAACGAATTAATGATGTGTTTACATCAAATGCTTTTGCTACTTCGCCAATTTTATAATATCTTTTTTCGGGGAGTTCTATGTGCATGAATCCTAATTAATCGAATGATTGTCCTTCTTCTGAAGACTGTTGAATGGCTAAAAATTCTTCGGGAGTTAAATCTCCATAGTAAAAATTTATTGGATTTAAGGCTTTTCCATTTTTATGAACTTCATAGTGTAAGTGGGGTGCAACAGACAACCCTGTACTCCCAACATACCCAATAATGTCTCCTCTTCGGACTTGCTGCCCACGTCTAACTACCATTTTACTCATGTGTGCGTAAATAGTTTTGTACCCGTAACCGTGATCGATATATACAACTTTACCAAAGGTGCTACTTCTTTGGGCTCTAAATATTTTTCCATTTCCAGATGCATAAATAGGCGTTCCTCTTGGCGCAGTAAAGTCCATTCCTTTGTGAAGTTTTCTTATTTTTAAAATCGGATGCATTCTCATTTTATACCCAGATGCAACATAAAAAGCACCCTTTTTTATTGGTAATACTGCTGGAATTGAGGCCAACATTTTTTCTTTTTCTTTTGCTAAGGTAACAATTTCGTCTAAAGATTGTGACTGAACAGCTATTTGTTTGGACAATATGTCTACATTTTTGGTAAGCCCTTTTATCATCTTCGAATTGTCAAATCCATCAAGCGCTTTGTATCTGTTCACTCCACCAAAACCAGCTTTTCTTACATCATCAGATATGGGATCTGCCTCGAAATAAGTTCTATAAATATTATTATCTCTTTCTTGGAGCTGCGCTAAAACGGTTGCGCTTTCATCCAACCGTTTGTTAATTAATGTGTAATGCAATTTTAAATTCTCAAGCTCATCTTTATCTGCACGATGTGCTGGCGTTATAATTACTTGACTTAATCCTACAAAACCAATAAACATCACCAACGATGCGCCTAGAATTAAAAAAATGGATCGCTTAAAGTAATCCCTTTTTTTCTTCTCTATTTTTCTGTAAGACAAGGTGTCTGCATCATAAAAATATTTTACTTTTGCCATAATCTTAAATATACTATTTTTGTTTTTTAAAGTAGTTTTCCAAAAGAAAACTTTTCAAATTTACAAAATTTTTACAACTACTTTTTTTAGTTGTTATATTTAAAAATAAATGAACCTAATTCCTTCAATCTGAAACCATCCTTTTTTATGAAATCTCAAGAAATCCGTGCTCAATTTTTAGATTTTTTTAAAGAAAAAGCCCATACAATTGTGCCCTCGGCTCCAATGGTTACAAAAGACGACCCAACGTTACTTTTTGTAAATTCTGGAATGGCCCCTTTTAAAGAGTTTTTCTTAGGAAATGGAAAACCAAAAAGTAATCGACTTACAGATTCTCAAAAATGCTTACGTGTTTCTGGAAAGCACAATGATCTTGAAGAGGTTGGTTATGACACCTATCATCATACTTTGTTTGAAATGTTAGGAAATTGGTCTTTTGGCGATTATTTTAAAAAAGAAGCCATTTCTTGGGCTTGGGAACTGCTAACGGAAGTGTATAAAATAGATAAAGACATTTTATATGTCAGTGTTTTTGAAGGTAGTGATGATGCAGACAAACTTCCTTTAGATCAAGAAGCTTACGATTTGTGGAAAGAATTGATTCCAGAAGACCAAATAGTAACTGGAAATAAAAAAGATAATTTTTGGGAAATGGGCGAACAAGGACCTTGCGGACCGTGTTCTGAAATTCATGTTGATCTTCGGTCTGAAGAAGAAAAAGCAAAGACGCCTGGAATTGACCTAGTTAATATGGATCATCCGCATGTAGTGGAGATTTGGAATCTTGTTTTTATGCAGTACAACAGAAAAGCAAATGGTAGTTTAGAAAACTTACCTCACAAGCATATTGATACTGGAATGGGTTTTGAACGTTTGTGTATGGCACTACAAGGTGTAAAATCAAATTACGATACGGATGTTTTTCAACCTATCATTAACCGAATAGAAAAAATTACAGACGCTACATATGGCGCAAATGAGCAACAAGATATTGCAATTCGCGTTATTGCAGATCACGTAAGGGCTGTTGCTTTCTCCATCGCCGATGGCCAATTGCCAAGTAATACAGGAGCGGGCTATGTGATTCGTAGAATTCTAAGAAGAGCGGTCCGTTATGGGTTTACTTTCTTAAATAAAAAAGACCCTTTTATTTATCAATTAGTGGCGGTACTCTCTGAACAAATGGGAGCTGCTTTTCCTGAGATTTCAGGACAAAAACAATTGATAGAAAACGTTATTAGGGAAGAAGAAAAGTCCTTTTTGAGAGCGTTAGATCAAGGACTAATTCTATTGGACAAAATTATTGAAACTGCCGATAGTAAAGAAATTTCTGGAGACAAAGTTTTTGAACTTTATGATACGTTTGGTTTTCCTGTAGATTTAACGGCGTTAATTCTTTCTGAAAAAGGATTCACTTTAGATGAAAAAGGATTTAAAGACGAATTGCAAAAACAAAAAAATAGATCTAAAGCTGCTAGTGAAATGTCTACCGAGGATTGGACCATTTTAGTTAAAGAAGCTACTGAAGAATTTATAGGGTATGATACATTAAGTGCCGACGTAAAACTTACACGTTACAGAAAGGTAGTTTCAAAAAAAGAGGGTGAAATATTTCAATTGGTTTTTGATGCAACTCCTTTTTATCCTGAAGGGGGTGGGCAAGTTGGTGACAAAGGTTCTTTCGTTGACCCACAAGGCAACCTTATTGCAATCTTAGACACCAAAAAAGAAAACAATGTTATTATTCATTTTACAAAAAAATTGCCAAAAAAAGTCAATGACACCTTCAAAGCAATAGTAAATGAAAAACTACGAGAGCAGACTGCGTGCAACCATACAGCAACCCATCTTTTGCATGAAGCATTAAGAGAAGTCTTAGGCGTGCATGTAGCGCAAAAAGGCTCTGCTGTAAATGCCAACTCTTTGCGTTTTGATTTTTCTCACTTTTCGAAAGTAACTGCGGAAGAATTATCTACTGTTGAAGCCTATGTAAATGCAAAAATAGCATTGAAGCTTCCGTTAGAGGAAAGCAGAAATGTTTCTATGGAAAAAGCAATCGAAGATGGCGCAATGGCGTTGTTTGGTGAAAAATATGGGGATACCGTACGGGCCATAAAATTTGGAAATTCAATTGAATTGTGTGGTGGGACTCATGTAAAGAACACCGGAGATATCTGGCATTTTAAAATAAGATCGGAAGGCGCAGTTGCTGCTGGAATTCGAAGAATTGAAGCAATTACAAACGAGGCGGTAAAAGGTTTTTATGATGACAATAATCGCACTTTGTTCCAAATAAAAGAATTGCTTAACAATGCAAAAGCACCTGTAAAAGCTGTTCAAAAGTTACAGGATGAAAATACTGCTTTGCAAAAACAAGTAGAGCAACTGTTAAGAGACAAAGCCAAAAACCTATCTGGAGAAATTAAAAATCAACTTCAAGAAATAAACGGTGTGCAATTTTTGGCCATCAAAGTAGACCTAGATGCGAATGGAATTAAAACATTGGCTTTTGATATGGGTAAAACGCATCAGAATTTATTTTTAGTTTTTGCAACAGCCCCATCAAGTGAAAAAGCAATGCTGACGTGTTATATTTCTAAGGAATTAGTTAACGAACGGGGTTATGATGCTGGTAAAGTAGTCCGGGAATTAGGAAAATTCATTCACGGTGGTGGTGGTGGACAAAATTTCTTTGCAACCGCAGGAGGAAAAAACCCAGGAGGAATTCCACAAGCACTAGAAAATGCAAAGGAGTATCTAAGTTAAAAGAAAATGATTTTACAAACAAAAGTAATCTTAAAAAAAGAAGTTAGAAGCCCCATTTCTTATGCTTCTAAAATAGTACTTTTAGGTTCTTGCTTTTCGGAAAATATTGGAAACCAATTAAATCATTTCAAGTTTCAAACGGTTCAAAATCCATTCGGAATTTTATTCCATCCAAAAGCGATCAAAGAATTGGTTGCAAATGCAATTCGTAAAAAAACATATACTGAAAATGATTTGGTTTTTCAAAATGAGCGGTGGCACTGTTTTGATGCGCACTCTAAACTCAGTGCACTTGCAAAGAAAGATATTTTATTACAACTAAACACAGCAACCACTTCAACAAATACTGCCTTAAAAGAAGCTTCTCACCTCGTCATTACACTGGGGACGTCTTGGGTCTATCGATATACCGAAACGAATAGAATCGTTGCCAATTGTCATAAAATTCCACAGAAAAAATTTTCTAAAGAGCTGCTAAGCGTTCAGGAAGTTACCGAAAACTTAGCAGAGATTATTGCATTGATTCAATCGGTAAACACCTCCATAAATATCATTTTTACGGTTTCACCAGTCCGACACTTAAAAGATGGTTTTGTGGAAAACACACAAAGTAAATCGCATTTGATTGCAGGAATACAAACATTACTTAGCACCTCCAGGGGCAATCTTCATTACTTTCCAAGCTACGAAATAATGATGGATGAATTGCGTGATTACCGCTTTTACGCGGAAGATCTAATTCATCCAAACACTACCGCAATTCGGTATATCTGGGAACGTTTTGTTGCCACTTGGATGGATGAAAAAGCTTCTGATACGATGCAAGAAGTTGATACCATCCAAAAAGGATTGTTGCACAAACCTTTTCATAACAGTAGTGAGCAGCATCAAAAATTTTTAACAAATTTGGCTGCAAAAATTGCAAAAACAGCAGCAGAATTTCCATTTATGAAATTCTAAAAAAAGGGTTTAATCGGCTATGTATTGATCTACGTTTTGCCATGGTCCGCCGTTAATTGCATCCAAACCATTACTAACTAAAAACTGTGTTGCTTGCGAACTGCGAGCTCCACTTCTACAAACTGCAATGATTGGTTTGTCCCAAGATCTGATTTCTTCTAGATGCAAAGGCACCGTTGTTAGTACAATGTGCTTCGCTTGTTTTCCGTGTGCTTCATCCCATTCTTCAAGGGTTCTAACATCTAAAATAATTGCGCCTTTCGTTAAATATTCTTTTACGTCGTTTGTTTCCTTTTTTTGACTAAAGATTCCAAATAATCTCATAATTTATGTTTAATCGTTTTTAATTTTTATTAATTGTAGCCCATTTTCTATTAATTTTTGAAAAGAGGTATTCTCTTGTAATTTCAATAAATATTGGTAGATATCATCTGAAAAATCATATGCATTCTCCACAGATAATTCATAAATTTCTAATGCCAAAAGCCAATCTGAAGGATGCTCGTTAACCAGCGTAACAAAAATACTTTTTATTACTTTTTGATTGGATGCGTTTGCCGCTCTAATTTTTCTAACTTGTGCATACAATGCGTATAATTTTTCTTCTTTTACAGTGTAGGTTATTTTTTTTGTTTTTGTTTCAGAAACTTTAGATACATCTTCAAAAGAACTGTGATCTGCTGCACCTGAATAGGCAGAAATTACTTCTTTTCCAATCGCCATATCATAGATTCCCCAACTGGGATCGAAAAGGACTTGATCTTTATAAGTAACGGTACAATCTGTGAAGGAAATTAATAAAATTTTACCGCTTAAATCTCGGGTTCCAGTAATCGCTTTTCCTTGAATCTTCACACCGCTTTCAAATTCTAATTTTATGAATTCGCCTTCATAAATTCCATACGCTTTTAAGTCTCTTGGACTCATGTCTTCGATTTGTAGGTTAATTCCTTTAAGTTTCCCTATTGGGCTCCCAAAACCATTTTTGTGATGTGCAACACCATGGCCAATTAACTCTTTATCTCTTGAAGAAAGTGCGGTTGGTCCTGATGTTTGGAAATAAGCAACTTGATTATTTTTGTATTTGATAACGTTTGTGAAAATACCCGAAATTTGAATCCCTGTACTTAATTCTATCGAACCTAAGTTTTTAGAATTCACAACTTCTTGCACCCCATTTAAACCTCCTGTTCTTAATGCCATTGTATTTGCAAACTCTTCTAAAACCAAGCTTAAATAGGCAAAATCTGGGGTTACAAATAATTGTGGTTGCGGTTTTGTTATGTCAAAATTCAAAGTTGCTGCAGCTATTGAATAAGGTTTTTTCTCAACCGCATCTTGCATGCACCAATCACTTTCTCCAATCGATGAAAGCAAACCTGCTCCATAAATTTTAGAATCGTCAACCGTTCCAATCAATCCATATTCTACAGTCCACCAATGCAAGTTTCTGATTTTTGCCATCTCAGACAGTTCACCCATATTTTCTTGTAGGTACTCTACTTGTTTTTGTGCTTCTAACACTTCCTTTTCTGGTGAATTTGGATTCTCTTTTAAAATAGACAACAGTCGAATTGCTTCATACATTTCGTAGTCTTTTGCCGACGAAATTGCTTTACTACCAATTTCGCCAAAACGTCTTAAATATTCAGCATATTCTGGATTTGCAATAATTGGTGCATGTCCTGCTGCTTCATGAATAATATCGGGCGCTGGTGTATATTCAATATGATTGATCGTTCTCATGTCTGATGCAATCACCAAAACATTATAGGCTTGAAATTCCATAAATGCATTGGGAGGTATAAAACCATCTACCGAAACGGCAGCCCAACCAATTTCTTTTAAGATTCGGTTCATCCCATCCATTCTTGGAATTTGATCTACAGAAATACCTGTAGCCGCTAGACCCGTTAGGTAGGATTTATGAGCTACTCTGCTTAAATAATCGATATTCATACGCATCACATACCTCCAAACTGCTTGATTTTGAGGGGTATATTCGTCATAAGGCTGACTTACAACAAACTTATGTAAATGTTCGGGCAACTTACGGGTAACGTTGTTTAAGGCAAAATGAGGTTTCATAAATATCCTTTTAAGGCTATGTAAATTTACATCTTTTTTTAAGACTCTATTTCCACATTTAGTAGATTTTACCTCTTTGGATTTATGATGCTGAAAATAGATGAATTATGAAATCAGAAAGTATAGAAAACTTCTTTTTTGTAACAATGATCGATAATTTTCTACCTATATATAACTACTAAATAATTTAAAATGGGTTTTGGAGGTTCTGTATCGGCAATGATTGCGAGTATGAAAGCAAACAAAAGAAGTCGTATTTCTACTTTTGATAAGATTAAGCATTTAAAAAAAGGATATCATACAGCCGTACATTTTAAAAATAAAGCCACCCCAAAAGAGCTTGAAATATTAAAGCGAAAAATTCAAAGAAATCATAAAAAAGAAGCGCTAAAAAATATAGTATTTCTATTGATAACAATTGCGGTTTTAATTTACGCTATCGGTTTCGTAGAAATATAGAAAATCAATAAAAAATCTTTCTTATTTTTACCCTTTAAACCAGCAAAATGAACAAAAAAGTAATCTTAATGATCTTGGATGGATGGGGAATCACGCAAGACCCAAAGGTATCTGCCATTTACAATGCAAAAACACCTTATATCAACTCTTTATATAACAAGTATGCGCACGCATCATTGAGAACGGATGGTGAACATGTTGGATTGCCTGAAGGTCAAATGGGGAACTCTGAAGTGGGCCATATGAATTTGGGTGCTGGTAGGATTGTCTATCAAAACTTGGCACGCATAAATAAAGCGGTAAAAGAAAAGACATTAGGAAAAGAAAAAGCATTGTTAGACACTTATAAGTATGCAAAAGAAAACAATAAAAAAGTCCATTTATTAGGATTGGTTTCTGATGGTGGAATTCACTCTCACATCAATCATTTAAAAGGGATTTTAGACGTTGCAAAAGAAAACGAAGTCGCCAATGTTTTTGTGCACGCATTTTCTGATGGTAGAGACTGTGATCCAAAATCTGGCGGAAAATTCATCAATGAACTTCAAGAATACATGAAAGGGTCTACTTGTGAATTGGCTTCTGTAACTGGACGTTATTACGCAATGGACAGAGACAATAGATGGGAGCGTATAAAAATAGCCTATGATGGTTTGGTCAATGGACTGGGCACAAAAACCAAAGATGCGGTTGCCACAATTCAACAAAATTATGACGCAGGGTTGACGGATGAATTTCACAAACCCATCATTATCACTGATAAAAACAACCAGCCAAAAGCGCAGATTGAGGAAGGTGACGTGGTGCTTTTTTTTAATTATAGAACGGACAGAGGTAGAGAATTGACAAATGCTTTGTCACAAAATGATTTTCCTGATGTTGAGATGAAAAAGTTGGACTTGTACTTTACGACCATTACGTTGTATGACGAAAATTTTAAAAATATCAATGTAATTTACAAAAGTGATAACATAAAAAACACATTGGGCGAAGTAATCTCTAAGGCTGGAAAAAAGCAAATTAGAATTGCGGAAACTGAGAAATACCCCCATGTTACGTTCTTCTTTTCTGGAGGGCAAGAAGCTCCTTTTAAAGGGGAGTCTCGTATTTTAAAAAATTCACCAAAAGTAGCAACCTACGATTTACAGCCAGAAATGAGCGCGTTTGAATTGACGGATGCTTTGTGTGAAGATTTAGACAAAGGAGCTGCAGATTTTGTCTGTTTAAACTTTGCGAATGGCGACATGGTGGGTCATACTGGAATTATGGAAGCAGCCATTAAAGCTTGTGAAACTGTTGATGTTTGTGCAAAAACTGTTATCGAAACGGGATTAAAGAATGGCTATACAACGCTTTTAATTGCAGATCATGGAAACTGTGAAACTATGATGAACCCTGACGGAAGTCCAAACACTGCACATACCACAAACCCAGTTCCTTTTGTATTGATTGACCCAAGTTTAAAATCAATAAAAAATGGTATCTTAGGCGATATTGCTCCAACAATTTTAGCTTTAATGGGCATTGAGCAACCCACAGAAATGACACAAAAATCACTTCTATAATTTTAAAAAAACACTTATGAAAAAATTAATTTTAATTGCATTCATTGGAATTTTCACTTCATGTAATGGGCAACAAAAAACAACAGCAGTAAAAGATCAATCAGGTAATTTGATTGGTTTTGCAGATAAAGAATCTTTCAATCAAGCACCTTACAAAACTTGGTTTGATCAAAAATTTGAAACCTACAATCCAGATGCTGCTACAATTGAGTCCTTAAAAACGACATTGAAAGGAATTACCATTAAAGGATTTATGGGAACTTGGTGTGGCGATAGTAAAAGAGAAACGCCTCATTTTTTCAAAATTTTAGAACAGGCTCATTTTGAAATGGCCAACTTTGAATTGGTCACTGTAAATCGTTCTAAAAAAACACCTGATAATTTACAAGAAGGATTGAATGTTTTTAAAGTGCCTACATTTATCTTTTATAAGGACGGTAAAGAAATTGGGCGTTATGTAGAATATGCAAGAGTTTCTTTAGAAAAAGATATTTTAAAAATTGTAACGGGTATGCCTTACAAGCATTCTTATGATAGAAGCAAATAATCTATTGGCAAATTATTTAATTATAAGCGGCGTCATTCGTATTGAATGACGCCGTTTTTAGTTGTACCAAACAAATATCAAAAAAAACTATTTTTATTCTCTTTCAACAAAAACTTCCTAGTCTTATTTCTTTAAATTAGAGTAACTTTGTGTTATAATTTTTTTAAGATGATTATCGTAAAAACAAGAGAAGAAATAGAAATTATGCGCGAAAGTGCTTTGGTCGTTTCTAAAACATTAGGAATGCTTGCAAGCGAAGTAAAACCAGGTGTCACTACATTATATTTAGATAAACTAGCCGAAGATTTCATAAGATCTGAAGGGGCAATCCCTGGTTTTTTAGGCTTGTATGACTTTCCAAATACGCTTTGTATGAGTCCAAATGCACAAGTTGTTCACGGAATCCCAAATAAAACTCCATTAAAGGAAGGAGACATTATCTCTATTGATTGTGGTGCTTTGAAAAATGGTTTCTATGGCGATCATGCATATACTTTTGCCGTTGGTGAAATTGCTGATGATGTTAAAAAACTATTAGACGTTACTAAGCAAAGTTTGTACGAAGGGATTCGAAGCTTTAAAGCGGGGAATCGTGTAGGTGATGTAGGATATGCAATTCAAAAATATACGGAAGACTGTGGTTATGGAGTAGTCAGAGAATTGGTTGGCCATGGCCTTGGAAGAACAATGCACGAAGATCCAGAAATGCCAAACTATGGTAAAAGAGGAAGAGGAAAAAAATTTATTGAAGGAATGGTTGTTGCTATTGAACCGATGACAAATCTTGGAACTCATAAGATTAGACAGCATTCAGATGGCTGGAC
This sequence comes from Polaribacter sp. SA4-10, assembly GCA_949519155.1. Lineage (GTDB taxonomy): Bacteria > Bacteroidota > Bacteroidia > Flavobacteriales > Flavobacteriaceae > Polaribacter. The sequence goes on from CATIQU010000005.1 coordinate 30,804, forward strand.
AATTACTACATTAGACAATAAACCTTCTGCACATTTCGAACATGATGTTGCTATTGTAAACGGAAAACCAGAATTGCTTTCTACCTTTAAATATGTATATGATGCCTTGGGAATTGTGAGTACTGAAGAGGATGAGTTCAGACAATAAAGTATTTGTTCTTTTGCAGAAATTTACAGAATAATAATTATGTCTCTATTTAAAACCATCTTAAACACCATACCACGACCTTTATTAATAAAGGCAAGCTATTGGGTGCGTCCCATAATTGGTTTTTATCTAAAAGGAAATCGATTTACAGACCCTATAGATGGTAAAAGTTTTCGAAAACTACTCCCTTACGGGTATGGAAAACAGCGCGAAAACGCACTTTCTCCTTCCACCTTATCTTTAGAAAGACATCGATTAATGTGGTTGTTTTTAAGAGATGAAACTTCCTTTTTTAGTTCAGAAAAAAAACAGGAAGTATTACACATTGCACCAGAACAATGTTTTCTGAAGTATTTTAGGAAGCAAGAAAATTTAAATTATATCACTTCCGATATAGAATCGCCCATTGCAGATGTAAAAGCAGATATTTGTGATTTACCCTTTGACGACAATACTTTTGATATTGTTTTTTGCAATCATGTTTTAGAACACATTACTGATGATACAAAAGCCATGCAGGAATTGTATCGTGTTTTAAAGCCTAAAGGGATGGGTGTTTTTCAAATCCCACAAGACCTTTCGAGGGATAAAACATTTGAAGACAATACAATTACAGATCGGAAAGAGCGTGCAAAAATATTTGGTCAATATGACCATGTAAGGATTTATGGTCGTGATTATTTTGACAAACTACGTGCTGTTGGTTTTAAGGTTGACGAAATAGACTATACGAAGAAAATCGAAGAAAAAGAGCTAGAACGATTTTGCTTAATGAAAGGGGAGATTTTACCTGTCTGTTATAAACCATCATCGTAATTAGAATAACTTGCAAGATTTTGTTGGGCATCTATATAAATTAAAATCGCTTTTATTTCCTTATGCTTCTCTAGAAATATTTTTGTTTTCTCAACCCCCATCGCCATAAATGCAGTAGCATACGCATCCACATCTGCACAGTCTATCGCTGCGATTACAGAAACGCTTAACAAGTTACTTTCGGTTGCAAAACCTGTTTTAGGGTTTATGGTATGTACATACTTTTGACCATTCTCAGCAATTCTAAATTTCCTGTAATTTCCAGATGTAGCCATCGAGTTATTGGACAAGTTGATCACCGTAAATGCCTCATTGATGTTTGTCTTAACAGGATTCTGAAGTTGAACACGCCAAGGTTTGTTGTTTTTCTTAACACCTTTTGCTCGAATCTCTCCACCAATTTCAATCATATAGTTTGCAATCTGCTGCTGATCTAAAAACCGTGCAACAATATCGATTCCAAAACCTTTCCCAATAGAATTAAAATCTAAATACATCGCAGGGTCTTCTTTGATTACTCTTTGTTTGATGACTTGAATTTTATCAAACCCAACCAATTCCATTTGTTTTTGAACCTCCAAAGTATCTAAGTTTTGCTTTTCATTTTTAGGCCCAAAACCCCAAGCATTGACAAGATTTCCGACAGTAGGATCAAAATATCCATTGGTTTTTTGGTGAATTTTTTTAGATTTCGCTAACAATTCTAATAAAACAGCATCTGCAACAACAGAGGTATCTCCTTCATTTATCAAAGAAATATCTGAGGATGGTAAATAAGTAGATATCGATTTGTTGACCAAATAAAACAAACTATCAATTGACTTTTGATAATTGACGGCGGTATTTCGATATATAATTTTATAAGTAGTTCCAAAAACATACCCTTGTAATGTAAGGTTTGTTTCTTTTGTGTTGGATTCACAAGAACTAAGAACGGCTAGTAAAAATGCCAATAGAAAAAAACGTTTCATCCGATTTTAAATTTATACTCAAAAATAGTACATAAAATTATCACAAAATAAGAATTATGCAACTAAATGTAACTGCTTTTTATTAGCTTTGTACTTGAAATTAAATCTTCAGAAAATGAAAAAAATTACCCTACTCCTTTTATCAGGAATTGTATTAAGCGCATGTGTTTCTAAAAAAGATTTTGTTGCTTTACAAACGAAGCATGATAACAAAGCAACTCAATTGGTAGATATCAAAGCTGATTTGCAAAAATGTATTATTGAAAAAAACAACGAAGATGCAAAAGCTTTTGCTTTAGCAGAACAAGTTAAATCTTTAAAAGAAGATAAAAAAACTGCTTTAAGACAAGTTGAAAATTTAACTGTTTTAACACAGTCTTCTTCAGACAATATTAAAACTGTAATTTCTCAGTTAAGTGAAAAAGACAAATTTATTAATGGAATTAGAGATGCAATGACGCAGAAAGATTCTATTAATTTGGCGATAAAATACCATTTAACGAAGAACTTAACCGACGGCATACAAGACGAAGACATTGAAATTAATGTAGAAAAAACAGTTGTTTTTATCTCTATTGCTGATAAATTATTATTTAAAAGCGGAAGTTATAATGTAACTGAAAAGGCCTATACGATTTTAGAAAAAATTGCAACAGTAATCAACGCACAACCAGAAATGGATGTAATGGTTGAAGGACATACGGATGCTACTCCTATAAAAAGAACTATTATTCAAGACAACTGGGATTTATCTGCTTTAAGAGCAACTTCAATCACAAGAATTTTGCAATATAAATATGGTGTAAAACCAGAAAGATTGTCTGCTACTGGTAGAAGTAGTTATGTGCCCGTAGCTGAAAATGATACACCTGCAAACAAGGCAAAAAACAGAAGAACAAAAATTATCATCTTACCAAGATTACAACAGTTCTTTGATTTATTAGAACAGAAAGCGGAGTAATAAATTTATTTCTCAAGCATAAATAAACCACCTGATTTAGGTGGTTTTTTTATGCTTTAAAATCGAAGTTCCTAACCTTACTTTTTCGTCAAAACCCAAAGCTCTACTTCTTCTGCGGCACGCCAATCTTGGTCGCGCTTTGTTTTGTCTGATGCTTGTTTTACTGATTTCTTCAAACACTTTTCCAATTGAAAACGATTGCCTTTTGCCAATTCAATTTCAATAGGGTGCGTGGTTGTTAACCCAGTTATCTGTGCTAAATTTGAAAACAAAATCACTAGCTTTCCTTCTGGAGCGAGTCTTTTTATTGCTGCTGCAAAGAAATCTGGAAATAAGTTTTTAGGATAATAAATGGCTTCGTCATTTTTATCTAAGTCGTGTGCCTTTGGCAACCAAGGCGGATTGAAAACTATCAGTTCCGTTTGATTTTCCCAAGCGCCAAAAAGAGATCCAAAATCCAATTCGATTTTACGAGACATCTTGGTGTCGCCCATCGCTTCTTTAAGTCCAACAATAGCATTCGGATTGGTGTCTGTTCCAAAAACCTTTTGAAAGCCGTGTTTAACCATTTGATACGAAAGTACACCACTTCCAATTCCAACATCAATGGCCGATTTTTTTGGCCCTGCATACCGTTTCAACCAATTGTCAAAAAGGATTAAATGATCAAAGCGTGTCGGGAAATAAGTCCCGTAATAAGGATGGATTTTATTTCTGAGTACTGGGGTTGAAATTCCATTTTGATACCACTGCCAAGCACTGTTTAAACCTTGAACTTGTGGAAAAGATAATAAAAACGAATCCATTGCTGGATAGAGCTTTTGTAACCAACCAATTTCTGGTGACTTTTTCAAGGTCAATTGATGTGCTTCAATCTTCACTAAAACAAGATTGGAAAGTTTATGATAAGCAGCTCTAAAAACACGTTGTTCTTGAAAAGTTTTGGTGGGTAATTTTTTCTTAATGTCTTTCTTTATTTCATTAAGGAGCAACAATCCATCGCTATAAAACGCGGTAACTAATACTGGGTTTCCAGCGCGCAATCCTTTAATGGTGCTTTTGATGTCTGAAGTGACACGAAATGTCGCTAAATCTTTTCCAGCAAGGTCATAAGGGACTGGTTTGTGTATTTGAATGTCTGTACTCATTAATTGTTTTTTTGATGGGAAGAATAGTATTTGATAGTACTGATTCTTATAAATTATAGGTTCGATAAAAATAAATCGAATCTGATTCTTGAGTTTATAATAGCGATATGTACTGATGTTACTCCAAGATTGTAATAAAATCTTCGAAAGCCACATAGTACGGTTGGTCTTTAAAAACAGGGTTTTCTACACTTTCTGCATTGGCAATACCAACGCCTGCATACCAAACTTTGGCATTTTGTTTTTTAGCATGTTCTTTAAAAGTCTCCATCCATAGCACATCATATGCTTCTGGGTTGTGGATATTGTTGGTTACTTTTACAAGTACAAAAACTGTTTGTTCTCCTTTTTTAAACAACACAAATTGTGGATGTTTTTTCAGTTTGCTATTAATCGCCTGAAATTCATATCCCATTTCTTCTAAACGCTTGCCAACAATATTCATGGCAAGATTGTGCAATTCTTGTGCTGTTAAAACCTGCATCTAGTTACTTCTTTTTGTTACGCATGTTGTAATTTTTATCACCACGCGTTTTTGGCTTTTTATATTTTATAGCAATCTCCCTACGATAAGAACCTCCTTGATTGGTTTTGCTGTTTTTTTCACTTTTCTCATGAAATGCAGGACCTGGAACGTGCTCTAATACAGTTCTATTTTTTGAAATTCCTTGATCTTCTTTTGGACGTTCATCTTCTGTTAATAGCGTAGAAATTTCTAATGTTTCTGGCAATGCTAAAAGCGGAATCTTAAAATCCATTAAAGATTCGATAGCTTCTTTAGATTCCTGCTCTTTCTTTGTTGAAAATAAGATCGTTTTTCCTTCTTTTTCTGCTCTACCTGTTCTACCGATTCGGTGCATGTAGTTTTCTGGAAAATCTGGGGTATCAAAATTGATTACATGCGATATTTTGTCGAAATCCAACCCACGTGCCATGACATCTGTAGCCACTAAAATACGGTTGTTTCCTTCATCAAATTGACGAATAGAACGGATTCTATAATTTTGAGTTTTATTGGAATGAATTACACAGGTTTCACTTCCAAAGACTTCTTCTAAATGTTTAAAGAGTAAATCTGCCGTTCTTTTAAAAGCGACAAAAATTAGGACTTTATGAAATGTTTCTTTGTCTTTCAAGAAATCATTCAGCAAATTAACTTTGGTAAAAAAGTTAGGTACGTTGTAACTTTCTTGTACAATATTATCTAATGGGGTTCCACTAACGGCAACTGATATTTTTTCTGGCTTCTTAAAGAAATCTAAAATTAATTCATCAACATCATTTGTCATGGTTGCAGAAAACATAATGTTTTGTCTTCTTACAGGCAACAAATCGAAAATGTTTAAAAGCTGAAAACGAAACCCTAAATCTAGCATTACATCAACTTCATCAATGACTAATTTTTGGATAGTTTTTAACTTTAAAACGTTACTAACTCCCAAGTCATACAAACGTCCTGGTGTTGCTACAATAATGTCTTGTCCTTGAGCTATAGATTGTTTTTGTGTATTGATATTTGCACCTCCATAGACTCCTAAAACACGAAAATTAAGGTATTTTGATAGCTTTTCAATTTCATCTACAACTTGTAAAACCAATTCTCTTGTGGGTACTAAAACTAAAACACGAGGGTGTCTTGTTTTAATGAATTTCAATTCTCGAAGAATCGGTAACATATATGCAAATGTCTTCCCCGTTCCTGTTTGTGCAATTCCAACAACATCTTTACCAGATCTTACCACTGGAAAAGATTGAACTTGAATTGGGGTTGGATTTACAAAACCTAAATCATCTATTGCATATTGAAGTTGGTTGGATAAATCTAATTCTTCGAATGTAATCATACTCTTAATTTTTTGCAAAGGTACACTTTCTTAAAATCTTACCTTTCTAAAAGAGCGGTTAAAATCTGTTTGTATTTCGGAAATGTTCTGATGTTGTGATGGGTACCTTCTGGAATTGATATAAAAGCGTTTTTTGAAGATGCATTTAACTTCAATAATGCTTTTGCGCCTTCAAAGGACGTTGTTTTGTCTCGGTTTCCATGAAAAATGGTGATGGGCGCTGATACCAAGGGAATGTCCTTGTTTGTGTTAAATTTAAATTTTAGTAAAAAAGTGGGGGCGAATGGCAGCACAAATTGAACTGCTTTTTTTAGATTGTGGAAAGGTGCTTCTAAAATCAATTCTTTTGGGCTGTTTAAAGCGGCTACTTTCGTTGCAAAAGTAGATCCTAAAGAAAAACCATACACGACTATTTTATCTTCTGAAAAACTATTTTTTAGATGGGTATACGCCAATAAAGCATCCTCATACATTTGGTTTTCATTGAAATTACCGGTGCTTTTCCCATAGCTTCTGTAATCTATAACAAATACTTCATACTTATATTCTAGAAAATAATTGACTCTTTCGCCCCATTTTGTGAGGTTTCCTTTATTACCATGAAAAAACAAAACCACCCCTTTTGGCGCAGGAAGTCGGAAGTGAACTGCATTAATTTCTTGCTGATCGGTGGTTGTTAGAAATATCTCATCAAAAGGAGTAGAGAATTGAAATGGGGCATTTTTACGCAATCTATGCCCGTTTCTGAAAATGAATTTTTCTTGAAAGAAATAAAAAATAAGTAAACCAATAAGCACTAAAATACTTATAAGAAAAGCGATATTTAAGAGCATTGAAACTTTTATTTATTTACAATTAATGAAGGAATATAAGTCAAAAAACCGACTCATTGCTGAATCGGTTTTTTTATTCTTATTTATTATTTGAAGACTAGCCTCCAAAATCATCGAAACGGATGTTTTCATCTGGCATACCAAAGTCTTCTCCCATTTTTTGAACTGCTTTGTTCATCAATGGTGGTCCACAGAAATACAATTCCATGTCTTCTGGAGCTTCATGGTGATCTAGGTAGTTTTCAATTACACAGTTATGTATAAACCCTACAAAACCATCTCCTTCTGTATCATTAATGTCTTTCTTTACTTTCCAGTTATCTGCCTCTAAAGGATCTGATAAAGCGATATAAAATTTGAAATTTGGGAAATCTTTTTCTAATGCTCTAAAGTGTTCAATATAAAACAATTCTGCTTTTGAACGTCCTCCATACCAATAGGTTACTTTTCTACCGGTTTTTAGGGTTCTAAATAATTCGTATAAGTGAGAACGCATTGGCGCCATTCCTGCACCTCCACCTACATATAACATTTCTGAATCAGATTCGTTGATGAAAAATTCACCATAAGGTCCTGAAATCACACATTTATCTCCTTTTTTTAAACCGAAGATATATGAAGAAGCAACTCCTGGGTTTACGTCCATCCAGCCACCTTTTGCTCTATCAAAGGGCGGAGTAGCAATACGAACGTTTAACATGATCTCTCTTCCTTCTGCTGGATAAGATGCCATTGAATAAGCTCTTTCGATTACTTCTTTATTTTTCATTACCAAAGGTCTCAGTTTAAACTTCTCCCATTCGGCTTTAAATTTGTCTGGTGTATCGTGTTCTTCTGGGTGTGCTGTAATGTCCATATTGGCAAACTTCACTTCACAAGGTGGAATTTCAATTTGAATATATCCTCCTGCTTTGTACCCCATGTCTTGTGGAATTTCAACAACAAATTCTTTAATGAATGATGCTACATTATAATTTCTTACAACGACTGCGTCCCATTTCTTAATTCCGAAAATCTCTTCTGGAATGGAAATGTCCATGTCTTGTTTTACTTTTACCTGACAGGCTAAACGGATTCCGTGTTTTAACTCTTTACGAGTAAAATGTGGTGTTTCTGTAGGCAAGGCTTCCCCTCCACCAGAGTTTACGTGACATTCACATTGTACACATGAACCTCCACCTCCACATGCAGATGGTAAAAATATTTTTTCTGCTCCTAAAGTCGTTAGAAGTGTACTTCCTGAAGCCACTTCAATTTTTCTTTCTCCGTTAATGGTCAATGTTACTGGGCCGGATGGAGATAATTTTTGTTTTACAAATAATAATAACGTTACTAATAATAACACAATAGCTAAAAAAGCTGCTACGGTTGCTAATACAGTTCCTGTTGTACCTGCTGCTAATATCATATTACTGGTTGTTTGTATTTGTGTTATCGGCAATCACTTTTGTAACTGCTTCTTTTTTGTCTGTTTTGTTTTCTAGCTGAGTAGCTACTTTAGGAGTCTCTTTTTCTGCTTCATCTCCTCCAGTTAACATTCCTCCAAAACTCATAAAACCAATGGCCATTAATCCTGTAATGATAAAGGTAATTCCTAAACCTCTTAAGGCTGGGGGAACACTTGAATAACGGATTTTTTCACGAATGGCTGCAATGGCTAAAATGGCTAAGAACCATCCGATTCCAGATCCAACTCCGTAGGTTAATGATAATGCTAATGTAGGAATTTCACGTGATTGCATGAATAAACTTCCTCCTAAGATCGCACAGTTTACTGCAATTAAGGGTAAGAAAATACCTAATGAGTTGTACAATGAGGGTGAAAATTTTTCAACAACAATTTCTACTAACTGCACCATAGTTGCAATGGTTGCAATAAACATAATGAAAGAAAGGAAACTTAAATCCATTGTTTCAGCTCCGTCTACTCCATAAGCGGGGTCTAACCAAACTAAGGCGCCTTCTTGTAAAATATATTGATCTAACAACCAGTTTAAAGGCACGGTTACTGCCAAAACAAAAATTACAGCAGCTCCTAAACCTACAGCGGTTGACACTTTTTTAGATACAGCAAGGTAAGAACACATTCCTAAAAAGGTTGCGAAGACCATGTTGTCTATAAATATCGATTTGAAAAATAACTCTAAATGTTCCATTTTTTTATAGTTTTCAGTGCTTAGTATTCAGTTCGCATTTGACTGCAAACTGGAAATATTTACTTTGTACTAATTTTAATTTTCTTCTATTAATGATGTATTTCTACTACGTTGTATCCAGATAATAATTCCAACTACAATTAAAGCCATTGGTGACAATAACATAAATCCGTTGTTCTCATATCCGTAAGCGTATAGACCTGATAATTCTCCTGGAATCGGATTTCCTAATACCGGATATCCTAATAAGGTTCCTGCTCCTAAAAGTTCTCTAAAGAAACCAACGATGATTAAAATTACACCGTATCCTACAGAGTTTCCAATACCATCTAAGAAGGCTCTCCAAGGTCCGTTTCCTAAAGCAAAGGCTTCAAAACGCCCCATGATAATACAGTTGGTAATAATTAACCCTACAAAAACAGAGAGTGTCTTACTGAGTTCGTACGCAAATGCTTTTAACACTAAATCCACTATAATTACTAAGGTTGCAACAACTATGAGTTGTACAATAATTCTAATTTTAGAGGGAATGATATTTCTCATTAAAGAAATTACCACGTTTCCTAATCCCAATACAAACATTACTGAAATAGACATTACAATAGAAGCTTCAAGTTCTGCTGTAATTGCCAAAGCGGAACAAATTCCTAATACTTGAATCGTAATCGGGTTGTTATCTGCTAAGGGGTCTGTAAGTAATGCTGCGTCTTTTTTTGATAAAAGTCCCATAATTATTTTTTTAATGTTTTAAAATAAGGCATATACATTGCCAAGTCTTTCTTAATCATTGCAGAAACACCATCTCCTGTAATGGTAGCACCGGCAATTGCATCTACTTCGTAATCTGTCTTTTCTAAATTTTTTGGGTCGTTGTTTCCTTTGGCAACTTTAATACCCTTGAATTCTCCAGCTTCGTTTAATAAGTGCTCACCAATAAAGTCGTCCATAAAATAACGCTGCTTGATGTTTGCTCCCAAACCAGGTGTTTCTCCTTTGTGATCAAAATAAGCGCCTTGTATAACCATATTTTCATCCATAGCAACGTATCCCCAAATGGCATCCCAAAGTCCTTTTCCTCGAATTGGCGCCACATAAAGTGTAACCCCTTTTTTATTTTTACCAACAAATAAGGGTAACCTTCTTTGTTTTCCTTGCTTGGCTAAGGTTTGCTGTTTTTTAATATCAATTAAGTAGGCATCCGAATTCTCAATTTCATTGCCGCCTTGCACTTCAATTTGCTTTGTAATGTATTTTGAAAAAGCAGTACCTGCTAAATCTGTAGATACAAATTTAGCACTTGTTCCTTCATTCTCATCTACGCCTAATGCGTACAAAATGTTCTGTTGCTTTTCAATTCTTTTATTCTCATCAATGTTTGGTTTTAAGGACGAAGCCATAAAAGCTAACAAAGATCCTACAACAAACACCATAATAATGGCAAAAATCATTGTATAACTATTACTATCTGTTCTCTTACTCATAATTAGGCAGTTTTAACTTTAGTACGTGATAATCTTTTGTTTACATTTCCTTGTACCACATAATGGTCAATGGTTGGAGCGAAGACATTCATCAATAGAATGGCTAAAAACACTCCTTCTGGATAGGCAGGGTTAAAGACACGGATCATGATGGATATAAAACCAATTAAGAAACCGTAAATCCATTTTCCTTTATTTGTTTGGGAAGCTGTTACCGGATCTGTTGCCATAAATACGGCTCCAAATGCCAAACCTCCAATGATTAAATGCTCATACCAAACGGTATTCATTAAACCATAAAACTTGCTTGATTCTGTAATGATATCTGCTGCTACAATTTGATTGAAAATGAAACCCATTACTGCAGCTCCTATGAAGGTAGAAACAATAATTCTCCAACTTCCAATTTTTGTAAAAATTAAAATCGCGGCACCTACTAATATTAAGAAAGCTGAAGTTTCACCTACAGATCCTGGAATGAATCCAAAAAAGGCTTCCCATAAATCATAATTTGCTGGTTGGTTTTGCGCATAGGTTCCAAGCATCGTTTCTCCAGAAATAGCATCTGCAGTTCCAGTTCTATTTACGGCATCATATACCCAAACTTTATCTCCAGACATCCAAGTTGGATAGGCAAAGAATAAAAAGGCTCTAATAGTTAAAGCAGGGTTTAAGATATTCATTCCTGTTCCACCAAAAACTTCTTTTCCAATAACAACACCAAAGATAACTGCTACAGACAACATCCATAAAGGTGTATCTACGGGTACAATTAAAGGCACTAACATTCCTGTTACTAAATATCCTTCTTCTACTTCGTGTCCTTTTATCACTGCGAAAATAAATTCCACTAAAAGTCCCACTCCGTAAGAAACGATTACCAATGGTAATACTTTTATAATTCCAATCCAGAAATTGTCCATTGTTAAAAAAGATCCCAACACCGTAAACTCTGATGCGATTCCTTTTGCTGCGTCAATTGCCGCATAATGTTGATATCCTGCGTTGAACATTCCAAAAAGCAAACAAGGAAGTAATGCCATAATGACAATATTCATTGTACGTTTTAAATCGTCTGCTGCTTTAATATGAGTTCCTCCGTGAGTCACTTCATTTGGTAAATATAAAAAAGTATGGATTGCGTTAAACGCAGGTGCCATTTTGGTTCCTTTATATTTCTCCTTTAAAGTATGTAAGTTTTGTTTTAAGCCCATAATCTTATCCTAATTCTTCTCTCATTAAATCTAAACCTTCACGAATTATCTTCTGGTGAGGTTGTTTAGATACACATATAAATTCTGTTAATGCAAAGTCTTCTGGCGCTACTTCGTAGGCTCCTAAAGCTTCCATTTCATCTAAATCTTCATACATACACGCTTTTAACAACTGCATTGGATACAGGTCTAAAGGAAAAACTTTTTCATAAGAACCTGTTACTACAAATGCTCTGTGTTCTCCGTTCGTGTTGGTATTTAAGTCGTATTTTTTGTTTGGAGTTAACCAAGAAAAAGTCAATGCTCTTGAAGTAGATATTTTATTGAATACGGGTTTGTTCCAACCGAAGAATTCATAATCATCTCCTTCTGGAATTGCGGTTATTTGATTGTCGTAATACCCAATAAAACCATCCTCTTTTACATGCGTGCCAGACAATACGTTTCCACTAATGATTCTCGTATTATCGTTGTCTAGATTCCCTTTAACAATTGCTGCAATTTGTGCCCCTGCAGTTACCGTCACATAGTGTGGCTTGCTAAACTGAGAACCTGTTAAAGCAACGGTTCTAGTAATGTTCAACTTTCCTGTTAACAACAACTCACCAATAACAACTAGGTCTTGTGGCGTAATTACCCAAACTACTTCTCCTTTATTAATCGGATCTATTTGTGCAATTTGTGTTCCAACATTCCCAACTGGGTGCGGTCCAGAAACTTTATGGATTTCAATTCCTTTTAAGTTCGAAAACGGCGAGTTTGCATTTTTACCAACAGAAACGTGAAGTTTTCCTTCAGTTAATTTACCTACTGCTGTTAAAGCTGCTTGCAGCTCCGCTTCTTTCCCTTTTAGAGTATAATCTAAATCGGCTGCCAAAGGTGCACTTGCATACGCAGATACAAAAATAGCTTTTGGAGCTTGATTTGGATTGGCAACAACATCGTAAGGACGTTGTTTTACAAAAGGCCAACAACCGGAATCAAATAAGTGATTTTTCACTTCTTCTGCAGACATACTCGCTGCATCTTTAGTGCCAAAATCTTTAAATTCTTGTGTTGCGTTTGCGGCAATATTGATTGCTAAAACTTTTCTTCTTTCTCCACGAATAACCTCGGTAACTTTACCACTTACTGGACTTGGAAATAAAATGCGTTCGTCACTCTTAGAATAAAAAAGTGGTTCTCCTGCTTTTACTTCTGCTCCTTCTTTGGCAATAAGTTTAACGGTTATTCCGTGAAAATCTGATGGCTTTATTGCATAAACACCACCTGTAGCAAGTTGAGTGGTTGTGTGCTCTGCATCGCCTATAAGACTAATATTTAAGCCTTTCTTTATACGGATGTCTTTTGACATAGGTTTTTGTTAATTTTAGTTATCTAAAAAAATCATGCAAATTTAATGGTTTTGCGGCTTATTTTTGATACGATTCACGCTATATATTCGTTAAATATTATTATTTATACCCGTTCTAAATAACTGCATAATGCAGAAGAAAAAGAACTTTTTCCCATAGCACAGCGTTTATACAAAGTAGCACGAGTTTCTTTTTGCTATTTAAAATAGAGGAACAATAATTGTTCCCCTTTTTTGAAAATAAAATTTCTACTTTTGATAAAATTATCAGCCCCAATTATGAAGCTAAAAATAAGTTACTTTTTTTTATTTATTGCAACATCGCTTCATGCGCAACAAATAAAGTCAATTCAATTAAGGCCCTTACAAGACAAGGTTTTCACTTCTATCGTACCCCTAGGAACCGTTTTAGAATTGTCTTTTGATGATCTAGATGCGGATAGTAAAAGCTATCAATATAAAATTGAACACATGACCAATGATTGGGAAAGAAGTAGAATGCTGACCAGCCAATACATAAATGGTTTTGATCAAAACACCATTTTAGAAGTCACAAACTCCTTCAACACTTTACAAAGCTTCACACATTATAGTGTACAAATTCCCAATACAAATTCGATCATCACAAAAAGTGGCAATTACTTACTTTCTGTGTTGAATGACTTTGACGAAGTCATTTTTTCGAGAAAATTTGTACTTTATGAACGCAAAGCTATTGTTGGCGTTTCTGTTGAAAGAAGTAGAAATACAAAGACTTCAAACACACAACAAACCATTCAATTTTCGATAAATCATCCTACTTTACAAATCAATAACCCGAGTCAAGAAATAAAGGTAGTGATCTTAAAAAATGAAAATTGGAATGAGAAAATCACCAATTTACAACCGACTTTTTTTAAAGCAAATCAACTTCTATACACCTATACCAACAAAACAAATTTCTGGGGTGATAATGAGTATTATAATTTCGACACTAAGTTTATTAGAAATAGAAGTTTAGGAATTCAACGAGTAGAAAAGGAGGAAGTATATCATCATTACCTCTACCCTGAGAATTACAATGAATATAAAAAATACACTTATTTCCCGGATGTTAATGGCCAATTTGTAATACGAACCTTAGAGGCAAATGACGCTGAAACAGAAGCAGATTATGCGATGATGCATTTTTCATTGAATGCATATCAACCTTTTAGCGGTAAAGAAGTTTATGTATATGGTGCCTTTAATAATTTCGAATTAACCCCAGAAAACAAAATGTCTTTTGATCCAGAAAATGGTGTTTACAGAGCACATTTCCTTTTAAAACAGGGTTTTTATAACTATAGTTTTGCCACAGTTGGTGAAGACAACAAAGTGGATCTAAGGACGATCAATGGGTCTTTCTATGAAACAGAAAATCAATACACTGTGCTAGTGTATTATAAATCTTTTGGAGACGTATATGAAAGAGTGATTGGCGTAGGTTCTGGATTTCTTGATCAGAATAGATAATTAAAATAAAGTTGTTACTTTTAATCAAATAAGTTACTTTTACTTCAATGGAAACGCAAATCACAAAAGGCATTAAAATCTCTGTGCAGACTACCTTTAAAGGTACGAGCTTGAGTAATCATACTTTATATTATGCCTTTTCCTATGCAATCACCATCGAAAACAGATCCGATGAAACGGTGCAACTTACTGATCGGTACTGGGAAATTTTTGACAGTTTAAATCAAATAGAAATTGTAGCTGGTGAAGGAGTTGTTGGACAAAGTCCAATATTAAAACCAAGTGAAAAACACACCTACACCTCGGGTTGTTTTTTAACTTCTAATTTGGGGGCTATGAAAGGGTTTTACTCCATGACAAATCAAGAAACTTTAGAGCAATTTAAAGTAATGATTCCAACTTTTCAACTTACAAATCCGTTATTATTAAATTAATAAAAGAAATAACAAAAAAGTAATTCCAGTAAGAGATTCCTCTTGCTTAAACTGTGGGCATCCCTTTTTTGGGCGCAAAAAGTTTTGTGCTGATTGTGGACAAGCAAACAAAGGAAATAAAATAACCTTTGGAAATTTTATCCACGAATTATTTAATGGTTTTTTCTCTTTTGATGCCAAATTTTGGCGCACCATCATCCCGCTTTTAACAAGCCCTGGGAAAGTTTCTAAAGAATACGTTGCTGGAAAAAGAAACCGCTACTCAAATCCTTTTCGATTTTATTTAACAGTATCCATTTTCTTTTTTCTGATTTTAGGACTTTCAAAAAGCATTGACACGTAAAATTCTTTAAAAAATGGAGCCCCTAAAGAAGCAACCAATCTATTTACTTTTGACACCCCTAAGGCAAACAATATCGATATTGATTCATTAAAAAATGAAGTAACCAAAGAATTAAAAAATGGTTGGATTGCCTTATATTCATTAAATAGAAAAGAAATTCAAAATCCTATTAAAAAAGTAGTCAAAGAGAATACATCAGGAGTTGATATTAATACATTCACTTTTTTAGGGTTTAATTTGGATGCATTTATTAATTACCAAAAAAAATATCCAAATTCAACAATAGACAACGCGCTGGATAGCCTAAAACAAGAAAAAAAATTTATCAATCGTTTTTTATATAGCCGAGCAAAAGCCATCGTTTCAATTGCTCATAAAAATAAAAGTCAAGAACAATTTATAAATCAGATGTTATCGTATAGTTCTGTTGCATTGTTTGTCCTTTTACCTTTATTTACAATCTTTTTAAACGTCCTTTACCTTAGAAGAAAACACACCTATGTAGATCACTTAATCTTTGTTTTCCACACACAAACCGTATTCTTTATGTTTCTGTCCATCGTGTTTTTGATTTCTTTTTTTACAGACATTACACATACTTGGATTATACTTTTACTCTTTTTAATGTACCTTTTCTTGGCAATGAAAAAGTTCTACAACCAAGGATATTTTAAAACGGGTCTGAAGTTTTTATTTTTGAATGCAGTCTATTTTTTAATGGGTACAATTGGCGTAGTAATCGTCGGACTTATTTCTTTTGTGTTGTATTAAAACACAATGGTTTTCTTAGAAATTTCACCTTTTAAAATATCGTTGTAAACAAGACAAATATCTCCTTCTTTTTTAACAGAAGTAACACTTACTGTTTCCACCAATTTACGCTTCATTTTCAAAGAGGTCTCTGGAGTTCCTTTGTCTGTTGATGTTTGGAAATTTATAATTTCTTGCTGTTTAAAAGTTTTATTTTCTGACAACCAATCTGCAAACCAAGTACGCCTTGATGTTTTCATTTCTGCAGTGTACAATGTAGAAGAAGACCATATTTTTGGCTCTTGAGTAAGTTCTGTAAAATGTTTTGTAACCCCATCCCAAACCAATTCATAGGTTGCTAATGAAACATCCCAATCAACCAAAACCAGAGTAAACGGCTCTATATTATCAAATATAAAATTTTCAATAAATGCAACTGAATTTTCTGTAGTCAAAATCTTTTTCACGATCAGACCTCTACTCATTGTATATGGCCCTTTTCGTTCGTGAATTTCAAAACCACCATTCAACAAACAAACCAATCTGTTTTTTTCACTTAAGCCAATCCAAGTTCCGCCAGCTAATTCGTCTTTCGGATATACCAATGCAACACCTTGCTCATCATATTTCGTTGGTGAGATGGTTTTTCGCATTGGACTTTCATCACGATTAGACGTTAGTATGAATTGATTGCCTCCTAATGGAAGATACGTAACTGTGCACATTCTTTTAAATTTACTTTTTAAAGCACCTACAAATATGCCTTGTAATTAAATATTGTAGCTTTGCTGTCAAAATTAAGTATAATAAAATTTAAATACACATAAAATGGCAAGAGGATTTTTTAACGTACCCAAAGCAGTCAATGAACCCGTAAAAGAGTACGCTCCTGGATCTCCAGAAAGAGAGGAAGTACTGGCTACTTATAAAGAAATGTTTCACAGTAATATTGATGTGCCAATGCACATTAATGGAGAAGAAGTGAGAACAGGAAATACAAAAAATATCACACCTCCCCATGATCATCAGCATGTTGTTGGGCAATACCATACCGCAGACAAATCGCATGTAGACGCTGCAATTTCAACAGCTCTAGCAGCAAGAGAAGCTTGGTCTAATGTAAGTTGGACAGAACGAGCTACTATCTTTTTAAAGGCAGCTGAATTATTAGCCGGCCCCTATAGAGCAAGAATGAATGCTGCAACCATGATTGCACAGTCTAAAAACGTATATCAAGCAGAGATTGATGCTGCTTGTGAAATGATTGATTTCTTCCGTTTTAATGTTCAATACATGACAGACATCTTTAAAGATCAACCTGCATCGGCCCCTGGAATTTGGAATCGCGTAGAGTATAGACCTTTGGAAGGGTTTGTATATGCCATTTCTCCCTTTAACTTTACCTCTATTGCAGCAAACTTACCTGCCGCAGCAGCTTTAATGGGGAACGTTGTTGTTTGGAAACCTTCAGATCATCAAGCCTATTCTGCACAAGTAATTGTAGATATGTTTAAAGAAGCTGGTTTGCCAGATGGTGTCATCAATGTAATTTATGGAGATCCTGTAATGATTTCTGATACCGTATTGGCTTCTCCAGATTTTTCTGGATTGCACTTTACTGGTTCAACACACGTGTTCAAAAACTTGTGGAAACAAATAGGAAACAATATTCATACCTACAAAACCTACCCAAGAATTGTTGGAGAAACAGGTGGAAAAGATTTTATCTGGGTTCACAATTCTTCTAACGCGCTTCAAGTTGCCACTGCAATTACAAGAGGTTCTTTTGAATATCAAGGTCAAAAATGTTCTGCAGCATCTCGTGCTTACATCCCTGCATCTATGTGGGAAGATGTAAAAGGACATTTAATAACACAAGCAAATGAAATTAAAATGGGTTCTCCAGAAGATCCTTCTAATTTTGTAAATGCAGTAATACACGAAGGTTCTTTTGATAAAATTGCAAGTTTTATTGATGCTGCTAAAGCAGACAAGGATGCGGAAGTTATTATTGGTGGTGGACACGACAAATCTGTAGGGTACTTTATTGAACCAACAGTTATCGTAGCAAAATCGCCAACTTACGCAACCATGACTACGGAGTTATTTGGCCCTGTAATGACCATCTTTGTATATGAAGATGCAGCATGGGAAGCTTCATTAAAATTAGTAGATGAGTCTACAGAATTTGCACTTACCGGTGCTATTTTCTCTACTGACAGATACATTGTAGAAAAAGCTTCGAAAGCTTTGGAAAATGCTGCTGGAAACTTCTACATTAATGATAAGCCAACAGGAGCTGTTGTAGGACAACAACCTTTTGGAGGCGGAAGATCTTCAGGTACAAATGACAAAGCAGGATCTGCACAAAATTTATTACGCTGGACTTCTGTTCGATTGATTAAAGAAACGCTTGTAACCCCTAAAGATTATAAATATGCTTTCTTAGGATAATTTAAATCTCATATCTTTTTTAAAAAACCACATCAAAATTTGATGTGGTTTTTTAATTTCATAAAAAAATAAATAAATCGGGTTTCAAAATGATTGCAGAATTGTAAACCGCATCCTTCCTTTTTCTTTGCGTATTAATGCAACTACAAGGGTGTTTTTTAAAAGATTATTTACTTACTAAAAATCAATTTCCTTTAACATTTCTTTTTTTGAGATTTTTGCTTAACTTCGAAGACTATTTAACTTAAATATTTTTAAATGATTCAAAAGATACTTTCACCACTATTATTGGTTGCTTTTCTTTTTGGCTTTTCTCTCGATGCAGATGCACAATTCTGGAAAAAGAAAAAACCTGCTGTAAAAACAACTCCGAAACCGAAACCAAAACCAAAAAAAGGTGCTATTAAGCCTTATGAAAAAGTAGTCACCAAAGAACATAAAACAGACGAGGGCTTATTCAAAGTTCATACACTAGACGATACCTACTTATTTGAAATTCCAGATTCTTTATTAAAAAGAGAAATGTTAATGGTAACTAGAATTTCAAAAACAGCTTCTGGCATTGGATTTGGCGGTGGAAAAACTAACACACAAGTTCTACGTTGGGAAAAGAAAAATAAACAAATCTTACTAAGAGTGGTATCTTATGACGTGGTTGCAGATACTATTTTACCTGTACATGAAGCGGTTGTAAACTCAAACTTAGAACCTATTTTATTTTCGTTTCCAATAAAAGCGTTCAGCAAAGATTCTACTGCTACAGTAATCGATGCAACATCTCTTTTCACAACCGATGTAAAACCTTTAGGCTTTCCATCTCGTAGAAGAAAATCATATCAAATTACAAGAATGGACAAAACTCGTTCTTATTTAGACAGAGTGAGTAGCTACCCAGAAAACATCGAAGTAAGACATGTAAAAACATATTTTGCCAACAAAGCACCCTCAAATAGTTCTTTAGGATCCATTACTTTAGAGATGAGCAACTCAATGATCTTACTTCCTAAGGTGCCGATGAAACGTCGTTATTTTGATGAGCGTGTTGGATGGTTTGCCAGAGGACAAACAGATTATGGTTTAGATGCTCAAAAAAGCAAAAAAGTAACCTATTTAGACCGATGGAGATTAGAAGTGAAAGACGAAGATCTTGAAAAGTTTAATCGCGGTGAACTCGTAGAGCCTAAAAAACAAATTGTTTATTATATTGATAGAGCGACACCAGAAGAATGGGTGCCATTTATCAAACAAGGAATTAACGATTGGCAAATTGCTTTTGAAGCAGCAGGGTTTAAAAATGCCATTGTTGCAAAAACACCTCCTACCAAAGAAGAAGATCCAGAATGGTCTCCAGAAGATGTGCGGTATTCTGTAGTACGTTATTTAGCGTCTCCAATACCAAATGCAAATGGACCTCACGTTAGTGATCCTCGTTCTGGAGAAATATTAGAATCAGACATCAACTGGTATCACAATGTAATGACCTTATTGCACAACTGGTATTTCATTCAAACTGCAGCAATCAATCCAGGTGCCCGTAGCAATGAATTTAAAACAGAAACAATGGGACGTTTAATTCAGTTTGTTTCTTCTCATGAAGTTGGACACACGCTAGGTTTACCTCATAATATGGGGAGTTCTGTTGCCTACCCAGTAGATTCTTTACGTTCAGCTTCCTTTACTGCAAAATACGGAACAGCACCTTCTATAATGGATTATGCTCGTTTTAATTATGTAGCACAACCCGAAGACAAAGGCGTTGCTTTAATGCCAAACATTGGTATCTATGATAAGTATGCGATTTCTTGGGGATACAGACCTATTTTAAACAAAGCAGCCAAAGAAGAAAAAGAAACTTTAGATGGTTGGATCATGGCACATGCTGGAGACCCAATGTATCGATTTGGACACCAACAAGCTGGTGGCGTTGTAGACCCTAGTTCTCAAACAGAAGATTTAGGAGACAATGCTATGAAAGCTTCTGCATATGGTATTAAAAACCTAAAAAGAATTTTACCCAACTTAGAAGAATGGACTTCTGAAAAAGGTAAAAACTACAGTGAACTATCTACAATGTATGGGCAATTGTTAAGTCAATTTAACCGATACATGGGACATGTGAGTGCAAACATTGGTGGTGTGTATGAATACTATAAAACAACAGACCAAGAAGGAGCTGTATATACTCATGTAGATAAAGCAACTCAGAAAGAAGCATTGAAATTTGTGATTAATGAATTGTTTAAAACTCCAAAATGGATGTTGGATAAAAATATTTTCAGCAAAACTGAATTTTCTGGCTCTGTAGAAAGAGTTCGTGGTTTACAAGCAAGAACATTGAACAATGTTTTAAATGCTGGTAGAATGGCACGAATGATCGAAAATGAGACTATGAATGGTGCCAAAGCATATTCATTAGTAAGTATGATGGGAGACTTACGTAGAGGAGTTTGGTCTGAACTATACAATGGAAGAAGCACAGATACCTATAGAAGAAACTTACAAAGAGCCCATTTAGATCGCTTAGATTTTTTATTAAACAAAGCAAAGAATCAAAGAGGTGCAAATGCAGGTTACTTTAAACAAAGTGGTATTAATGTAAATCAATCAGATATCAAGTCTGTAGCAAGAGGAGAGTTGAAACGTTTAAGACGTGATGCTAGAGCTGCAGCAAACAAAGCACCTAATACAATCACACGTTACCACTACCAAGATGTAACGGATAGAATTGGTATGATTTTAGATCCTAAATAAAGGAATTAAAATTCCTATTGAACAAAAAACCCGTTAGAATTTCTAACGGGTTTTTTTACTTTTTAGTGATGGGTTTCTTCGTGAGTCTCCTCCACTTTTTTTCTAAGTTTCATTTCACACACGGGGCACTTGCCTTCTTTCTCGTAAGTTTTTTTCTCCTCACATTTCATAGGGCATTGGTACACTGTTTTCTCTGCATGCACATGCTCTTTGTTGTGCTCTTTCTTTTCTGATGTTTTACAAGAGGTACTTAAAATACCGAACGTAAAAATAACGGCTAAAGTGAATAGTCCTTTTTTCATTGTTGTTGTTTTATTGTTTCTTTTGTTGTTTTTGCAAGGCGCCTTCATGGTCTAATACAATTTCGTCATCGCGATACTTACAACACGGGTGTACAGAGTTGTAGGCTTTATCTGTGGCTTTGATTCCTTTTACATCATGCCCAACTTTTAAAATATTTTTTTGAATTGTTGTTACCGCTGTCTTGCGCTCGTCAACAATTAGATTTAACTGATGTGTTTTGATGTTCCAAAGTGCAAATTTGACGCCTTTGGTTTTTAAAGCGGCTGTTTCAATTCGCTTTTTACACATGCCACAAATACCGTCAACTTCAAAAGCAACTTTTGCATTTTTATTCTTTTTTACTTCTTGTGCTTGTGCTGACATTCCAATCAACATAAAACTGAATAAGAGGATAATTTTTTTCATAGTATAATTATTTAATTTTAAATCGTAATCCTGCATACACCATACGTCCAAAAACAGGTGCATAAACAATGGTGGTATCAAAATATTCCCCAAAAGGGCTATCACTTGCTAAAATAGGATTTTTTTGCTGAACATTTGTAAGATTTTCACCTCCGATATAAAATTCAAACTTCTCTGAAAACACTTTTGTAATTTGTGAATTCAACAATTGAAAAGGATCTGAAAACACTGGCAATTGATATTGAATTGGATTGTAACTTGTGTCTGGCAAGCGTTGTTTACCAATACTATTAAAAGTAAGGTCAACTTTCCATTGTGCGCCATTATCTTTTGCAAGTGTCTCGTAAGATAAGTTTGCGAAAAATCTATTTTTAGGTTGCACAGGTTTCTGCAAGTTGCCCTTTTTATAATCCGTAGTAATGTCAAAATACTTATAGGCAGTTCTTAAAGCTAAGCTTTCTGACAGGTCATAGTTCAATTCTATTTGAAAACTATTCGCTATGCTTTTGCCTTCTAAATCGTAAAAAGAAATGGCTTGCGGCTGTTCCCAATCTACCACTACTTGGTTACTGAAATCCGTTCTGTAGAAATCAAAAGTAAGATCTCCTTTTTGGTCAAAAAGATTAAATTTATGTAGGTATGAAACTCCATAATTCCATGCAATTTCAGGGTTTAATCCGTAAATATTACCACCTGTATTGTCTATATTGATTTGTCGCTCACTTGCAAATAATTGTTGATTTTCTGCAAAAATATTTGCACTTCTTTTTCCTCTTCCTGCCGAGGCTCTAAAAACTCCTTTTTCCCAAGGTGAATAACGCAAGTGTAAACGAGGCGTTAAAAAGGTACCCAATAAATTATGGGTGTCAACGCGCAAACCAGCGGTTACACTAAAGTCTTCTAAATTGTCAAAAGCATATTCGAAAAAAGCACCTATTGAATTTTCTTTTCGATCATAATTTGATGTATTTACCAATTCATCGTAGTTGTCATACGTGAAATTAATTCCTGTTTTGAATTTACTTCTTGTATCTCCAATAATCGAATTGAATAAAAAATTAGAATACACGCTTTCGTGCTGAATATCGTATCGATTAACTCCGAAATAAGAATCTTGTTGATGATTGCTATAGGCCAATTGAAAACCGAAACTTTGGTAAGGCATTTCTGGAAAAACATACCCTAATTTTGCCGAGGTTTCAAAACGTTTTGTATCAATTTCACTTCCCCAAATTTCGTTACCACTCAGTGCAGGTAAGTTTGGATTTATTTGATCCGTTTCTGGATTAAAATTAATTTCACCCGTTTGTTTTTCATCATTTAAAAAACGAACGTTTATGAAACTAACCCATCCTTTTTCTGCATCGGTATACTGCCAACGATTCATTACATTTATTTGATTTGCCAAAGGCGCATCTAAAAAGTTGTCTTTATTCTTATCAAATTTTTGTCCTCGGTAATTTCCATGCACATACAATCCTGTTTGCCATTTCTCTGAAACGCTTTGATTGAAGTGTAGATTTAATTCTAATCGACCGTTGACGGAACTGTATGCGTTTAAAAAGAACTTATTATCTGAAAAAGGTTTCACCAATTCTGCATTTATCTGACCCGAGATGCTTTCATATCCATTAACAACACTTCCAGCTCCTTTGGTTATTTGGATGCTCTCTACCCAAGTTCCTGGAGTAAATGTCATTCCAAAAGCTTGTGCTGCCCCTCGAATGGAAGGAATATTTTCTTGTGATATTAATAAATAAGGACTTGTTAATCCCAACATTTGGATTTGTTTTGTTCCTGTTAAAGCATCTGAGAAACTCACATCTATCGATGGATTGGTTTCAAAACTTTCCGCCAAATTACAACAGGCTGCTTTTAGAAGTTCGTCTGAATTTACTGTAAAAACATTGGTTGTTGCATAAAACGACTTCTGTGTAGCTCGTTTTTTACTTCGAATTACAACTTCTGTGGTGGCAGTTTCTTCTATTAAAAAATGATGGATTGGTGTTAGATCTGTAATTGAAATCGTATCGGTTCTGTAGCCAATATAACTTACAATTAGTTTCTTGTAGGAAGGTTTGTACGGAATTGAAAACCAACCTTTCTCGTCGGTCGTAGTTCCTATATTAGTATTCAACCAACGAACGTTTACGCCATAAACACCCAAATTATCTTTTGGGTTATTTTTGTCCATAAGCATACCTCGATAGTTTTGTTGAGAAAACAACAACAATGGTAATAACAGTAAAATACTGTTGATAAAATATTTTTTCATGGTTTTAGATTTAATTATTAATAACTACTACTTAAAAAGAAGTGGAATTGGAAACATTAAAATCTAAAATCAAATAAGGAAACTTTGGTATAAAATCTGGTAATTTAAGGGAATGTCTGGTGGTGAGATATCTTTAAACCCGAAGTCTCTAGTGGTCGTTTCTTGAAATAGGTCTATGGTAATATTTATCGAAGGAATGTAATCTTTGGCACCTTTTAAAACCAGAACAACGTCAACATTTTGCTGCAACTCATCTTGTCCTTCAATTTTCTGAATCTCATCTTTACAACAATTTTTTTTCATTGTTGTGGTTGGAGTATTCATTTCCATACCACAACCATCTGTATGACCTACATAGGCAACATCCATTAAAAAATTGCCGCAATAATGTTTTTCTACCGTAAAAGAAAGGGTAGAGAAAAGCACTAAAAAGGCTAAACTAATTGACGCTATTTTGAGGAGTATTTTTTTCATTGTAAAGTGCAAATTTACAACATCTTACTCTAAAATAATTATTAATTTTTTTACCTGATAAATTTCATTCTCTTTTATTTATTTTCACTCTAAAAACCTTCTACAAGAAGGTCTTTAAGATAAAAAAGAGGCTATTTTAATGTTGTCTTTTCAACCTTTTAATTTAATTTTGCAAATGCACAAACAATAATATCGTCAATAATTCATGAAAAATACACTTTTAAAAGGAGCGGTCTCTGAAATTTTAAAATCAGACCAACAAATTGCAGAAAAGTTGCAAGAAGTGACAAACTTATTGGAAGCAACCATTCCTTATTACGATTGGGTTGGCTTCTATTTTAAGAATGGAGATAAAGAAGAATTAAAATTAGCGCAATATACCGGTGAAGAAACGGAACATACAATCATCCCTTTTGGAAAAGGTATTTGTGGACAAGTCGCACTCAGTAACGAAAACTTCATTGTACAAGATGTTTCTGAGCAAGAAAATTACATTTCATGTGGATGGAAAGTAAAATCTGAAATCGTGATTCCAATTTTTGTAAATGGGGAGAACATTGGTCAAATTGATATTGATTCTCATACCGTAAATCCTTTCACCAAAGAAGATGAAATGCTTTTAGAGTTTGTATGTGTAGAAGTTGCCCAGCTTTTAAATTAAAAGCTCCTTAAGAACAAGTCCAATCATGTTTTAAAAGCCTGACAAGTCTAAAATAACATCTTGTTTTGGTCATTTCAAGTTTGTTGTTAATTACTTGCCTTATTTGTTACTATCTTTTTATTGTGATGGAGCTTCTGTTTCACTAAATTTGTGAGACTAACAACACAACTAAAAATGAGCACTTCAAAAACAATTAAATCCGCATTAATTTCGGTATTTCACAAAGATGGTTTAGCGCCAATTGTAAAAAAATTAAACGATTTAAACGTTACAATATACTCCACAGGAGGTACAGAAAAGTTCATCAGAGAACTAGGAATCGCAGTAGTACCCGTAGACGAAGTAACTTCGTACCCATCTATTTTAGGAGGACGCGTAAAAACACTACATCCAAAAGTTTTTGGAGGGATTTTAAACAGACAAGACAACGAAAGTGATGTTGCAGAACTCGCTGAATATAACATTCCACAAATTGACTTGGTAATTGTAGACTTGTACCCTTTTGAAAAAACAGTTGCTTCTGGAGCATCAGAACAAGATATTGTCGAAAAAATAGATATCGGCGGAATTTCTTTAATTAGAGCCTCCGCAAAAAACTTTAAAGACACCTTCACGGTCTCTTCAATGGATCAATATGAGTCATTTTTAGAAATCCTTTCCGAAAATAATGGAACGACTTCAATATCTCAAAGAAAAAAATTCGCAGCAAAATCTTTTAACATCTCATCACATTATGATACGGCTATTTTCAACTACTTCAATGAAGATGAAGTTGTTTTTAAAGCTAGCGAAACTGTTTCAAAAACTTTACGTTATGGAGAAAACCCACATCAAAAAGGTTATTTCTTCGGTGATTTAGATGCAATGTTTGACAAACTACATGGTAAAGAATTAAGCTACAACAACTTGTTAGATGTTGATGCAGCTGTGAATTTGATGAATGAATTTTTAGGTGAGGCACCTACATTTGCTGTTTTAAAACACAATAATGCTTGTGGATTTGCACAAAGGGAATCTATAAAACAAGCCTATTTAGATGCTTTAGCTGGTGACCCAGTTTCTGCTTTTGGTGGTGTTTTAATTTCAAATACGGAAATAGATGCTGCAACTGCCGAAGAAATTCATAAACTTTTTTGTGAAGTAGTGATTGCTCCTTCATATACAGAAGAAGCATTGTCTATTTTAAAAGGTAAGAAAAACAGAGTGCTTTTAATTCAGAAAAGCACCACTTTACCAGTTCAAAATGTAAGAACAGCATTAAACGGTTTATTGGTTCAAGATAAAGATTGCATTACAGATGCTTTAGAAGACCTTACCTATGCAACCAATACGAAGCCATCGGAAAAGGAATTGAAAGATTTACTTTTTGCCTCTAAAATTTGCAAACACACAAAATCAAATACCATTGTTTTTACAAAAAACAATCAATTATTAGCAAGTGGTACCGGACAAACAAGTAGAGTTGACGCCCTAACACAAGCCATTGAAAAAGCAAACAATTTTGGGTTTGATTTAAATGGAGCTGTAATGGCGAGTGATGCCTTTTTTCCGTTTCCAGATTGTGTAGAAATCGCAGAAAAAGCTGGCATTAAAAGTGTCATTCAACCAGGGGGCTCTATCAAGGACCAATTGAGCATTGATTACTGTAATGCACACAATGTTTCTATGGTATTAACAGGGACAAGGCATTTTAAACATTAAATTCTAATAATATGTATTTTGCACAGCGTTTTTTAGTAGCTTTGTAAAAATACATTTATTAAAAAAAAAAAGAAACAATAGAATTTATGGGTTTTTTTGATTTTATGACAGAAGATATTGCGATCGATTTAGGGACCGCAAACACGCTAATTATCCACAATGGAAAAGTAGTGATAGACAGTCCTTCAATAGTAGCAAGAGATAGAACTACTGGTAAGATTATTGCAATTGGCAAACAAGCCAACTTAATGCAAGGAAAAACACACGAAAACATAAAAACTATACGTCCACTAAAAGATGGAGTAATTGCAGATTTTCAAGCTTCTGAGGAGATGATAAAAGAGTTTGTAAAGCAAATTCCTTCTATTAAAAAGAAATTATTTCCCCCAGCTTTAAGAATGGTAATCTGCATTCCTTCTGGAATTACAGAAGTAGAAAAACGAGCCGTACAAGATTCTGCTCGTCATATGAATGCCAAAGAAATTTACCTAATTTTTGAACCGATGGCAGCAGCTATTGGTGTAGGAATTGATATTATGGAACCAAAAGGAAACATGATTATTGATATCGGAGGTGGAACAACAGAGATTGCTGTAATTGCTTTGGGGGGTATCGTTTGCGATCAATCCGTAAAAGTGGCTGGAGACTTGTTTACAAACGACATTATGTATTACATGAGAACCCAACACAATTTACATGTTGGCGAAACTACAGCCGAAAAAATTAAAATTACAATTGGCGCTGCAACAGAAGATTTAGACACACCACCAGAAGATATGTTGGTGCAAGGAAGAGATTTGTTAAGTGGAAAACCAAAACAAGTTCAAGTTTCATATAGAGAAATTGCAAAAGCACTAGACAAATCTATTTTAAGAATTGAAGATGCGGTAATGGAAACACTGTCTAAAACACCCCCTGAATTAGCTGCTGACATTTACAATACTGGAATTTATTTAGCAGGAGGAGGCTCCATGTTAAGAGGGCTCGACAAGCGTTTGTCTCGAAAAACAGACTTACCTGTTTATATTGCAGAGGACCCATTAAGAGCAGTTGTTCGTGGAACTGGAATTGCATTAAAAGAGCTCGTGAAATACAAAAATGTATTGATGAAATAAATCTGAAATACATTTGAAAGATGCAAGAACTTATATCATTTATACAAAAGTATAAATACTTACTTTTTTTTATAATGTTACAAGCGATTGGGGTTCACTTAACAATTCGCAATCATAACTTTCATAAAAGCACCTTTCTCAATTCTACCAATTATATTTCAGGGAATTTATACGAAAAATTTGCAAATATTAGCGATTACATTCATTTAAAAGACCAGAATCAGGAACTCGTTTTAGAAAACATACAGTTAAAAAATAAAGTAGCCTTTCTCAATTCTATTGAAGAAACTGCTTTAGAAACAATAAGTATAGATTCTACTTATTTTAACCAGAGATACAGCTACTCTACAGCTAAAATTATTAAAAACCAATATACCAAATCGAACAATCTTTTACTCATTGACAAGGGTGAAAATGATGGAATTGAAAAAGAAATGGCTGTTTTTAACAGCAAAGGAATTATTGGAATCACAGAAAAAACAGTAGAAAAATACACAAGAGTTCAGTCAATCTTAAATAAAAATAGTGGTATAAGTGCTCGGCTAAAAAAGGGTTCTAACTATTTTGGCCCTTTAGTTTGGGATGGGAAAGATTATCGAAAAGTACAACTTACAGACATCCCGAGACAAGCAAATGTAAAAATTGGTGATACGGTTGTCACAAGCGGGAGGTCTACTATATTTCCAGAGGGAATTTTAGTAGGGACTGTTTTAACCGTTGGGAACAAAAACAGTAGTGAGAATAAAATAAATGTCCAACTTTTTAACGACATGAGTAACCTGAGACATGTATACGTTGTGAAAAGTCTCCATAAATTAGAACTAAAAACATTACAAGATGAATAGAGTTATCTATTATACATTTATTGGAGTGCTTTTAGCCTTTCTCCAAGTATTTGTTTTCAACAATATTCTTTTATTCGAATACATAAATCCGTTTTTATACATTGCCTTTGTATTTTTATTTCCAGTAAGGGAATTGCGTTTTTACTTTTTATTAATGGCTTTTTCACTAGGCTTGTTTGTAGATGTTTTTTCTGACTCAGGAGGAATTCATGCTTTTTCAACCTTAACAATAGCCTATATAAGACTTTTTTTAATTAAACTTTATTTCAGGAAAACACCCATAGATTATCCTTTTTTCAGTCTTCAAAAAGAACCTTTTGGAAAAATATTTAACTTCACAGTGACTTTAACAGTAATACATCACTTTATTTTATTTTCTTTAGATAACTTTAGCTTTCATAATTTCACTAGCGTACTACTAAACACATTGTATTCAAGTATTTTTACACTACTTTTATTCTTTATTGGCGGATATATTTTTATAAAAAAACAATAATGCAAAGAAGTTTTTTACTGTATTTTTTAATCACTCTTGTAGGTGTTCTTTTTATAGGTCGGTTATTTCAACTTCAAATACTACGAGGTCAAAAATACGATCCAATAAATAATGCAGCAGTAAAAACACAATACGACTATCCAGAGAGAGGGTATGTTTACGACAGGAATGGTGTCTTAATCCTGGCGAATCAACTTTCTTATGATGTGATGATTCAACCAAATGAAGTTGTCCCTTTAGATACTTTAGAATTTTGCTCTTTATTAAAAATAGATAAGACAAGTTTCCTAAAACGGTTTAATAGAGCACAGAATTATGCCTCCTACTTACCTTCCGTTTTTTTAAAACAACTAGCAAAGGAAGACTATGCATATCTTCAAGAAAAACTTCACCACTATAAAGGATTTTATATTCAAAAGAGAGTCATTCGAGAGTATCCTATAAAATCTGCTGCCAATGTTTTTGGATACATCAGTGAGGTTGGTGAGTCTAAAGCTAAAAAAAACGACTATTATCAACATGGTGAATTAATAGGTAAGGCAGGTATTGAAAAAGAATATGAAGACTATTTAAGAGGAACTAAAGGAAAAAAGTACTCACATAAAAACCGGTTTAATAAAGTAACCGGTTCTTATAAAAACGGCATTTTAGACACTCTGCCTTCTAATGGAAAAGACCTAACCTTAACCATTGACATTGAATTGCAACAATATGCAGAAAGTTTAATGAAAGGAAAACGTGGCGGAATTGTAGCAATAGAACCCTCTAGTGGAGAAATTTTAGCACTAGTAACTGCGCCTTCTTACGATCCAAATATGTTAGTAGGTAGAAAACGTTCTAAAAACTCTGTAGTTTTAATGAATCCAAACAATCCTGACAAGCCTACTTATGACAGATCTTTAATGGCGCAATATGCTCCTGGGTCTCCTTTTAAAATGATGAATGCTTTAATAGGGCTTCAGGAAAATGTGATTGATGTAAATACGAATTTCAGGTGCTATGAAGGCTATCAATATGGAAGGCGAAAGAATGAGTTCATGGGCTGTCATTGTGGAATTATAGGTCGCCCCATCTATTTAAAGACAGCGATTGCAAAATCTTGTAATAGCTATTTTTCAAACACTTTTAAACGCATTGTAGAAAAAGACAACAAACCTTCTGAAGGACTGAATAATTGGAGCCAACACGTGAAAAGCTTTGGATTGGGAGATTATTTAGGATACGATTTGCCAGCCGGTGCAGCTGGCAGGATTCCGACAGGAGATTTTTATGACAATAGAATTAATTATCGCTGGAACGCTTCTTCGGTGATTTCGAATGCAATCGGACAAGGCGACGTTGAAACAACCCCAATACAGTTGGCGAATTTTACAGCAGCAATTGCTAATAAAGGGTTTTTCTACACACCGCATATTTTAAAAAAGGTAGCAGGAAAAGCCATCGAAAATAAAAAATATACCGTTCCGAAAAAGACAACTATAGATGCAAAACATTTTGAACCTATCATAGAAGCGATGCATGAGGTTTTTAAAACAGGAACCGGAAAATTGAGTCAAATAAAAGGCATTGAAATTTGCGGAAAGACGGGGACTGTAGAAAACTCTATCAAAATAATAGATGGCGTTAAAACACAAGCGCCCGATCATTCTATTTTAGTTGCATTTGCCCCTAAAGAAAACCCTAAAATTGCAATTGCTGTTTTTGTCGAGAATGGCGGTTATGGATCTACAATAGCAGCACCGATTTCAAGTTTAATTATAGAAAAATATCTTAGAGAAAAGATTTCTAAACCTTGGGTCGAAAAAAGAATGCTTGCACTCAGTTTACAAGAAGTTTACGACAAACAAAAAACAAAAGAAATTGCGCCAGGAAAGAAATAACATTTTTGCAGGGATCGATCTTACCTTAGTCTTTCTATACCTCTTTTTAGTTGGCTTTGGATGGTTAAATATTTATGCAGCTTCTAGAACAACAGAAGATGTGGAGTTCCTGAGTTTTTCAACGAAATATGGAAAACAACTCATTTTTATTTGTTTAACAACTCCTTTAATTATTCTAATACTTTTTTTTAACTCTAAATTTTACGAAAAATTTTCCAGTGTTTTTTATATCATTTCAATATTTTCACTGCTTGGATTGTTTGTTTTTGGTAAAACAATTAATGGCGCAACATCTTGGTACAATTTTGGGGTTATAGGGTTGCAACCTTCTGAGTTTGTGAAGGCGTCTACAGCATTGGCAGTCGCAAAACTATTAAGTGATCGGCAATACAACTTTACCTTGGTGAAAAATCAAATAAAAGCATTCATGATCATTTTTCTACCTGCTTTTTTAATTATGCTTCAACCCGATGCTGGTTCGGCATTAATTTATTTGGCGTTTTTTTTCGTCTTAAATCGAGAAGGACTCACTTTAAATTACATCATTTTAGGTGTTTCAATAGTACTGGTTTTTATAGGTACTATTTATTTTGGACCCGAATCAATTATTACAAGTCTTTTTATACTAATCACTTTCTTTCTGATTCTTATCATTAAAAAAGCCGGAAAACGTTTTTTACGATTTAATTGGTATAAAGTAGTAGGGGTGTATCTACTACTAGGCGTTTTTGTTTTTGGGACAAACTACTTTTATAAACATGTTTTAGCTTCACACCAAAAAGATCGGTTTGATATCTTATTGGGTATGAAAACAGACAACAAAGGGATTGGGTATAATTCGTATCAATCAGAACTCACAATAAGTTCAGGAGGATTAAATGGAAAAGGATTTTTAAATGGCGATTTAACGCAAGGGGATTTCGTACCCGAACAACACACCGATTATATTTTTAGTATTGTTGGTGAAGAATGGGGATTTATCGGCTCTAGTCTTGTTATTATAGCCTTTATGCTAATGATGTACCGAATCATCTATTTGGCAGAAACTCACAGTAATAAATTTGGTCGAGTTTACGGCTATGGCCTCGCCTCTATTCTATTCTTTCATGTGATTGTAAACATTGGAATGGTAATCGGTTTACTGCCAACAATAGGCATACCGCTACCGTTCTTTAGCTACGGAGGCTCATCTTTGTGGGGATTCACCATCTTGCTTTTCATCTTTATTCGTTTAGATGCTCACAAAAATTACGATTGGTAAAACACAAAATAAAGCACAAAAAAACTCTGAATTTTCATTCAGAGTTTTTATAAGTTTTGTAAATAAAAATCTTACATCGCAGCAACGTGCTTTGTTAATTTAGATTTTAAATTTGCAGCTTTGTTTTTATGAATAACGTTGTTCTTTGCTAATTTATCTAACATAGAAATCACATTACCTAACATTCCTTCAGCTTCTTTTTTATCTTCAGTAGCACGGATATCTCTTAGCGCGTTACGTGTAGTTTTATGCTGATATTTGTTACGCAATCTCTTAGCGTCGTTACTTCTAATTCTCTTTAATGCTGACTTATGATTTGCCATAATTCTTAATTTATTCGTTTTTAATTAAAACTTTGTAGTCCGTACGGGAATCGAACCCGTGTTACATGGATGAAAACCATGCGTCCTAACCCCTAGACGAACGGACCATAACAATCAAATTATCTCCAATTGCGGGTGCAAATATACAACGTTTTTCAAACTTCGCAATCTTTTTTTAAAGAAATTTAAAAAACTTAATACGCCTTCGCAAAAAGAACCCTTTTTAAAGAAGGTTTTCCTGAAAACACACAAGTTCCAACCTCCTCTTTTGCATCGTTTGGAATACATCTAATCGTTGCTTTTGTCAATTCTTTTATTTTATCTTCTGTATCAATGGTACCATCCCAATGCGCAGATACAAATCCGCCTTTATTTTCAATGGCATCTTTAAATTCTTCAAACGTTGAAACATTCGTTGTATGTGCGGTTCTAAAATCGATTGCTTTTGTAAATAAATTATCTTGAATTTCTTCTAATAAATTTTCAATAAATAAAACAACGTCATCTTGTGAAATTGTCTCTTTTACTAAAGTATCTCTTCTTGCAACCTCAACTGTATTATTTTCTAGATCTCTATTTCCAATTGCAATTCTTACGGGAACACCTTTTAACTCATATTCTGCGAATTTTGCGCCTGGTCGATACGTATCTCTATTATCAAACTTTACAGAAATCCCTTTTTTGCGCAATCCTTTTACAATAATATCTACTTTTTCTGAAATTGCAGCTAACTGTTCGTCATTTTTGTAAATTGGTACTATTGCAACTTGAATTGGCGCTAATTTTGGAGGTAAAACCAATCCCAAATCATCTGAGTGTGTCATAATCAAACCACCAATTAAACGGGTAGAAACACCCCAAGAAGTTGCCCAAACATGTTCTTGCTTTCCTTCTTTAGAAGTGAATTTAACATCAAAAGCTTTTGCAAAATTTTGACCTAAAAAGTGACTTGTTCCTGCTTGTAACGCTTTTCCATCTTGCATCAAAGCTTCTATTGTATAGGTTTCTACTGCACCTGCAAAACGCTCACTCTCAGATTTGGCACCTTTTACAACAGGCATTGCCATAAAGTTTTCAGCAAAAGTTGCATATACTTCTTGCATTTGCTTTGCTTCTAAAATTGCTTCTGACTCTGTTGCGTGTGCTGTGTGTCCTTCTTGCCATAAAAACTCGGCAGTTCTTAAAAACAAACGTGTTCGCATTTCCCAACGAACCACATTTGCCCACTGATTGATCAATAAAGGCAAATCTCTATACGATTGAATCCATCCTTTGTAAGTATTCCAAATAATTGCTTCGGAAGTGGGTCTAACCACCAATTCTTCTTCTAATTTGGCATCTGGATCTACTCGTAATTTCCCAGGTCTATCAGGATCATTTTGCAAACGATAGTGGGTAACAACCGCACATTCTTTGGCAAAACCTTCTGCGTTTTTTTCTTCAGCTTCAAACAAACTTTTTGGAACAAATAATGGGAAATAGGCATTTTCATGACCTGTTTCTTTAAACATCCTATCTAATTCTGCTTGCATTTTCTCCCAAATAGCATAACCGTAAGGCTTTATGACCATACAACCCCTTACTGCAGAATTTTCTGCTAGATCTGCTTTTACAACTAATTCGTTGTACCATTTAGAATAATCGTCTGCTCTTTTTGTTAATTTCTTGCTCATAGTAAAAACTTTGGCACAAATATTGCTTATTATTATTTGAAATTTTGTTTTGCAAATAGTTACATTTACAAAACGGAATACAAAATTACTATAAAATGGTTAGAGACCCCTTATAGTTTGCAACTTTTTGCCAAACAATTTAGAAAATAAGTATTCATCCAAATATTACGAATTATGAAAATACGATACACAAAATTAAATTTCAGTAAACTTCTAATGCTTTTTGCATTTAGTTCAGTATTCATTTCATGTGGAACGTATCAACAAGCAACGACTGAGGATGGTATTTATGCAGATGAAACCAATTCCAAAAGAAAGAAGAAGGTTATTGTTGTTAACGAAAGAGCTTATTCTAATTACAATGCAGATTACTTTGCGGAAGAATTAGATTTAGTTGACGAAATAAACAGTGAAGATATTTTCTTAGAGGAAGACGAATATAACACAATAGACAGTGTCGCTGTGTCTAATGAAACAGAAAATACATTAGCGTACACCCCAAATCAATCTTGGGGTAGCGGAGAAAACAACGATGTCGTCATAAACATTAACGTAAGACAAAACCCATACTGGATGGGAGATGTTTGGGCATACGATGCGTATCGATTTAATTATTGGTCTTTCAATAGAAGACGATTTAACAATTGGGGGTGGGGGAATAATTATTTTTATGGAAATGGTTTTTACGGATACGGATGGTCAAATTATGATCCGTACGGTTACCGTAAATATGCATACTCATATTACGGAAACGGATACCGAAGAAATGGAAGATACTATGGCGCTTCAAACCAGAGAAGAGGTCGATATGGAAGCTATGGAAGCTATGGAAGAAGGTCAAATAATATAAATAGAAGAAGGCAATTAAACAATTCGGGCAGCGTTGCCTACAATAGTTTTACCAGAAAAAATAAAAGAAAGCTACGATCTACAAGAAGTTCCAACACGATTAGAAACACAAGAAACACCACGAGCAACATAAGGCCAAAACCAACTAGAAGAACAAAAAAAGCAAAAAATACAAGGGCGGTAAGAACAACAAATACAGTAAGACCGAACAGAAGCACGAGAAGTACTAGAACTACTAGAAACTCTTCTCCTAGCAGAAGTAGCAGTACCAGAAGCAGTCGTTCGTCAACAAGAAGCTCTGGAAGTTCTTCATCAAGAGGCACTTCGTCTAGAAGCTCCTCTAGAAGAAAAAACTAAAAAGATTCGTTTCAATTTAAGCCCTAAATACACATAATGAAATATTTTTTTACACTAATAATTTTTATTACCACAACAATTACAACCCAGTCTCAATCTTTAGGGTATCAAGATTTGGCTTTGTTGTTCTCAGGAAATGACAATAATGGATCTGCACGATTTGTTGGAATGAGTGGCGCATTTGGTGCTCTTGGTGGAGATATTTCTGCAATGAACATTAATCCTGCCGGAATCGCGGTCTATAAAAACAGTACTTTTTCTGGAACCATTAGCACGCGAAACACAGCAATCACTTCAAACTACTACAACAATGCAATAACAACAGAAGAAGCCTTTTTTAATGCCTCACAAACGGGAGCTGTTTTCGTTTTTAAAGCACTTGACAATTCTAAATGGAACAAGTTTGCTGTTGGTTTTAATTACAGAATTACAAAGGATTTTAGTACTGGGTTTTCTGCTGGAGGAAATAGTGGTAATGCAACTTTTACCGACTTTCCAATAGATCAAAACACACCTCACCTTGAATATAATATTAGTGAAGAACAACGCTTTAGAAATACAATGAATGGAGAGTTGAGTGAAATAAATATTGCATTCTCCGCAGTACATGAAAACAAATTATATGTTGGTGCTGGTTTGAATTTTTATGACTTAAATTTCAATCAAGAAACGCTTTTAACAGAATTCAACAACGCTGCTGATGATCAAGAATTGGATGTTGATTTATACCAAGTAAACAATACGATAGGAACTGGATTTTCTTTAAATGCTGGATTCATTTATAAAGTACACAAAGTCTTTCGATTGGGTTTGGCGTACCAAACTCCTACCTGGTTTACAGAAATATTACAAGACACCAATTATGGATTTGACAGCGAGAACAATATTGACGTTGGTTTTCTCCAAGGAGAAACAACCTTTTTTACAGAAGACCAAACGCCATATACTGAAGCAAATGACTGGCAATACATTGCATACCGATTAAAAACACCGAGTAAGTTGACGGCAAGTGCCGCTTTTATATTTGGGAGAAACGGATTGTTAAGTATTGATTATACAAACAAAAACTATCAAAACATAAAATTGTCAGAAGGATACTTCCTGAATGAAAATCGATTTTTTCAAAACGATTTACGAGCAACCCACAATATAAAAATTGGAACCGAATGGCGCATGAAACGACTGAGCTTAAGAGGTGGTTATCAATTTGAACAAAGCCCGCTAAAAAATGCTTCCGACATTGAAAACACAATAGGCTATTCTTTTGGAGGTGGGTATCATTTTGGAAACACCAAATTTGATATTTCCTACAGTCAAAGTAGCCAAAATACTGTATATGACTTCTATTCACAATTTAGTGATATAAATGCCGCAAATTTAACAACCAATAATAATAAGATTACGGCGACACTGACGCTGAACTTGTAAAAATTAACACCAACAACATAAAACACTGCTTGCTGAAACTCTAAAAAAGTTGTCGCTCGCAGTGTTTTTAACTTTTACAATAAAAGAGATTCTTATTCCCTTTTTTGCCTTAATTTTGCAATTCATTTTTTTAACATGAAAAATACACAAATTACCATACAAGAAACTTCTAATGACAGCATTGTGAAATTTGTTAGCAATCAAATTTTAATAAATGGTGGAAGTTATGAGTTTACCAATATTGACGAAGCTAAAAACTCTTCATTAGCACAACAATTATTCTACTTACCTTTTGTGAAAAAGGTATTCGTTACGGCCAATTTTATAGCAATTCAACGTTTTGACATTGTAAAATGGCACGATGTACAACAAGAAGTTGCTGAACAAATAGAAGCATTTATCAATGATGGTAATGCCGTTGTAAATGAAGAAACAGCGACATTAAAAAAAGAGGCAATAGAAATTTATGCAGAAGTGACTCCAAATCCAGCTGTAATGAAGTTTGGCTCTAACAAAGCATTAACCCAAACAGATGTTGAGTATAAAAACATTGAAGAAGCGAGTAAATCATCTCCTTTAGCACAAGCAATTTTCACCTTTCCATTTGTAAAAGAAGTTTTTATTTCTGACAATTACATTTCTGTTACCAAATATGACATGGTCGAATGGAGCGATGTTTACCCAGAATTAAGAAGTTTTATTCGTGAATACTTAGCGGATGGAAAAACAATTATCAAAGAATTGCCAACACAAGAAATGTCTCCAGAAGCTGTTATCGAAATTCCAAAGGTAGCTTTAGAAGGAATTTCTGCTCAAATTGTAGACATCTTGGATGAATACATAAAACCAGCAGTGGCAAGTGATGGAGGGAATATTGCCTTTAGATCTTATGATGAAGAACGCAAAGTTGTGAGTGTCATTTTACAAGGCGCATGCAGTGGCTGTCCTTCCTCGACCGCTACACTAAAAAGTGGAATAGAGAATTTATTGAAAGAAATGCTCCCAAACAAGATTAACGAAGTGATTGCTATAAACGGATAATTTAAAAAATTATGTCAAAAATAATCAAACCCTATAAAGATTCCGACCTAGGAAAAAAAGAGCAAGTTGCAAAAATGTTTGATAACATTTCTACGAATTACGACGGTTTAAACCGTGTAATTTCTTTTGGAATTGACGTGAAATGGCGTAAGAAAGTTGTTGAAATTGTCGGAAAAAACAATCCGAAACAAATTTTAGACATTGCCACTGGAACAGGAGATTTGGCATTAATGATGGCGAATTTAAAACCAGACAGAATTGTGGGTTTAGACATTTCTAGTGGAATGCTCGAAGTTGGTAAACAAAAAATTGCAAAAGCAAACTTATCCGAAAAAATTGAAATGATTGTTGGTGATTCTGAAGACATGCCATTTGGTGACGCCACTTTTGACGCCATCACGGTTTCTTTTGGTGTTCGTAATTTTGCAAATTTAGACAAAGGCTTGAAAGAAATTGCACGAGTATTAAAACCTACTGGAGTTTTGGTTATTTTAGAGACTTCTAACCCAACAAAATTTCCTTTTAAACAAGGGTATAAATTACACACCCATTTGATACTTCCAATTATTGGAAAGCTTTTTTCTAAGGATAAAGTTGCTTATTCTTATTTATCTGAAAGTGCAAATTATTTTCCTTTTGGAGAAAAGTTCAACAATATTTTACGGAAAAACGGGTTTACTAACACAGAAGACAATCCTGTAACTTTTGGGGTTGCGACAATTTATACCGCTAGTAAATAATGAACTTTAAGTATTTTGTTTTTTTTGGGGTTTTTGCGATTTCCACATCTCTTTTTTCACAAAATAAACGTGTAGAAAATTTACCTACTTTCGACAAAAAAAAAATACACTTTGGGTTTTATTTGGGGTTAAATCAAAATGATTTTAAGCTAAACATCAAGAAAAATTCTTTTGGTGTTGCACCTGGTAATATTTTAGTAGAACCAACAACGGGCTTTAATGTTGGTATCATTGTAGATTTAAGATTGCATAAAAATTTAAACTTGCGTTTTGAACCAGGTTTAATAAGTAATACCAAGAAAATCATATTCAATTACTTAGACGAACCCAAAGACAGCGTCAGAGATGTGAGTTCAACGTTCCTGCATATTCCATTGGTTTTTAAAATGAGTACAGACAAATATCGCAACATTCGCCCGTATCTACTAGCAGGTGTCTCATATGATCTAAATCTCTCAAGTAATGAAAGAAATCAAGATGATAATACTGCCGGCGAGTTCAGAATGAAAACGCATAATTTCATGTATGAATTAGGAATTGGAATTGATATTTACCTTCATTACTTCAAGTTTTCTCCTTCAATAAGAGGTGTTTTTGCAATAAATAATGAAATAAAATACGACAACGTTGCAAATGGTGCTAGCCAATGGACGGATCCAATTAATTTTCTAGGAACACGAGGGCTTTTCTTAAACTTGGCATTTGAATAATCCTTCGGTGTTTGGATTGAAAGCTACGAAGCGTTACTCCTTTTAAATTCACTTAATAAGATAGCCGTTGCGGTAGCCACGTTTAAACTTTCTGTTTCTTGCAGCTCTCCAAATCTTGGAATCGAAATTTTATGGGTAACTAAATTCCTTATGGAATCAGAGATACCATTTGCTTCATTTCCCATAATTAAAACAGCTTCTTTTGGTAGGGAAGAAGCATACACATTACTGCCC
This sequence comes from Polaribacter sp. SA4-10, assembly GCA_949519155.1. Classification (GTDB taxonomy): domain Bacteria; phylum Bacteroidota; class Bacteroidia; order Flavobacteriales; family Flavobacteriaceae; genus Polaribacter. The sequence goes on from CATIQU010000005.1 coordinate 70,727, forward strand.
TCCATATTAGCAATAAAAACAGGGAGTTTTGTCTCTTTAATATAAGGATGTAAATCTGCATAAACAATAGAAACTCTTGTTAATGAACCCATAGAGGCTTGCACAACTTTCTGATTAAAGGCATCTACCGTATCTAAAGAACAGACCAATTGAGTAACTCCAAACCAATCACATAAACGAATGATCGTTCCTAAATTTCCAGGATCATTTATAGCGTCTAAAGCCAAAATGAGTCCATTTTCTTTTAAACTTGTTACTTCTGGAAATTCGAAAATTGCGAATACCTTATTAGGCGTTTTTAATTTACTAATCTTTTTTAGTTCTTTTTCAGAGATAGCTATCACTTTATTCTTTTCAACGGCACAAATAAAATCGTCTGTACAGAAAAGCAAATGAACCTTATAGTTGGCATCTAGAATTTCTTCAACTACTTTTATGCCTTCAGCAATAAATAATTGATGCTTTATACGATACTTTTTTTGCGATAAACTTGTTATAAGTTTAAGTTGATTTTTAGAAATACTCATTAATTGATTCTAATTGAAAATATACCATGGAAAAATACTATTTTTGAAACAAATAGTTTTGCAAACTTAATGAAAAAACTCTCTCTTTTTTTCTTACTCTTTATTCTTTTTGCTTCTTGCAATTCTACAAAGCATGTTGCCGAAAACGAACAGCTACTCACAAAAAACTATATTTATGTTGACAGCGTTAGAAACACAAGTGGTGAGCTTCAAAAATACGTTCTTCAAAAGCCGAATCCGCGCTTTTTAAGTTTACCTTTTGGCTTGTATTTTCATAATATGGGAAATCACAAAAAACCAAAAACAGCCAAAGATTGGGGTAAAAAAAATAGAGGTACTTATCATTTGATCAAAAATATATTTTCAGAAAAACAAAGTATTGCTTATGCAAACACACTTATAGGTCTTAATAATTGGCTTTTGGCATATGATGAACCTGCCATTTTAAACAAAGGAAAAATATCAAAAACTGCCGACAATTTATTGGCATACTATAAAACTCAAGGTTATTTTGAAGCGAGTGTAAATACTCTCATAAATGATTCTTCGAAACCAAAAAAAGCAACCGTTGGGTATTATATAGAATCTGGAAAACCTACGTTTTTAGATACTATTTCGGTAAAAATAGAATCCCCTATTTTAGATTCCATTTACAAAAACTCTTTACAAATTTCTCTCTTAAAGGAAGGAAATCAGTATAAAAATCAAACCTTTATTGATGAAGCGAAACAGGTTATTAAACTCTACCGGAATAATGGAATTTATCATTTTGCTGAAAACTACCTAGGTTTTTATGTTGACTCTACAAGAACAGACCACAAAACAAATGTTGATTTTATCATTTCGGGTGACCGGATTATTGAAGAAAACGGCACTTATATTAACAAACCTTTTAATGTCCAAAAAATTAAAGAAGTAACGGTAATCACAGATTATTCTTTTCTTAAAAAGGAAGAAACTTACAAAGACACCGTTTCATATAAAGGAATTCAATTTATTGCTTATGACAAGGTAAGATACAATCCGAAACACCTTGCTGAATCTATTTTCTTAAAACCGGGTGGCATCTATAAGGACACTTTAAGAAACTTGACAAGAAACCACTTAAAGTCTCTCAAAAATTTTAAATCTACCAGCATTAAATTTAAAGAGCTAAATGATAAGGAATTAAAAATGAATATTCTTTTAACGCCTATTGAAAAATATACTTTGGGCTTTGAAACTGAATTGACACATTCTAACATTAGAAATATTGGTACTTCTGCAAAATTTTCTATTACGGATCGAAATGCTTTTAAAGGTGCCGAATTATTAAAAGTATCATTACTAGGCTCTTGGTTTAATTCGAACAATGGTCCTGGTTGGGAGTTTGGAGGAGATGTTTCTGTTGAAATTCCAAGATTTGTAGCCCCTTTTGGGTTGAGTAAATTAGTTCCTAAAGAAATGTCTCCAAGAACGCTTTTTTCTATAGGTTCTAGTGTGCAAAAGAATATTGGCTTAGATCGGCAAACTTTTACGCTGTTTTCTGATTATAAATGGCAATACAATGCTCAAAAGACTATTCAATTAGAGATATTTAACACACAGTACATTCAAAATCAAAATATTAACGAATACTTTAATGTATATAGTTCTGAATTCACCAATTTAACAAAAGTTGCTCGAGACTATAAAGAGGATCAGGCTTACAACTTCCCAAATGATGCAACAAGGGCTCAGGAAACATTACGATTAATGAACGAAGTTGCTACCAGCAGTACTTTTCAAGCAACAAATTTAGAAGCATTTAACAACAACTTAAATATTTTAAACCGCTATAACATTATTACTTCAGACTTCTTAATACCCACCATTGCGTATTCTTACACCTACAACAATCAATCAAATTTTAAAGACAATAGTTTTTCATTTTTTAAAGTACGTATTGCAAATTCAGGAAATATTTTAGGATTGCTTTCTAAAAATAAAAACGCCAACAATAAAAAAACATTTTTAAACATTCCATTAGCACAGTATTTTAAGACAGATCTTGAGTATAAGAAATTTTGGGATGTTGGCGGAACTTCTGTAATAGGAATTCGTAGTTTTTTGGGCGCAATATTCACCTATGATAATTCTTCGGTTCCTTTTACGAAAAGTTATTTCGCCGGAGGTTCAAACGACATTCGAGCTTGGCAAACATATGAATTAGGTCCAGGAAGAAGAAATACGGGTCTAGAATATAATATTGGAAGTTTAAAATTTTTAATGAGTATAGAGTATCGATTTGATATTGTCGCAAAACTAAAAGGGGCGGTTTTTGCGGATGCTGGAAATATTTGGGACATTACCAACTCCTCTTTTGTAGATAGTGAGGCAAAATTTAATGGACTTTTATCATTCAATGATTTTGCAGTTGGAACTGGTTTTGGAGTTCGTTATGATTTAAATTTTTTAATTTTTCGTTTTGATATTGGCTTTAAAACTCACGAACCTTATTTAAAAGAAAATAAGTGGTTTAGAAACTATAATTTTTCAAGTGCAGTTTATAATGTTGGAATTAACTACCCGTTTTAAAGAGATTCTTAAGAGACTAAAACGTATTCGTAAACTACTTGTTTTTTTTGATTTTTACATAAAAAAACATGTAATTTTGTATTCAAATAAAACTAAAAACATTTTTTATGATTCAACCAGGAGTTGCCACAGGTAAAGAAGTTCAAGAAATATTTAATTTAGCAAAAGAAAAAGCATTTGCTATTCCTGCTGTAAACGTAGTTGGTTCTAGTACAATCAACGCCGTTTTGGAAACTGCAAAAGATTTAAATGCTCCTGTTATTATTCAATTTTCGAATGGTGGTGCGCAATTTAATGCGGGTAAAGGTTTGTCAAACGAAAATGAAAAAGCAGCGATTGCTGGTGCAGTTGCAGGCGCAAAGCACATTCATGAATTGGCTGTTGTATATGGGGTTCCTGTAATTTTACATACCGACCACGCAGCAAAAAAATTACTACCTTGGATTGATGGTTTGTTAGACGCATCTGAAAAGCACTTTGCCGAAACAGGTAAGTCTTTGTATAGCTCTCACATGATCGATTTATCTGAAGAACCTTTAGAGGAAAATATCGAGATTTGTAAAAAGTATTTATCTCGAATGAGTAAAATTGGGATGACCTTAGAAATTGAATTGGGAATTACCGGAGGTGAAGAAGATGGTGTAGACAATTCTGATGTTGATGTTTCTAAATTATACACACAACCTGAAGAAGTTGCCTATGCGTATGAAGAGTTACTAAAAGTATCTCCTCAATTTACAATTGCCGCTGCTTTTGGAAACGTCCATGGAGTTTATAAGCCAGGAAACGTAAAATTAACACCAAAAATCTTAAAGAACTCTCAAGAATACATTTCAAAAAAATACAATGTTCCACATAATACAATTGATTTTGTATTTCATGGTGGTTCTGGTTCTTCAGTAGAAGAAATTAGAGAAGCTATTGGTTATGGAACTATTAAAATGAATATTGACACCGATCTACAATATGCATTTACAGAAGGAATTCGCGATTACATGATAAGCAAACAAGCCTATGTTTCTTCTCAAATTGGAAACCCTGATGGAGCAGAGCAGCCAAATAAAAAATATTACGATCCAAGAAAATGGTTGCGTGATGGTGAACAAACTTTCAAAGCGCGTTTAAAACAAGCATTTGAGGATCTAAACAATGTAAACACATTATAAATTTACATTTAATATCTTTTTTTAAAAAGCATTTTGATATGGTATCAAAATGCTTTTTTCATTAAAAATAGATATCCAAAAAGAAAAAAGGATAGTTCATAAAAAACTTTTACATTTGTGGCTCACTATTTTTTAAAATAGTTGAAAAAATTAGACAAACAACAACATAAATCGAAGGAACTATGGCTTGGTTTAAACGTACAGATAAGGGGATACAAACCCCAACAGAGGAAAAAAAAGATACTCCAAAAGGTCTTTGGTATAAAACACCCAGTGGAAAAATTATTGACACTGAAGAATTAAAAAAGAACTTATATGTAAGCCCAGAAGATGGCTACCATGTAAGAATTGGAAGTAAAGAGTATTTCGAATTGTTTTTTGATGATAATGCGTTTCAAGAATTGGACGAAAATTTAACTTCAAAAGATCCTTTAAACTTCGAAGACACGAAGAAATATCCAGACCGAGTTAAGGCAGCGCAAGAAAAAACCAATCTAAAAGATGCCGTTAGAACTGCTGTAGGAAAATCTTTTGGAAAAGAACTCGTTGTTGCAGCGATGGACTTTGCTTTTATTGGCGGTTCTATGGGAAGCGTTGTTGGAGAAAAAATTGCAAGAGCCATTAACTATTCAATAGAAAATAAGATTCCTTTCTTAATGGTTTCAAAATCTGGTGGTGCACGAATGATGGAAGCGTCACTCTCATTAATGCAATTGGTTAAAACCTCTGTAAAACTAGCACAGTTAGCAGAAGCTAAAATTCCGTATATCTCCTTATGTACCGACCCAACAACAGGAGGAACAACTGCTTCTTTTGCGATGTTAGGAGATATTAATATAGCAGAGCCTAATGCATTAATTGCATTTGCAGGGCCAAGAGTTGTAAAAGACACCACTGGTAAAGATTTACCAGAAGGATTCCAACGTTCTGAATTTGTGTTAGAGCACGGCTTCCTAGATGGTATCTACGAAAGAAAAAATTTAAAAAAACAAGTAAACTTATACATTGATTTAATACAAAATATACCTGTAAGAAATCAATAAATAATATTATATTTGCAAAATCAATGGATGTTCCATTGATATACATAATAATCATTTAAACAATATTGGCATGTACTTAACTAAAGAAGTAAAAGAAAGCATCTTCGAAAAACACGGTAAAGGAAAAAACGATACCGGTTCTTCAGAAGGTCAAATCGCGTTATTTACGCACAGAATTAACCATTTAACTGAGCACTTAAAGAAAAATCGTAAAGATTACAACACAGAGCGTTCATTAGTAATGATGGTTGGTAAGCGTAGAAGCTTGTTAGATTACTTGAAGAAATCAGAAATCAACAGATATCGTGCGATTATCAAAGAATTAGGAATTAGAAAATAATTCTTACAAAAAAGAGGGGCTATAAACGCGCCTCTTTTTTATTACAACAAATTTAAAGCCTGATGCTAACAAGATCAGCAACAAGATAAAAAATCAAGAATAGTAACAGCATTTTTGAATTTCCATTGCAACAACAGACAACAACACAACAACAACAAACAGTTATTAAAAATTTAGAATTAAAAATTTATGATTCCAAAAGTATTTAGAGAGGTTATAGACCTTGGAGATGGTAGAGAAATTTCTATCGAGACCGGAAAGTTAGCGAAACAAGCTCATGGAAGTGTTGTTGTGCAGTCAGGAAAATGTATGATGTTGTGTACAGTAGTTTCCAATTATGAACAAAAAGATCTTGGTTTTCTACCATTAACAGTAGATTATAGAGAGAAATTTGCAGCTGCAGGACGTTACCCAGGTGGTTTCTTCAAAAGAGAAGCAAGACCAAGTGACGGAGAGGTATTAACAATGCGTTTAGTAGATCGTGTTTTACGTCCATTATTCCCAAAGGATTATACTGCAGAAACGCAAGTGATGATTCAGTTAATGTCTCATGACGAAAACGTAATGCCAGATGCAATGGCTGGTTTAGCAGCATCAGCAGCAATTCAATTATCAGATTTCCCATTTGAATGCGCAATCTCTGAAGCAAGAGTTGGTCGTATCAACGGAGAATTTGTAATCAACCCAACAAGAGCGCAATTAGCAGAATCTGACATCGATATGATGATTGGAGCTTCGGCTGATTCTGTAATGATGGTGGAAGGTGAAATGGATGAAATTTCTGAAGAAGAAATGGCAGACGCAATTAAATTTGCACACGAAGCAATTAAAGTACAATGTGCCGCTCAAATAAGATTAGCAGAAGCTTTCGGAAAGAAAGAAGTTCGCGAATATGAAGGTGCAAGAGAAGATAAAGAGTTAGAGAAAAAGGTTCATGATATGGCATACGATAAAGTATATGCTATTGCTGAAGCTGGATCTGCTAAACATGAAAGAACTGCCGCATTTAAAGAAATAAAAGCGGACATTAAAGCTACATTTTCTGAAGAAGAATTAGCAGACTATGGTGGTTTAGTTTCAGATTATTATCGCAAAGCTGAAAAAGCAGCCATTAGAGATTTAACCTTAAATCTAGGGTTGCGTTTAGATGGTCGTAAAACAGATGAAATTAGACCAATCTGGTCAGAAGTTGATTATTTACCATCAGTGCATGGTTCTTCAATCTTTACTCGTGGAGAAACACAAGCATTAGCGACGGTTACTTTAGGAACTTCTAGAGATGCAAATAAAATAGACATGCCTTCTTATGAAGGTGAAGAAAATTTCTATTTACATTATAACTTCCCTCCTTTTTGTACAGGTGAAGCGAGACCTATTCGTGGAACATCTCGGAGAGAAGTGGGACATGGTAATTTGGCACAACGTGGTTTAAAAGGAATGATTCCTGCGGATTGTCCTTATACTGTAAGAGTTGTTTCTGAAGTATTAGAATCAAATGGTTCTTCTTCTATGGCAACGGTTTGTGCAGGTACAATGGCATTAATGGACGCAGGTGTACAAATGATAAGACCGGTTTCTGGTATTGCAATGGGATTAATTTCTGATGCTGAATCTGGAAAGTATGCTGTTTTATCTGATATTTTAGGAGATGAAGATCACTTAGGAGATATGGACTTTAAAGTAACGGGTACTGCTGAAGGTATTACGGCTTGTCAAATGGATATTAAAGTAAAAGGATTGGGTTACGAGATTTTAGTGAATGCATTAAAACAAGCTCGTGAAGGTCGTTTACATATTTTAGGGAAAATTACTGAAACCATTTCTACTGCAAACGAAGAGGTGAAGGAACATGCTCCAAAAATGATTAACAGAAGAATTCCAAATGAACTTATTGGTGCATTTATTGGACCAGGAGGGAAACATATTCAGGAATTGCAGAAAGAAACTGGAACTACAATTGTAATTACAGAAGATGCAGTTACTGAAGAAGGAATTATTGAAATATTAGGAACAGATCCTGCAGGAATTGAACAAGTAATCACTCGCATCGAGTCAATGCTTTTCAAACCAGTTGTAGGAAGTGCTTATGAAGTAAAGGTAATTAAAATGTTAGATTTTGGTGCCGTTGTAGAATATGCTGAAGCTCCAGGAAATGAAGTTTTATTACACGTAAGTGAATTGGCTTGGGAACGTACAGAAAATGTTTCTGACGTTGTGAAAATGGGCGATGTTTTTGATGTGAAGTACTTTGGTTTAGACCCAAGAACTCGTAAAGAAAAAGTTTCTCGTAAGGCATTGTTACCAAAACCAGAAGGATATGTAGCAAGACCACCAAGAGATGACAAACGTTCTGGTGGACGTGATAACAGAAGCAGAGATACTCGCGGACGTGATGACAGAAAACCAAGAGAACCAAGAAAAGAAGAATAAACTCTTTTTTAATTGATATTAAAAATCGCCAACAAATGTTGGCGATTTTTTTGTGCTTTTTCGTTTCTTTGTTAAAAACAATTTAGACTTCACTGGTTTCTAAAATCTGTGACGTTTTATAAAAAATATTTTTCTGAAAATTCAACGTATTACATACCTCTCTTTAGGCACAAATCAAGGAGAAAAACTTGAAAACTTACAAAAAGCAATTCACCTAATTGCTAGTGAAGTGGGTGCTATTCAAAAGATAGCTTCCGTATACAAAACACCTTCTTGGGGCTTTGATGGTGATGATTTTCTGAATACTTGCATAAAAGTCTCAACTTATCAAGCTCCAGAGAAATTATTACAAACTCTTTTTGCAATCGAAAAAAAACTAGGAAGGACTAGAAACAACCAGAATGAATATCAAAATAGACCAATAGACATTGACATCTTATTGTTTGACGATGAAATTATTTTCTCAAGAACTTTAACGGTACCACATCCAAAAATGTTGTTGCGTAAATTTGTATTGGCTCCTTTAAATGAAATTGCTTCTACCTTCAATCATCCAATCGCGAAAAGTAAAATTGAGCTTTGCCTACAAAATTGTGAAGATACTTTAGAAATTGAAGTCATCACAGAGAAATTAATTCGCCCAATTCCCTTGTCAGAAAAGTACAACTATATTGCAATTGAAGGAAATATTGGTGCTGGAAAAACCTCGCTTGCCAATCTACTCTCTGATCAATTTAATGCAAAAGTAGTTTTAGAACGCTTTGCAGACAATCCTTTTTTACCAAAGTTTTACGAAGACAAAGAGCGGTACGCTTTCCCGTTAGAAATGAGTTTTCTAGCAGACAGGTATCAACAATTAAGTGATGACTTGGCTCAATTTGACTTATTTAAAAATTTCATTGTTTCTGATTATTATATTTTTAAATCTTTAATTTTTGCACAGGTAACCTTGTCTAAAGACGAGTATTTCTTATACAGGAAAATGTTTGATTTAATGTATAAAGAGATTACGAAACCAGATCTATATGTTTATCTGTACCAGAATACAGATCGATTGTTAGAGAATATTAAAAAAAGAGGAAGAGACTATGAGCAAAATATTGAAAAGGACTATTTAAAAAAGATTCAGGATGGGTATTCCAATTTTATAAAAACAGAACAGAACTTAAACGTATTGACAATTGATGTTTCTGAATTGGATTTCGTGAATAATGAGGAAGATTACCTGGCTATCATCCAACAAATCAACAAAGCTTAAAAGCAATAATAAGAATTAAAATCATAAAAAAGGGGATCCATTTCATGGATTTCTTTTTTTATGATTTACGAAAATTACTCCTTTACTATTTCTAGTTTCTCTGCAAAATAGGAACAAAAATCACGCATAGTAGCACTCATCTTTTCATCGTTTGTGGCTCTCTCAAAAGAATCTGCCATAGACACCAAACTCTGGTGAAAAAATTGTTTCATTTCATCAACTGGCATGTCTTTAGTCCACAAATCCATGCGTAAAGTATCTTTGTCTTTAGGGTCCCAAACAGATAACATAATTGCCTTAGAAGTCATATTTTCAATTCCTCCTTCTTTTGCTGTCCATGAAATTTCTTCTGGAACTCTATTTTCATCCAATCCAATTTGAAATTTGATCTCCGATGTATGTTTTACAGCCATTACTTTTTTGGTTTATATCTTGATTGGTCTAATAAACTTTGTGCGTCTATTGCTATTAATTTTTGCAAAGATACATCATTCTGTTTCATGAAAGACTGAACAATTTTCCAACCAATGTACCCTCCAATTTTACCGGGAGATTGATTGTCTTGTGCTGTATAAAATTTAGAAAATGGAGCATTCTCAATAAATCTTTTATTCAATTTTGTATCTGTGCTATAAAGTAATTCTTTTTCAATAAAAAATTTCCAAACTTGCTCTTCATTTTGTTTTGCCCATAAAAGTTTCTTCATGGAATATCCTGTTTTTTCTTTTTCTGAAACAAGTGGTAAGTAGCTATCTAAAAGGTACCATTTTTTTCCTTCTACAATTATTTTTGAAAGAAAACTTCGATTGTTGAAAGGTTTCACCTGCGTATTTATAATCGCGTTTGCTACGTCAACAATTAAATGTTCTTTCGAATTATTTTCTTTAATGTATAGAGGGTAATCTGCATAAAATTCATGTTGTTTCCCTAAATAAACATCTAAAGAAACCAATAATATACTATCTGCATATATCATTCTATTTTCATAATCGATATTTGAAAGCATGGTAATAACTTTGGGAGCTCTAAATGTAGGATTGTAATGAGTGATGTGTTTGAATAAAGAGGTGAATTGTTTTTTCATTTCATTGAAATCACTATAGATTTCTTGCGTTTCGTTGAATAGGTCTTGTTCGTCTTTGTTGTTTATTTTTGCCAACCAAACGCTATCAGATACTGCAATTGGAAACAGTAATGGAAAATTATTTTTAACATCTATTAAAGACTCAGAAGTAGCCTTATAAAAGGCCTGTTCAAATCGTTCTATAGCATAATCTACTTCAATATTTGTAACATCGACATCACTTTTATTTTCATTTTTACAGGAAAGTAAAATGAGAGAAATAATAAAAATCTTTAAAAGAAACTTCATAAAATTTGTATCTTGCTGTTAGATAATAGAACGACAAAAATACTAAAATAGTTTGTGTATGAATGCTCAAAAAGTAACAGAACATATTATTAGTTGGTTAAAAGCATATGCAGAGAATGCAGGAGTAAAAGGTTTTGTAATTGGGGTTTCTGGCGGAATCGATTCTGCTGCTACCTCTACCCTGTGTGCAGCAACTGGTTTTCCAACGTTGTGTGTGGAAATGCCAATACATCAAGCACAAAATCAAGTGACTAGAGCTGAAGAACACATAACACAATTAAAAAAACAATATGCAAATGTTTCAAGTGTTCGTGTAGATCTAACAAGTTCTTTTGATAATTTCATAAATGTTGTTCCAGAAGTTGCTTCGTCAGAACAAGTGGCGCTGTCTTTAGCGAATACAAGAGCGAGATTGCGAATGACAACCTTGTATTATTTTGCGGGACTGCACAATTATTTAGTTGCTGGAACGGGAAATAAAGTAGAAGATTTTGGGGTTGGGTTTTACACCAAGTATGGTGATGGTGGCGTTGACCTAAGTCCAATTGCTGATCTAATGAAATCTGAAGTGTATCAAATTGCTGCTTTTTTAAAGGTACCAACAGCCATTCAAGAGGCACAACCTACAGATGGTCTGTTTGGAGACAGCAGAACAGATGAGGACCAAATAGGCGCTTCTTACGATGAATTAGAATGGGCAATGAAAATGCAAGATCTTAAGAAGACAGCTAATGATTTTTTAGGAAGAGAACAAGAAGTGTATAGAATTTACTCGCGATTGAACAGGGTGAATCAACATAAAATGCAACCAATTCCTGTTTGTAAAATTCCTGAAAGTTTACAATAATTGAAAGTTCTAAACCACTCTTGTCAATTTATTAAAAAGTTTCATTTTTAAATTATTATACCTTATAATTTCTTCTTTTTCTTCGTTAGAGTAAATTCTATTTTCTGATGATTTCTCATTCACCAAAGTTTCGATCAAAACTCTTCTGATATTAAAAACAACATCATTTACTGCTTTTGGTAATTTTTCTATTTCAGATTTCACTTCAATACTTTTGCTTTCCCAGTTACTTAATTGCTGGGTAGGGTTTTCTTTTTCCATTAAAATGGAAGTTACTATTGAAGAAATTTCTATATTCTTATGGTTAATTAAACGATCTATATCTAATTTTTCTAGCTGATTTAATTGATGAATAATTTCATTATAAATTTCTTGAAATGTAGTGTTTGAGAACTCTATTTCGTCTTCATGTAAATGAACATAAATTTCTGACGAAACAGTGTTTTTATAGATTCTATTACTGTAAATTTCTTTTCCGTCTTCGTTTACCTGAACCACTTCCTCTATAAAATCTACTTCATTATTTCCATAAAGCAACAAAATTCTTATGATTTCTTTTTCTAAAATAGACAACTGATCTATTTTCTGAGTAGCAATCATTCCACCTTTTACCACGCCCATTTGCGATTGTTCTTGCTCGTGAAAGTATTCTGCGGGTGGCTGATTTGAATCTACATTGGAATTGAAATTTGATTTTGTATTGCTTTTAACCGCTTTTGCATTGCGTTCTTTGCTTAGCATTTGTGCGAGTTCACTAAAGAGTACACGCTCTGAAATATCCATGATTCTTGCACATTCTTGCACATACACTTCGCGCTGTATGCCATCTGGTATTTTAGAAATACTCTGAACAATGTCTCGGATAACGCCTGCTTTTTTAATCGGATCGTTTTTCGAATCTTTTAAAAGAAGTGATACTTTAAAGTTGATGAAATCTTGAGCTGCTTCTTCTAAATATATCTTCAACTCACTATCGGAATGCGATTTGGCAAAACTATCTGGATCTTCTCCGTCTGGAAATTGAACTACTTTAACGTTCATTCCCTGTTCTAATATTAAGTCGATTCCACGAAGAGAGGCACGTATTCCAGCTGCATCACCATCAAAAAGCACGGTAATGTTTTTAGTCAATCGACTTACCAATCGAATTTGATCCGACGTCAATGCGGTTCCGGAAGATGCAACTACATTTTCTACTCTAGATTGATTGAATGAAATAACATCGGTATACCCTTCAACTAGGAAACAATTGTCTTGTTTAGCAATTTCTTTCTTCGCTTGATAGATTCCGTATAAGATTTTACTCTTATGATAAATGTCACTTTCTGGAGAATTTAAGTATTTTGCTGCCTTTTTATCACTTGTTAAAATTCGACCTCCAAAACCTAAAATTCGACCAGACATCGAATGTATCGGAAACATTACACGCCCTTTAAATCGATCAAACTGTTTGTTTTCTTTGACAATAGTCAATCCTGTTGAGGCTAAATATTTAAGATCGTACCCCTTGTCTAAGGCTGCTTTGGTAAAATTATCCCACTCATCTTTACAATATCCTAAGTCAAATTTTTCTATAATTTCGTCTGTAAAACCACGTTCTTTAAAGTAAGACAGTCCTATTGCTTTTCCTTTAATGGTGTTTAGCATAAGGTCATGAAAGTATTCTTTGGCAAAATTAGAGACCAAAAACATACTTTCTCGCTCGTTTAATTGTGCTTTCTGCTCATCGGATTGTTCAGTTTCTTCAATCTCAATATTGTATTTTCTTGCCAGCCATTTTAAGGCTTCTGGATAGGAATAATGTTCGTGCTCCATTAAAAAAGAAACAGCGTTCCCTCCTTTTCCTGTAGAGAAATCTTTCCAGATTTGCTTTACGGGAGACACCATGAATGAGGGCGATTTTTCGTCTGTAAACGGACTTAAACCTTTAAAGTTACTTCCTGCTTTTTTTAGCTGAACAAACTCACCAATAACCTCCTCTACTCTTGCAGATTCGAAAACACGGTCTATGGTACTTCTTGAGATCATTGATTATAGTCTTTATCGAAAAACAAAGATACCAATTTGAACTTTGTTTTTTCTCTTTGATTTTTTTTTGAAAATAAAAAAACCTCACAGGTTGTAAAAAATCTGTGAGGCCTTTATATAATAGCTGCTTTTTATGAGGCTGCTTTTAACTTTTTAAGAGTCGTATTTGTTAATTTTGATTCTGCATATTTTTTAGTAACCTTCAATACTTTCACTTCAGCACTTGGCAACTCAAACATTGCATCTGTAAAAATGGCTTCACATAAAGAACGCAAACCTCTTGCTCCCAACTTGTAAGCTACTGCATTTTCTACAATGTAATTCAATGCGCCTTCTTCAATGGTAAAATCAATATCGTCCATTTCAAACAGTTTTGTGTATTGCTTGATAATAGAGTTTTTAGGTTCTGTTAAAATCGCTCTTAATGTGATTGCATCTAGAGGATTCATATAACTTAGCACTGGTAAACGTCCAATGATTTCAGGAATCAACCCAAAAGCCTTTAAATCGGAAGGGATGATGTATTGCAATAAATTTTCCTCGTCAATTTTATCATCGTCTAAAGATGCACTAAAACCAACGGCTTGTCTATTTAAACGCTTGCTAATAATTCTTTCAATACCTGAAAAAGCACCTCCTGCAATAAATAAAATATCTTTTGTATCTACTTCAATAAACTTTTGCTCTGGGTGTTTTCTTCCGCCTTTTGGCGCAACATTTACAACAGTTCCTTCTAATAATTTTAATAATGCTTGTTGTACTCCTTCTCCAGAAACGTCTCGTGTAATGGATGGATTGTCCCCTTTTCTGGCAATTTTATCAATTTCATCAATAAAAACAATCCCTCTTTGTGCTTTTTCTAAATCGTAATCTGCTGCTTGTAAAAGCCTACTTAAAATACTTTCAACATCTTCTCCAACATATCCTGCTTGCGTTAAAACAGTTGCATCTACAATAGAGAAAGGAACATTTAACATTTTTGCAATGGTACGAGCCACTAGTGTTTTTCCGGTACCTGTTTCACCTACTAAAACAATGTTTGATTTTTCAATTTCTACTTCGTCTTCATCATCTGTGGTTTGTAACAATCTTTTATAGTGATTGTAAACTGCAACAGCCATCGCACGTTTCGTTTCATCTTGTCCAATAATGTATTGATCTAAAAACGTTTTAATTTCTACTGGTTTTTTTAATAATAAATCTTTTGAAAGGCCACTTGTATTCGTTTCAGAAACTTCTTCTTCAACAATACCATGTGCTTGCTCAATACATTTATCACAGATATGCGCATCTACACCTGCAATTAGCAAGTCTGTTTCTGCTTTTTTTCGTCCGCAAAACGAACATTCTAAATTTTCTTCTTTCGACATTTGAATCGCTTTATGCTTTAGGCTGTATGCAAATTATAAACTACAATTTGGCTTTTCGCTTAAGGTCTTTTACTTTCTTACTAAAACTTCGTCAATCATACCGTACTTTTTAGCTTCATCGGCTTTCATCCAGTAATCTCTATCAGAGTCTTGATGTACTTTTTCGATGGTTTGACCTGAGTGGTTTGCAATAATTGCATACAACTCGTCTTTTAATTTCAAGATTTCTCTTGTTGTAATTTCAATATCTGAAGCCTGACCTTGTGCTCCTCCTAACGGTTGATGAATCATTACACGAGAGTGTGGCAATGCAGAACGTTTTCCTTTTGCTCCTGCACACATTAAAACAGCACCCATAGAGGCTGCCATTCCTGTACATATTGTGGCAATATCTGGTTTTATAAATTGCATGGTATCATAAATACCCAAACCAGCATACACACCTCCACCTGGAGAATTGATATATATTGAAATGTCTTTATTGGCATCTAAACTTTCTAAAAACAATAATTGCGCTTGAATAACATTGGCAACTTGGTCATTAATCCCTGTTCCTAGAAAAATAATTCTATCCATCATTAAGCGTGAAAAAACATCCATTTGGGTAATATTCATCTGACGTTCTTCCATAATGTATGGCGTAAGACTACTCGTTATTTTACCTAAATAGGTGCTATTTATTCCGTGATGTTTTGTTGCGTATTTTTCGAACTCTTTTCCGTAATCCATTTCCGTGATTATTTTATTGTTTGAACTGTAAAGATAAGAACTATTCCGTTATTATTTTGTTACAGTGTTTAGACTAAAAAAACCTGAATTTAATAATTCAGGTTTTTAATTATTATTTTTTTTAACTCAAGAATGAGCTACAAAAACAATCTGTGATTGTTATTTGTAAACTTCTTTTACAAATTTTTCGTAAGAAAGTTCTTTTGACTTAAAGCTCATGTTTTCTTTATAGAAAGCTAATAATTTTTGACTCATTAATTGAGCTTGTAATTTCTGAGCTTCTTCTTGATTTGATAATATTCTTGTTGCAATGTCATCCAATTCTTTTTCTTCTGGATTCATATTGCCAAATTGTGCCATTTGCGTGCGGATAAATCCTTTTGCATAGGCCACCAATTCTGCATAATCTAGTTTAATGTGATTATCTTTCATAATCTTTCCTTCGATTAATTGATAACGCAATGCTTTTTCAGATTTTGCATATTCTGCTGCTGCCTCTTCTGTTGATAATTGTTTTTCACCGGCTGTTGCTAACCATTTCTTTAAGAAATCTGCGGGTAAATCAAACTTTGTGTTTTCAACTAGGTATTCGGTTACAGCATTTAATAATTGCTGATCTCCTTGCTGGTTGAACTGCTTTTCTGCATCTTCTTTGATCTTCGCTCTTACATCTGTTACTGACGTTACACTTCCATCAGAAAACAATTTGGTAAATAATTCTTGATCTAATTCTGCAAGAATTGTTTCTGTAATTGCTTCTAGGGTAAATGTTATATTAATGTCTAAACCTAAAACTTCTTCTTGAGGAATACCTAAGACCGTTTCTAGTTGATACTCGTTTGTAAACAATCCTTTTGTTTTCAATTCGATAACAACACCACTTTTAGCACCAACAAACTTTTTTAAGTTTGCCTTTCCTTCAACATCTTTTAAAGAAAATGTTGCTTTTTTATCAATCTCTTTTTCTTGATTCACAAAAGTACCGGTAACATTAGATGTCGCTGTAACTACCTCTATTGGAGATTCTGTTCCGTAACGCGCTTGAATGTTTTCAACTTCTTTGTCGATTAATTCATCTGTTGCTATAATATTATATTGAGTTACTTTTTTCTTTGCGTTTAGATCTACATCAAATTGAGGCGCTAACCCTAATTCAAATTCGAAAGAAAAAATAGCTGCTTCCCAGTTAAAATCTTCTTGCATTCTTGGGATTGGGTTTCCTAATATCTCTAGCTTCTCGTCCGCTAAATATTTATTTAGAGACGCTTGTAATAGCTTATTTACCTCATCGATCATGATCGATTTCCCATATTGCTTTTTAATCATTCCCATTGGCACATGCCCTTTTCTAAATCCTGGAATGTCTGCTTTTTTACGGTAATCTTCTAACAATTCAGATACTTTTGCTTGGTAGTCTTCTGCAACAATATCAATTTTTACAACTGCGTTTAATGCATCACTGTTTTGTTTTGTAATATTCATTTCTTTATTGGCTTCTGTTCATGAAAAATCAATTGCAAAATTACTCATTTTTATCAACTATACAAAGGTTTAAAAGAGTTCTATTTCAAACTCTTCTTTTAGAAGACACTCACAAACTGGATATATAAACAAAAAGTACAGAAAGAGTTAAGCTACATTTTAAAAACCCAAAATTATTCTACTAAAGCTCCTTTAGTAAGGATTTTCGTTCCAATTCGACTTGAAACTCCTCCATCACAGGTTTTACAGTACTCTCTGGAATGTCTGCAACCTTTATATACATGAGACCATCTACCGCATTATTAAATTTAGGATCTACATTAAACGCAACCAAACGAGCATTCTGCTTGACATATTTTTTTATTAAAACCGGAATTCTTAAAGCACCTGGTTCTATTTCATCAATGAATTTATCAAATTTTTGCATGTCAGCTTTTGTGGCATCAAAAACAAAATCTTTGTCTGCATCCTTCAACTTCACCTTATATTCTTTTTTGGGCTGAATGTATTGTGCCACGTAAGGGTCATAATAATGCGATTTCATAAACTCAATCATTAAAGATTTTGAAAAATCTGAAAACTGATTACTTATAGAAACACCTCCCATTAAATATTTATGATCTGGGTATCTTAGTGTGATGTGCACAATCCCTTTCCATAACAAAAAAAGCGGCATTGGTTTTTGTTGGTATTCCTGAGTGATAAAAGCGCGTCCCATTTCGATCGTCTTTTCCATCATTTGATGCAGTTCTGGCTCTATTCTAAATAAATTTTGAATGTAAAACCCTTTGATTCCGTATTCTTTATAGATTTCCTTTCCCAAACCCATTCGATAAGCACCCACCAAACACCTTGCTTCTCGATCCCAAAGAAATAGGTGATAATAATACGCATCATATTTATCTAAATCAATCGCTTTATTAGTTCCTTCACCTACAGCTCTAAAAGTAATTTCTCTTAAACGCCCAATCTCTTGCAATAAATTAGGAATGTGTTTTGCATTGGCAAAAAAGACTTCATAATTTTTACTTTCTAACAATCGCCCATCAGAGGTTCTAAGCGCATCCACTTCTTCAATAAAAGAAGCTGTGTTATTTTGAGTAATAATTTTTTTTATCGGCTTTTTTATTTTGATTTTCGGAGAAGATAAAATCTTGGTCTTTTTATGAAATGGGTTTGCCAACAGGTATGTTTTCTTCCTTATAAATTGAGAAAAAAGTGTAAGATCTACATATTCATCTTGGTCTTTGACAGCGATTGGCTTTCCAATTCTAACTTTAATAACTCTGTTTTTTTGGGATAAAATCTCCGAAGGTAATTTTACAGTTCTGAGGGTATCACTAATTTTAGAAAAGAGATAAAAAAGACGGCTGTTCTTGGCATGAAAATAAATTGGAACAATGGGTACATTGGCTTTTTTAATAAAACGAACAGCGCCCTCTTCCCAAGGTTTATCAACTTTCAATTTCCCTTCTTTGTGGGTAGAAACCTCGCCCGCTGGAAAAACACCCAAAGGTTTTCCAGATCTTACATGAAGTAATGCGGCTTTAATTCCGGGAACACTTGACTTTGCATCCTTTCTGTTTTCAAAAGGATTCACAGGTATTACATAGGGTTTTAAGGGTGCAATTTTATGCAATAAAAAATTGGCAATAATTTTATAGTCTGCTCTTTTTTCAGTCAGTAACTTTAATAATAAAACACCATCAATGGCACCTAAAGGGTGGTTGGAAATGGTGATAAAAGCACCTTCTTTTGGAATTCTTTTGAGATCTTCTTCTGGAATTTCAAAATCAACTTGACAGTCTTTTAAAGCACCGTTTAAAAAATCAAGGTTCTTTTTATTTTTATTTTGATCGTATATTTTATTGAGTTTTGAAATCCGTAAAACATGAAGTATTACCCACCCAACAAAAGTGCCAAAAAAACCCAATTTTTCGATACCAATTACTTTTGAAATCTCCTTCGAAGTTACTAATGCCATAAACTTTAACTAAACGTATTTTCTAAAACCGTAAAAAATAAGGCTATTTAATTTTTCTTTAAAACGATTTGAATGGTTTCTTTATTCGTTTGTGATAATAACGTTTTACCTAGTTTAGTTATTGTGTCTTTTGTTGCAGTATTAAAATGACGTATGGTATATACATCTACTTCCTTCTGAAATTCTATTTTAAATTCGTTTTTCAGTTCTGTGTGAAAAGCATCAAAATTACCAAATTTATTATCTACACATACAGAAAAGCTAATTGCTGAATTTTGAATTAAATTCACCTTCAATTTATAATCATGTAGTTTTTTAAAGATATAACTCAAGTTGTTTTCTACCATAAAAGAAAAATCATTCGCCGATATAGAAACAAATACCTGGTTTTTCTTCACAATAAAACAAGGAATATTGGGTAACAGTCTTGCACCTTTAGAAACTCTTGTACCCGGTGCTGTTGGGTTTAGAAAAGATTTCACATACAACGGAATTTCTTTATTTTGTAAAGGTTGTATTGTTTTTGGATGAATTACTGAAGCGCCATAAAAAGCCATTTCGATGGCTTCTTCATATGAAATATGTTCTAATAAAGTAGTTTCCTCAAAAACCCTTGGATCTGCGTTTAGCACTCCAGGAACATCTTTCCAAATAGTAACGCTTTCTGCGTTTAAGCAATACGCAAAAATTCCTGCGGTATAGTCAGAGCCTTCTCTCCCTAAAGTTGTGGTGTTTTCGGTGTCATTTCCTGCCAAAAAACCTTGGGTTACATTTAACTGATGAGTTGCTATTTTTTTGATAATGATTTGCTGTGTCAAGGACCAATTTACTTTTGCATCTCTATAATTGCTGTCTGTTTTTATATAATTACGAACATCCAACCAATTATTCTCTATTTGTACCGTTTTTAAATAGGCGCTTACAATTCTTGTTGATAATAGCTCCCCAAAACAAATAATTTGATCGTATACATAATTATATCTTTGCGAAGTGTTTCTCGATAAGAACCAGTCCAACTCTTCAAAAAGAATATCAACTTGTGTGTGTATTTCGTTGTCGCTCTCAAATAAGTCGCCCATCATATTTTTATGATAGTTTTCAACTTGTGCCAACTTTATACGTAAAGTATCCGACTTATAAAAATAGGCATCAATTACTTCTTCGAAAGCATTGGTCATTTTACCCATTGCAGAAATTACTACTAAAGTATTTTCACTTCCTTCCTGCTGCAATACCTTTGTGAGATTCCTTACACCATTTGCATCTTTTACAGAAGCTCCACCAAATTTAAAAATTCTCATTTCTAATTATTTTGTACAAATTTTTCTAAATTCTCTTCTGACATTTGCACTACGGACCAATCACTTAAAATAGTGGCTCCAGTGCTTTCATAAAATTCTATGGCATTTGTATTCCAATCGATTACTTCCCAAGACACTCTTTTTACACCCTGCGCATAAGCATGCTTTAAAACCTTAGTGTACAGTGCTTTTCCAACGCCTAATTTTCTTTTTTTCTCGGTGACGATTAAATCTTCCAAATGCACAATCGGTCCTTTCCAAGTAGAATATCGCATATAAATAAGTGCAATTCCAATAATTATTGAAGCTTCTTCCGCAACAAAAATTTTAAGTTTTGGGTTGTCAGAAAATCCGTCTTTTTCGATATCGCCAACCGTTATTTCTACAGCAGTTGGTTCTTTCTCAAAAACTGCTAATTCAGTTATTAAATCTAAGACAGCAGATGCATCTTCTTTGTTGGCTTCTCTTATAATAAAACTCATGGTTTGCTATTTGTAAATCAAAGATAATTGATTTGTGTGCAATCAAAAATTAATGCGGAATAATAACTAGAAAAAAAAAATTGTCTAAAATTAAACCCTACTCCTAAAAAAGCTCGAAATCGTTGTAGCGGTTTAAAAAAAACAGCATCTTTGCAAAAGCATAACACATCATATAATGGCTAAAAAAAATCAAACTTTAGGAGAATTTATTATCGAAAATCAAAGTGATTTTCAATATTCTTCCGGAGAACTCTCAAGATTACTAAACTCAATTAGATTGGCTGCCAAAGTCGTAAACCATGAAGTGAACAAAGCGGGATTGGTAGATATTACGGGTGCTGCTGGCGACACAAACATACAAGGTGAAGACCAACAAAAGTTGGATGTGTATGCCAATGATGTTTTCATACAAACCATGACAGACAGAAACATTGTCTGTGGAATTGCGAGTGAAGAAGAAGATGATTTCATTACGATTAATAGCCAAGATGAACTTCATCAAAATAAATATGTTGTACTAATTGACCCGTTAGATGGTTCTTCTAATATTGATGTAAATGTTTCTGTGGGTACTATTTTCTCTATTTTCAGACGCGTTACCCCTGTTGGAATCCCTGTTGAGTTAAAAGATTTTTTACAAACAGGTGACAAACAAGTTGCCGCCGGCTATGTTGTTTATGGAACTTCTACCATGCTAGTGTATACAACTGGAAATGGTGTCAATGGGTTTACGTTAAATCCTGCTTTAGGGAGTTGGTATCTATCACATCCAAATATGCAATATCCAGAAGACGGACAAATTTACTCTGTAAATGAAGGAAATTATTTAGATTTCCCAGAAGGCATCAAAAAATACATCAAATATTGTCAAGCAGAAGAAGAAAACAGACCGTATACGAGTAGATACATTGGTTCTTTGGTTTCTGATTTTCATAGAAACATGATAAAAGGAGGGATTTATATGTATCCTAAAAGCACAAAAAGTCCAAATGGAAAACTTCGTTTATTGTATGAATGCAGCCCGATGGCTTTTTTAGCAGAACAAGCAAATGGCGTTGCTTCAGACGGATATAACCGAATCATGGAAATAACACCTACAGAGCTACACCAAAGAGTCCCTTTTATATGCGGGAGCAAAAACATGGTAGAAAAGGCAGAAGAATTTATGCGAAAATTTAAATAATAAGCATCTTCTATTTCACTATAAATTATCAAAAAGTAAACTTCTTGTAGAACCATTTAATTATGATTAAATTTACATGCACAAAGTTATATTAACACTTAAAACATAAAAAATGGCTTTTCAATTACCAGAATTAGGTTATGCGTACGACGCATTAGAACCAAATATTGATGCAAGAACTATGGAAATTCACCATACAAAACATCACAACGGATATACTACAAAATTAAACGGAGCAGTTGCGGGAACTGATTTGGAAGGGAAATCTATTGAAGATATCTTAACAAAATTAGACATGAGCAACGGCGCTGTTAGAAATAATGGTGGAGGTTTTTACAATCATTCATTATTCTGGTCAGTGATGAATCCAAATGACAAGGGAACGCTTTCAGGAGAATTAAAAGACGCTATTGAAGCAGCTTTTGGTTCTGAAGAAGCTTTTATGGATGCTTTTTCTAAAGCTGCTGCAACTCAATTTGGTTCTGGATGGGCTTGGTTGTGTGTTCAAAAAGATGGAAAAGTATCCGTTTGTTCTACACCAAATCAAGACAATTCTTTGATGCCAGGTGTTGGTTGTGGAGGAACTCCAATTTTAGGATTGGATGTTTGGGAACATGCTTATTACTTAAACTACCAAAACAGAAGACCTGACTATATCAGTGCCTTTTTTAATGTAGTAAACTGGAATGAAGTAGCAAAACGTTTTGCGGCTGCAAAGTAATCTCTAGTTTTCTTATTGAAACTTATAAAAAAACCCGAAGCATCGCTTCGGGTTTTTTATTAAAATTGTTTTAGAATTTGAATACGATCTTTAATCGGTGGATGTGTTGCAAACAATCCGTTGAAAAAGGTCACAATTGATTTGCTCTCTTTCTTCTTTGTTGGGTGGTCTATAAATAGTTGTGCAACATCTGCTCTTTTTACCGCTTCAATCCATGGATCTTCAGAAATTTTTCGCAAAGCGTTTGCTAAAGCCAACGGTTTTCTTGTCATTTGGGCAGCACCTGCATCGGCTAAAAACTCTCGTTTTCGCGACAAAGAAAACCTAAAAAAAGAAGACAATAGAAGTCCAACAACACCTAAAAGTAAGATGATAAAAACGGCTCCACCTTCTTTTTTTCCTCGACTCCCTCCTCTTCCATATAGCACGGATCTAAAGGCCAATTCAGTTACAAAAGAAAAAATCCCTACAAAAATAATAGACACAATAAGGAGGCGGACGTCTCGATTGATAATATGCATAAGCTCATGAGCAATTACAGCTTCTAACTCATCATCCTCTAACTTATTTATAATTCCACGAGACAACGTTACCCCAAAGGTTTTCTCGCTTAGTCCGCTAGCAAATGCATTTAACGAATCATCTTCGATTAAAAAAATCTGAGGCATTTTCATTCCTTGAGAAATACAAAGATTTTCAACCAAATTATACACTCTTTTGTTCTCTTTCCTTGCTAATGATTTTGCACCAGTTGCCTTTCGAATCATTGAGGAATGAGAAAACCATGCTATTAAAAACCAAATAGCAACACCTATTAAAACAAATGGAACCGTAGTTAAAAAGGTATTATTTGTCACTGAAATTGAGAGTACTGCTCCTTCATCTGCTACATAATAAATAGAAATAAAAAAAAAGAGCCAAACCAATCCAAGTAATAATAGTGGAAAAGCAATAAGAAGAGCAATCGATTTATAATTGTTCTTGTTTATTTGAGATTGTAAACCAACATATTTCATGGTTTAAAAACTAATTTTTGGCGCTTCGTCTAATTGCTTTCTTTGTGCAACACCTAGGTCAAACATTGGTTCTTTTTTGAATGAGAACATACCCGAAATCACGTTAGATGGAAAGGTTTCTACGGCATTGTTATATTCTTTTGTGGAAGAATTAAAGAATCTTCTCACCGCAGACAACTTGTTTTCAATATCAGAAATCTCTTCCTGAAACTGCATAAAATTGCTACTTGCTTTTAAATCTGGATAGGCTTCTACCGCAACATTCAGTCCACTTAAAGCGGAAGTTAATTGATTTTCTGCTGCTATTTTCTCACTGATTGTCGATGCGTTTAAAGCGCCAGATCTTGCAGCTGTAACATTTATCAAAACTTTTTCTTCATGCTTCATATACCCTTTAACGGTTTCTAGTAGCTGAGGTATTAAATCATGACGTTGTTTTAATTGCACATCAATATCTGCAAAAGCGTTTTCTCTGTTATTTCTCAGTTTCACTAATTGGTTGTAAAAGGAAACAAGTAGCAATAAAAAGATAACAACTGATACTATGATAATAATTGTTGTTGACATAGAAATTTATTTTTTTAGTTCCTCAAAGATAACAGTTTCTTAAAAAGCAAACAAATGGTGTTAATAGGCTCTTTTATCATTGCCTTCATAGAAATTAATGAATGCCTGATTCACGACCCGATTTCCTCCTGGTGTTGGATAATCTCCTGTGAAATACCAATCTCCCAAATTGTCTGGACACGCCTTGTGCAAGTTCTCAACAGATTGATAAATAACTTCAATTTCTGCTTTGATATCTTTGGTTTTCAACATTTCTGCAATTTTAGTAGAAATTTCTGCTGGTGTAAAAGGAGCGTAAATTTCTTTCACATAATTGATGATTTCAGCATCTGCTTTTCCATGTTGTGCTTTCGATTTTTTATAAACGGCATCTACAATGCTGTATTGATTGGTGTCTTTCAACAACTCAATAGCGGCT
This sequence comes from Polaribacter sp. SA4-10, assembly GCA_949519155.1. Taxonomy (GTDB): domain Bacteria; phylum Bacteroidota; class Bacteroidia; order Flavobacteriales; family Flavobacteriaceae; genus Polaribacter. Next base: position 95,547 of record CATIQU010000005.1, read on the forward strand.
TTAAAAGCGATAAAAGCATCAATTCTAGCCATATCAATTCCGTAACAATCTGGATAACGAATTTGTGGCGCAGAAGAAACAACGACAATTTTCTTGGGCTCTAGTCTGTCTAATATTTTGATGATACTTTTCTTTAATGTAGTTCCGCGCACAATACTATCATCAATAATTACTAGGTTGTCTGTTGGCTTTACAACTCCATAAGTAACATCATAGACATGTTCTATCAAATCATCTCTACTGCTATCATCAGCAATAAAGGTTCTTAATTTCACATCTTTAATTGCGATCTTTTCAAAACGAGCTCTTTCTGATAAAATTTGGGTTACTCTTTCTGCAGATAATGCTTTTCCTCCCGATAAAATCTTTGCCGTTTTTTGTTGGTTTAATAAATCTTCTGCTGCTTCTGTCATTCCATAGAATGAAGTTTCTGCAGTATTCGGAATGTATGAAAACACCGTGTTTGCAATATCTGAATCTATCGAGTTTAAAATTTGTGGAAATACTAATTTTCCTAAATTTTTACGTTCTTCATAGATGCTTGCATCACTTCCTCTTGAAAAGTAAATACGTTCAAAAGAACAAGATTTTTTCTCTTTTTGCTCTAAAACAGGTTCAATGGAAGTTTTTCCGTTTTTCTTAATAATTAAAGCATGCCCTCTTTCTAATTCTTTGACATCTTCAATTTTTACATTAAACACCGTTTGAATAACGGGTCTTTCGGATGCAACTACGACAACTTCGTCATCTTCATAGAAAAAAGTAGGTCTAATTCCGTTGGGATCTCTTAAAACAAAAGCATCTCCATGTCCTACTAAACCTGCCATGGCATAACCACCATCCCAGTTTTTTGCAGATCTTTTTAAAACATTTTGTAAGTCTAAATTTTCTTCAATAAAAGGAGAAGCATCTTTTTTACTAAAACTTTGTTCTTTGGCTCTTGCATATAAACTAGCAACTTCATCTTCTAAAAAGTGTCCAATTTTCTCCATCACAGTTACCGTATCTGTAAACTCTTTTGGATGTTGTCCCAATTCAACTAACTCTTCCAACAATTGTGTAGAATTGGTCATGTTAAAGTTTCCTGCTACAATTAAATTTTGATGACGCCAATTACTTTGACGCATAAAAGGGTGCACACTTTCAATACTGTTTTTACCAAAAGTACCGTAGCGAACGTGACCAAGAAACAAATTTCCGATGTACGGCATGTTTTCTTCCTGCCAAGCAACATCCTCTTTTTTATCAGGGTTTTGTTCTAAAACACCATTGAGTCGATCGTTTATTTGTCCAAAAATATCTTGAATAGGCTGTGATTTATTAGATCGAACTCTACTTACATATCTTGTTCCTGGGGCTACATTAAATTTTACGCTTGCAAATCCGGCACCGTCTTGACCACGATTGTGCTGTTTCTCCATTAATAAATACATTTTATTAATTCCGTAAAAAGCAGATCCGTATTTGTCTTTGTAAAACTGTAAAGGTTTCTTTAATCGAACAAGTGCAATTCCACATTCGTGTTTAATAGCGTCACTCATTGGTAGTTTAGTTTTAGTTGTGTGTTGTTAATCTCTCTGTTGTTGTTGTAAAAAAAAATCCGCAGTCGAAACTGCGGATTAAAATTAAGCTAATTTTATATCAAATTGGGTTAAATCTTTAAAAGCTTGCAAACGTGTTTTAACTTCGTCTGCTGTAAGAGTTTGCATTCGGTCTGTACCAAATTTCTCTACACAGAAAGAAGCTAAATTAGAGCCATAGATAATTGCATTTTTCATATTTTCAAAAGAAATATCTTCTGTTTTGGCTAGATATCCACAAAAACCTCCTGCAAAAGTATCTCCTGCTCCAGTTGGATCAAAAACTTCTGCTAAGGGTAAAGCAGGAGCGTAAAACATTTTTTCCTCATGAAACAACAAAGCACCATGCTCTCCTTTTTTAATTACTACGTATTTTGGACCCATTGAATGAATCTTCTTGGCAGCATTGACCAATGAGTATTCTCCAGAAAGCTGTCTTGCTTCTTCGTCATTAATGGTAATAACATCTACTCTTTTTAAAACGGTATGCAAATCTTCCAAAGCAATATCCATCCAAAAATTCATCGTGTCTAAAACAACTAATTTTGGACTTTCTGTCATTTGATCTAAAACGGATGCTTGTGTTAATGGATGTAAATTACCCAACATTACAATCCCTGAATCTTTAAAATTATCTGGAACTACAGGTGTAAATGTTTCTAAAACATTTAACTCTGTTATTAAAGTGTCTCGTGAGTTCATATCATTATGATATTTTCCACTCCAGAAAAAAGTTTTTCCTTCTTTTATAACTTCAACACCATCGGTATTGATTCCTTTTGCGTTCATCATTTCTAAATGTGAGGCTGGGAAATCTCCACCAACTACAGAAACAACTCCTGTTTCTACACCAAACTGACTTGCTGACAATCCGATATAAGACCCAGAACCGCCTAAAATTTTATCTGTTTTCCCAAAAGGGGTTTCAATTGCATCAAAAGCGACCGTTCCAACTGCTAATAGTTTGCTCATTTCTTATATTTTATGCGTAATTTTGCAGGGTGCAAAAAACACTTTTTTTAAAGCCGTAAAAATAAGTTTAAAAAATGACTATCAAAGAAATACAAGAAGAAATTATTGATGAGTTTTCTATGTTTGATGATTGGATGGATCGCTATCAATATATTATAGACTTAGGGAAATCGTTACCTATAATTGAATCTAAATTTAAATTAGATGAAAATTTAATTAAGGGATGCCAATCTAAAGTTTGGTTGTATTCTGAGTTAGAAAATAATATGATAAAATACACTGCAGATAGCGATGCTATTTTAACAAAAGGGATTGCGGCACTACTAATTCGTGTATATTCTGGGCAGAAACCCAGTGATATCTTAACGGCAGAAACTCGTTTTATCGATGAAATTGGACTTAAAGAACATTTAAGCCCTACACGAGCAAATGGCTTGGTTTCGATGATTAAACAAATAAAAATGTATGCAATTGCACAACAAACAAGAATTGCAAATTAATAACTTACAAAATGACAGATAAAGAATTAGAAGAGATTGGAGATAAAATTGTACGTGTTTTAAAGACCATTTACGATCCAGAAATCCCTGTAGATATTTATGAGTTAGGTTTAATTTATGATGTTTTTGTCTCTGAAGAAAACAATGCAAAAATATTAATGACTTTGACCTCTCCAAACTGTCCCGTTGCGGAAAGCTTGCCGGTTGATATTGAAGAGAAAGTAAAATCTCTGGAAGAAATTAATAGTTGTGAAGTAGAAATTACTTTTGATCCTACATGGACTCAAGAAATGATGAGTGAAGAAGCAAAACTAGAATTGGGAATGCTTTAGGTAAATTTTATCCCTAGCAAAACTAAAAAACCGTTAAACCCTTTTGAATATTCAGGATTCCTTGTTAAATTTTGAAACCTAAAAAAATGGAAAAAGAAATAATTAACCGTGTTGCAAATAGTAAACTGAAAACTTTTGATCTTGAGGAGATTTATCCTGAAGGAAAAAGAGTCTTGTTTGATATTAAAGATTGGTTGTTTGAAGAAATCATTTTAAAAGAAATCGATTTTAGAATTTCCGTTAAAAACCATGATTGGTCTCAATACAAAAACTGTTTTGTTGCAGTTCATAGTTCTGTTGATGCAATCATCCCATCTTGGGCTTTTATGCTTATTGCTGCAGAAATAACTCCGTTTGCAAACAAGGTTGTTATTGGTGATTTAACATTGTTAGAAACCGTAATTTACCAAGAATTATTGGAATTTGTAGATTTTAAGCACTTTGCAGACTCGCCTGTAATTATAAAAGGCTGTGCTGAAAAACCAATTCCCAATAGTGCATTCGCTTTTTTGATTGGTAAATTACAACCGATAGCTACTTCAATTTTATTTGGAGAAGCCTGTTCTACAGTCCCTATTTACAAAGCAAAAAAATAATTTTATTTTCAGGTAAATCATTATTATCATTTTAAAAATGAAAAAATTAATATACGCTCTTTTATTCGTGAGTTGTAGCTTTTCTATGAGCGCACAAACTGCTGCTGAACTCAAAAAAGAACAAGCACCTAAAAAAGCACAAATTGCAAAACTAAAAGGGGAGGTCGCTATTTTACAAGCAAAAATAGACGCACTTCCAGGATGGAGAGTTGGTGCTTTCGGAACCATTGGCGGAAGCCTTTCAGGGTTTAAAAATTGGTACTCAAGAACTGCACCCAATGCTGGTGCTGGGAATATTGGAATCACCATCAATGGATTTGCTAATTTAATTAAAGAAACTTTTTTCTGGAAAAACTCTGGAACTGTAAATTTGGGTTGGGTAAAATTAGATGATAAATCTGTAGATGGAGATGCCGGTTTTGAAACCGCCACAGATGTTTTTACGATCTCGTCTTTATACGGAAAACGAATCAACAAAAAATGGGCAGCTTCTGCTTTGATTGAATATAGAACTTCTCTAATTGATAACTTTAATGATCCTGGTTATTTAGATTTTGGGGGTGGTTTTACCTGGACGCCTATAAATAAATTGGTCGTTGTAGTCCACCCAGGAAACTACAATTTTGTTTTTAGTAAAGGGGAGACTGTTTTTGAATCTTCTTTAGGGGCAAAAGTGGTCGCCGATTACGCAACAAAAATCAAAAAATTAAGTGTAAAATCGAATTTATCAATCTACCAAAGTTATAAATCAAATGACTTGTCTAACTGGGCATTGACGAATGCACTTGGCTATACTTTATTTAAAAAAATTGGGCTTGGTTTTGAACTTGGCTTGCGACAAAACAAACAAGAGGCTTTAAACAACGCATTAATGACTGATACAAATGCAGTATTTAAAACGGTAGCCAATAAACTACAATCCTATTGGCTGTTAGGAATGAGCTATGCGTTCTAATAAAACAAAAAAACCTCAAATTATCATTTGAGGCTTTTTCGGCAATCGGTATCTTAAATTTATTTCTTATACTTCGCTATTACTCAGTATACTCGTCATATAAAAAATTATTATACGGAAAACGTTCAATGTGAATTCGTTTCACTTCATTATATGTTTTCTCTTTAAAGTCTTCTAAATTGTCTTTATTTAAGGCAGAAATAAAAATACTCTCTACATCATAATCATTCATCCACGTTTTTTGCCAGTCTTCTAATGTAAAGTGTTCTTTGGTTTTTTCAGTAATTAAATCATCTTCATCAATTGTTTCGTACTTGTAGGCATCAATCTTATTAAAAACCATCACAGTGGGTTTGTTGGCACAATTAATATCTGCTAAGACTGAATTTACGGAAGCTATATGATCTTCGAAATTTGGATGCGAAATATCAACCACATGCAATAACAAATCTGCCTCACGAACCTCATCTAGTGTCGATTTAAAAGACTCTATTAACTGTGTTGGTAGTTTTCTAATAAAACCAACAGTGTCCGTCATCAGAAAAGGAATGTTTTTAATTACTACTTTTCGAACCGTGGTATCTAAGGTTGCGAAGAGTTTGTTTTCGGCAAAAACATCACTTTTACTGATTACATTCATCAACGTAGATTTTCCAACATTGGTATAACCAACTAAAGCTACACGCACCATTTTTCCACGGTTTTTTCTTTGAACCGCCATTTGCTTGTCTATGGTTGACAACTTCTTTTTAAGAACGGCTATTTTATCACGAATAATACGTCTGTCTGTTTCAATTTCTGTTTCACCAGGTCCACGCAAACCAATTCCCCCTTTTTGCTTATCTAAATGCGTCCAAAGTCTTGTTAAACGTGGCAATAAATATTGGTGTTGTGCTAATTCTACTTGTGTTTTTGCAGAGCTTGTTTGTGCTCTTTGCGCAAAAATATCTAAGATTAAATTGGTTCTATCTAAAATTTTGCAGTCCAAAACTTTTTCAATATTCCGTATTTGTGCTGGAGAAAGTTCGTCATCAAAAATAGCGGTACCAATTCCTTTTGCTTCAATATAATTTTTAACTTCGTCTAATTTTCCCACTCCTAAAAAAGTTTTAGGGTTTGGTTTTTCCATTTTCTGAACAAAACGTTTTACGGTAACACCTCCGGCAGTTTCCGTTAAAAACTCTAACTCATCTAAGTATTCTGTGGATTTCGATTCATCTTGTTGTTGGGTAATAACACCAATTAAAACGGCTTTTTCTGATATTGCTTCTCTTTGATCTATCATAGGGTACAAAAGTAAAACAAATCTTGTTGTTTCAATAGAAAAAACCCCAATACAAATTGAGGTTTTTGGTATTAATTCAAATTTTACACGTTTACTTTACTTCTTATTACTCATTCGTTTACATAGATAGCAATATCGTAGGGCACATAGATATTGTAACGTTCAAAATGGCAACGGAACTTTAATATTAAAAGAAGAGGTGTTTGTGTTATGTATTGAGGTAAAAAGAACATTAATCACTCCTAAAAAACACACAAGAACTAAAATATTATTTTTTCCCTTGTTGATTAAAGGCATCTCGCAACTTTTGGTCGTTTAGGATGTATTTCTTGTATTTCCCGTCTTTGTATCTATAATAAATGAAAATTGGCATCAACAGAAATGAGAAATAAAAAATACTTAAACCCATAACGATTTGTGCTTTTTCATGATCAATATGTATCAAATAAATACCAATTGCTACCCAAGTAACAAAAATTATAAACATTATTTTTAAAAGGACTTTCATCCTGTAAAAATACAAAAGTTCTCTCTGAAAACTAGTATTGAAATTCATTTCATTGTTTTTATGTGAGCACTTATTTTAAAGAGATTGGGCAAATCCTATTTTGAAATGCAATTTATTACGGTTTTAAGAAAAACCATCTTTTTACGAAGGGGTAACTTCAATGAGTTTATTTCGGTAAGCTGATAGCAGTTTGGACTTCGAAATAAAACCAACATATTTCTCATTTTTAACAACGGGTAAATTCCATGCACCACTGTCTTTAAATTTTTGCATGATTTTCTCTACAGAATCGTTATGAAATATAATTTCGGGTGCAGATTTCATGAAATCGGACACAAAGGTGGTTTCATATTGTGTTTGATCGAACATGATCGAACGGATATCATCTAATAAAACAATCCCTAAAAACCTTTTTTCTTCGTCTAATACAGGAAAAATATTTCTTTTTGATTTTGCTACTGATTTCTTTAGCATTTCTCCCAAATTCATACCCAGTCTAATGGGGGTGAAGTTTTTTTCAATCAACTTCTCTATCCGCAGCATCATTAATACGTTTTTATCTTTGTCATGTGTAATAAGTTCACCTCTTTTTGCCAACTCTACAGTATAAATCGAATTGGAGATAAAATATTTTGTAAAAGCAAAACTTATTGCTGCAACCAACATTAAAGGGACAAACAATTCATACCCACCAGTAATCTCTGCAATTAAGAAAATAGCGGTTAAAGGTGCATGAAGTACTCCAGCCATTAACCCAGTCATTCCGATAAGTGTAAAATTAGACTCAGAGACTGAAAACCCAAATTGGTTGATCACTTTTGCGATTGCATTACCAAGAGAGGCTCCCATAAATAATGTAGGAATAAAAACACCTCCTACTCCACCGGCGGCAAAAGTAGTGGTCATTGCAATTGCTTTAAAAACGGCAATAATCAACAGCATAAAAACGACCATATAAACATTCTGTAAATCGATATTATAGGGAATATCTTTTAATGCTTTTGCGGTATTTCCTTGCAATAAGTTATTAATTAACCCATACCCTTCACCGTATAGCGGAGGAATTAAATAAAGCATCACACCGATAGCAATACCTCCAATGATGAATTTTTTAAAGGGACTTTTAAAACGTTCAAAAAAGAGTGTAATGGCAAAATACATTTTTGAAAAATAAACGGAAGCGATTCCTGTTGAAAAAGCTAAAATGATATAAAAAGGAATATCTTCCACTTGAAAAACATCGATTAATTGAAAGCGAAATAGCACATCTGTACCTACAAAAAAATAGGAGGTAATTATTGCAGAAACTGAAGCTAGTAAAAGTGGAACTAGCGACGCGAAAGCCAGATCTAAGCTAAATATTTCTACAGCAAAAATGATGGCTGCTATTGGCGCTTGAAACATAGAAGACATGGCTCCAGCAGTTGCACAGCCAATGAGTAACATTCGAGTTTTAGCATTCATATGGAACAACTGCGCAATGTTAGCCCCCAAAGCTGCTCCTGTACTTACTGCAGGCCCTTGCAACCCTGCTGAGCCACCAAAACCAACGGTTAAGGGCGCTGTAATTAGTGAAGCGTACATTTTATAACGTGCAATAATTCCGTTTCTTTTTGAAATGGCATGTAGCGTGGTCGAAATTCCATGCCCGATTTCTTTTTTTATGATAAATTTCTTGGTGAAATAAACTAAAAACAAGCCAATAATTGGAAATATAAAGTAAAAGGAATAATGATAGTCTTTGATTATATTTCCTTGTAAAGCAGTCTCAATTAAGTAGGTTAAATCTTTTAAAAGATAGGTCCCAATGCCTGCTAAAAAACCAACAAAAACACTTAGAATATAAATAAATTGTCTTTCAGAAATATATTTATATCTCCAAATTAGAATTTTTTTTAATACTTTGTATTTTGGCCGCATGCTTATTCTTCTAGGTTTTATTGAGTGAAATAGTCCTGATTATTAAAAAACACCAACACAATAAGGGGTTTTAATTTTTATTGCGCAGTTTTTGAAAGAATATCCACCCCTAAATAACCATCGTTTTTATTATAATACCATGCTCTTTCTTTTGGCATTTTTATGTCGTGAACTGTTTCTAAGCCCGTTAACAAAATGTACTCGCCACTTTCTTTTTTTTCTTTAAAGAACTGATAAACCTCCATTGCATAGGTTTTGGGATCGAAATAAAAGTACCAGGTGTCTTTTCCCACCTCTTTTGTATAGGTCACTTTTAAGACTAAATATTCTTTTCCTTTAAAGGTTTTTGTGGTTGTTTTTTGATGAATAATAGTGCCTTCATCTTTTAGTTTCATCGGCAAACCATACAAATAGGTATAATAATTTTTATACAAATTTGCGCGTTCACAGCTTAATTTATGTTTCTTTAGAAGCTCTTCCGAAGGCGTTGTATTTCCATTAATCGCCATACTACAAATTCCTTTCCGAAGGGCATACTGGGTAACCAATGTGTCTTTAATGGCTTTTACTAAAAAATACTCTTCTGGAAGGTTTATTTCTACATAACTCTTTCTTGGGCTGTTTTTAGGTGTTTTCATGGTTACCAAAAAAGCACTTTTAAAAGTATCCCAATTTCCGTTTGGATCATGAAATTGAATTGATTTCTCTAATAGCTGATTTCCAGTAAGCCTTTGTGAAAATGAAATTATTGCTGTAAAAAGCAATAAAAGTGTCGTAAATTTTTTCATCCTTTAAAGGTATAAAAAATCCCGCAAAAGCGGGATTTAAAATTTTTATGCTTTCAAATCTAATTTGATGCTCAGCTCTTTAAGTTGCTCCTTATCTATAAATGCAGGAGCATCAATCATCACATCACGTCCAGAATTGTTTTTCGGAAAAGCGATAAAGTCTCTAATGGTTTCTTGTCCGCCTAAGATTGCAACCAGTCGGTCCAATCCAAAAGCCAAACCTCCATGAGGTGGTGCTCCATATTCAAAAGCATCCATTAAGAATCCAAATTGTGCTTTGGCATCTTCTTCAGAAAAACCTAAATGACGCAACATGGTTGCTTGTATTTGCTTATCGTGAATACGAATAGATCCTCCTCCAATTTCATTTCCGTTTAAAACCAAATCGTATGCATTTGCTTTTACATCTCCAGGATGGATATCTAACAACTCCAATTGCCCTGGTTTTGGTGAGGTAAATGGATGGTGCATTGCATGGTAGTGACCCGTTTCTTCATCGAGTTCTAACAATGGAAAATCTATCACCCATAGAGGAGCAAATACTTTTGGATCTCTCAATCCTAATCGCTCTGCCAATTCCATTCTTAAAGCAGATAATTGTGCTCTTACCTTATTCGTTTCACCAGATAACACACAGACTAAATCTCCAGGTTTTGCATCGGTTGCTGCAGCCCATTTGGCAAGGTCTTCTTGATCGTAAAATTTATCCACCGAAGATTTGAACGTTCCATCTTCATTTACACGACAATAAATCATGCCTAAAGCACCCACTTGTGGTCTTCGTACCCAGTCTATTAATTTGTCTATTTCTTTTCTTGTATAAGCATTTCCGCCCGGCACTGCAATTCCAACCACCAATTCAGCGCTGTTAAAAACACCAAATTCTTTGTGCTGTGCAACTGCATTTAACTCGCCAAACTCCATTCCAAAACGAATGTCTGGCTTGTCGTTTCCGTATATTTTCATGGCATCGTCGTACAGCATTCTTGGGAACTCTGCCACCTCAACGCCGTTAATTTCTTTTAGTAAATGACGTGTCAATCCTTCAAAAATATTTAAAATATCTTCCTGTTCAACAAAGGCCATTTCACAGTCAATTTGCGTAAACTCTGGCTGTCTGTCTGCACGTAAATCTTCATCTCTAAAGCATTTTACAATCTGAAAATACTTATCCATTCCACCCACCATCAACAATTGCTTAAATGTTTGTGGAGACTGTGGCAAGGCATAAAACTGCCCTTCATTCATGCGTGAAGGCACTACAAAATCTCTTGCCCCTTCCGGCGTAGATTTTATTAAATAAGGCGTTTCAACTTCAATAAATTCTTGATCTGAAAGGTACTTTCTCACTTCCATAGAAACCTTATGACGAAAGATCAAACTGTCTTTTACAGGGTTTCTTCTAATGTCTAAATATCTGTATTTCATTCTGATGTCTTCTCCCCCATCAGTATTGTCTTCAATCGTAAAAGGGGGCGTTAACGCTTCGTTTAAAATTTCTAATTTAGAAACCAACACTTCAACATTTCCCGTTGTCATTTTTGCGTTTTTAGATTCACGCTCAATCACAGTACCCGTAACTTGTATTACAAATTCTCTTCCTAAAGATTTTGCTTTTTCAATCATTGCTTTAGGTGTACGCGCTTCATCAAAAATTAATTGCGTAATTCCGTAACGGTCTCGTAAATCTACCCAAACCATAAACCCTTTGTCACGCGATTTTTGAACCCAACCTGCCAAGGTTACCTCTGTATTGATGTGCGATGCTCTTAACTCGCCACAAGAATGACTTCTATACATTTCTTTTGAAAATTTAAGTTGCAAAATTAGACATTTTCAATTGAATAATAATGCTTTGGGCGTTCATTTCTAAAGAGAAATGCCCCGCTTTTCGCACTCGCTTCTCGCAAAAAGCGAGAGAGCTCAAACAATTGCTGCAATCGGTAACGCAAAATTCGTCCAATTCTTTGTAAATTTGTCCTTATGAGTGTCATTAATCTTCAAAAAAAATTCAATTTATTTTCTGACCATTGGTCACCAAAAAAAGTAGGAGAACTAAATGGCCAACAAGTTTTGTTGGCAAAATTAAAAGGAGAATTTGTGTTTCATACCCACGAGCAAGAAGACGAATTTTTTATGGTGATGAAGGGTTCTTTGGATATTGAAATGCACAAAAAAACAGTGACTCTAAACAAAGGTGAATTTTATATTGTTCCAAAAGGAGTTGCACACAAACCCATTGCCAAAGAAGAAGTGCATGTATTGTTGTTTGAACCACTATCAACAAAACACACTGGAGAAGTCATTGCAAATATTACAGTAGAAACCTACGAAGCGATTTAGAAAATTATGAGTAAATTATATTTAGTACCCACACCCATAGGGAATTTAGAAGACATGACTTTTAGAGCCATTCGTATTCTAAAAGAAGTCGCTTTTATTTTAGCAGAAGACACCCGTACTAGCGGAAAACTCTTAAAGCATTTTGAAATTTCTACGCAAATGCACAGTCATCACATGCACAATGAACACAAATCCATTGAAGGTGTTTTAAAACGCATCCAAGCTGGAGAAACCTGTGCACTCATTTCAGATGCGGGGACACCTGCAATTTCAGATCCAGGTTTTTTACTAACAAGAGCCTGTGTAGAAAATAATATTGAAGTAGATTGTTTGCCAGGAGCAACTGCATTTGTACCGGCATTGGTCAATTCTGGTTTGCCAAATGACAAGTTTGTTTTTGAAGGTTTTTTGCCTGTTAAAAAAGGAAGACAAACGCGTTTGCTTTTATTAGCAGAAGAAACAAGAACCATCATTTTTTATGAATCGCCTCATAAATTGATAAAAACACTCGAGCACTTTGCTGAATATTTTGGCGCAGACAGACAGGTTTCTGTTTCTAGAGAACTCTCCAAAATGTTTGAAGAAACCATTCGAGGAACTGCCACTGAAGTGCTAGCTCACTATACCGCAAAACCTCCAAAAGGAGAAATTGTTGTAATTGTTGAGGGGAAGAAGTAACATATTTTATAGATGAATGAGTTTAAAACAATACTTACTGAATATTTAAGCCCCTCTAGAACTCTTGAAACTGTAGTTGTTTCAAATAAAAATTCACAAAACGTTTTCTCTATATACAATTATGAAGGAAATTCATTTAGAGTTTTTAAAAATCAAATGAATTTAATGTATTTTTTTCAAGACAAAGCTGAAAGCGATTTTCATTTTTGTACAGAAACTGAACTTGATTCTTTTTTATCTAAAGTTGAACTTGTGGAATAGTACTGAAAGAGTAGCTCAGTAGTGTATAATTCAATGACACTCCCAAAGTTCCAAAACGAAGATAACAGCTACAAAAAAATCATCTGGAAGCAATTAGAACTTTACCTTTATTACAGCTATACACTCGTAATTTCATAAAACACACACTTAAAAGCCTGACTTTTTAAAACGATTATTTGCTCATAAAATAATTATTTGTGTTATTTAAAATAACTATATATTACTATACTTGTTTTTATAAACAACAATTATGGAGAAATTTTTTTCACTTCAAGAACAATTTTTAGCAAGCGTATTTACAAAAGAGCGCTATTTAACAAGCCAGAAAAATTGTTTTTGAATAACACCAATTTAATCTATGCTTTAGACAGGAAACAAGCGGAAATTGATGCCATAAGAGAGACTTTTTTTGCAAATCAAATGAAGTATATTCACGAAATTCATTTGGCAGAAAAAGGCGACTTCCTCATCAACAAGAAATATACTTTTGAAATTGGCGGAAAAAACAAGCCTACAAAACAAATTAAAGGATTTAAAAATGGTTTTGTCGTTAGAGATGATCTGGAAGTAGGTGCGTTAAATATAATTCCACTATATTTATTTGGATTTATGTATTAAGATGAAAAAATTATTAGCCGAAATAAAAAAATGCACCCTTTGTGAACCACACCTGGATTTGGGTGCAAACCCTGTTGTTGTTGCCCATAAAAATGCTAAAATTGTTGTTATTGGTCAAGCCCCAGGAACCAAAGTACACGCCTCTGGAATACCCTGGGACGATGCTAGCGGAAAACAGCTTCGGAAATGGCTACAGGTATCTGATCAAGATTTTTACGATACTGAAAAATTTGCTATTATACCCATGGGATTTTGTTATCCTGGAAAAGGGAAAAGTGGTGACAAACCGCCAAGAAAAGAATGTGCTCCTACATGGCACGGTCAACTGTTTGAGTTAATGCCAAATGTAGAGTTGGTGCTTTTGATTGGTATGTATGCACAAAACTATTACTTAAAAGACAAAGCCAAAAGAACGCTTACCGAAACGGTAGATAACTATCCTGAATATTTACCATCCTACTTTGTGCTCCCACATCCATCCCCAAGAAATCGTTTTTGGCTAACCAAAAACCCTTGGTTTGAGCGCAATGTAATTCCTGAACTCCAAAAAAGAGTAGCAGAAATTTTAAACTAGAACAAGTCTCTTATTTAGGATTCTCCTTGGTAAAGTCTGAAACCGTTTTTACAATCACAGCATCCGTTCTTTCTAGGTTAATATCATATTTTGGGTTCAAGCCTTTTTTCTCTGGAAAATTTTCAATCATAACTGTAGAGGATGGAAAAGCAAAATCGACCCCTAAATCTTTCGCCAATTTTACAATCGCAATGTGCATTCTATGTTTAGAAGATTGCTCAATACCCCATGCCAAACTCTTAAAGTAAACATTGACGGTAATTAATAATGCAGAATCTCCAAAACCTGTAAACTCAACATTATAAGAATCTGAACGTGTTTCTGGATGTGCTATAATAATTTCACGCACTCCTTTTACAAAAGCTTCTATTAGTTCTGGTGGCGTGTCATAACGCAATCCTAAATTGGTATGATATCTTCTAAACAAGCGTAATCCTTTATTGTTAATTACAATTTCCGATAACTTGCTATTCGGAATCTGGTATACAGAAGTGTCTGCAGCTCTTACACTGGTAGAACGAAAGCCTACTTTTTCTACGGTTCCAACAACTTCACCTGCCTCAATCCAATCTTCAATATGAAAGGGCTTGTCCAAGAAAATCATGATTGTTCCAATCAAATTTCTAACGGTATCTTGTGATGCCAAGGCAAATGCTAAACCACCTATCGTAGCTCCCGCTAACATGGTAGTGGTATCTACCCCTAACAAAGCAAGCAATCTAAATCCTCCAACAACGATGACCAAACCTGTAAAAAGATTGTCTAAAATTGGCACCAATTGATCGTCCAACCTGCCGTGTGTTCCTTCTGTAAACACTTTATAAATTTGCATAACAACTTGAACCATCTTTAAAAACACATAGATCCAAAAAACAACAATGGCAATATTGATCGCTTTAAAAACAAACGTATTAATGTCCAATCCAAATTGTAGCGATGCAAATATTTTATCAAAAAAAGCAAACACAACCAACAAACTGAGGGGATGTGCTAGTTTCTTTAGGACTTTATTAATTTCTAAATTGGTATTCTTGGTAATCTGCTGTTGAATTTTCTTCAGCACAAAAAAAGCTGCTTTCTTCGCAATTAGGAAGATAATCCACGCCAATAGAAACATTAACAAAACGCCAATCCATTGCCAAATCTCGATGGTTAGTATTTTTTTATGTCCATAATCTGGCATACTACTTTGTAATTTGTCTACATACCATGGGAAAATTTCTTTATAAATTTGATCAACTTTAGAAACGGTTTCTGCCGAATAATACCAATTATTATTTACTTTTTCAACAGAAATTTCGGGCATTCTTTGTGGAAACAATAGATATTTGTAAGAGGCAGAATACCCAATAGTGTCGTTATAATTGGGATCTGAAGAGACCTTATTAAAATCTACAAACAATCCTTTACCATCTAAAATCTTTTTTAATTTAATCGCCTTTTGCATCGCAACCTTATCAGTATACCCAATAATGGTTTTTGCTGCTTTTTGTGGTTGGTAAGAGTCTTCTTGTAGGAAAAACAAATGCGTGTAAATCGTTGCGTATGGATTGCTAATATCTACTCGAGTACTGTCTTGAGCAGTAGAAATAAAAGGAATAAAAAAGAATAACCAGAGAAATTTTTTCATTTGAAATATGTTAAGCCGTTTTGAAACAGAAGTGCTAATTTAAACCTTTTCAAAAATGTAGGGTCAAAGAGGTGTAAATAAAAAAACAAAAATAACATGAAAAATTTAATCTGTATTTTAATCTTAGTATTTGCCACTACTTTTACAGCCCAAGCGCAAATGAAAAGAAGTGCTAGAAATTCAAAAATGACCACAGAGCAACAAGCGATCCTAAAAGTCAAAAAAATGACATTGGTTTTAGATTTGAATGCAACACAACAAAAAGAACTTAGCGCTTTGATTTCACAACAACTTGAGACTAAGAACGCGACTTTTAAAGCAAGAAAAGCAATGAAAGAAACAAATAGAAAGCCTACTTCAGATGAGGTTTTCACGATGCAAAACAAGCGCTTAGATGCTCAAATTGTGATGAAAAATAAGATGCTAAAAATCTTAACTCCAGCCCAATATAAGAAATTCAAAAAAATGGCAAAGGGCAAAAAAAGAATGGCTGGAAAGCAGATGAAACATCAAAAAGGTAAAAGAGAAAAAAAAAGAGGAATTAGAAAATAAAGATCCTATTGGTTTTATATTTTTAAACAAAAGCTCGGTTTCTTAAATGAAATCGAGTTTTTTTATCTCAAAAAAATGAGCGATAAAATTAACCGTTACTCTTTCACCCAACTTGAATACTCCACATAATTATTTGCAATTCTATCAATTTCTCCCGAAATTAATTCTTGTGAAATATCTTTTACTTTCTTAGCAGGAATGCCTGCATAAATACTACCACTTTCTACGATCGTGTTTTTGGTAACTACTGCTCCAGCAGCAATAATTGAGTTCGACTCAATACAGCAATCGTCCATAATAATACTTCCCATTCCAACTAAAACATTGTCGTTAATTTTACAGCCATGCACGATCGCATTGTGACCGATAGAAACATTGTTGCCAATTGTTGTGGGTGATTTTTGATAGGTTGCATGAATGACAACACCGTCTTGAATATTCACTTTATTGCCTATTTTTATATAATGAACATCTCCACGAATGACCGCATTATACCATACTGAACATTCTTTTCCAAACGAGACTTCACCAACAATCGTAGCGTTTTCTGCTACAAAACAATCTGCTGGTATTTGGGGATGTTTTCCGTTTACGGGTTTGATGACTGCCATTCTTAATATTCTATAATTAATGTTTTTCCAATTTCCAAATCATTTCCATCTAGGTTGTTTAGTCTTTTTAAGGCTTCTATTGAAACATTAAATTTTCTAGAAATTGCATACAATGTATCTCCTTTTTTTACAACGTAGGAAGTGTTTTTCAATTCTTTAGAAGGTGAACTTTGAACAATTTCATCTTCTTTTAATCTCGATTTTTTAGTTTTGTAATGCTTCTTTTTAAAAGAATCAAATTCATATAATCGATAGGTTTTTATCAATTTAATCAATTTTTGAGGATATTTCTTATCGGTAGCATATCCTGCTTTTCTTAAGCCTTTTGCCCATTTTTTATAATCCTTCTTATTATAATCAAACAAAAAAGCATAGCGACTTCTTTTTGATAAAAATGCGGAATGATCTTTATATGATGTTTCTACAAATTGATACTTCCGAAAACACTCTCCCTTTTCATCATCGTCATGATAAACACGCGCGCCTTGCCATTTACTGTGGCATTTAATACCGAAGTGATTGTTCGATTTTATTGCCAAAAGACTCTTGCCACTTCCAGATTCTAGAATTCCTTGTGCAAGCGTAATACTGGCAGGAATTCCTGAAGCATGCATTTCATGAACCGCGATTGGCGCATATTTTAGAATATATTGTAATACATTTTTATTTAAGTTTGCAGATTTTTTTTCGAGGTTACGAACGTGTTTTTCTTGATTTACAGGTGTAAATCGCTTTGGTTTTGACGCTACAACCACTGTCCTAGAACGCTTTTTAACAACTACTTTTTTTGAGCCACAGCTGGCTAAAATGAATGAAAAAATGCAGATAAACAGGATTCTTAATGTCATTAAATATGTATTAATTCTTGATTTTTCTTCTTTAGTTTTTCGTTAACTCCTTCAATTCCTTGAAGCCCACCAGTATGAATTGCAACGATTTTACTATTGATTGGAAAATGATTTTTTGCAATTAAATCTAAAATTCCGAAAAGCATTTTACCAGTATATATTGGGTCTAACAAAACTTGGTTTTCCTTTGTAAACTGATTGATAAAACGAACCAGGTCTTGATTATATTTTGCGTACCCTCCAAAATGATAGCTCGTTGCTAGTTGCCAATTTTTTTTTGTCGTGAATTTCTGAATTTCACCCTCTAAAAAAGCGCCTTTTAACGCAGGAAATCCAATGACTTTTTGGTGTGCAGCTGCTGCATTTATCAATCCAGAAATAGTACCTCCAGTTCCTATTGAACAACAAATATAATCGAATTTTGAGTCTTCTTTGGTTAAAATCTCTTCACACCCTTTTATTGCCAAATTATTAGTGCCTCCTTCTGGGATTAAATAAAAATCACCAAAAGTTTCTTTTAATTGATTCAGAAATGCTTCCTCAGATTTATTCCGATAGGATTCTCTTGAAATAAACTCGAAAATCATTCCATTTTCATGAGCCTCTCTTAATGTTGCGTTGCTTGCTAGGGTTTTTATAAGATCATACCCCAATTCGTCACCTCTTATAACACCTATTGATTTAAATCCGTTTAATTGGGCAGCTATTGCAGTTGCCACAATATGGTTGGAAAATGCACCTCCAAAAGTCAATAAGGTTTCTTTTTGATTCGCTTTCGCTGCGTGCAAATTGTATTTTAATTTTCGAAACTTATTTCCTGAAACAAAAGGGTGAATTAAATCTTCTCTTTTAATAAAGAGTTCGACTTTTTTTTCTTCCAAAACGGGAAGGTGTATTTGTTGATTTTTAGAAGGTCTTTGAATCTCGAAATTCATAATTTTTTACTCCTATAAAGATAAAGAAAATCCTATGAAACCGAAGTGATTTCAAATTTTATCGAAAGAATAAAATACTAAGAAAAATTAGAAATCTGTCCTTCAACGCTTTCCCAATCTGCCATTAAAACATCTACAGCTGCTTTCTTTCCTTTGTACTTTTCAAAGAAATTGGGTTGCGATGAAACTTCATCATAATTCTTTGCCAATTCTAAATCTATTTTTTCGATTTCTTTTTCTAAATCAGCAATATCTGTTTCAATTTTAGAAAGCTTGTTATTTAGTTTCTTTAAGTCTTTTTCTTGAGCTCTCGATAGCTGTTGCGCTGCTGTTTTGTTGGATGTCTTATCTACCTTAACAACGGTTCTTTTTTCTGCTTCTCGAAGGTTTTCAATCTTATGTTGCTCTAAGAAATAATCAATATCTCCTAAGTATTCTTTAATCACTTTATCTTTAAAACCGTAAACAGTAGAAGTCAAACCTTGTAAGAAATCTCGATCATGCGAAACCACAATCAAGGTTCCATTAAACTGATTTAGGGCCTGTTTTAAAACATTTTTTGAGGCAATATCCAAGTGATTTGTTGGCTCATCCATAATTAACACATTAAAAGGTGCTAATAGTAATTTACACAATGCCAATCTGTTTCTTTCCCCTCCAGACAATACTTTTGCCTTTTTATCTACTGCATCTCCTCCAAACAAAAAGGACCCTAACATGTCTCTAACACGCATTCTGTTTCCATCTGTTGCAGCGTCTTCCATGATTTCCAACACGGTTTTCTCTGGCGGTAAATGTTCGGATTGATTCTGTGCAAAATATCCAATTTCTACATTGTGACCAAGTTTTAAATTTCCTTCAAACGGAATGTCATTGACCATCATTTTGGCTAACGTTGATTTTCCTTGTCCGTTTTGACCCACAAATGCAATCTTACTGTTCCGTTCAATTAACAAATCAACATTCGATAAAACATGTTTGTCTCCATAACTTTTAGAAAGATTTTCGGCTTCAACAATTACTTTACCTGGCTCTTTAGAAATGGCAAAACGCAAGCTCATCGCTTGGTTGTCATCTTGGTCTACTTCAATCAATTCAACTTTATCAAGCTGTTTCATTAAAGATTGAGCCATGGATGCTTTACTTGCTTTGGCTTTAAATTTATTGATTAAATGCTGTTTTTGTTTTATTTCTTTTTCTTGATTTTTCTGTGCTTGTAATTGTTTTTCTTTAATTTCTCCTCTTAATACTAAGAATTCTGAATACGGTTTTTTATAATCGTAAATTTGTCCTAAAGAGATTTCAATGGTTCTGTTGGTTACATTGTCTAAGAACATTTTATCGTGCGATACTAAAACAATAGCTCCTGAGTATCCTTTTAAAAAGTTTTCTAACCAAATAATAGATTCAATATCCAAGTGGTTTGTTGGCTCATCTAACAACAAAATATCATTGTTTTGTAAAAGTAATTTTGCCAATTCGATACGCATTCTCCAACCACCAGAAAAGGTGTCTGTTAATTTATCAAAATCTTCTCTTTGAAAACCTAATCCTTGTAAAATTTTCTCTGTATCTCCCTGGTAGTTATACCCTCCAAGTAATTCGTAGCGTTCTGTTAAATCTGTAAGGTCGATAATTAACTGACTGTATCCATCACTTTCATAATCGGTTCTTGTTGCCAATTGCTCATTAATTTCATCAAGCTTTACTTCGATTTCCTTAATTTCAACGAATGCTTGGTAGGCTTCTTCTAAAATAGTTCTCCCTTCTACAAAATCAATATCCTGACGCAAAAAACCCATTCGAATGTCTTTGTCAAAAGCCATGGTACCACCACTGGTCTCGATATCTTTGGATAAAACTTTTAAAAGTGTTGATTTTCCAGCACCATTTTTACCAATTAGGCCAATTCGATCCCCTTTATTCAGTTTGAAAGTAATACCAGAAAACAAATCTGTCCCCATAAAGGAAACCGATAGATTGTGTACGTTTAGCATGAAAAATCTGTAAATTTATAAGGCGCAAAGCTACTCAAAAAAA
>CATIQU010000006.1 GCA_949519155.1 Polaribacter sp. SA4-10
AACGCCATGACATTATCAATCCCTAAGTATTGACAGTCTACCAATAAATACTCCGTTTCTTCTTTGGTAAAACCACCACACAAAACATGAGGAACCGTATCTGTTTGATATTTGTGTTTTAACGCCGCACAAATCCCCAAAGTTCCAGGGCGCATTCGGGTAATTTTTTGTTCAAGCAATCCTTGTTTTTTAATATAAACATGCTCTTCTCTTGAAGTGGTAACGTCTATAAAAGGGGGATTGAATTCCATTAACGGATCTATATTATTGTATAGTTCTTGAATACTTTTCCCTCTTTTTGGCGGAATAATTTCAAAAGAAAACAATGTTTTTCCGTTGGCTTGTTTAATGTGTTCTGTAACTTTCATCTTATTCCGTTATGTTTGGGTTTAGCCATTTATATGCTTCCTCTATGGGTATATTTCTTCTTCTTGCGTAGTCTGTTACTTGATCATTCGTTATTTTTCCAAGTCCAAAATAAGTTGCCTGTCCATTTCCGAAATAATAACCAGAAACACTTGCGGCAGGCCACATCGCCAAACTTTCGGTCAATTGCACTCCAATTCTTTTCTCCACATTTAGCAACTTCCAAAGGGTTCTTTTTTCTAAATGGTCTGGACAGGCTGGATACCCTGGTGCAGGACGAATTCCTTTGTAGCTTTCTTTGATTAAATCGTTGTTGGAAAGGTTTTCATTGGAAGCATATCCCCAATAGTTGATTCGTACTTCTTTGTGCAGATATTCTGCAAATGCTTCCGCCAATCGATCTGCCAATGCTTTGATCATAATGGAATTGTAATCGTCATGATCCGCTTCAAATGCTTCGGCCAATTCTTTTGTTCCAAAGCCAGTAGACACACAAAAAGCACCTATATAATCTTGAATATTCGTTTCTTTTGGAGCAATAAAATCTGCCAAAGCAAAAGAAGGAACTCCTTCTCTTTTCTTTAATTGTTGACGGAGCGATAAAAAGGTAAGGGGTTTTTCTTTTTCAGAAAGCGCTACTTCAATATCATCATCACCAATCGTATTTGCAGGAAACAATCCAAATACAGCTTTTGCTTTTAAGAGTTTCTCATCAAAAATTTTCGCCAGTAAAACTTTCGCATCGGCAAACAATTCGGTTGCCTGTTCTCCAACAACGGTGTCTGTTAAAATTTCTGGATATTTCCCATGCAAGTCCCAACTTCTAAAAAACGGACTCCAATCGATAAAGTCTTCTAATTTGGTCAATTCAAAATCTTGCAATTCTTGAACCCCCAATTGGGTAGGTTTTACAATGTTTGTCGTTTCCCAATTAATTTTAAATTTTCGTTTCCGGGCTTGTTCTATCGAAATATATTCTTTTGTTTTTGAGCGATTTAAAAATTTCTCTCTAAAAAGGTCATACTCTTCTCGAATCTGATTTTTATAAACCTGATTGTCTTTTTTTAATAAATTACCCACAACAGTTACGGCTCTTGAAGCATCGTTTACATGTACAACAGCATTGGAGTAATTGGGTGCGATTTTAACGGAAGTATGAGCTTTTGAGGTGGTTGCACCTCCAATTAACAAGGGTACTGAAAAATTGTTTTTCTCCATTTCTTTGGACAAATACACCATTTCGTCTAAGGAGGGCGTAATCAATCCGCTCAACCCAATCACGTCTACATTTTCTCTTTTTGCGGTTTCAATAATTTTTTCTGGCGGCACCATCACCCCCAAATCAATTATCTCATAATTGTTACATCCCAAAACTACTGACACAATATTTTTGCCAATATCATGCACATCCCCTTTTACAGTTGCCATTAAAATTTTTCCTGCAAATTCTTGTTTCCCATCTTTTTCAGCTTCAATAAATGGCTGTAAATAGGCCACGGCTTTTTTCATGACTCTTGCAGATTTCACCACTTGTGGTAAAAACATTTTTCCACTCCCAAATAAATCTCCAACCACATTCATTCCAATCATTAAATTGCCCTCAATCACTTCAATAGGTTTGTTTGCCTCTTGACGAGCGAGCTCAATGTCTTCTAGAATAAAAGCATCAATTCCTTTGACCAAACTGTGGGTAATTCTTTCTTGTAATGGGAAACTTCGCCACTCCAAAACCTTGGTTTCACTTTCTTTTTTATTTCCTTTTACACTTTCTGCAATATCAAGTAAGCGCTCTGTGGCATCTTCTTTTCGATCTAATAAGACATCTTCTACTGCATCTAGTAGTTCTTTCGGAATTTGATCATAAATTTCTAACATTGTCGGATTTACAATCCCCATATTCATTCCATGCTGGATGGCATGATATAAAAACGCCGAATGCATTGCTTCTCGAACGGTGTTGTTTCCTCGAAAAGAAAAAGAGACATTACTCACCCCTCCAGAAACATTTGCGTGGGGTAAATTTTCACGAATCCACTTTGTCGCTTGAAAGAAATCTAAAGCGTTTTTTCGATGTTCTTCCATACCTGTTGCCACGGGAAAAATATTGGGATCGAAAATAATATCTTGAGGTTTGAATTGAATTTTATTTACTAAAAGATGATAGGAACGTTCACAGATTTCAATCCGACTTTGGTAATTGTCTGCTTGACCAGACTCATCAAGAGCCATGACAATAAGGGCAGCTCCGTATCGTTTTACCAATTTTGCCTGACGAAGAAATTCTGCTTCTCCCTCTTTTAAACTGATGGAGTTTACCACACATTTCCCTTGTGCAACCTGTAAGCCCGCTTCTATGATTTCCCATTTAGAGCTGTCAATCATCAATGGAATTCTTGAAATATCTGGTTCAGATGCAATGAGATTTAAGAAAGTGGTCATGGCATACACGCCATCCAACATTCCTTCGTCCATATTGACATCTAAAATTTGTGCGCCTCCTTCTACTTGATCTCTAGCAACCGCTAAAGCTTCTTCGTATTTTTCTTCTTTGATTAAGCGAAGAAACTTACGTGACCCAGTAACATTGGTACGCTCTCCAATATTTACAAAATTACTTTCTGCTGAAATCACCAAAGGCTCTAAACCTGATAAGGTTAAGTATTTTTTAGAATTATTTGTGTCCATTATTTATAATGTTCTACTTTAGGAAACGGCTCATAGAAATGATGTAATAACGTTTTCCATTGTTGATATTCTTGTGATTTCCTAAACCCAATTTCATGGTCTTCTATCGTTTCCCAACTCACTAATAAAATATATTTGTCAACTTCCTCAATACATTCTTTTAGTTGATGAGAAACATATCCATTCATTGAAGAAATTATCTTTTCCGCTTTTTTAAAATTTATTTCAAAATCATTTGACCGTCCTTTTTTTATATGCAAAATGGCTACTTCTAGAATCATATTTATAGTTTTCAGACCTGTCAGGTTCTAAAAACCTGACAGGTCTATTTTTAATAGATCCCTGCCTACGCAGGAATGATAGTATTACGAGGTTTATATTTTACTGCAACTTCTGCAATCGCTTTGATGTGTTCTGGACTCGTACCACAACAACCGCCAATAATATTAATCAAATCATCTTTCAGATAGCTTTCAATAAAAGTTTGCATTTGTTTTGGAGTTTCTTCATACTCACCAAAGGCATTGGGCAACCCAGCATTTGGATGTGCCGATGTATAAAAATCGGTTTCTCGAGACAACCTAGTTAAATAGGGTTGTAATTGTTGGGCTCCTAAAGCACAATTAAATCCGACAGAAAAGAGGGGTATGTGTGAAACTGAGGTTAAAAAGGCTTCTACGGTTTGTCCAGAAAGGGTTCTACCAGAAGCATCGGTAATGGTTCCAGAAACCATGATCGGAATTTTTATATTTCGTTCTTCTTTTACTTCTTCAATGGCAAATAAGGCCGCTTTTGCATTCAGCGTGTCAAAAATAGTTTCTACCAATAATAAATCTACGCCTCCGTCTATCAAAGCTTCTACTTGTTGCTTGTAGGCAACGCGGAGTTCATTAAATGTAATGGCTCTGTATTCGGGTCTGTTTACATCGGGTGATAAACTTGCTGTTCTGTTTGTAGGACCAATGGCTCCTGCAACAAATCGGGGTTTGTGTGGTTCTTTTTGAGTGAATTCATTGGCAACCTTTTTGGCTATTTTTGCAGATTGGTAATTGAGTTCATAGACCAAATTTTCCATCTGATAATCTGCCATGGCAATGGTGGTTCCAGAAAACGTATTGGTTTCTATAATGTCTGCACCCGCGGCAAAATACTTTGCATGAATATCTTCAATCGCTTTGGGTTGTGTCAATGATAACAAATCATTATTCCCTTGCAAAGGAGTTGGATAGTC
This sequence comes from Polaribacter sp. SA4-10, assembly GCA_949519155.1. Lineage (GTDB taxonomy): Bacteria > Bacteroidota > Bacteroidia > Flavobacteriales > Flavobacteriaceae > Polaribacter. Next base: position 4,283 of record CATIQU010000006.1, read on the forward strand.
TTTAAAGCGCTCTCCTCTAAAATCTGCTTCTGTAAATTGATACTGTTGCAACATGGTTCCCATGGCGCCATCGAGCACAAGAATTCTTTTTTGTATTTCTTTATAAATTTCAGACATCTTCCAAAGCTTGTTTTAAATCATTGATAATATCATTTACATTCTCCAACCCAACAGAAACCCTAACCAAACCGTCTGTAATTCCAACTTCTAGTCGATGTTCTTCCGATAATCTTCCATGCGTAGTACTCGCTGGATGAGTGACGATGGTTCTCGTATCACCCAGATTGGCAGATAGCGAGCACATTTTTATTTTGTTCAGAAAGGTTCTTCCTGCCGAAATTCCGCCTTTCAACTCAAAGGCAACAACATTCCCTCCTAATTTCATTTGTTTTTTGGCAACATCATATTGAGGATGCGATTTTAAAAAGGGATATTTCACCAATTGAATCGATGGCTCTTGTTCTAGAAATTCGGCAACGATCAATGTATTTTCACAATGCTTTTCGACTCTTACTGCCAACGTTTCTAAACTTTTAGACAATACCCAAGCATTAAAAGGAGACATGGCAGGACCTGTATTTCTTGCAAAAAGATAGATCTCACGCATTAGTTCTTTGTTTCCAACAGTAACTCCTCCCAATACTCTTCCCTGACCATCAATGAGCTTTGTTGCGGAATGAATGACCAAATCGGCTCCAAAATCGATGGGTTTTTGCAAATAGGGAGTCGCAAAACAATTGTCTACGATAAAAATAAGACCGTGTTTTTTGGCCAATGCGCCTAAAACTGCTAAATCTAATATATCAACGGCTGGGTTAGTAGGGGTTTCTATGTATAAAATCTTGGTGTTTTCCTGAATCAAACTTTCCACCAAATCAACCTCATCTACTTTAAAATAGGAAGTTTCTATGTTCCATTTTGGTAAAAACTTCGTAAACATGCTGTGAGTAGAACCAAAAACAGAACGACAAGAAACCACATGATTACCAGCATTTAATAGCGCTGCAAATGTTGAAAAAATAGCAGACATGCCTGTTGCAAAAGCATATTCAGCTTCCGCACCTTCCATCGCTACAATTTTATCTACAAATTCTGATGTGTTTGGATTGGTAAAACGACTGTATAGGTTTCGATCTTTTTCTTCAGCAAAAGAAGCTCTCATTTCTTCGGCATCCTCAAACACAAAACTCGATGTTAGGTACAAAGGCGTCGAATGTTCTTGGTGTTGAGACCGTTCGGTTTGAGTTCTTATCGCGTTTGTTTCAAAATTAAAATCTTCCATTGTTTATAATGTTACACTTTTTAAAACTGAATTGGTCTTAAAAATAGGTTCTATAATTGTTGCCAACTGCTCAAATTCAATGAGAAAAGCATCATGCCCATGCATTGATTTTATTTCAGAATAGGCAATGTTCTTTTTCACTTTAAATAAGGCAATGAATGTGTGTAGATTTTCTTCTGCGGTGAAAAATAAATCTGAATCTACACTCACCATGTAAATGCTACTTTTAATCGTACTTAACGTATTTATACTCGATTCGTTTTCTTTGGTGACATCGATTGATTTAAGCAAATGATTCATCAATTTATAGGCAGACAATTGAAATCTTTTTTGCAATTTTTTCCCATGATGCAACAACCAACTTTCAATATTAAAAATCTTCAAATCGGCATTCATTGTTCTATTAAAACGTTTGTTAAATGACGCTGGTGTTCTGTATAATAACATGGCATGCATTCTTGCATCATGAATTGGATTGGACGAGTTGTTTAAAAATTGCTCTTGTATTTTACAATTGGCAATCAACCAATCTGTTGCTCTAAAGTCGGATGCAATCGGAATTAAATGTTTACAAATGGTTGGATATAAAATAGCCATCTGCCAAGCAATACCTCCCCCCAAAGAGCCTCCAAGAATAGCAAATAGTTGGTTGATTTTTAATTTTTCGAGTCCGACTAAGAAAAGTTTCGCAATGTCTTTTGCAATAAAATCTTGATAGTTCTCAATCAAAAAACCATCATATCCATTTCCTGGAATATTGAAGGCTAAAACCGTGTAATGCTTGGTATCAATTGCTTTGCCATCACCTATTAAATCTTTCCACCAACCTGAATCTCCACACACATTTGAATTTCCAGTTAAAGCATGATTTACTAAAACAATTGGCGCTTCAAATAAAGGCTGACCAAAAAGTTGGTAAGACAATTGTATGGAAATTGCCTTACCACTTTCTGTGATAAAATGATCAATTGGTATTTTTTGTAGTGTCGGTTTCACTTGGTATTTATTAAACAATAAATTATACTGAAATAGTTGAAAAAGCAGCTTTTAAATCGGCTTTTAAATCTTCTACATCCTCGATACCGACAGACAAACGAATTAAATCTGTAGTAACGCCAGCACTTTCTTGTTCTACTTCCGATAACTGTTGGTGTGTGGTACTTGCTGGATGGATAATGAGTGATTTGGTATCTCCAATATTTGCTAATAATGAAAACACTTTGGTAGCATCAGCAATCGATTTTGCAGATTCATATCCTCCTTTGGTTCCAAAAGTGACGATTCCACTCTGTCCGTTTGGTAAATATTTATCTGCTAATGATTTGTACTTACTACTTTCTAAACCAGGATAGTTTACCCAAGCAACTTCTTCTTGTACCTCCAGCCATGTTGCCAATGCTAAAGCATTTTTTGAATGTTGTTGAATTCGAACAGATAATGTTTCCAATCCTTGTATAATATGAAATGCGTTGGTTGGACTTAATGCTCCACCAAAATCACGCAACCCTTCTAAAATTAACTTAAAAATGAAAGAGGAAGCTCCTAAGGTTTCATAGTATTTCAATCCATGATACCCGGCAGATGGTTCTGTAAATTCTGGAAACTTTCCGCTCGACCAGTCAAAGGTTCCTGCATCTACAATGGCACCTCCTAAAGAGTTTCCTTGTCCACCAATGTATTTTGTTAAAGAATGAAT
>CATIQU010000007.1 GCA_949519155.1 Polaribacter sp. SA4-10
AGTTAAATAAGGTAAATTAATTTTTTGACGCTTATATATTTTTTGTAGCGCATTCCAGAATGCATCGTATTGTCCATCACCAGGAGAGTTTTCTTCATACTTTTCACCATCAATCTCTAGTGAAATGCTTGTAGTAGGCTTTAGTCCTTTTGAGTGGGTGAGAACATATGAATTGATTTTAACACGACTGTCTGTATTATTCCCTAAAACATCCGAAATAATAAAGGGTAAATCCTCTGCAGTCATACGTTCTTTCTTATCTCCTAATTCGATGATACGCTGGGTTACTTTATTAAGTTCATCATTATTGAGAGTCAAACCTAATTCTTGTAAATTCTTTTCGATATTTGCTTTTCCAGAAGTTTTTCCAAGTGCGTATTTTCGTTTGCGTCCAAAACGCTCGGGGAGAAGATTATTAAAATATAAATTCTTTTTTGAATCTCCATCAGCATGGATTCCCGCCGTTTGTGTAAATACATTTTCACCTACTATGGGTTTGTTGGCTGGAACACGAAAGCCAGTAAGGGTAGCCACCAACTGACTCACCTTAAAAAGAGAATCCTCATTAATGTTGATGTTTATTTCGGGTAAGAAATCATTTATAACAGCAACCACACTTGCTAAAGGTGCATTTCCAGCTCGTTCTCCCATCCCATTAACAGTAAGGTGCAAACCATTGACTCCTGCTTTAACAGCTTCCATTGTATTGGCAACACTTAGGTCATAGTCATTGTGCCCATGAAAATCAAAATGAAGCTTTGGATAACGATCAATAATTGAAGTAAGATATTTTTTTGTGAGTTCGGGAGTCAACACCCCTAATGTATCTGGAAGTAATATCCGCTCAATAGGTTGTCCCGAAATAAAATCCAAATAATCAAAAACATAAGATTCAGAGTGGCGCATACCATTGCTCCAATCTTCCAGATAAACATTGGTCTTAAACCCGTTATTTCTTGCTTGTTTGATGGTCTTTTCGATATTGTTGAAATGTTCAGAAGGTTTTTGCTTAAGTTGATATTTTAAATGGTTTAAAGAACCTTTTGTTAAAAGATTTTGAACAAATGCACCTGCATCTTGCATCCATTTTATTGAAGTTCCTCCATCCACAAAAGTGAGCACTTCTATTTTTTCAATAAATTTATTGTCCTTTGCCCAAGAAGTAATTTCTTTAACCGCTTTGAATTCTCCATCCGATACTCTGGCTGAGGCAACTTCTATACGATCTACTTTTAATTTTTTTAGGAGTAATTTTGCTAAAGTTAATTTTTCAGACGCTGAAAAGGATACACCCGAGGTTTGTTCGCCATCGCGAAGTGTCGTGTCCATAATTTCAAGCGTTCTTTTTTTCATATAAACTTTATCTTTTCTAAAGTGGAGTGTTTAATGCAAATCCTTCGATCTCTGTTTTGATATTACTCAGGAAATCAATGTCATCATAGCCATTTAACATATTATTTTTTTTATAGTCATTTATTTCAAAAGCCTCCGATTTCCCAGAAGAAGAGATAGTGATATTTTGTTTATGCAAATCAACTGTCAATTCAGTTAAGGGTTGGTTTTGAATAACTTTAAAAATTTCACCTAAAAATTTAGAAGAGACCTGAACGGGAAGTACTCCGATATTCAAGCAGTTATTTCTGAATATATCAGCAAAAAAACTAGAAACAACACAGCGAAAACC
>CATIQU010000008.1 GCA_949519155.1 Polaribacter sp. SA4-10
ATGTGTGTCAAATGTGTGTCAATTCTGTGCCAAAATCATAAACTAATTTAAAATAAAACCTTAGCTTTACAAAAGTGACAAGTGATTTTAAGAACAGTAAGGATTGTTGTAAACCCTTATTAATATTGAGTTTATCCCAACAAAAAAGCCTCACATTTCTGTGAAGCTTTAAGTGAGCCCTGCAGGATTCGAACCTGCGACCGCCTCCTTAGAAGGGAGGTGCTCTATCCAGCTGAGCTAAGAGCCCGTAATTTTAAAGTTGTTACGACCAACTGTGTCGGGGTGGCAGGATTCGAACCTGCGACCTCCTCGTCCCAAACGAGGCGCGATAACCGGGCTACGCTACACCCCGAGTGCAATATTTTATTTGCGGAGAGACAGGGACTCGAACCCTGGCGACAGTTACCCGTCGACAGATTAGCAATCTGCTCCATTACCACTCTGGCACCTCTCCTTTTGACATCAAAATCGCGTTTGATATTAAAAATTGCGAGTGCAAATGTAGTATTACAATTAGACTTTCGCAAGGTAATTTTGATAAATTTCTGTTTTTTTTATTCGGGGTATTCTACCCGTAAATGGTAGATATTCATTAACTTTTTCTTAATCACCTTCTTAATGATTTCAATCTCTCTAAAAGTGATGTCAGAATTTAAAAATTGTCCATCATTCATCTGTTTATCTATAATTTTATTGATCAATTCATCAATTAAAATTGCCGAAGGTATTTTAATACTTTTTGAAGCCGCTTCCGCTGCATCACACATCATCAAAATGGCCGTTTCTTTCGAAAAAGGAATGGGCCCTTTGTATTGAAATTTCTTAATATCCACCCCTGGGTTTTGGGCTTTCTCTTTCATGTAAAAATAATACGTAGTACTCGTTCCATGATGCGTTCGTATAAAATCGATAATTCGATCCGGTAAGTTGTACTTCTTCGCCAATTCAATCCCTTTTATTACATGATCAGTAATGATCTTAGAACTGTCTTCAAAAGAAATGTCGTTGTGCGGATTTACAGCCGTGGTTTGGTTTTCTGTAAAATACATCGGATTCGGTATTTTTCCAATGTCATGATACAACGCCCCCGTCCTTACCAACATCGAGTTGGCACCAATTTCATTGGCTGCAGCCTCCGCCAAATTAGCGACCTGCATGGAATGCTGAAAAGTTCCAGGTGCCTTTTCATTCAATTCTCTTAAAAGCTTGCTGTTCGTATTTGAAAGCTCCAACAACGTAACGTCTGAAACCAAACCGAATATTTTTTCATAGATGTAGATAAAAAAGATCGATAAGAATGATAAAACCCCATTGGCCGCAAACATCATAAAGTAAAAACCATTTATTTGTGAGGCATCCCCTTCTTTAATAATTGAAAAAGCAAAATAAGTCAACATATAAATAAGCGTTATTTGTCCTACTGAAATAAACAAGTTGGCACGCTTGTACAATTCAGAAACCGTAAGAATAGTGACAATCCCTGCTATAATGTGCAAATAGATAAACTCAAAACTATTTGGAACAATAAAACCAAGTAATAAAATCGTTAAAACATGTGTAAACAACCCCAAACGAGCGTCAAAAAAAGCTTTTAAAACAATCGGTAAAATACTCAGAGGCACCACGTACAAATAATCGGAATTGTATTTGATAACCAATGTTTGTATTAAGATCATTAAAAATACATTCAGAAAAATAAACGTAACCTTGTTGTTGTTATTAAATATTTCAACACGGTATTTGTGCAAAAACAAGAGCAACATCAATAAAGCCAGAGAAACCAATATGGTGTAGCCAAAAACAATCCAATTGTAATACGATTCCGTCCACACCTTCGATTCGAATTCACTTCTTAAAGAATTTAAAATGGCTAATTTTTCTCCTTCTACAATGTCACCTTTTAAAATAATCAACTTCCCCTTAGAAACTTTCCCTTTGGTATACGAAATAGCTTCCATGTCTGCTGCAACCATTTTCTCAGTAAAAACAGCATCAAAAGAAACATTCGGTTTTATAATTTCTGATAAAATAGTAAGTACCGTATTCTTTGCATAGCTATTTTGATCGCCTTCCAATTCTTGCTTAATCTCTAAAAACACCCGATTCGAGGTTAAAAAGGCCTTGTAAGCAATGTCCTCTATTCGATTGTTGTCTTTCAAAACTACCATCATGTTCTCCTCAGGAATCATTCCTTCACTGGTCACTTCTAAAAAACCATTCGCATATACTTTCTGAATAATTTTTTCCCCTTTCTTTTTATAAAGTATCAAAGCAGCTTCCGATACAGAATCATTTTCTAACAACGGTGTAAAACGCTCTTTAAAATTGGCGAATACCTCCTGCTCTATCGCAGCATTTTTTAAAAAATAATATTTTGAATTTACAGTAACAGCTTTCTTTTCTAAAGCAATTTCAGCCTCCGTTTTCTGAATCGCAAAATCGAAGGTGGCATATAAATTATCATATTTCCAAACCTTCCCGTTGTTAAACTCATATTTAAACTGTCCTCCCTTAGGAAACAAATAAACAATCGCCACAGTGGTAATTAGAAACAATAATACTTTATAAATAATCGTATTATTTTGGTAAATTTTATTTACAATTTTGCGCATAGAAAAAAGATTACTCCAACAAATTTACAGTAAAAAAAGCAAGGGGTAAAATTCACTAAGACTTATAAAACTTAAATTGATTAAAAATGGTTATTTTCGCAATAGAAAAATCAACAAAATTCAACAATATCCTATGAAAGAAGTCGTAATTGTATCTGTTGCCAGAACTCCAATTGGAAGTTTTATGGGGAGTTTATCTTCTGTACCGGCAACAAAACTAGGAGCCATCGCTATAAAAGGCGCTTTAGATAAAATTAATTTACAACCTCAACAAGTAGAGGAAGTCTATATGGGGAATGTTGTTTCAGCAGGATTAGGACAAGCACCCGCAAGACAAGCAGCCATCTACGCTGGAATTCCAGATACAGTACCTTGTACAACCGTTAATAAAGTATGTGCATCTGGTATGAAATCAATCATGCTCGCCGCCCAAGCAATTGCTTTAGGTGATGCAACCGTTGTAGTTGCAGGAGGAATGGAAAACATGAGTCGAATTCCACATTACCAACACGCCCGAAATGGCAATAAATTTGGACCGATTACCTTAGAAGACGGAATGCAGAAAGACGGTCTCGTAGATGCTTACGGAGAAGTAGCTATGGGTGTTTGTGCAGATGCCTGCGCAACCGAACATGCTTTTTCTAGAGAAGCACAAGATGCCTATGCAATTCAGTCTTATAAGCGTTCTGCGAATGCCTGGGAAGCAGGGAAATTTGCTGATGAAATTGTGCCCGTAACAATTCAACAAAGACGTGGAGATCCTATTATTTTTTCGGAAGATGAAGAATATAAAAACGTGAAAATGGAGAAAATCCCTGCTTTACGTGCTGCATTTACAAAAGACGGAACCGTTACCGCAGCAAACGCATCTACCATCAATGATGGAGGCGCTGCATTGGTTTTAATGTCCGCAGAAAAAGCTGCCGAATTAAAGATTACACCCCTTGCAAAAATCAGAAGCTACGCAGATGCTGCGCAAGCCCCAGAATGGTTTACAACAGCACCCGCAAAAGCAATACCAAAAGCATTGGCAAAAGCAAACATTACGATCGATGATGTGGATTATTTTGAATTGAATGAGGCATTTTCAATTGTTGGTTTGGCCAACATGAAACTCTTAGGAATTAACGATAAGAACGTAAATGTAAATGGTGGTGCGGTCTCCTTAGGACACCCCTTAGGCGTTTCTGGTGCTCGAATTGTTATTGCATTGACATCGATTCTGAAACAAAACAATGCCAAAATTGGTGCTGCCGGAATTTGTAATGGCGGTGGTGGTGCAAGTGCAATGATTATTGAAAACATATAAACACAACAACAGATAAATTGTTATACGGAATTTGTAATTTAAGTATTGTCCCGCTTCGCTTAGAAGCAACTGATGCCTCAGAAATGGTGAACCAAGTTTTATTTGGTGAATCTTTTGAAGTCTTGGAAAAGGAGAAGAAATGGAGTAAAATTAGACTTCAACACGATGGTTACGAAGGGCATATAGACAATAAACAATACGAAGAAATCTCAGAAACGCTGTTTATTCAACTCTCCCAAGAGAGGCAAAAATATTCTGGGGAATATGTCGATTTTATTACAGATACTCAAAACCGATTGATCACCATACCCGTTGGAGCGCGACTACCATTTTTCGAGAATAATGCTTTTACGATCAATGAAACACTGTTTTCATATGACGGCAATATTTTTAAAGAACAATTGCCCAAAGAAGCCCTTGTTAAAAAAGCGATGCTGTTTCTAAATTCCCCCTATTTATGGGGAGGAAGAACTCCTTTTGGAATTGACTGTTCTGGTTTTACGCAAATGGTCTACCGATTGTGTGGACATCATTTACTGAGAGACGCCAAAGAGCAAGCGACACAAGGTGAGGTACTTAGTTTTATTGAAGAAAGCGAAGCAGGAGATTTGGCCTTTTTTGACAATGCCGAAGGAAATATAACCCATGTAGGAATTATTATGAACGATTATAAAATTATTCATGCGCATGGAAAAGTACGAATAGACACCTTAGATCACAGTGGAATCTACAATGTAGATCTTCAAAAACATACCCACAAACTAAGAGTCATTAAAAAAATAATTTAGGCACAAAAAAAACCGAAACATTTGTTTCGGTTTTTTTATGTTTTGAAATAACACTATTATTTCATGCTCTTGTATAAAGCTCTAAACTCAGCTGACTTTTCGTCATTCTCTACAGTATCATAGATATTTAAAAGCGTCTTTACCGTGTCTAATGTTCTTTTCAATGCATCTGCTTTAATTAAGTATGGCAAAGCTTCATTACAAACATCTCTTTGTTTCTGCTCCAAAGCATCATACTTATCAAAATCATTTAAACTGTTATTCATTTCTTCAACAATAGCAACTCTTTTGTTTAAGATTGACAATCCTAAGTTTAAATAAGCATCTCTGTATGCTGGATCTAACTCAATGGCTTTTTTGTAATACCCTTGTGCTTCTTCAATTTTATCTTGGTTGTAGTTTACAACACCTAAATTGAAAAACAATGTAGGGTTTGTTGGATCAATTTTAGTAGCTTGCTCCATTAACTCACCAAACTTATCCATCTTTTCCAATTTAATATACAATTCAGCTTCAGCTAAAAGTAAATTTAAATCTGCTGGATTTTCTCTTCTTGCTTCTTGAATCGCAGTAACAGCCTCGTCAACCTTCCCTTGATCTTTTAAGATTAAAGCGATATTTTTAACGATGGTCGCTTTCTTAGATTTAGAACCTTTATCCTGTGGATTGGTATATTGCCCAGATTTAACGTATAAGTTTCTTTGGCTTTTAGAGTCTACCTTCTCTTCTTCACCCGTTTCTTTATTGGTAGCAAAATACTCTAGCACAATTCCAGTATATCCAATACTCTTTAAATCTCTGTAGTACGTTAATGCAACATCTAATTCCTTCGCTTGAGTAGCACTTACCGCTGCATTGTACATAAAAGAAGTATCTGTAGGACTCAATTTATAGGTTAAGTAAAATAATTCGGCAGCGTTCTTATAATCCTTGTCGTCATTATATAATTTTAACGCTTTTTCGGACACCTCTTTGGTCAATTGACCTTGCATTGGCTTTGCCTTGCTGGTATATTTTTGTTTACCTGTCTCTTTCTCAAAAGCAAAAAGGGCACTAAAAGCATCAGCTGCTATACTGTATTTCTTTTGACCTGTAAAAGCTTGCGCTTTTAAGAAATAAAATTTTGCTTTTAATTTTGCGTCCATGTTGCCCATTAAGGCTTCTGCAGCTGAAACTGAAGCAACTGCTCCAGCAAAATTTTGTTTTTTAAGGGCTTTCCCTGCCGCTTTTAATTCGTTTTTTTGTGCAAATACTCCCATTGACATCAATGCCAGAGTGAATGCTATCATTTGTTTTTTCATTGTATTGGGGATTATATTGGTTGTTATTCTTGATTTTCAGTTGAATCACTATCATTTTCCATGCCATCTTCATCTGCATTTTCAGCGCCTTCTTCAAGATCTTCATCAGCGTCTTCTTCATGGGCTACTTTTGCAACTGCTGCAATACTATCAGAATCTTTAATATTAATTAAACGAACACCTTGTGTTGCACGTCCCATCACTCTTAAATCTTCTACAGCCATACGAATTGTCAATCCAGATTTATTAATAATCATCAGATCATTACTATCATCTACATTTTTAATGGCAACTAAGTCTCCAGTTTTTTCTGAGATGTTTAACGTTTTTACACCTTTACCTCCACGATTGGTAATTCGATAGTCTTCTAATTTAGAACGTTTTCCATATCCTTTTTCAGAAACGACTAGGATATTACTTTCCATATCATTCACCGCAACCATTCCAATTACCTCATCATTTTCATGTTGTAAAGTAATTCCTCTTACTCCAGAAGCAGTTCTTCCCATTGGACGGGTTTTTGCTTCTTCGAAACGGATTGATTTACCAGATGCTAATGCTAACATTACTTGGCTATCGCCAGTGGTTAATTTTGCTTCTAATAATTCATCTCCTTCTTTAATGGTAATGGCATTAATTCCATTAGTTCTTGGACGAGAATATTGTTCTAAAGAAGTCTTTTTAACTTGTCCTTTTTTAGTTGCCATAATTACATAATGACTATTGATATATTCTTCGTCTTTTAAATCTTGTGTTACTAAGAATGCTTTTACTTTATCATCTTGTTCGATATTGATCAAGTTTTGCATTGCTCTACCTTTGGTGCTTTTACCACCTTCAGGAATTTCATATACTCGCATCCAGAATACTTTTCCTTTTTGAGTAAAGAACATCATGTATTGATGATTGGTTCCAACAAATAAATGTTCTAAGAAATCTTCATTTCGAGTGGTTGCTCCTTTTTGACCTCTTCCTCCACGGTTCTGCACTTTATACTCTTCAAGATTTGTTCTCTTTAAATATCCAGCATTCGAAATTGTTACCACCACTTTGGTATCCGGAATCATGTCTTCAATTCGCATGTCTCCACCCGCATACTCAATCACAGATCTACGTTCATCACCATATTTATCTTTGATGTGAAGTAACTCATCTTTTATAATTTGGTAACGTCTTGGTTCGTTTGATAAAATATCTTTTAAATCTGAAATCGTTTCAATGATTGCATCATATTCTCCTCGCAACTTGTCTTGTTCTAAACCAGTCAACTGACGCAAACGCATTTCTACGATTGCTTTGGACTGAATTTCAGACAATTCGAAACGGGTAATCAAAGCCTCTTTTGCTTCTTCTGCATTGTTAGACCCTCGAATGATTTTAATCACCTCATCAATATTGTCTGATGCAATAATTAAACCTTCTAAAATATGGGCTCTTGCTTCTGCTTTCTTTAATTCATATTCTGTTCTTCTTACAACAACTTCATGTCGGTGCTCTACAAAATAGTGAATTAACTGCTTTAAGTTTAATTGTTCTGGACGCCCTTTTACAAGCGCAATATTATTCACACTAAAAGAAGTTTGTAACTGGGTGTATTTGTATAATTTATTTAAAACAATGTTTGGTATTGCATCTCGCTTTAAGATATACACAACACGCATTCCGTTTCTATCAGATTCGTCACGAATGTTCGCAATTCCTTCTAATTTTTTGTCATTGACCAATTCAGCAGTTTTTTTAATCATTTCTGCTTTATTCACTTGGTAAGGGATCTCTGTAACAATAATACACTCTCTTCCCTTTACTTCTTCAATAACGGCTTTAGCACGCATTACAATACGTCCACGACCCGTATGAAAAGCATCTCTTACGCCATCATAACCATAAATAGTTCCTCCTGTAGGAAAATCTGGCGCAGTAATGTGCTGCATCAATCCATCTATATCAATATCGTTATCTTCTATATAAGCAATGGTACCATTAATAACTTCTGTAATGTTGTGAGGTGCCATATTTGTAGCCATACCTACAGCAATTCCAGAAGCTCCGTTTACTAATAAATTTGGAATTCGTGTTGGCAATACCGTTGGTTCTAGCAAGGTATCATCAAAATTCAAACGATGATCTACGGTATCTTTTTCGATATCCGCCAACATGTCTTCAGATATTTTCTGCATTCGAACTTCCGTATAACGCATTGCAGCGGGAGAATCACCATCAACAGAACCAAAGTTTCCTTGACCGTCCACCATCATGTAACGTACACTCCAGTTTTGTGCCATACGCACCATAGAATCGTATACAGAAGTATCCCCGTGTGGGTGATACTTTCCTAAAACCTCTCCAACAATTCTTGCAGATTTTTTATACGTTCCAGTTGCCTTAATTCCTAACTCGTGCATCCCAAACAATACTCTTCTATGAACGGGCTTTAAACCATCCCTTACATCTGGTAATGCTCTTGAAACAATCACTGACATCGAGTAATCGATGTACGCAGATTTCATCTGCTCTTCAATGTTAATCGGAATTAACTTTTCTCCGTCTGCCATATTTATATTCTATAAGTTTTTAATCCTTTTTTTTAAACAAGGCAAGATACTGTTTCTCTTAGTATCTGCAAAGGTTTTAGCGTTTCTATAACAGAAGAGTTATTAACATTTTTATGTATTTTTTAACATTGCATTATCTAACTGATTTTCAAGCACTTTTAACGCCTTAAAGACCATTAACAAGCCCTTTTATCCCAACCAATCTATTTTTTACGTTTTTCTTCTAAAAAAAGGACTAAATTTACAATAATAAAAGAAAAAAGATATGGACGAGAATTTTTCACCAAAAGTTAGAGATGTGATTACTTACAGCAAAGATGAAGCTTTGCGTTTGGGCAACGATTTTATTGGCACAGAACATCTTCTTTTAGGATTGATTAAAAAAGGAAACGGAAAAGCCATTGAAATTTTATCCACTTTTGATGTTGACTTACTGCTCTTGCGCAAAAAACTAGAACAGCTAAATCCAGCAGAACCTACCCTTGAAACACGAGATAATACTAAAAATTTACACCTCACACGGCAAGCTGAAAAAGCACTTAAAACCACTTTTTTAGAAGCAAAACTATACCAAAGTGAAGCCATTGATACTGCGCATCTATTACTCTGCATATTGCGCAATGAAAATGACCCAGCAACAAAACTATTACACAAATACAATGTAAATTATGATGGCACAAAAGCCACCTATAAAGATTTACATGTAGACGACGATTTGCCTTCGAACCCAATTGCCGAAACCCCTTCCGATGACGAGTTTGAATCAGAAAAGTCAAACCCATTCGAACCAAAACAACCTCAAAAAGGGAAAGCATCTAAAAAATCTAAAACACCCGTTCTAGACAATTTTGGAAGAGATCTAACAGCCCTTGCAGAATTGGGGAAGTTAGACCCCGTAGTGGGACGACAAAAAGAAATAGAACGTGTTTCTCAAATTTTAAGCAGAAGAAAGAAAAACAATCCGATGTTGATTGGGGAACCTGGTGTGGGTAAATCTGCCATCGCTGAAGGTTTGGCCTTAAGAATAGTAGAGCGCAAAGTTTCTCGAATTCTATTTGACAAACGACTGGTCTCTCTAGACTTAGCAAGTTTGGTAGCAGGTACAAAGTACCGAGGTCAATTTGAAGAACGCATGAAGGCGCTCATGAATGAACTCGAAAAAAACGAAGACATCATTTTATTTATTGATGAAATCCACACCATTGTTGGTGCTGGAGGCGCAACAGGTTCTTTAGATGCATCCAACATGCTAAAACCCGCTTTGGCAAGAGGAGAAATACAATGTATTGGTGCAACAACATTGGATGAATTTAGAACCAACATCGAAAAAGATGGTGCGTTAGAACGTCGTTTTCAAAAAGTAATCGTAGAACCTACTTCTGTAGAAGAAACAATTCAAATTTTACAAAACATCAAAAGTAAATACGAAGAACACCATCATGTAAACTACACAGACAATGCTATAGAAGCCTGTGTGAAACTAACTAACAGGTACATGACTGATCGATACCTTCCAGACAAAGCAATTGACGCATTGGACGAAGCAGGTTCTCGGATTCACATTACGAATATTGTCGTTCCGCAACAAGTTTTAGAATTAGAAACAAAACTAGAAACAATCCGTGACCGCAAAACAAAAGCAGTCAGTGGACAAAAATATGAAGAAGCTGCCAAATTACGTGACGACGAAAAAAATATTGAAGCTGCACTAGATTCTGCACAAAAACAATGGGAAGACGACTCTAAATTAAATCGAGAAGTAGTGACCGAAGACAATGTTGCAGAAGTCGTTTCTATGATGACAGGAATTCCAGTAAACAGGGTTGCAGAAGCAGAAACCAATCGTTTAAACGAATTACCAAAACTCATAAAAGGAAAAGTAGTCGGTCAAAATGAAGCAGTCACCAAAGTGGTAAAAGCTATCCAAAGAAATAGAGTGGGCCTAAAAGATCCTAACAAACCCATTGGCTCCTTTATTTTCTTAGGACAAACTGGTGTTGGAAAAACACAGTTGGCAAAAGTTTTGGCACGCGAATTATTTGATTCTGATGATTCTTTAATTCGAATTGATATGAGCGAATACATGGAGAAATTTGCAATCTCTCGTTTAATTGGAGCGCCTCCGGGATACGTAGGCTATGAAGAAGGTGGGCAACTGACTGAAAAAGTAAGAAGAAAGCCCTATTCAGTAATTTTGTTAGACGAAATTGAAAAAGCACATCCCGATGTATTTAACACATTATTGCAAATTTTAGATGACGGACATATTACCGATAGCTTAGGACGTAAAATTGATTTTAGAAATACAATCATTATCATGACCTCTAACATTGGTGCCCGTCAATTAAAAGACTTTGGTGGTGGTGTTGGTTTTGGAACCTCATCAAAAACCGCGCAGGCAGACGCACATGCAAAATCGGTAATTGAAGGAGCTCTAAAAAAATCTTTCGCACCCGAATTTCTAAACAGAATTGACGATGTTATTGTCTTTAATGCACTCGAAAAAGAAGACATTCACTTGATTATCGATATTGAGTTGGACAAGTTACTCAAGCGAATCGCAGATTTAGGATACACTTTACACCTAAGCGACAAAGCAAAAGATTACATAGCAGAGAAAGGGTTTGATAAGAAATACGGTGCAAGACCACTTAAAAGAGCCATACAGAAATACATTGAAGATGCATTAGCAGAAGAAATTGTAAATTCTAAACTCTCCGAAGGAGACACCATTGCAATGGATCTAAATGAAGCCAAAAGCGAATTGACAATCAAGATTAAAAAAGGAAAGAAAAAACCTGAAATAAGAACGGAAACAGAAACAACCCCAGAAATAAGCTCTGAAACAACTTCAGAATCATAAGATTACAATCCCAAACAACTGTTTGGGATTTTTTTTTACATTAATTTTTAGTCATACAATTCTTTCGAATCAACTTCTAAAGAAGCAATAAATTTTGCAGCGTTGGCAATATCGTAGTGCATCACTCTATCTTCCTCTACAATCGAAACTTCTTGTCGAAACAAGCCTACGATCGATTCTAAAAAAGGAGATGTTTTGCCATTTCCAAAACTCAACGCTTGTGACGCTGTAAAGAATTCAATCGCTAAAATATTTTGTAAATTATCTACTACTTTTTTACATTTAGTTGCAGCATTTGCCCCCATAGAAACATGATCTTCCTGCCCATTACTCGACTCAATCGAATCTACACTTGCAGGAGTTGCATATTGTTTATTTTGACTCACGATACTCGCAGCTGTGTATTGCGGAATCATAAACCCAGAATTTAAACCTGGATTTGACACCAAAAAAGGAGGTAAATGACGATGCCCAGAAACCAACTGATAGGTTCTTCTTTCTGATATGTTTCCTAATTCAGAAATCGCAATTGCTAAAAAATCTAATCCTAACGCTAATGGCTGGCCATGAAAATTTCCACCAGAAATAATTTCATCCTCGTCCACAAAAATATTAGGATTGTCGGTAACTGAATTTATTTCCGTTAAAAAGGTTTTTGTTACAAATTGAATGGTATCTTTTGTAGCACCATGCACTTGTGGCATACATCGAAAAGAATACGGATCTTGAACATGTTGTTTTTCTTGCGAAATCAATGCACTGTCTTGTAAAAAATCTTTAATTCTTGCCGCTGTTTTTATTTGCCCATTGTGCGGTCTTGCATAATGAATCAATTCATTAAAAGGTTCTATTCTTCCGTCAAAACCTTCCAAAGATAGGGTTCCAATTAAATCTGCCAAATACGATAACTTATGAGATTGCAGCAAACAATGAATTCCAAAGGCAGACATAAACTGGGTTCCGTTTAGCAATGCCAAACCTTCTTTAGATTGTAAATTTATTTTATCCCAAGAGAAAATTTTTAATAACTTTTCTCCCGTTATTTTTTCATTTTTATACCATACTTCTCCCAAACCAATCAATGGCAACGATAGGTGTGCAAGAGGCGATAAATCTCCCGATGCTCCTAAAGAACCTTGAGAATATATTACTGGAAAAATAGCGTTATTATAAAAATTAATCAATCGGTTAACCGTGACCAATTGAACTCCCGAATGCCCAAAACTCAAAGATTGAATTTTAAAAAGCAACATCATTTTCACAATCTCAGGGGATACCTCTTCACCCGTTCCACAAGCATGACTCATTACGAGGTTTTCTTGCAGTTTTTGCAAATTATTACCTGCAATTTTCACATTGTATAAGGCACCAAAACCAGTATTTATTCCATAAATTGGCTCCGAAATCGATTTCATTTTTTCATCCAAATAGAACCTGCATTTTTCTATTTTCTGAATTGCAACATCCGACAACGCTAATTTTGCGTCCGAAGAAATAATTTCATGGATTTTCGCTAAATCAAGCGGCTGTTGATCGATATAATGGGTTGTGTTCATGTAGTGTTGATTTGTTTTTCAAAAGTGCAAATTTGAAGCTGCATACACAACTAATTTTAACTATTTTTATCATCTATAAAATGTTATATTTGCTGTCGAATTTAAATTTTAAACAATGAGAAAATTAGGAATTTTACTTTTAAGCATCACTATTTTAACATCATGTGCACAAGAGCATCCTAAAGACTATGCTACAGTTAGTGGTAAATTAGAGAACAACAAAGACTCTTTAGTTACAATTAGCAACAGAGCTGGCATTTTAAAAACAATAAAAATAAATACCGACGGCTCTTTTAACGATACTTTAAAAGTAGAAAAAGCAGACATTTACACCTTTCAAACAACGCAAGCAAAAAGAGCGCCTTTGTATCTTAAAAACGGATTTGACATTCAGATTACCGGAGATGCAGATGTATTTATGAAAAGCTTTACCTACTCCGGAACTGGCGCTGACAACAGTAATTATATTTTGGCGCAAATTGCGATGAGTCAAAGCATTGGAGATCCTGGATTGATTTTAAAACTGGACCAACAATCTTTTGATGGAAAAGTAGCCAGTTTGAAAAAAGATTTTGACAGCATTGTTTCCTCTTATAAAAACTTAGACAGTGCATTGTCTGCAGATGCGATAAAGCAAAGTGCGCAAATGGTTGGTTTCTTTCAAAAAGCCTATGCAGAGAACTTGCAAAATGGTCCTGGATCACCATCCCCTGCTTTTACAGATTATGTAGCGTATAAAGGAGGTAAAAAATCTTTGGACTCTTTTAAAGGGAAGTTTGTGTATATTGATGTTTGGGCAACTTGGTGTGGACCTTGTATTCAGCAAATTCCTTATTTAAAAGAATTAGAAGAAGCATATCAAAATAAAAACATTGAATTTGTAAGTATTTCTACCGATGAATCTAGAAGAAATGGTGGTTCTTGGGAAGCTGCTGAAAAAAAATGGAGAGATTTTGTAAAAGCAAGACAAATGAGCGGAATCCAACTTTGGTCTGGAAAAGACTTTTCTTTTCAAAAAGCCTATAAAATAAATGGAATTCCAAGATTTATCTTAGTAGATCCAAAAGGAAATATCGTGGATGCAAATGCACCGAGACCTTCGGAACCAAGATTGAAAGAATTATTTACTTCTTTAGGAATTTAAGAAATACTCCAATCAACTATAAAAAAAAGCGAAGTTTTAAAACTTCGCTTTTTTTTATGTGCTATTGATACTTCGTAGGCATTTTTCTTGCTTTTGTCAATTGCTCAAAAGCATACCCCAATGCAAATAATTTTAATTCTGTAAAAGGTTTTCCGATGAAGGTTAAATTAATGGGTTCTCCAGATTCCTTATACCCCATAGGTACCGTTAAAGTAGGGTGATTTGCTACTGCTGCCATACCTGAATGATAGTTGTTGATCGATAAAACGGCATCCAAGTTGTCGGTATTTATAACATTGAAATACTTTTCTCCTTCCAATTGTAACTGCTTTTTTATTACTTCCAATTGCGCCAAGGTAGTGGTGTCATTTACAATGCCTTCAAACAGTTGCTGTCCATAAGGCGCTCTTAACAAACTGCCTTTTTTATTAAAATCGAGCACACTTTGCACATCGTTAATTTTTACAGCTTTGCTGGCGTGAGCCGATAAATAGCTTGGTAAATCGTGTTTCATTTCAATATTCAACAACGTAAGAAATCCATCAAAAGAGACTTCTGGGGGTGTAATTATGATCAATTCAGCACCTGCTTTTCGCATTGTTTCCATAGTAGTAGCATAAATCGTATCTGTTAATAAGGATTTTAACACCCCTACTCTTTTTCCTTTCAATGGAGCATCCATTTCAACGTCTTCATCATATTCGTAGGTTATTGAAGCAGCATCTACTTTGTCTACTCCTATCATCGCCATCAAAAGAATGTAGTTATCGGTTACGTTTTTGGTCATGGGTCCAGGCGTATCTAAGGTAGAAGAAATGGGTACAATGCCGGTTCTACTTAAAACTCCTACGGTCGGTTTCAACCCTACGACAGAATTCAAACTCGAAGGAGATGTAATGGACCCTGAAGTTTCTGTTCCAACGGCTGCCACGGCAAAATTTGCCGCTATCGCTACCCCACTTCCTGCTGAGCTGCCTCCGGTTTCAAAGATAGCACGTCCATAGGGGTTTAAGGTCTGACCGCCCATTGCAGAGTACCCCAAAGGGCATCCTGAACAAAAGAAATAAGCCCATTCACTTAAATTTACTTTCCCTAAAATGAGCGCACCGTTCTCTTTTAATTTCTCAACAATAAAAGCATCCTTATTAGTGTCGTTGTATTGCATTGCCACGGCACCAGCTGTAGTTGCCATGTCTTTGGTATTTATATTGTCTTTTAGTAAAATAGGCATCCCATATACACTGATGTCAAAAAGCAACCCTGGAACTTTGTTTTTATCTTTCTCTCTTGCTTGTTGTAGCACCTTCGGGTTTAAAGAAATAATACTATTTAAAGACAAGATAGAATCGCTTTCAAATTTTCGAATTCGATACAAATAGAACAACGTGAGTTTTTCGTAGGTCAGTTTTCCTGCAATCACACTTTTTTGGAGTGACGGAATGTCCTGTTCTAGAATTAAGGGTTTTAATGCCTCATAATTGGCTTCTGAAAAGGCAGAAAGCTCATTTTCGAAAGGCTTAAAAACGACGTTTAAATCAATGTGTTTCGATTGAAAAAGCTGAAACTGCATGCGCTTTTTTTCATGCTCTTGCTGTTTTTCTAAAGCAACTGTTTCATCGTATTTTTTAAAAACTACTGCTGGTGCTTTCTGTTGGCAAGCAACTAAGAAAAGTACAACTAAAAGTAAAGAGCGACTATTTTTCATAAAAAAAATTTCTTTCTCAAAGATAAGGAATAAAATAAATAAATAAAATTACGGTTTTATCTTAAAAAGAACTCCTTTGTGCTCATTATGTCACGATTGTATCGTGTGATTTTAAAACATATTGCAGGGAGAAAAGTGGTTATTCAAACCAGCTCCTTTTTCAAAGTGCCATTTTAGGAAACGACCAAGGAGGTCATTGCCCAAATAATGAACTAAAAAGTTATAAAACAAAAAAAAGAACCGCATCGAGCGGTTCTTTGAATATCTAAAAAATAAATTTATACGATTTTGTTTCTAACGACTTACTTAAAAAAAGAATCTACAAATTCATGTTTGTTAAACACTTGTAGATCGTCAATCCCTTCACCAACACCAATGTATTTTACAGGAATTTGAAATTGATCTGAAATTCCTATCACAACGCCCCCTTTTGCGGTACCGTCTAATTTTGTGACTGCCAATGAAGTTACTTCGGTTGCTTTGGTAAATTGCTTCGCTTGTTCAAAAGCATTCTGCCCTGTAGAGCCGTCTAGGACTAACAAGACTTCATGCGGTGCATCGGCAACCACTTTTTGCATGACCCTTTTTATTTTTGTGAGTTCGTTCATTAAATTCACCTTGTTGTGCAAACGCCCTGCAGTATCTATGATAACAACATCTGCGCCTTGCGTAACCGCAGAAGTAAGCGTGTCAAAAGCAACAGAGGCTGGGTCGGAGCCCATTTCTTGTCGTACAATAGGCACATCGGTTCGGTCTGCCCAAATTTGAAGTTGATCAATGGCCGCAGCTCTAAAAGTATCAGCAGCGCCTAAGACTACTTTTAAGCCTTGTTTTTTAAACTGACTGGCCAATTTACCAATCGTGGTTGTTTTACCCACTCCATTGACACCAACGACCATAATAACATGAGGTTTGTTGTTTGTAGGGATCGTAAATTCAGATTCGTTACCAAGATTGGTTTTAGATAATAAACCCACGATCTCTTCATGCAACAGTTCGTTGAGCGCTTCGGTACCAACATATTTATCTTTAGCGACACGTTCTTCGATTCTTTTAATAATTTTCAAGGTAGTCGCAACACCAACATCTGAGGCCACCAAAACTTCTTCTAAATGATCTAGTACATCGTCGTCTACTTTCGATTTTCCAGCAACAACTTTAGACAGTTTTGAAAAAAAACTAGTTTTTGTTTTCTCCAGCCCTTTGTCTAAGGTTTCTTTTTTTTCTTTTGAAAATATGTTTTTAAAAAAACTCATAGTTTGTATTTGTGCTATTTCTTACCTCCCAAAAAACATACCCTCAGATCCTAGAGCACTGGTTTGCTGCTATCGAATGTATTTGGAACGCAATTTCTTATCAGATAATAAGCGGAAATGTAAAGATATAAAAAAAGCTACTTTCTATATAAGAAAGTAGCTTTAAATATTTTATGTGTAAAATGATTACTTTTTAGCTAAAAAGTCATTTACTTTAGAAGGATCTAAAATTGTTTCTACAAACATATAAGCTCCTGTTTTTGGAGACTTTACCATTTTTATAGCTTTACTTAATCTTTT
The DNA here is from genome assembly GCA_949519155.1 of Polaribacter sp. SA4-10. GTDB lineage: Bacteria > Bacteroidota > Bacteroidia > Flavobacteriales > Flavobacteriaceae > Polaribacter. The sequence continues at coordinate 17,387 of CATIQU010000008.1, forward strand.
TGCTCCTGTCTGTAACGATGCTACTGATTTCTTTGCCATGTCCTAATTATTTAATTTCTTTATGAACTGTCATTTTCTTTAAGATAGAATTGAATTTCTTAATTTCCATTCTATCAGGAGAATTTTTCTTATTCTTTGTTGTGATGTATCTTGAAGTTCCTGGTTGACCAGTTGCTTTGTGTTCTGTACACTCTAATATCACTTGAACTCTGTTTCCTTTTTTTGCCATCTCTGTATATATTTATTGAGGTGCGATTACTTCGTTAAAAATCCGTTCGCTTTCGCGTCCTTAATAACTGCAGAAATACCTAATCTATTAATATTTTTTAACGCAGATGCAGATATTTTTAGGCGTACCCATTTATCTTCTTCTGGTATATAAAAACGCTTCGTCATAAGATTCGCGTTAAATTTTCTTTTTGTTCTATTCAAAGCATGAGAAACATTGTTTCCTACCATTGCTTTTTTTCCTGTTAATTCACAAACTTTAGACATCTCTTCTGGGTCGTTTTTATTGTATTATCTCTAAACGAGGTGCAAATTTACATATTTTTTTAAGTTCCAACAAAACAAATTCGCTAATTTTTTTGAATTTCTTTCGATAATAATTCAAGTGCTTTGTTTACAGTTCTTTTGATGACTTTATCTCGGGGTTGCCCAAAATTAAAGTCATGGGTAGACACTCCGTTTTCTGAAGCAATACTGATGTAGACCAATCCAACACTTTTAGCATTCGTATCGGTGGTTGGGCCTGCATTTCCAGTTACTGAAACCGCAAAATCTGTTTGCATTTTTGCTCTTGCATTAATCGCCATTTGCTGGGCAACTTCCTGACTTACAACACTGTGTTTTTCAATTAATTCTTTGGGAATGTCTAAAAGCGTTTGTTTTAAGAACGCCGTATACACCACCAAACTTCCTTTAAAGTAGGCAGACGCTCCTGGAACTGCCACTAAATGTGCTGCAATACTTCCTCCTGTAAGACTTTCTGCAGTACAAATTGTCTGATTACGTGCTTTCAATAAATCGCCCACTTTTTTCTCAATCGTACCCGTTTCATCCAAACCTGCAATAATATCTGGTATTAGTTGGTACAGTTGTTCTATTAAAGTTACTAAGGTGTTTTCTAAAACTTGCTGGTCATCTCCTTTTGCCGTCAATCGCAATCGAACGCGACCGTAATTTGGTAAATAAGCCAGTTTGATATAAGAAGGTAAGTTGTTTTCAAAGTCTTCGATTCTTTCTGCAACAATGCTTTCGCCCTGTCCATATGTCATTATCGTCTTATGAATAATAAAGGGCAGCTTAAATTCTTGTTGAATTTTTGGCAAGACATAATTCCGCATTAAGTGTTTCATCTCATTGGGCACTCCTGGCATGGAAACAAAAACTGTATTATTTTCTTGAAACCACATTCCTGGGGCAGTTCCTACTTCATTTTTAAGATAGGTTGCCTTTGTGGGCAGCATTCCTTGCAAACGATTCATATTGCCAAAAGGAATTTTATAGGTTTTAAACAACTGTTCTATATGAGAAACAACTGCCTTGTTTAGAACTAAAGTGTCTTTAAAATATTCTGCAATGGTATGTTTAGTAATATCATCTTTTGTGGGGCCAAGCCCACCAGTAATTAAAACAATATCGGCTCTTTCTTGTGCTTCTTTGAATGCGTTTAAAATATGCTGCTTATCATCTTGAATCGATGTTATTTGATATACAGAAACGCCAATTTTGTTCAACTCGGTACCAATCCATTGTGAGTTTGTATCTACAATCTGACCGATTAAAATTTCATCTCCGATCGTTATAATTTCTGCTTTCATTTTTTTTTGATTTCAAAAGAACACTAGCTGTGTTTACTTCCCAACGTTATTCTTTTACGCGCTATTTTACTCTAATATTAAAAGCTTCTTTATCTTCGATGATACCCACTAAAACATCGTTTTCAACAACACGCCCAACTCCTGCCGGTGTTCCCGTAAAAATAATATCGCCTTTTTTTAGGGTGAAATATTGCGACACATAGGAAATCAATGCATCCATTTTCCAAAGCATTTCGTTGGTATTTCCATCTTGAACAAGCACATTGTTTTTGGTCAATTGAAATTTTAAATTTTCTAAATCGAATTGCTCTTTTGGATAAAACTCCCCTACTACGGCACTTCCATCAAAAGCTTTTGCTTTTTCCCAAGGCAATCCTTTTTCTTTGCATTTTTCCTGAACATCGCGTGCTGTGAAATCGATTCCCAAACCAATTTCATCATAATATTTGGGTGCAAATTTTTCTGAAATGTGTTTTCCAACTTTATTGATTTTCACCAAAACCTCCACTTCATAATGTATATCATCTGAAAATGGCGGAATAAAAAATGGGTTTTTCCTCGGTAGTATTGCAGAATCTGGCTTTAAAAAAACCACCGGATGTTCGGGTCTTTCATTTTCCAATTCTTCAATGTGTTTTGCGTAATTGCGCCCAATACAGATAATTTTCATCTTTATAAAAAATTAAAAGATTTAAAATTTACTAAATTTTATGGAATCCACTTTTTTGGAAAATTTGGCTTTCTTTTCTCTAGAAAAGCATCTCTTCCTTCTTTTGCTTCTTCGGTCATATACGCCAAACGGGTTGCCTCACCGGCAAATACTTGCTGGCCTACCATGCCATCATCGGTTAAATTCATGGCAAACTTCAACATTTTTATAGAGGTTGGAGATTTTTCTAAAATTTCTTGTGCCCATTGAAATGCGGTATCTTCTAACTCCTCATGTGGAATTACAGCATTTACCATCCCCATGTCATAGGCCTCTTGTGCAGAGTAATTTCTTCCTAAAAAGAAAATTTCTCTTGCTCGTTTCTGACCGACCATTTTTGCCAAATATGCTGAACCATAGCCACCGTCAAAGGACGTGACATCGGCATCGGTTTGTTTAAAAATAGCGTGTTCTTTTGACGCAAGCGTTAAATCGCAAACAACATGCAAACTGTGTCCACCTCCTACTGCCCAACCTGGGACAACAGCAATTACTGCTTTTGGCATAAACCGAATTAATCGTTGTACTTCTAGTATGTTTAAGCGATGGTAGCCATCATCTCCAACATAGCCTTGGTGTCCACGGGCTTTTTGATCGCCTCCAGAACAAAAGGAATACACTCCATCTTTGGTACTTGGCCCTTCTGCAGACAATAAGACAACACCAATGTTTACATCTTCGCCAGCGTCGTAGAAGGCGTCGTATAATTCTTTGGTTGTTTTTGGTCGAAATGCATTCCGAACATTGGGTCTATTGAATGCAATTCTTGCGACTCCATTGGACTTTGTATAGGTAATGTCTTCGTATACTTTGACCGTTTTCCAATCCGCTTTTATCATGTTTTACGCTTTTATTAAGACAATTCGATCTGTTTCTATAGTAATTCGTTTTTGCTTGTATAAATTTCCAACTGCTTTTTTAAATGATTTCTTACTCATTTGCATTTGAAACTTAATGGATTCTGGTGAACTTTTATCTGTCAGTAATAAAAAACCTTCCCGACTCTCTTCCAACTTACGAAGTACTTTGTCTACATCTGTATTGATTACATTTCTAAAACCTTGTGGTCTTAATGAAACATCTACTTTACCATCTTCTCTAAGTGATTTAACATAGCCTGTAACTTCCATGCCTTCTTCCAAATCTTGAAAAATTTCATTGCGATATAACAAACCATCAAACTCTTCATCAATTAAAACCGTAAACCCTAAATTCGTTTCGGTCTCTATAATGAGCTGCACTTTATCTCCTTCTTGTAAATCCATTACTTTATATATTTAAAATATGCTGTTAAAACTAAATCATTTTTTGCACTTGGTGTAAAGATTTCTAAAATCTTTGGCTTTTCTGAGGGTTCATAAAACTGTAATAATTCGTTTTGTACGTTATCAGTTGTTGCCGCTACTTGGTATTCAAACCCGTGCATTTTACTCAAATCTGCTGCAGTTAAACAATGTGGTGTTTCAAAATAGGCTGCTGCATTAGTCGTCGAGGGACCTGGAATAATTTTAAAAATACCGCCTCCTGAATTATTAATGATAATAATTCTAAAACTTGTAGGAATGTGTGCATTCCATAAGGCATTACTATCATAAAAGAAACTCAAATCACCCGTGATAAAAACCGTTTGCTTTTCACTTGAAAAAGCGGCGCCAATTGCAGTACTTGTACTTCCATCAATACCACTTGTTCCTCGATTACAAAAAACATTGACCGTTTTTTTTATGGAAAATAACTGTGCATATCGAATAATAGCACTGTTACTAACTTGCAGTTGCGAATGTGCTGGAATACTTTCTAAAACTTGTTCGAAAACTTTAAAATCTGAATGTTCAATTTCAGACAAATACATTTGGTGTTTGGCTCTTTTCTCATCTCGTAATCGCAACCACTTCTGTTGATAATCCGTTGCTACTTTACAAACCTGCTTGTTAAAGGTTTCGAAAAAGGCAATTGGATCTTGTTGAATAAATTCCGTGAGGCAAAAAAAAGTATTTGTCGCTTTTTTCGAATCGATATCCCAATGATGTTTTGGTGGATACTTTCGTAAAAATTGTTTTACTCTTTTAGAAATCACCATGCCCCCAAAAGTAATCAAGACATCGGGTTGCAAGGCTTTAAATTCCGCGTCATTTAAAGAAAAAGTAAGTTGATCGATTGCGTCTACTACATTTTCATGATGCAAATTAGAAGTGGTTTCCGTGAGTATTAAAACGGAAGGGTCTTCTGCATAAAAATGAATAAGTTCGTTTATTTTTTCATCTGGATAATTGACACCTACTAAAATAATCTTCTTCTTAGCAGTGTTCCAAAGATTTCCAAAAAAAGAATAATTGACGTGTGAATTATCTATAGAACTCATAGAAATATGAGGAAAATGAAAGGTATCTAACGTCTTTACTGTTTCATACAAAGGCTCGTCAAAAGGAACATTTATATGCACCGGACCTTGATTGGAAGTCGCAATTTGTAAGGCTTCTCCTAGTAACTGAGAATTCCGAGCTTTAAACCTTGGGTTCTCTATTAAATTTGCTGAAAACAGAATGTGGTTTTCAAAGACATTCTCTTGGCGAATTGTTTGTCCGTCACCAATATCAATCAAATGTTTTGGACGATCGGCAGAAATAACAACCAATGGAATGTTGCTATAAAAAGCTTCTGCTATTGCAGGATAATAATTTAGCAATGCAGAACCAGAAGTACATAAAACAGCTACTGGTTTTTTAGTTTGTTGGGCAATTCCTAAGGCAAAAAAAGCAGCACAACGTTCATCAACAAGGCTAATGGTTTTAAAATCTTTATGATTTGAAAAACCAACCGTTAATGGCGCATTTCGCGAACCTGGAGAAATCACAACTGTATCAATTTCAAATTGATGACAGGCTGCAATAACCAATTGTGCTAATTCTTTTTTTGGGTACATTTTTTTAAACCTTTTTAAAAGATTTAAAAAGTTATCAGTTCAGAGTGAATCCCTAAAAACTAAAAACTTCTTAGTTTCCTTTTTTATAATCTGCTAAAAATTTCGCCAATCCAATATCTGTTAAAGGGTGTTTTAGCAGGCCTTCAATAGCACTTAAAGGCCCCGTCATAACATCTGATCCTAATTTTGCACAATCAATAATATGCATAGTGTGACGCACAGAAGCTGCTAAAATTTGAGTTTCAAATCCGTAATTGTCATAAATCAAACGAATTTCTGAAATTAGATTTAGTCCATCCGTAGAAATATCATCCAAACGCCCTATAAATGGAGACACGTAAGTTGCTCCTGCTTTAGCGGCTAATAATGCTTGTCCTGCTGAAAACACTAACGTTACATTGGTCTTGATTCCTTTTGAAGAAAAATATTTACAGGCTTTTATTCCATCTTTTATCATTGGTAACTTTACCACGATCTGTGGATTTAAGGCAGCCAAAGCTTCTCCTTCTTTTACCATTCCATCAAAATCGGTTGCAATTACTTCCGCAGACACATCGCCTTCTACCAATTCACAAATTGCTTTGTAATGGTTGATAATGTTTGCTTGTCCGGTAATTCCTTCTTTAGCCATTAAAGAGGGGTTTGTTGTTACTCCATCTAAAATACCTAAAGCTTGTGCTTCTTGTATTTGATCTAAATTTGCAGTATCGATAAAAAATTTCATAGGAATGTATTTAGTTGTGAATTCAATATTTTTATGAGTTTCAAAGCGAGTTTCAACTTGCACTCCTTTAGGTGCTACAAAAAAGGAATTCGCTTCTATACCTGACGCAAATATAGGCACTCAAACACAATTTTATATCTGGAATAAAAGTATTTTTTTATGTTTTATAAACAATTGTAAAAGTTGTAATAAAAACATTTTAGGGTTTCACTACAAATGGAAGAAAGAGAGCGAATAAAAATGCTCGATTTAGAACGAAACTATGGGGTACAAAAAATGGCAAGCTACCTACATCACACCGCTACAACCTAATACCTTTGCTGCGTTCCCGCCCTGGAGGATTCAAAGGGAGCTAGTTGTGTAGAACTTGCC
>CATIQU010000009.1 GCA_949519155.1 Polaribacter sp. SA4-10
AACCAATGTTTCAAGAAATGCTTTAACAGGAGATGGTTCTCCACAACAAACCATGGATAAAGCCACTCAAAATGGAATTGCACCAGTACATTTCGCAAAATTAATGGCGAAGGCGATACAACAGAAAAAAGAGGAAGTTTATATTGCTGGTTTAAAAGAGAAACTCGCTGTTTTTGTAAAACGAATGTTCCCGAAACTTTTGTCAAAAATGATTCGAAAATTGTCAGTTACTTAAAAACCCAATTCCTTCAAAATAACTTACAATTGCTTCCTTCATTAACACCGTTTGTTCCCCTGCTTTTAAGTGAGGTAAGTCTGTGATAGTTTTATAATGCGGCCACCCATCTGTATCATAATAATCAAATTCATAATACCCATAAGGTTCTAAAAGTTTACAAATTGCAATGTGCATTAAGTTTACTTTTTCATCCTTTTTAAACACTCCATGCCCTTTTCCTAATTCTTGTACTCCAATAAGATATATGATGGAGTCTAAATCAATCGTATCTCCATCTGCAAACTGTGTAGAAAGTTTTTCAACTAACAACTCCCATTTCTCTTTTAATTCAGTGTTTTTTGACATCAGGTATTTTTATAAGGTGGTAAAGATACAAACGTGCTTTTTATAATGTGGAAAAAAATATGTAGGTTTGATGAAAATTATTAAAAATGAATATTTTTGATATTGTCATAGCTGCACTTTTAATCTTTGGATTCGTTCGAGGTATTATGAAAGGTCTTTTCGTTGAGGTTGCTTCATTGGCTGCTTTAATCATTGGTGTATATGGTTCTATCCATTTCTCCTATTTTATTTCAGATTATTTAAAAGATAGTGTTTCCTGGAGCGAGGAGTATATTTCCTTAGCAGCTTTTGCAGGTACCTTTGTTATTATTATCGTTGTCATTGCGCTTGCAGGAAAATTATTGACCAAATTAGCAGATTTTGCTGCTTTAGGCTTTATAAATAAAGGATTGGGAGGCCTTTTTGGAGCTTTAAAAATAGGACTTATTTTGAGCGTTGTTTTTATCTTTTTTGGTAAAATGAACAACACCATTTCCTTTGTTAAAAAAGAAACGTTAGACGATTCAATTTTATATGCACCTGTCAAGAAAATTGCACCTCTTGTTTTTCCTTCCATAATAAAAGAAGATACAGCCGATGAGCTGCTTCAAGAAATTATATAATGTTTCTTTCTGATTTCTGTAGAAATCTACTTTTCATAAATACATAGTGACACGAATAGGTATTGCTTTAGAAACATTACCTTATTAGTTGTCAGAACTTAAATCATAATAATCCCTTCAAAGAGAATTCTTTTTCAATAGGTAAAATTTTTTCAAAAAAAAAGCCAATCGCTTACGATTGGCTTTTTTGAATGTTTTTTTGAGGACTAATAGAAAGTAACAACACCGTTGTTGATGTCATACATAGCGCCAACTATTTTGATAGCATTGCTGTCTTCCAATTCTTTTAAAACAGGGCTTTGTGTTCTGATATTATCAATGGTTAAGTGTACATTTTTTGTTGCTACTTCATTGACAAAGTCTATGTTTTTTGAATTTCGTAAACTTGGGTCACTTGGAGATATCACTGCGTTTACTGCTGGTTTTATTTTGCTAAGTAAAGCGGTTAAGTTTCCTAATTTTGCGTCATCACAAGCCCCTTTAACGGCACCACAAGCAGTATGCCCTAAAACAACAACTACTTTTGTGCCTGCTAATTTGCATGCAAACTCCATACTTCCTAAGATGTCTTCATTCACGAAATTCCCAGCAACTCTCGCACTAAAAATATCACCAATTCCTTGATCAAAAATAATTTCTGAAGATACGCGTGAATCGATGCAGCTTAAAATCGTTGCAAAAGGATATTGACCAGTACTTGTATCGGTAACTTGTGCTAACAAATCTCTAGACACTTCTTTGTTTTTAACAAAACGAGCGTTTCCTTCTTTAAGTAATTCGATGGCTTTGTTTGGCGAAATTGCCGATTGTGTTTCTAATGTATGTGCTTTCATAATATAATTTTTAATTGTTTTAATAAGCAATTGTGCTTGTTAATATAATTTTGATTTCTTCTTTTTCGCAGATTTTTTAGAGCCTAATTTAAAAAACTTAATATAACTTGAGGGGTTTTCTGCAACTCCCCTTTCAGAGATAAGTTGAATATTAATTTCCCTTTCTTTCGCCTTAAGAGCGAAGTCTTCTAAAATTTCAATGATATCATTGTCTAAGTATCTGGTTTTTCTAACATCCAATTCTAAGTAGCTTCCTTCTGGCAATCTATCTAGCTCATTTAAAATAGCTCCTTTGTTAAAAAAGGTTACCTCTTCGGCCAGCGTCATTTTAATTTTATTTTTTTCATTGCTGTTATCTTCAATGTGAAGAAAGTGTGAGTTTTGGAAACTTTTAATTAAAATCACAACGATTCCGACTGCTAATCCTAAGCCAATTCCGACTAATAAATCGGTAAAAACAATTCCTAAAACCGTAACTGTAAAAGGAAGAAACTGCTTCCATCCTTGTTGGTACATCTTAATAAATAAGCCTGGTTTTGCTAAATTATAACCAACAATTAACAAAATGGCTGCCAATACAGAGAGTGGGATTTTATTTAGTAACGCAGGAATTAAAAGGACAGATATTAACAATAAGAAACCATGAATAATAGTCGATAACTTTGTTCTACCTCCTGACTGAATGTTTGCGGAACTTCTAACAATTACCTGGGTAATTGGGAGTCCACCAATCAATCCGGAGATGATGTTTCCAGTACCCTGTGCTAAGAGCTCTCTGTTGGTAGGGGTTACGTTTTTATGTGGATCTATTTTGTCTGTAGCTTCTACACACAATAAGGTTTCTAAACTTGCAACCAATGCGATGGTAAAACCAACAATCCAAACTTCTGGATTTGTAATCGCGTTGAAATTTGGAAAACTAAATTGTCCTAGGAACATCTCTAAGTTGTCAGGCACTGGAACACTTACCAATAGCAATGCATCGATACCGTAGGCCGAATCTTGATCTGTTACATAGAAGTAAACAATACCAGCGAAAACAGCCACTAACGGTCCTTGAACTAATTGAAAGAAGCGTCCTTTTTTCGATAAAACATTGCTCCAAAGCAATAAGATGCCCAATCCAATAACACCAACAATTGTGGCTCCTAAACTAATATTGTTGATGGTTTTGAAAATTTCTGAAAATGTATTTCCTCCGTCTACTTGAAAGAATGCAAAGTCTCCTTCTGGATTTACATTGTAGCCAAAGAAATGAGGGATCTGTTTTAAAATAATGATGATTCCAATCCCTGTTAACATTCCTTTAATTACTGATGAAGGAAAGTAATACCCAATAATTCCTGCCTTTAAAAACCCAAAGATCAATTGGATAACTCCTCCTAAAACGACTGCAACTAAAAAGTTTTCATACCCCCCTAAAGTGCCAATAGCAGTTAATACGATTGCTGCTAATCCAGCTGCAGGACCACTTACTCCAATTTTAGAGCCACTAAGTCCACCGACAACAATTCCACCAATGATTCCAGCAATAAGTCCAGAAAATAGTGGCGCACCACTTGCCAATGCAATCCCTAAACATAAGGGTAATGCCACGAAAAAAACTACAATACTTGCGGGTAAATCGCTTTTAATATATTTAAACATAGATATGATATTTTTGCACTCAATTTCTAATGAGAGTTTTTTTTTGATAAAATGTATGACTTTTTTAAGAATTACTTATGAAATAAGTATTTTTTTGGGGGGAGGAGTGTCTATTTTAGAATATTCTGAAAAGTAATATTTAGATCGAAAACGAATGTTTCTCTTTTCCTGAATTTTATTTAAATCAGAAACGCCATTCTGTGAAGCAGTAAGTAACTTTACTTCAGCATCTGTTTTAGATTTTTCACCATTTTTTCCTTCATTACTCTCCTCTTCTTCATTTAGATCCAGGAAAATACTTATCTCTTGCGTCTCGTCCATCAAACTGATAACAGAAGGTGCTGTGAGAACAATGGTAAATAAAAGTGAGAAAAAAAGGGCAATAATAACTCTCAAATAAATTCAATTCTAAATTAGTCGACAAATTTAAAAAACAAATTTAAATAAACTGTTAAATAAAATTTAAAAAAGGCTCAACAGTTTAATTTCTTTTGCAGCAATCCAACCAATCTCTCCATCTACTAATTTTATTTTTTTCCATTGATCTACGGTATCTAGAACTTTTACCTTGGTGCCTTCATGTAGTGTAAAAATATTTTCAGAATTTACAGTAGGCCCATTTTTAACGTCAACTTTTTCTGAAAAAACAATCGCATAAATTTCATTTTTAGCAAAATTATATTGGTTGTGTGTAATTGACATTGAAGTTACAAAACATACAAAGCATACAATACTTATTGTGAAGTAGACTCTTTTTCTAGAAGAGTGGTGCGCAAAGTAAAACAGCAAAAAGAAGGCGGCTGTAAATAATGAAAAGCCACAAGAAATTATAGCCCATTGATTGTAGGAATATTTTTGTAAGTAATTTGTATTTAACTTCTGGAAAACTGATTTTGGTAGTTCTTCAATCCGATCGATGGTCAACCTTTTTGCAAAAACTAAATTATTTGCAGCATCTTCATTTAAGGGATCTAATTGCAGAGATTTTTCATAGTTGTAAATCGTCGCACCAACCTTGTTTAATTTGTAATAGCAGTTTCCCAAATTATAATACAATTCAGAAGAAATGACTGCTTGAGATTCTATTTTTCTATAGGCTTCAATTGCCTTTTCAATTTCACCTTTTTTATAAAAATCATTTCCCGCTGTAAACAATGCTTCCGAACTTTGGGAGTGTGCAAAACTGGACACAAATACCAATAAAAAGAAGATTTTTTTCATGCTAAAATTGTTTATCTAGTTCAATAATAATTTTTTTTGCTTTCTCATATTCCTCTTTCATCTCTAAAGTTGTACTCGGAGCATACCTTGCGAAATCACAATCTTCAAGCACTTCCATAAAATGTTTGATAGCCAACTTACTTACTTTTTTGTCTTGTAAAATTTGTGTAATTTTCTCTTTGCTAATCTCTATTGTTTCTATGCCTAGCTTTGCCTTTAAATAATTATGTAAAGCGCGTTCTAAAGATTCATAAAAAGCTTCTTTTTTACCCAATTGTTTTGCTGCCTCTGACAAATACTTTTTGGCAAGCCGTTCTGCACGCCTTAATTTATTTCCAATAAGATCGCTATTGCGTTCTTCCTGCTTCTTCGCAATAAAAATTCCGCTAGGTATTGCAATAAAAGACAGCAACAGTAGGAGGTAGAAGCTATTCGATTTAAATAAATCATCTTGTTTACCTGTTGTAAATGTTGTTTTGGTTTGAATATATCGAAAGTTTTTTCCCGTGACTTTTAAGGCTTGTTTCTGTACAGAATTAGCTGCCGCTGAAACGAGTTCTTTGCCTTCTAAAACATTGACAATTAAATCTTCAGTTGTAATTGTTTTGTATTTTTTTTGAGTTGGATTAAAGTAAGAAAAAGAAATATTTGACACCTTATATTTTCCCTTAAATTGAGGAACTACGGTATATAGATCGCTAATAGTACCCGAGATCCCGCTTGAAAGAATACGCACACGCTCTTTCCTCTCTGGGGCGTATATTTCTAATTCTTTTGGGACAACTACTTCAGGTAACTCAAATAATTTCAAATTTCCTTTTCCTTTTACCGTTACTTTTATTTGTGAACTTTCATTGGCTTTTAAAACTTGCTTATCTGTGTCTACTGAAAACGAATAATCGCCAACAGCACCTGTAAAATTTAGCGGTTTTCCATCTAAAGGAAGTTCTTTTGAATTGATGATTTTTTTTGCCGAAGCAAATTCTTTTCGGATGTTTTTTGTAATCGGATTCCCGAAGAAATCTCCCCTTCCTGTAGGGACACCAATAGCAACTTCCATCTTCATTGGATCTAAAGATAGTTCTCCCGATTTTGTCGGTATTAGAAGAGATTTTTGAAGTGTGAAATATTTGTAGGATTCTCCATTATAGGTGCCTTTTTTAGCACTTAATCCGTTTATCTTAATTTCTTGACTCCAAAAACCATTGTATTTAGGCACTTGAATAATGCCTGCATCGTAGACATTGATATTATTACTTATGTATAATCGATATTCTACATAAACGCCTTGACCAACATAGGGCTTTGCGTTTGATATTTCGGCAACCAAATGAATGTTCTGTTGCGCAATGTAGTTGGGATCATTTGGGTCTTTTGGGATGTCTACAGGGTCTAAAACACGCACTTTTACAGGCGCAGATTTTATTTTATTTCCATCAACATCTATGCTTGCAGCAGGAATGATAAGAATCCCTTTTTTTGTTGGTTGAACGATGTAAGAATAGGATTGCTTGTAACTGGATTTTCCATTAAAATAGGATTGACTTATCGATTGACTCGGGCCTCCAACAATTCTAAAGTTTTGGAATCGTGGAGGGGTAAAGTTATCTCCACCTTGTTTGTTAATTGAAAATTCTACACGCAAACGTTGGTTTAAACCCAACTTATTTTTACTAACCGTTGTTGTTAATTTTGCCTCTTGCGCTACCAAAGCAATGCTTAGGATGCTTACAAATATCGATATGTAGATTTTCAACTTCATCTTACTTTCTCTATCTCCTCAGAGGGGAAATTACGCTTCCTTTTATTATTTAACAATGACTATTTACTCTTTATACTAAAACTTTGCTTTTTTCCCTTTAGAAAAGGTTTCAAGATAGATTTACCAATCTTTTTCTTGTTTTACTTTTTTCCCTTTTGCTTTTTTAGCATTCATCTTTTTTTGCGTCTTCTTTTCTTCGTTGTTTAAGCTTTCTAATAATTGCTTAATCTGTTGTGGAGACATTTGACCTTGTTGTGGTTTTGGCTTTTGTTTTTGATCTTTCTCATCTTTCTTTTTGTCGCCCTTTCCGTCTTTGTCGTCCTTTTTATCGTTGTCTTTCCCGTCTTTATTATCCTTGTTCTTGTCTTTATTCTTATCGTCCTTGTCTTTATTCTTATCGTCCTTGTCTTTATTATTTTTGTTCTTTTTGTCTTTGTCTTTGTCCTTTTTTTGATCTTGCTTTTCTTTTTCTAATAATTTTTGAGCAACGGCTAAATTATACCGCGTTTCATCGTCTGTCGGATCGTTGCGTAAAGCATTTTTAAAGGCATCTACAGCGGGTTGATATTTTTTTTGTTCCAACATTGCATTTCCAATATTATGATACCCGTCTGCTTTTTCAAATTTGTCTTTTGCAGCTTTTACAGCCAATTCATATTGAGGAACCGCCTCTTTATAGTTTTTATTTTGATACATTGAGTTCCCTAAGTTGTAGGTTGCTTTTTTGTATTGACTACTTTTGTCCAAGGCTTTTCTGTAGGCAATAGAAGCATCGTCATACTTCTCTTTTTCATAGAGTTTATTTCCTTTTCTCACCAAGGCTCTTGCTTCTCTTTGAGCTATGATTGTGTCCTTTTGGGCGCAAATTTCTGTTGATGATAAAAGAATCAGCAAAAGAAAAAAGACTGTCTGAATTAGTTTCATCAAATGTTTATTTTTTATTTTTTTCTTCGTCGAATAAATCAACTTTTCTCAACCATTTTGTTTTCTTTTCAAAAAAGAAACCGTCAATAATTAAAAATAAAAGACCAATTCCAATAAACCATTGAAATTGATCTTTATAATCTGAAAATTGTTTGGTTTCAAATTCACTTTTCTTCGCATTTCCAATAATAGTTGCGAGTTCTTTTACAGGAGTTTCTGTTTTATTTCCGTCAATATAGTTCCCGTTTGATGCATCTGCAATGTCTTGCAAAACTTTTGAAACCCTTTTGGTAATTACTGTTTTGCCTTTGTTGTCCTTCTTGTAACCAATCAAAGAACCATTTAGTTTCATTGGAATGGGTCCGCCATTCTCAGTTCCTATACCAATGGTGTATACCTTTATGCCTTCATTCGAAACGTTTTGGGCCACTTGTTTTGTTTCTTCTTGATGATCTTCACCATCCGAGATAATAATTAAAAAACGATTGGTTTGTTCATCATTATTATAATAGGTTTTGGCCAAGTCTAACGCTTCGTTAATTGCAGTCCCTTGACTAGACACCAGATCTGGACTTGCATTTTGCAAAAACATTTTTGCAGCTGCATGATCTGTTGTAATTGGTAAAAGAGGATATGCATTTCCTGCATAAATGATAATCCCAACGCGATCGGAACCTAATTTGTCGATGATTTTAGAAATAATTTGCTTTGATTTCTCTAAACGGTTTGGCGCAATATCTTCTGCCAACATACTTTTTGAAACATCTAAGGCAAAAACAACATCAACTCCTTCTCTTTTTACGGTTTTTATTTTGGTTCCCATTTTGGGGTTGGTCAATGAAACAATCAACAAAGACAATCCGATGAGTAAAAAAGTAAGTTTTAACACGGATTTAAAGGTAGATGTATTCGGGGCTAATTGCACGAGTAAACTGCTATTAGAAAATTTTTTCTGTGTCTTTTTTTTCCACCAAAACACTAACAGAAAGACAACAATTACTGCTGGAATTACTGCGAGGAAATAAAAATAAATAGGTTCTTCTATCTGATACATTTTTTTGTTATTGAAAGCGTTGGAAATTTAAACAATCACTTTTACTTCTTTAGTTTTTCAAAAGGACTAAATAAAACTCTTAAATACTGTGCTTCTTAATAGGAACTCTAAAAGCAAAAACCCTAAAGCAAAAAGAACTAATATTCGATATTTCTCTTGATAATTATAATATTTAAACTCTTCAACCTTTGTTTTTTCAAGTTTGTCAATTTCATTATAAATCTCCTTTAGAGAAGCATTATCTGTTGCTCTAAAGTATTTTCCTTGTGTTTCTGTAGCAATAAATTGTAATAACTTTTCATCAATCTCAACCTGTTGTTTTCGAAACTGAAGTTTCCCTGTTCTTGGATCTTTACTCCAAGGAAAATCTGCCATCCCATTGGTGCCAATACCAATGGTATATACTTTAATGGCCAGTTCTTTTGCCAATTCTGTCGCCGTTTTTGGGTCTACAAAGCCAGAATTATTTACCCCATCCGTTAATAAGATAATTACTTTGCTTTTTGCTTTGCTTTCTTTTAATCGGTTCACTGCAGAGCCTAAGCCCATACCAATCGCCGTACCTCCTTCTAATTGCCCCCATTTCAATTCGGAAATCGTGTTTTTCACAATTCCCTTATCACTGGTAATGGGTGTTTGCGTGAAACTTTCTCCCGCATAAACTACAATTCCGATTCTGTCGTTGGGTCTTCTATTTACAAAATCAATCGCTACTTTTTTTAAAGCTTCCAGTCGATTCGGTTTTAAATCTCTTGCCAACATACTTGCTGAAACATCAATGGCCATGACAATATCAATTCCTCTGTTGGTTTTTGTTTTTTTACTTACAGACACATTTCTTGGTCTTGCCAAAGCAACTAATAAACAGGTGATTGCCATTAATCGTAATAAGTATAAAAAAGGCTTTAGTTTAGAAATAAAAGAAGCGTGTACTTTAAACCCTTTTACACTTGGCATGGTCAATACTGCCATGTCTTTTTTTCGTGTAAAAAAGTGCCAGATTGCTAGGAGTGGAACACCCACTAAAAGCCATAAAAAACCAGGGTTTAAAAATTCAAAATTAGTCCACATCTTTCGTTGTTGTTTTTGAATTCGTATTTGATTCAGGTGTTTGTGCTATAATTGTCGATTTGTATTCGACAACTTTCGGTTGAATTTTTGTGATAATCAACTCCGCAAATTTTCGATCGTCTTCAATTTCGTGAGACAAAGGTTTTGATTTTGCAAATTTCACTAAATCCGCATTTCTGAGTAACAAATTGATCGTAGCAATCGTTTCTTTTGAAAGGCCTAATTTTTTTTGGTCGTTTTGAGTCTCTATCAATTCAATAATTTCATTAGTAGTTTGCTCAAATGTTGGAATTTCAATATCTCGGCAAATATAATTTCTTACAATTTCTGTTAATTCACTATAGTATTCTTTTACCTTATTATTTTGCCACAAGAGTTTTTCATCTAACTGATGTAATTTCTCAATGGCCTCTTCGTAGGCAGGAATTAATGGGACAACAACTTCTTCTGTTACTTCTTTTTTCTTTCTAAAGAAGATGAAATAAATTAAAAGACCGAGTAGTAATAGCACGAACAAAGCCATCCATAAATAGGCCTTAAAGTCATCTAAAACATAGGGTTCGCTTTTGATAGATTTGATTGGAAATTTTTTAATTTTCGTGGTATCTACCGCAATTGTTGCAACGTTAATCAGTAATGAGTCTGTTAAGAACGCTTGGTTTTTAACAAAAATTTGTTGCTGCGGAATGTAAAAAGACCCACTGTCAAAACCTGTTAAAACGTATTTTCTAACAAGACTATTTTTAAGTGTATCGATTTTTGTAGAATCAATAACTTCCAATCCTTTTAGTTCGAGTTTTGGAATGATTACATTCTTGATTTCGTTTACAGAAATTTTTAAATTGAATTGTTCCCCAATTCGAATATTTGTCGTGTCAATTTCCGCTTTTACGATTGGTCTTTTTTGGGAAAAAATCACCATAGAAAACAGGAATATTAATAAAAAACTAAACCCTCTTATGTGCGACTCTATAGAAGTAGAAGACGTTCTCTGTCTTTTTTCTACAAGGTTTTTAAATGGGGTATTTTTTGTGCTTATTTTCAATCTGTAAATTCTTTTTACTGTTAAGGGGTTTGTTTTTATTCGCAATTTCTTCCCTTCGAAAAGAGGAAGCATGCTTTCCTATCTTCCCTTGTGTTTAAAATAGCCTAATAATTTCTTTACATAACTTTCATCGACACGTGTGTTTATAGTTCCTGCACCACTTCTTTTGAAGGTATTTGTGTAGTAGTCCAACAACCGAATCGCATTTGTTTTGTAGTTTGTTCTTGTTTTTTTTGATCCCGTATTTATTAATTGTACAGTGCCAGTTTCGGCATCTAACATTGGAACCATTCCTAGATTGGGAATTTCTTCATCATGTTTATCATAAATTCTAATGCCTGTTAAATCGTGTTTCTTTCCTGCAATTTTTAATGTTTTCTCATACCCTTCGTCCATGAAATCTGAAAGCATAAAAACAATCGCTTTCTTCTTCGTTACACTGGATAAGAATTTTAAAGCTGCAGCAATATTTGTTTTTTTGCTTTTCGGTTTAAATTCAATCAATTCGCGAATAATTCTTAAGACATGACTTTTCCCTTTTTTAGGTGGAATGTAGAGTTCAATGTCATCGGAAAAAAGCATCAAACCCACTTTATCATTATTTTGAGTAGCAGAAAAGGCCAAAGTAGCTGCAATTTCTGTAACCGTATCTTTTTTAAATTGCGTTGCCGTTCCAAAAGATTCAGAACCCGAGACATCGACCATTAACAACATGGTTAATTCGCGCTCTTCTTCAAAGACCTTAATATAGGGTTCGTTATATCGGGCAGTAACATTCCAATCGATTGCTCTCACGTCGTCACCAAACTGGTATTGCCTTACTTCAGAAAAGGTCATTCCACGTCCTTTAAATGAGGAATGATATTCACCACCAAAGATATGATCAGACAAACGCCGTGTCTTAATCTCTATTTTCCGAACTTTTTTAAGAATTTCCTTTGTTTCCATTTTTGTTGTTGGCTTTTTTGCGCTTAACTTTTAGCAAATCACTAAAGGGTAGGAGCTAAAGGCTCTTTAAGGGACTTCAATTTCGTTGATAATTGAATTGATAATGTCTACAGAGGTTACATTTTCTGCTTCTGCTTCGTAGGTAATTCCAATTCTGTGACGTAAAACATCAAATACAACAGCTCTAACATCTTCTGGTATTACATAACCTCTTCTTTTAATAAAGGCATAGCACTTCGCCGCTTTTGCTAAATTAATACTTCCACGTGGAGAGGCTCCAAAGCCAATTAAATCTTTTAGTTGAGGTAAATTATATTTTTCAGGGTATCTGGTTGCAAAAATAATATCTAAAATATATTTTTCTATTTTCTCATCCATGTAAACCTCATTCACCACTTTACGGGCGTTTAAGATCTGATCTACAGAAATTACTGGATTTACGGTTGCAAATTCGCCAGATAAATTTTGACGCATAATAATTTGTTCGTCCTGTAGTTTCGGGTAATCAATGACTACTTTTAACATAAAACGATCTACCTGAGCTTCTGGTAAAGGATAAGTCCCTTCTTGTTCTACAGGGTTTTGTGTTGCCATTACCAAAAAGAGCTCGTCCAATTTAAAAGTCGTGTCTCCAATTGTAATTTGGCGTTCTTGCATTGCTTCTAGTAGAGCAGATTGAACCTTCGCAGGAGCTCTGTTAATCTCATCTGCCAATACAAAGTTGGCAAATATAGGCCCTTTTTTGATTGCAAAATCATTCTCCTTCATGTTGTAAATCATAGTACCTACAACATCCGCAGGCAATAAGTCTGGCGTAAACTGCACCCTACTAAAACTTGCTTGCACTGCTTTCGATAATGTGTTAATGGCTAAAGTTTTTGCTAAACCAGGAACTCCTTCTAATAAAATGTGACCATTTCCTAGAAGTCCAATTAACAAACTTTCTATCATTTGTTTTTGTCCAACAATTACTTTATTCATTTCTAAAGAAAGAATGTCTATAAAGGCGCTTTCTCTTTCAATTTTTTCATTAATAGCTCTTACGTCAATATCCATTTTTATTTTTTATGAGGTGTTATTTTTTTTAGAAAAAACAAAGCTACAATATTAACCAAAAAACAGTTGTTAAAAGAAGGTTAAAGATAAATAGTCGAAATCTTCTCAAAGTTGCTACTTAAATCCATGGAATATTAACATTTTTATAACATTTCCTTGTTTTTGTCATGAAAAAAGCAAACATTTGTGATTATTAATCAATAATTCAGTTTTATGAAAAAAAATAACTTTTTAAAGAGTTTAGTTATTAGCTGTTTGTTTTTGTTAACACAAGCAATTTCAGCTCAGATAGTCAAGGGAAAAGTGGTATCCGCCGATGGGTCAGGATTGCCATACATTAACGTTCTAGAAAAAGGAACATCCAATGGCGTATCTACAGACGATCAAGGAATGTTTTCTGTTGATTTGACAAAAATGCCATCAACGTTAGTCTTTTCATCACTCGGATATGAAACCGTATCAAAAAAGATTACAGACACAAAATACCTTTCAATCACCTTACAAGAAGACAATGTTTCACTTGATGAAATTGTATTGGTAGGGTCTAGAAATAAAAACAGAACGGTCGCAAACACCCCCGTAGCTGTTGACATTATTGATATTTCAGAATTAACAGCCGTAAGCCCACAAGTAAGTATCAATGATATTTTAAACTTTGTAGCGCCTTCATTTACTTCTACCTCACAAACAATTTCAGACGGTACCGATCATATCGATCCCGCCGCTTTAAGAGGATTAGGTCCCGATCAAGTATTAGTACTTGTCAACGGAAAAAGAAGACATAAGACCTCTTTAGTAAACGTAAACAGTACGGTTGGTAGAGGGAGTGTAGGAACCGATATGAACGCGATTCCTTCTTTTTCAATAAAAAGAATAGAGATTTTAAAAGACGGAGCCGCTGCACAATATGGTAGTGATGCCATTGCAGGAGTTATCAATATCGTTTTAAAAGACGCAGTAGGCTTTAGCATACAAATGAATACCAACGCCAACGTAGGAAGTGAGACGAATGACCAAAGAGGAGGATTTGATGGCGAAGGCTTTCAATTAGACGCCAACTATGGAGTTCGCTTAACAGAAGACGGCGGTTTTATCAACTTCACAGGATCTGTTTCAACAAGAGAGCCATCAAGAAGAGCTGGTTTTTCAGGATATTCAGGATCAATTTTTAACGGAGCAAACTCCGTAGAATGGGTTGGTTTTAATAGTGGACAAGGATCCGATATTACCCAATACAGTATGTCAGACATTCAATTCTTTGCCCAAGGAGTAGAACATTTTGACTTAGCACTTAAAAATGATATTAGTGCAGCAACCAACATGTCAGAGTTACAATCTTTATTAAACTTCAATACCACCGATGCAGAATTAGGTGTACGAGGATTAGATCGTACCGACTTTAACATGAGAGTTGGACAGTCTCAATTACGAAGTGGAAAGTTCTTCGCAAACATGGAGTTGCCATTAACAGAAGACTTAGAATTCTATGCTTTTGGTGGTATGAGTTATAGAAATGGTAACGCCGGAGGTTTTTACAGAAGACCAGATCAATCAAGAGCCTATACCGGATTGTACAGAGCCGGATTCTTGCCAGAAATCAATAGTGATGTAAAAGACAAGTCCGCTGCTTTTGGAATTAGAGGAAAGCAAGGCGAATGGGATGTAGACTTTAGTAACACATGGGGAGAAAACTCATTTGGTTTTAATATCAGCAACTCCGTAAACGCAACGTTATTATCAGGTTCACCAGTAGAAGTAAATGCCGGAGGATTTTCAGCAGCAGAGAATACAACCAACGTAGATCTTAGTAGATTTTATGAAGATAAATTTCAAGGGATGAATGTTGCCTTTGGAGCAGAATACAGACTAGAGAATTACCAAATATTTGCAGGTCAAGATGAATCTTGGATGACCTATGATATTAACGGTGACGAATGGAACGGAGATGCAGCCTTACAAGTAAAAGATTTCTTTGGAAGAGGAAGACCCGGAGGAATCCAAGTATTCCCAGGATTTAGACCCGGAAACGAAAGAAATGCATTTAGAAACAGTTATTCAGCGTATGCAGATGTAGAAATAGATTTCACAGAAGAATGGATGGTTTCAGGCGCCTTGCGTTATGAAAACTACAGTGATTTTGGATCAACCTTAAACTGGAAATTAGCTTCATTATATAAGTTAACCGACAATGTTAATTTAAGAGCCGCAGCAAGTACTGGATTTAGAGCACCATCATTACACCAGTTAAACTTTAATACCATTAGCACCAACTTTATCAATGGAGACCCAGTAGAAGTTTTAACAGCCTCTAATGACAGTCCAGAAGCACAAGCCGTTGGAATTCCTCAGTTAACACAAGAAGAATCTTTCAGTACAAGTTTTGGTATTACAGCAAAAATTCCAGAAGCAAACTTAACCTTAACGGTAGATGCTTACTTTATTGCGATTGAAGATCGAGTAACCTTAACTGGAAACTTTAATTTACCAAGTTCAGTAGATGCAAGTAAAGCAAGATTCTTTGCCAATGCAATTGATACAGAAACAACAGGAGTTGATGTTAATATTTCACACAGAGCAACGATTTTAGGCGATGTAGCCTTAACAACAGACTTAGCTTTTGCATATGCAAAAACAGAACAAGTAGATGACATTCACGCTTCAGTTCTTTTAGCAGATCAATTAGATACGTACTTTGGAGAAAGAGAAACGTACTTTTTAGAATTAGCAAGCCCAAGAGTAAAAGGGAATTTAAGCCACACCTTAAAAGGAGACACCTGGTCAGTATTCTTAAGAAACTCTTACTTTGGGTCAGTATTTAATCCAGACGGTGATCACCAAGAATTTGCAGGAAAGATTCTTACAGATTTATCATTTGGCTTTGATGTTACCGAAAACCTAACTTTTACAATTGGATCAAGTAACATTTTTGATGTGTATCCAGATGCAACCCCAGCAGGATTAACAAGTGGGAATCAGTTTATTTACCCACGAGTTACTTCACAGTTTGGTATCAATGGAAGAACAGCGTTTGCTCGTTTAAACTTTAAATTATAATCAGAAAAATCTTTTTATTATGAAAAAACTTAAAAATATACTTTACATCGCTCTTTTCTCTTTGCTCGCAGTTTCTTGTGAAGACAATACCGACAGTGTTACCAACCCAGGAGAATTGTCTCCGCTTCCACAGGAAGTTAAAGTTAGTTTCACCGATGACAATGCAACTTCATCCCCTTACGAAGGAGAAACGATGACGTATCGATTAGAAATGCCATTTGCCATTACCGGAACGGTTGATGTTTCCCTTGCAGTTACTTCTTCAGATGGAACCGTAGAAGCAGATTATCCAACCTCCATTACGTTTGTAGATGGACAAAGTGCTGTTTATTTTGATGTAACTCCAACAGATGATGGTGTAACAGAAGATGAAACGTATACGATTGCAATTACAAACGTTTCATTTTCAAATGACACGTACTTTGCATGGACAGGAGAAGACACGAGAGTAATGGGAGTCAGAGATATTCCAACACCAATAGTTACTACAGCAGGAGATTTTGTTTTCAACTTTACATGGTCTGGATCAAGTGATTTAGATTGTAGATTGGTAGACAACCCACCCGCATTTCAATACGATACAGGATATAGTACATCACCAGGAGAAACAGTTACATTAGTAGACGGAGTTCCAGACGGAGATTATTTATTTAGAGTAAGACCTTGGACAGTTAGTGATTCTTCAATAGATTATGCAATTGAAGTTGTAGCGCCAACTGAGACAAGAAATTATACAGGCACCTTTTTGGATTTAGCCGGAGGTTGGTCTATGGAGTTTGTTGTTTTAGAAATCAACAAAACAACCACTGGAGCAACGGTAACGTATACACTTAACCAACTATAAAATAAAAGAAAGATGAAAAATATATATAAAATAAAATTAATTTTATTGGCCCTCGTTGTTTTTAGTTCTTGTGCTGTAAACGATGACGATCCAGTTCAAAACTTAGTTTCAAAGACAGTACTTTCTTTAGATACTGCATTTGAAAGAGCATCTTCAGAAAGCTACAACTTAGTTGTAAATGTAAATGGAGACTTGCCTTATTCTTCAAGATTAACTTATACGGTTGATGGAGAAGAAATGTTTGTAGATGTAGACGCTAGATCTGAAACAGCTTCTATTCCTGTAGATATGTCAGGAGTTGCAGTACGAGTTGTAACAATCACGAAAATAGCAACTTTGTATGCTTCAGCAGCAGGGTATGATGTTTCGGTATCTGGTTCAAACAACAAAACAATCATTGCAGGTGCTGATGTTGGAAACGGCGGAGACATGTATGCACAAATGACTTGGAATTCAGGAACAGATTTAGATTTGATACTAACCAGAGATTCAGCGCCAGAAGCGCCTTATGAAATCCCGAATGCAACTGTTGTTGATTATTCTATTAATGTTGGACCGTTAGAGTCATTTACTTTGCCTTCTTATGAAGCTGAAGGAGATTATTCAATAAGTATTGTTCCTTATGCAGGATTTACTGCGCCAATAGAATGTAACTTAATTATTGTTGCTGGAGATATGGCCTATGACTTTACAGGTTCTGTTGCTAGTGGACAAGGTGCAGGAGGTTTTTTCACGATTGTTTACAATACAGTTGATGAATTTGCTGCATGTGTTAAAATAGGTACCGGTGGTGCTTCTACATATACCGCAGTTAATAAATTATAAAAAAAATAACTTTTTTTTAATACAAAAGGCTTTGAATTATAAAAATTCAAAGCCTTTTTATATTTACAAGATGAAACAATTACGCCTCATTTTCTTTCTTTTTTTAGTACAAATTAGCTATTCCCAAACCTTTACAGAAGTAAGTAATAATTCAGGTGTTGACCATATTTTTCAGCAGTTTGCGAATATGGGAGGAGGTGGCGTTTTTTTTGATTATAATAATGATGGCTGGGAAGACCTCTATCTTACATCAGGTAAAGGAAAAGATCATTTATATGAAAATCTTGGGAATGGGAGCTTTAGCTTGATTACCGATAGTTGGTTAAACATCACAGCAGAATATTACACCGTAGGAGTTGTTAGCGGCGACGTGAACAATGATGGCTATCGAGACTTATACATTACTACCTGGCGAGGAGAAGACAATTCAGGCGATCTAGAAAGAAATCTACTCTTTATCAATAATGGAGATGGCACTTTCTCAGAAAAAGGAATTGAATACGGTTTATCTATTGCTTCTTTTTCTATGGGCGCTTCGATGTTAGATTATAACAACGATGGTTTTTTAGATATTTATACCGTAAATTATGTAGAAAGTAGTGCTTTCTTATATGATTCTGATGGAGAAATCAATGGTTTTGATCATGATTGTTATGAGAATCAATTTTATAAAAACAATGGTGACGGAACGTTTTCAGAAATAAGTGCAGCCCTTGGACTTAATAATAATGGTTGTGCATTGGCAGTTATGCCTACTGATTTTGATCAAGACAATGATACCGACCTTTATATTGCGAATGATTTTGGTGAATTTATAGTGCCCAATACTATTTTAAGGAATGATTTCCCTAGTAGTTCTTTTACGGATGTATCTGTTGAAACCAACATGGATGTTGCTGTCTACGGAATGGGAATTGCCTCGGCTGACTTTGATAAAGACGGTGACTTTGATTATTATGTGTCAAATATCGGAAGCAATGTACTCATTCAAAATGATGGAAATCAAAATTTTACAGACATAGCTGCTGCTGCTGGTGTTGAAAACACTTATTCAGAAGGAAGTTCTTCGCTACTTACAACAAGTTGGGGAACTGCTTTTCTAGATGTTAATAACGATACATGGCCAGATTTGTTTGTTGCCAACGGAAGAATACCCACATTAGATTTTATTGCAACAGGCGAAGAAGATCCAAATAAACTTTTTATAAATAACGGAGATTTAACCTTTACAGATGTTTCTGTAAGTGTAGGAATAAACGACTTAAATAGAGGTCGCGGAATGCTATATTGTGATTACGACAAAGATGGTGATTTAGATATTTTAGTGGTTGTGCAAGATAGCTCAGAAGGAACAAATGCCAAAACGATGCTGTATCAAAATCAATTAAATCCAAATGGCAACGATGTTAAGAATTGGGTACAAGTTTCTCTAAAAGGAACTACTATTAACAAAGATGCCATGGGTGCTAAAATAGAATTGACAGTGAATGGAGAGCAACTGCTTCAAGAAGTTCACGGACAAGGAAGTCACGCCAGTCAAAGTTCATTAGTTGCCCATTTTGGATTGGCAGACAATGCAATAATTTCGCAATTAAAAGTTATTTGGTCTTCCACAGACACCCAAACATTTACAGATTTAGCCGTTAATAAAAGATATGAGTTAACACAAGGAAGCACCTTGCATTCAGAGGAAAACGAATTCATCGATTTTTCGATCTATCCAAATCCAGTAAAAAACGAATTGCATTTTAGGGGAATTAACAACTCGTTTCAATTGAAAATATTTTCAATACAAGGAAGACTTCTTGAGGTTGTGTTTGTAGACCAAGCAGAAACAGCCGTAAACTTAGCACATTTTAAAACAGGAATTTATATTCTTCAAGTTTTTAATGATGATAATTTGCTATTAAAAAGTACCTTTTTCCTAAAAGAGTAAAAGGAACTTTTTAAAACAACTGAATTTTTCGTTACTATCTGTAAGCGATCAGTTTTTATTTTTGCATTTAAATTTCATATATAAATTGAACTATTAGTTCTTATTTCATATCAATTCACACTCTTTTTTGAATTAATGAATGTTAATTTTTTAAATTTGTGTAGACGATAAGACGTATTAAATTATGATTAACAAAAATATAGCCTCTTTAAAACAATCTTCAACGCTTTTAATTAATGAGAAAGTAAAGGAACTAAGAGCGAATGGAGAAGAAATCAGGCATTTTGGTTTTGGGCAATCCCCCTTTTCAATTCATGGTTCTATTGTAGGAGCATTACAAGAACATGCGCATAACAATCACTATTTACCAGTTGCAGGTTTGGATGCACTAAGGGAGCAGATTGCCGTTTTTTTAGGGCGTTTTCAAAATATAAAAAGCCAGAAAGAATCAATTTTTATTGGCCCAGGAAGTAAAGAGTTATTGTATCAGTCCATCTTAATTTTCGAAGGAGTGTTTTTAATTCCAAAAGGAAGCTGGGTCAGTTATATTCCCCAAATACAGTCGAAAGGAGGAGAGTATCACATCATTGATACTGATTTCAAGAATGATTTCAAAATTACAGCACAGGATTTAGAGGTTTTTTTCGAGAATAAAAACACTTAAAAACAATATATATTAATTTTAAATTCACCCAATAATCCAACAGGTGCTGTGTATTCAGCTGAAGAATATAAAGCGCTGGCAATTGCGTGTCGAAAGTATAACCTCATCGTATTTTTTGATGAAATTTATTCACAAATAAATTTTTCAGCTCCGTTTTCATCAAGTATTTTTAATGATTATCCAGAGAAAACAATTGTTTTTGGAGGCTTGAGCAAGGTGTTTTCTGCGGGTGGCTATCGATTAGGGTTTATGAGATTGCCGAGTGCTTTTAAAGTGTGCCAAAATGCCTACAAAGCATTGTTTAGCGAAACCTTTAGCTGTGTTTCTTCTCCAGTTCAGTTTGCAGCGCTCAAAGCCTACGAGTATGAGCAAGATTTATAAAAACACGTAAGTGATTCGTCTTTTATCTTAAAGAGTATTTCCGAATACATTTACAAAGAGTTTTCGGATGTTTCTATAGAATGTACAAAATCACAAGGCGCTTTTTATATGGCAATTGGATTTAATCATTTTAAAACTCAAATTTCAAAACTAGGAATTCATACAAATGTTGATTTGGCAACTTATGTTTTAGAAAATTACAAAGTAGCCATGTTGCCGGGAGTTGATTTTGGTTTTGAAAAAGAAGAACTCTTTTTTAGAATTGCATTTGTAGATTTTGATGGACAGAAAGTGATGAAATCATATCAAGAAGCAAAAGAAATAGATATTGATTTTATAAAACGACACACTCCAAATATTTTTGAAGGTGTAGAAAAGATAAAGAAATTTATTACAGATATCTCCTGTTAATGTTCAAACTCCTTTAGCGATAATTTGCTGTTTTCAAATTCTCCATAGGTAAAATATGTAATCCAATCCCCTAAGTTAATGTAGCTAGCGTTTTCTTGGAGTTTGATGTCTAAAGGCAGGTGTCTGTGCCCAAAAACAAAATAATCATAGTGTTGTTGGGTCAGTTTTTTTTGGCAGTATTGCACGAGCCATTCTTTATCTTCCCCTAAAAATTTGGCATCTTCATCGCCAGAAATCATTTTGTTTTTTACAGATAAATACTGCCCTAATTTCACCCCTAAATCTGGGTGAATCCAGCGAAATAACCATTGAAATAAAGGAAGTGTAAACACTTTTTTCATGCGTTTATAACCTTTGTCTTCAGGTCCTAAACCATCTCCATGACCAATTAAGAATTTTTTATTATTGATACTGAATTCTTGTGGTGAGTGATATACAGGAATATTGAGTTCTTTTTCGAAATAATCGGTCATCCATAAATCATGATTTCCGACAAAGAAATAAATTGGGATTCCGTTGTCTTTTATTTCGGCCAACTTTCCCAAAACACGCACAAATCCTTTTGGAACTACAGTCTTGTATTCGAACCAGAAGTCAAATAAATCGCCTAATAAAAAAATAGCTTCCGCATCTTTTTTCACGACATCTAACCAGCGTAAAAATTTTTTTTCACGCACAAAGCTAGCCTCTGAAGTGGGTGCCCCTAAATGCTGGTCTGATGCAAAATAAACTTTTTTGTTTGTGGATGTTGAGATGGAAATCATTGGTACAAAGTAACGTTATTCTTGCTGATTTTCCAACTCCAATACTTTCAGGATCATTTTATCCTCTTTATGTTGCATTCGGTAAAAACCAACATCTCCAAAAATTTCATTTGCGATCGAAGACTTTAAATACTTCTGAATGATTTCTTGTGTTTTAATCGAAGGCTTAAATTTCTTTATTTTTGCATAGAATTCATCAAAAATGAGTGCATTTGTATCAAAATCAGCAATAAAAGTGTCTAAAGTCCATTTTTCAGCAATTTCCATTCTATTGCGATCAACATATTCAAAGGCAAAATTAGTAATTGCTATAAAATAGAAATTGCTCATATAAGAAGTTGTGTCTATAGGGACAAAAACATCGGGAATAATACCGCCGCCGCCATAAACAATTTTGCCTTTTGGGGTTGTATAACGTAAAGAATCTACCACAGGAATGCTGTCTTTGTTGTAAAGCTCTCCATTTCTTACACGTTGCTGATAATCAGAAGCATAGGTGTAATCTCCGTTTTTACTGTACGGTTTTTGAATAGATCTTCCAGTGGGGGTATAATACCTTGCAATTGTTAATCGTACCGCAGAACCATCGCCCAAGTCCATTTCTTGTTGCACTAGGCCTTTTCCAAAAGAACGACGCCCTACAATAGTTCCTTTGTCATTGTCTTGCAAAGCGCCTGCTAAGATTTCGGATGCAGAAGCAGAGTTTTCATCCATCAGGACATAAACGCCTCCGTTTTCAAAAATTCCATTCTCGGTTGCAAATGATTCTGTGATTTCATTTTTATTATTTTTTGTAAAAACAATACGTTTTTCATCTTCTAAAAATTCATCAACAATGCGATTCGCAATGTCTATAAATCCGCCGCCATTACCACGCAAATCTAAGATCAAATCAGTCATTCCCCTAGTTTTTAGAGTTTGTAAGGAAGTTTTGAATTCGCGATAGGTATTTCTAGCAAAACGATCAAGTTTAATGTAACCAATACTGTCGTTAACCATATAGGCCAGGTCAACACTTTTAATATTTACTTTACCACGTTTAATTGAAACGGTAAATAGACTGTCTGTCGATTTTCTGTAAATCTGTAAAGTAACTTTGGTTGCGGGCTTTCCTTTTAAAAATTTCGGAACGTTACCACTTCTTATTTCTTTGCCAAACAAGGTGTCCTTATCAGCCATTAAAATTCGGTCACCCGCTTTAATTCCGGCTTTTATACTGGGCCCTCCTTTAATGGGCTGTATGACTGTAATGGAATCTTTTATCATTCGAAATTGCACGCCAATTCCAACAAAATTACCTTGCATGTTTTCTGTAATTGCCTGTAGATTTTCTTTGGGAATATAGACAGAATGCGGATCCAACTTGTTAAGCATTTGTGCAATTGCACCATCCAATAGCTTGTCTGTATTTACGGTATCTACATAATCTCTTTGTATGTAGTTGAGTAGTTTTTTTATTTTTAATTCATTTTTCGCATTCGAAGAAAAGGAAGTAAATCCACTTGAGTCTCCGTTAAAAAAGGAACCAATTAAGATTCCGAAAATCACAGCGAACGAAAAATAGATGGGTAGATTGTTTTTATTCATAAGGTAAGTGCATCGTAGTTACCCCTGCTTTTTCTAGAAAATCTAAGCCTGCTCGGTCTCTATAGCCATTTGCATATACGACTCTTTTGATTCCTGCTTGGTGAATGAGTTTGCTACATTGTGTGCATGGCGAAAGGGTAATATATAAGGTAGCGTTTTTTGCAGATTGGGTAGAAGCTGCAACTTTTAAAAGCGCGTTTGCTTCTGCATGTAAAACTTCCCATTTAGTAAGTCCTTCTTCATCTTCACAACAATTGTCAAAACCAGTAGGAGTTCCATTAAAACCGTCAGAAATAATCATTCGATCTTTTACAATTAATGCCCCTACTTGTTTGCGCTTGCAATGTGAAAGTTTCCCCCACTCAAAGGCCATTTTTAGGTATGCGACATCGTACTTTAATTGCTTTTGTTCTGTCATGACTACGAAAGTAAAAAGATTTGTAGAATAAAGGCGTTAATAAATTGACAAAATTGGATATAAAATGATGGTTTCAAGTTCTTCTTCTCAGAAAAGGCATTATTACTATTTTACCAATATACGCGTTCTAACATCATTTGTAATGAAATACCAATAACGATAGAGGAAGCGACTAAAATCCAATCTCTTTTTGAGATTCTTGTAAAAAAGTCAAGAAAAGCACCAAGAACTAATATTCCAAATACAATAATGATTTGAGAAACCTCAATACCCAATGCAAATTCTAAGAGTGGCATTATTTTGTCTTCTCCTTTGCCTACCATCATTTTAAAATAAGTAGAAAAACCCAATCCGTGAATGAGACCAAAAAAGAGTGCGAATACTAGATTGATGCTCTCTTTGCCTGAAGCTGCTTTTTTTGCCCTAAAAACATTAATGCAACCGGTTATTAAAATGGTAACGGGAATTAAAAACTCGACAAGCTTTGTGTTTACGTTTAAAACTCCGAAGGCGGATAAGGCCAAAGAAATTGAATGTCCAATGGTAAAAAGAGTGACCAACCAGCCCACTTTTTTCTGTTGCTTGAAATTAAAAACTACGGTTAGTACAATTAGAAATAAGATATGGTCGTAGGCAGAAAAGTCTAACACATGGTAAAAGCCCATTTTAAAATAGAGAATAAAAGCATCCATTTTTTAAGAATTGTTTTTTAGTTGATTTTCAAAGGTATTAAAAAGATTGTAAGAATGAACCTTCATTTTCGTTTTGTAATAATGAGAAAAACGAATATAGTATTAAGAAGCAGGCAATTTCAAAAATTTAAAAACTTTTGCTTTAAGCGCATCAAAAAAGGGACTTAATTTCGAGAAATAGACAAAGCCAAATAAAAACAGTAGCGCACCAAAAATGGCTTCAGTAGCAGTCAGTTTTTTTTTTATGAAATTGGTCAATCCAAAACCTACAATTCCACCATATAATACAATGGTGTGCCAGAGATATATAAAGAGTGTTTTTTGTCCTACAGATAAAAATAATTTCCATCTTTTAGAAAACCAATTCTCGAGCTGTATAAAAACAATTGTAACGATGAGCACTTCTCCCAACCGATTATAGAGCCATACTGCACCATGCTCATAAGAAATATATTTTAAACCAAAAGCAATTACAAGGAGGGCAATGCTAAGTGGAATGCGAGTAAACTTCTTTTTTAAAGTATGTACTATAACGCCAAAGACTCCGCCAAATAGCACAAAGCCTGCCCAAGGAATCAAAGGGAAAATTGCGTGTGGACCTTTGAAAATATTTTGAAGGAGTTGTGGGCTGTTTGCAGGAAATGA
>CATIQU010000010.1 GCA_949519155.1 Polaribacter sp. SA4-10
ATAGCACGAGGGCTAGAAGAGTCCGTTGATGTGTTAAATAACGTTGGTATAAATTCTCAAGAAGCATCAGCATTAATTGTTGTAACTCAACATTATGATACACTTCAATCTATAGGAGGAGAAACCAATAGCAATTTAATATTGTTACCGAATTCTCCTCAAGCTGGAAGTGAAATGTTAAACAATATGGTTGCTTCATTTAGTGCAAGCAATCAAATTGGTGAAGCTATGAAGGAAAACAATAAAAAAATAAAAAATAAAAAACAAGAATAAACTTATTGGTTCTGTTTAGACCAAGTATCGCGTAAACCGACCGTTTTATTAAAAACAAGCAATTCGGGGGAGCTATCTGGATCAACAGCGAAATATCCTAATCGCTGAAACTGATAGTTTTCGTAATCCCTAGCGCCCTTTAGACTGGGCTCAACAAAAGCCGTTATTGTAGACAGAGAATCGGGGTTTAAGTGTGATTTGAAATCGACTAACTTATCTTGGTCAGGAGATGGAACTTGAAATAAACGATCATATAATCGCACTTCTGCACGATGAGCGTGTAGCTGAGAAACCCAGTGTAAGGTTCCCTTAACTTTTCGCATACTTGCCTCCGAACCACTTCCGCTTTTACTGTTTGGATCGTATGTACAGATAATTTCTATAATATTTCCTTCATTATCTTTGATAACGGATTCGCCTTTAATAATATATGCGTTTTTTAAGCGGACCTCCTTTTCTAGGGTAAGGCGAAAAAACTTTTTGTTTGCACTCTCTCTAAAGTCTTCCCTCTCGATAAATATGTTTTTCGAAAATGGTATTCTTCTTGTTCCAAGATCTAATTGTTCAGGGTTAATTTCTCCTTCTAAAAGCTCCTCTTGTCCATCTGGATAGTTAGAAATTGTGAGCTTTATTGGATTAAGAACCGCCATAACACGTGGTGCATTAACGTTAAGGTCTTCTCGTATTGAATGTTCTAATAAACTCATATCAATAACATTGTCCCGCTTAGCAACACCTGCAGAATCAACAAAGTTGCGAAGAGAAGAGGGGGTATAGCCCCTTCTTCTAAGGCCAGATATTGTGGGAAGTCTAGGATCATCCCAGCCGCTTACGTGATCGGCGCTAACAAGTTCCATTAGCTTACGCTTACTTGTGACCGTATAAGAGAGGTTCATTCTGGCAAACTCACGCTGTTTGGGGAGTAAGTTGTTGAGTGGGCTTAAGGCGTCTAAAAACCACTCGTAAAGATCTCGGTGGGGTTTAAATTCCAAAGAACAAAGAGAGTGTGAGATTTGTTCAATATAGTCAGATTCTCCATGTGTCCAATCGTAAAGAGGATAGATGCACCAAGTGTCTGCTGTTCTGTGATGTGTTTTGTAAAGAATTCTATAAAGAACAGGGTCGCGTAAAAGAAGGTTAGAGGAAGACATGTCAATTTTTGCCCTAAGAACATGTGAACCCTCAGGAAACTTGCCGTTTTTCATTTCTGAAAAAAGGGTGCTATTTTCTTGAATAGATCGGTCCCTAAAAGGGCTGTTTCCTCCTGGAGTGGTGGGAGTTCCTTTTTGAGAGGCTATAGTGGCAGAATCTTGAGAATCAACAAAAGCTAATCCCTTAGAAATTAAATACTGTGCCCAAAGATAGAGCTGGTCAAAATAATCTGAAGCATAACATTCTTTGTCCCAATTATAACCTAGCCATTGGATGTTTTCTTTTATCGCGTCTACATATTGTTGCTCTTCTTTTGCTGGATTAGTGTCATCAAAGCGAAGATTAACGGGCGCATTATAACGCGTTCCTAAATTAAAATTTAAGCAGATTGCCTTTACGTGGCCAATGTGTAAATGACCATTGGGTTCTGGAGGGAAACGAAAGCGAAGGTTTTCTCTAGAAAAACCTGTGGTTAAGTCTTCTTCAATGATGTGTTCTATAAAGTGTAAGGGACGCTCCATTCTTTTTTTTGTTTACTACAAAGATAATGAATGGATGCTTTGTAAGGTATCAAGAAAACAGTCTTTATATTTGTTGAAATATTATGGGAAAAATTTATTTAAAAAATGTTCGTTTATATGCCTTTCATGGTTGTATGGAAGAAGAGGAAAAAATTGGTAGTGATTATATTGTTAATGTTGTTGTTGAAACAGATTTAAAAAAATCCTCTAAAACAGACTCTATTAAAGACACGGTGGACTACGTCGCGCTATATGAGATTATAAAAACTGAAATGATGCAGCGTGCAAAACTATTAGAAAATGTGGTTGATCGTATTCTTAACAGAATATTAAAAGAGCACACGACAGTACAAAAAGCAAAGGTGAAAGTATCAAAGAAAAATCCACCAATAGGAGGAAATGTGGAAGAAGTGGCAGTTAAAAGAGAACTAGTTCGTTCTTC
>CATIQU010000011.1 GCA_949519155.1 Polaribacter sp. SA4-10
GTTTTCCCTTAGCGGGTGCAAATATACAACACCTTTATTCTTATTGCACTGCTTTTTTTGTTTCTTTTTGTTGTTTCTTTTTTATGGGTTTTAAAACATTGAAAACGGGGGCTTTACATAGATATAAAAAACGAATAATTATTGCTTTTTTCTTTTTTGCTTTCTTTTGTAGCGTTTCAATTGCTTTGCAAGTAGCTTTTTATAGACCTCAACATCTATTTCACCTTTCTTTTTTACAGCTATTTCTTGAAAGTTGAAATCTAATTTACTTTTTTGAGACACTAATTCATCATCTAAAAAAGCGCGCTGGAGTATATCTTCTATTAAAAAATCTTCATTTACAGATGCTGGATGA
Source organism: Polaribacter sp. SA4-10 (assembly GCA_949519155.1). Taxonomy (GTDB): domain Bacteria; phylum Bacteroidota; class Bacteroidia; order Flavobacteriales; family Flavobacteriaceae; genus Polaribacter. The sequence continues at coordinate 356 of CATIQU010000011.1, forward strand.
TATTCATCCTTTAAGGAAAGTTTAAAAACATTGGCGGTTGTATTGTACCAAAACGCATTCCATCCACTTCTGAGCGCTTTTATATTCTGGAAAGCGGTTTTACCTGTTTGACGATGAATCAATTTTATTAAAACTCTACCTTCTGTATTTGTCAACTTTTTCATCTGATCAGAAAATTCGCCTTCTATATAATCTTGAATTAGCCTGATATATTTTCTCCTCTTACGTTTCGATTTTATTCTGGATAGACGTGTATTAAGAGTATCTAATCTTTGTGATGCTAATTTGGCAAACGGATAGACTTTAAATACTTTACTTTTAAACCAAAAGTAATAGCGAACGTCTTTTTTGGACTTGAAGTTCCTTTTTGGTAAAAGCATAAATTCATTCAAATTGACAATAGCAGTGTCTCCTGGCTTCACTAGAATATATTCATCTAAAGATTTTGGCAAGGAATCTTTTTCTCTTTTTTGTGAAAAAGAGATGACTGAATATAAGAGGATATATATGTATATGAGTTTCTTCAATGAGTGTTTAAAAATAAAGTGTAAATATAATGGTTTTAGTAAAACAAAAACCTCGCCATTTAATGTACGAGGTTTGAATGCTACTGCAAGGGAGTTTGTTCTTAATTAAAGCTTCCTTCTATTATCGTCAGACTGTGTATCTATTAATTTGTTATAAGGGTCTACTCCTACTTCTGTTGGTTTCTTGTCTACGATGATTGAAACCTTATTATGGATTGCCGTGATTTTATGTTTTTGAAAATACAAAACAACTTCTTTCTTTTTACCGTCTACTTCTTCTTCTGCAAAAATACCAAGATCTATATAATCGGCTAATGGTACTGAAAGTATCGGCTTTTTCATTTTATCTGTTTTATAAGAGAGGGTGTCTCCTACTTTTTCTCCATAATATTTTCTACCTTTCTCATCATTTCTATATTTAGAAACTTCAAACTCAATATCTACTTGATATTTCCCGTTTTCCAATTCGGTTGTATTTGTTTCAACAATTCGATTGCTATACAGGGTGATGGTTTCAAACATGTCTTTTATCACATATTGTAACGAATCTGGCGTAGCTTCTTTGATATGATTTACCATGTCTATAGAGGTTGTATAAGGCGCTTCTTGAAATTGCACTTTTTCTACATACTTTTTTAGCGCATTGTTCAAATTTCTTTCACCGATATAATCACTCAATGCATAGAAAACTAAGGATCCTTTTTGATAACGAATGTACCCTTGTCCGTCGTTGTACATCAATGCTTTTTCGCGTTTTCTTTCAAAGGTTCTTTGTTGTAAGTAATCGTCTAATGCTTTCTTTAAGAATTTACGCATTTCTGATTTTCCTTGTTGGTGTTCTAACACTTTTAAAGAGACATATTCTGAAACACTTTCTGACAACATCGTGGCGCCTAAAACATCGGCACCTATTACTTGATGTGCCCACCATTGGTGTGCAACTTCATGCACAGTTACTGCAAATGGATAATCTACGCCGCCTTCATCAGAATCGTCTACATCTGCAATAAAACCAATGCCTTCTGAGAATGGAATGGTGTTTGGAAATGATTGTGCAAATGTACCTCCTGTTTTTGGGAATTCTATAATTCGTAGTTGCCTGTGTTGATAGGGACTGAAATTATTTGCTCCATAGTCTAAGGAGGCTTTCATACCTGCCATCATTCGATCTAAATTGAATTCATGCCCTTTGTGATAGTAAATTTCTAAGCTAATATCTTTGTACATTTCTTTTTGTACTTCATATCGTGCAGAGTTAAATGCGTAAAAGTTTAAGATCTTACTATCCATTTTATAATAAAAATATCTTCGTCCTTCTTTTACCCATTCTTTTTGTAAATATCCTGGCGCAATGGCAATTTGATCTTTGGAAGTAGAAACGGTTGCTTCAAAGTCAATCCAATCGGAATCTTTGCTTATATAAGTATTTGCTAAAGCAGTAGAATCTGATGGGTGTGGCCGTAAATCGTTTGGCGATAAACCGAACTTTTTACGCGTTTTATTGTCTGTTAACTCTCCCCCTGATGCGTATCCTAAGGTTGGAAAAATACCGCTATTTACAAAGGTTCCATTTTCAATTACTGGTGAATTATTTCTTAATGTGGTATTGATTTTATTTTTTATTGTAACCGCCAATGTTAAGGTATCTCCAGGTTGGATTTTTTGATCAAATTTATAAATATCAAAATTCTGAATAGTATCTTCTAATACCAATGTATTTGCCAAACTAAATTTAAAGGTACTTGGATATCCATTATGATTCAGAAAAATACTGTCAATGGCAACCTCTGTTTTGTTCACCATCGTCATCAATGCTGAAGCTTCAAAATTTCTTTCTTTTGGAAAAAGATTCATTTTTGCATTGACTGCTATCATTCTTGGTTGTGCATAGTTTTCAAACCTCTTGTAATCTTTTTCCCAATCAACTCTTAGTTGCTCTCTTTCTTTGGAAGATTTTCTAACATTGTCAATGTTTCCTTCTTTATATATTGAAAACCCTAAAAACAAAAATCCAATGAAGAAAACAGCAAAGCCAATGGCAGTAATTCCTTTAAATCGTTTTATTGCAAAAGAAAAACGTTCTTTAAAGGAGTTTGGTATTCCACGCACCCAAAATAATGAGGTAATAATCAACAATACAAAACCAAATAGTAACCAATATAGTTTGTATACAATATAGGGAAGCACACTAGAACCGTATCCATTAATATCGGAATAGTTAAAGCCTGGCCCTTCATTGAACTTAAGAATATCTTGCTCAACACCAACAAGTGATAAAACTGGGATTCCTATTGACAAAATCAATAGAGCAAACAAACCAACATATGGGTTCCCCATAAGTGTTTGAACAAACAATGCTAATAATGCCCAAAGTAGATAGTTAAGAAAGTTTAAAATATACAACTCATAGAGATAATGCCCCATTTCAAAATTGTAATATCCTTTATAAATTTGAAACACCAATCCCGAAATCATAATGATCGTCAATAATACCCATTGCATTTTTATTAATGCAATTAACTTAGACGTTAGTAAGGTCCAGTTCGGTATTGGTGTTGCGTCTATAATATGATTGGTTCTGGATATTTTTGCGCGATGCACCAACATCCCTGCATATAAAAAAGTACAAATATTAATGGACGCGGTAAACGCTCCACCTCCATTTAACATTTTCCATGTTAATGGCAATGTTGCTGTTCCAAAAATATCTCCTACTTCCGAGATAACTATTAAAATAAAAATTAAGCCCACTAAAACAATGCTAATAAACGCCCAACTCTTAACAATATATTTAAAATCTATATTTGATAGTTTCCAAGTCGTTTTTAAATTTTGAAGAAAAGAATAATCATAGCTCACTTTTGGTAAATTGATTCTTGTAATTCCTCCAAAATTAGACTTTGTAGCTCTTTCTGATTTTTTCTTTCCAAAGGAAAAAGAAAAGGCATGCTGACTAAATGTAAAGAATTTAAAAACCAAACTAAAAACAACAGTTCCGATTCCCAACCACAACAAACGGTTATAAACTATCATCTCTTTGATTGGTATTGGTAGTTCATTCTGTTCTGAAACTGTCCAATATTGTGTATAATATCTAATGGAAGCGCCTCCAAAGGGGTCTAAAATAGCCGCCATGGTTCTGTTTTCTGGATCGGATAGCAAACTTTCTAATACGCCCTGCCCAAACAAAATAATAATGACCGTAATAAAACCGGCCGCAATATTTCTTGTAAATGCCACGACACCAAAAACAATGGCACCAATGAACAGAATATTTGGTAGTATAAATAACAAATAGTTTTGTAAATAGATCATTATATTTAAGGGTCCTACAATTTCAGAGTTGGTGCCTGGCAATCTAAAGCCGATGATCATTCCCAAACCAATGGTTAAAACAATCAATGAAACCACTACAATTGCACTGAAAAATTTGGCAAATAAATAATTGGCTTTGGTAAAGGGATAGGAATACAAAATCGTATGCATCTCACTTTTAAAATCTCTGTAAATAGAAACCCCAATAATAGCAGGGAATAAGAAAAAAATCAAAATCGTAAGACCGCTAAATAAATTAGAGATTCCGATAGGTGAATTTACGATTAATGCGGAACCTGTTGTTACGGTAAGAAAATCAAAGACCCCTGCAGCTCCTGCAGAGAACAAAAGGGATAATAGTAAGAAAATTAATGCATAAATATAAAAGGCTGGCTTTTTAAACCAGTATTTTAATTCTTGTTTAAATATCGTTGAAAACATAATTTTAAAGTGTAAAAGTTGAACTGTTAGATTTTTTTAGTTCTCGATTTCGCTTGAACTAATCGTTTAATTAAGCAATAACTGGTTCATCTTGCTTTAAAGCGATAAAATACACATCATCTAATTGTGGTGCTGTTTTCTCAAAACCTTCAGCGGGTTTCTCTGCTGCATGCACTCTCACATTCAAGGTATTGTCTTGATTGTAGTTTGATGATAGTAGATTAAAGTTTTGCTCTATGGCATCTAAATCCTCTCTATTGATGATTTTGGTCCAAATAGTTCCTTCAATTTCTTTGGTGGCCTCTTGTGGCGTGGTGTGTTTTAAAATTCTTCCTCCATTTAATATTGCCATTTCATTACACAATTCTTTTACATCTTCTACAATATGTGTTGAAAAAATAACGGTACTATTGGTTCCTACTTCTCTTAAAACATTTAAAAAACGATGTCTTTCTGCTGGATCTAAACCTGCCGTTGGTTCATCAACAATAATTAACTTTGGATTGTTTAGCAACAATTGTGCAATTCCAAAACGTTGTTTCATACCACCAGAATACCCAGCAACGTGCTTTCCCCTTACATCATACAAATTGGTGATTTCCAAAACTTCTTTTACTATTGCATTTCGTTCTGCTTTGTTCGAAATTCCTTTTAAGGTTGCAAAATAATCTAAGAGATCTTCTGCTGACATTTTTGGATACACACCAAAAGATTGTGGCAAATAGCCTAAAACCTTACGCAAAGACATATTGTCTTCTAAAACATTAATATCTCCAAATGTAACCGTCCCAGAATCGGGTGTCTGCAAGGTAGCAATTGTTCGCATTAAAGATGATTTTCCTGCACCGTTTGGTCCTAGAAGTCCAAACATTCCATTTCCAATTTCAATACTTAAATCATCTATAGCTTTGACACCATTCTTATACGTCTTTGTCAAGTTCTGAATTACTAATTTCATCTGATAGGTTTTATTTGATTGTATACTTGCTGAATAAGTGTGCAATTAACAACTTTTGTTACAAGTTTTTAAATTTTATTTCAATAGAACTCAAAAATCGCTTTATTTTTACAAAAAAAAACTAAAACATTTCACTTTTAAACCTATACATCCATCTATGGCAATTAAATCAATATTAAATACAGCATCGATTTCATTTTTAGAGAAATACTTAAACAATGCAGCTCCTACTGGATACGAATGGGAAGGGCAAAAAATTTGGATGGATTATCTAAAACCGTATGTTGATGAATTTATTACAGATACTTATGGAACTGCAGTAGGCGTTATTAATCCAGATGCAAAATACAAAGTAGTGATTGAGGGACATGCAGATGAAATTTCTTGGTATGTCAATTATATTTCTGATAATGGATTGATCTATGTAATTCGTAACGGAGGTTCAGACCATCAAATTGCACTGAGTAAAATTGTAAACATTCATACTGATAAAGGTATTGTAAAAGGTGTTTTTGGATGGCCAGCAATTCATACTCGAAACAAAGCAAATGAAGAAGCACCAAAACCAGAAAACATTTTTATTGATACTGGTTGTGCTACCAAAAAAGAAGTGGAAGCTTTAGGCGTTCATGTTGGTTGTGTGATTACCTACCCAGATGAATTTCATATTTTAAATGGAGATAAATTTGTATGTAGAGCCTTAGACAACAGAATGGGTGGTTTTATGATTGCTGAAGTGGCACGTCTTTTAAAAGAGAACAAAAAAGAATTGCCTTTTGGATTGTACATTACCAACTCTGTACAAGAAGAAATTGGTTTGCGTGGTGCAGAAATGATTACCCATACCATAAAACCAAACGTTGCGATTGTTACTGATGTAACGCATGATACAACAACGCCAATGATTGATGTTAAAAAAGAAGGGCTTTTAGAATTGGGAAAAGGACCTGTAATTGCATATGCTCCTGCTGTACAACAAAAATTACGCGATTTAATTACTACTACCGCTACAGAAAACGATATTCCTTTTCAGCGCTCGGCACTGTCAAGAGCAACAGGAACTGATACTGATGCTTTTGCCTACAGCAATGGTGGTGTTGCTTCTGCATTAATTTCGCTTCCTTTAAGATATATGCATACTACGGTAGAAATGGTACATAGAGAGGATGTTGAAAATGTGATTAAAATGATCTATGAAACCTTATTGAAAATAGAAGGCGGAGAAACGTTTTCTTATTTTGAGTAAACTTTAAATGACACGAATTTCACGAATCTGTTTGCAATAATTTATAGAATTCGTGAAATTTGTGTCTTATTATATTATGGATGAACTTATAGACATATTAACTTCCGAAGGAAAAGCAACTGGAAAATCAGCTTTAAAGTCCGAAGCACACCAACACGGTTGGTTTCATGCAACGGTTCATATTTGGTTGTTTACTGCAGATTCAAAAATCGTACTTCAAAAAAGAGCGCTCACCAAAAAAGTTTTTCCAGGTTTGTGGGATATTTCAGTGGCTGGACATGTTGGTGCTGGTGAAGAAATTTTAACAGCTGTAAAAAGAGAAGTTTTTGAGGAAATTGGTTTGCAATTAATCGATACTGATTTAACAAAAATAGCAACTAGAAAACATCAGGTTTCACATAAAAATGGAATTATAGACAACGAATTTCATCAAGTATTTATTGCAGAATTAAAAATTCCTTTGACGGAGTTATCCCTTCAGGAAGAGGAGGTAGATGACATTGGATTGTATGATGTAGCAATTCTAAAACAAACCAAAAACCTCCACAACGTGTTACTTCCAGAATTTCATGACTATTATTGCAAGGTATATGATGAAATTTACAAGAAAATTCAACATACCTTACCTGAATAACTCCTTCTTACTATTTCTTATAATTTATGATCAATAATACTTTGCACCACTTCTGGGTTTAACAAAGTAGAGATATCTCCTAAATTCTTACTTTCATTGGTTGCAATTTTACGTAAAATACGTCGCATAATTTTTCCAGAACGTGTTTTTGGCAATCCGTCTGTAAACTGAATTTTATCGAGTTTTGCAATGGGTCCGATGTGTTCTGTAATGATCTGATTGATTTCTTTCCTCAAGTTATCGTGGTTTCTACTTTCTCCAACTTCTTTTAAAATCACATACCCATATAAAGCATTTCCTTTTATATCGTGTGGAAAACCAACAATGGCAGATTCCGCTACTGCTGGATGCTCGTTAATGGCATCTTCTATCGGAGCGGTTCCTAAATTATGACCAGAAACAATAATTACATCATCTACTCTACCTGTAATTCTATAATACCCAACCTCATCTCTTAAAGCACCATCTCCAGTAAAATACTTTCCTTTAAAAGCAGTGAAGTAGGTTTCTTTATACCGTTGGTGATTTCCCCAAATAGTTCTTGCGATACTTGGCCAAGGAAATTGAAAACACAATCGTCCTTCTACTTTGTTTCCTTTTAATTCTTGCCCGTTTTCGTCCATTAATACAGGTTGAATCCCTATAAAAGGCAACGTAGCATAGGTGGGTTTTGTGGGGGTCACATAGGGAATTGGGGTGAGCATAATTCCACCATTTTCTGTTTGAAAAAAGGTATCTACAATCGGGCTTTTCTTTTTACCAATATTATCATTGTACCAATGCCAAGCTTCTTCATTAATAGGTTCACCAACAGATCCTAAAACTTTTAACGAGGAAAGATCATGTTTTTCTACAAAGGCTAATTTTTCTTTCGCCAAAGCTCTAATGGCGGTTGGCGCTGTATAAAATTGATTCACTTTATGTTTCTCTATGACTTGCCAAAAACGACCAAAATCTGGATAACTTGGTACGCCTTCAAACATTACGGAAGTGGCTCCATTTGCAAGGGGACCATAAACAATATAACTGTGTCCTGTGATCCATCCGATATCGGCACTACACCAATACACGTCATCTTCTTTATAATTAAAAACGTTTTTAAAAGTATAGGCCGTGTATACCATATAACCAGCCGTGGTATGCAACATCCCTTTAGGTTGCCCTGTAGATCCGGAAGTATACAATATAAAAAGAGGATCTTCTGCATCCATAATTTCAATTTCACAAGTTGCGGAAGCCTTTTCTAATAAAGGTGCAATCCAATAATCTCTTCCCGATTTCATCTGAATGTCTGTGTGAATTCTTTTGACTACTAAAACAGATTCAACGGTCTTACATTTCTCCAAGCCTTCATCTACAATCCCTTTTAGATCGATGGTTTTATTTCCACGAAAGGAACCATCAGAAGTAATCACCATTTTACAATCGGCATCATTAATTCTTGTTGCCAGTGCTGTAGCTGAAAATCCTGCAAAAACAACAGAATGAATGGCACCAATTCTTGCACATGCCAATAAAGCAATAGAAAGCTCTGGAATCATTGGTAAATAAATACACACCCGATCTCCTTTTTGAATCCCTTTTGATTTTAAAACATTTGCAAATTTATTAACACGTATCGAAAGTTGTTTATAAGTAATGTATTCAGCGGGTTCATTGGGGTCATTAGGTTCAAACAAAATAGCTGTTTTGTTTCCTCGTGTGAGCAAATGACGATCAATACAATTTTCTGTGATGTTTAGTTTAGCTCCTTTGAACCATTTTACTTCTGGCTTTGAAAAATCCCACTCTAAAACAGCATCCCATTTTTTACGCCAAATAAAATTCTCTTCAGCAATCTCTTCCCAAAAGGCTTCTGGATGATTCACCGATTTTCGATATACTTGAAAATATTCTTCTAAATGTTTTATGTGATAATTACTCATTCCTGTTTTATTTTAAATTCTAAATTAGAAAATTTTATAATTTTTTGTAATATTAATTCGACTTACAACTAAAATTCACCTATCAAAGGAAGTTAAAGGTACTAAATCTTACTATTTATCGGCTATAATATCTTAATTGAAAATTCTAAGTATTATAAACTTTGGGTTTTGAAGTACTATTTCTTTTAGTATTTAAAATAGTAAAATTATATTTGCTATATGGATTTTCAAATAGTTTTTGAATCAATTTTAGTGAATTGGCCTCTTCTTTTACTTTTTTTTACAGTTGCAATTTTATATTCTTCTGTTGGTTTTGGAGGAGGATCAAGCTACTTGGCCATTTTAGCATTTGCAGGTATTGCGTTTACTCAAGTTAGAATTACTGCTTTGTTATGTAATATTGTGGTTGTTTCTGGCAATGTATTGCTCTTTTATCAGCAAAAAAATATACCTTGGAAAAAGCTCGTTCCATTGGTTATATGGAGTGTGCCTCTGGCCTATCTTGGAGGAAAAATAGCGATTGATCAAAGTTTTTACTTTATCCTTTTGGGAGTTACTTTGTTGTTTACCGGATTTTCTATGTGGGCCTCTAAACATTTTGTTTCTGGAAGAAAAGAAAGAACGCGATTAAGTGCTGCTAAAAATGCCACTTATGGAGGTTTTATTGGTTTTCTTTCTGGCACGGTTGGAATTGGTGGTGGCATTTTTTTAGCACCATTATTGCACCTCACCAATTGGGATACTCCAAAAAAAATAGCCGCGACGGCTAGCTTCTTTATTTTGGTAAATTCTATTGCTGGTGTCTTTGGTCAATATAGCAATCCTGATTTTCACATTAATTGGACATTAACATCCATCCTACTAGTCTCTGTATTTATTGGTGGGCAAATTGGCTCGAGGGTTAGCAACACACTATTAACACCAATACTACTAAAAAAAACAACTGCCATTTTAATAGGGTTTGTTAGTATTCGCATTATATACAAGCATTTATCTCCCTTGTTTTTTTAATAATTCTCATTATTCCTTAAAATCCTATTCACGATTTACCAAATTAATGTATATTTGTCTGATATTTTTTTATAAAAAAGTTAAACATAATATTTTTTTACTTTAACATATTTAATGTAAAATTTTTTTAGTTGATTTTAAGGCTGTTATTCTTTCCGGGGTAACAGCCTTTTTTTATAACAATTCTAAAAGACTATCCTTGAGTCTTTTTTTAATAATTGTAAAGATTCTTTTATTAAATTCTGAAGATGATTTTTTGTAAAAATCAAACTCCTCAACTGTAAACTGACCAACAATAAGACCAATCATTTTATTTTTAAAAGCAATGTCTTTAGACAATGCACTTTCTATAAATCTTTTAATACGTTGTTCAGTTAATGTATTTAAAATCGTTTTCCTGGTAATTGCATAGTCTTGAAAAAGCGCAATAATTAAAGGGTGTTGCAACTTTATAACTTGCCGCAACGTTGTGTTTTGAAATTTCTCTTCAACACTGCATTTTTCAGTTTCTTCAATTTTTGCCAAAACGGGGCGTAGCTCTTTTCTTTTATCCATTGTTTATGAGTAAATTTCTAAATTTTCAATTTCTATTTGATAGTCGTACTGCAAATCTTCATGCAAGGTGCCTACTGCTTTTTTAATCATCTTAAGTTGTGTTTGATATACATTTAGCAAACGTGAACTATTGGTAATTGATGGAGAAAAGTGTTTTAATTTGTGGCAGTAATACAACAATAATTCAGCTTCTGTTTCCTTCTTTTTAGAATATCGGATGTACTTTTTAGTGAGTGTTAAAATCTTTCTTGCACTTTTTCTGATGAAGAAAAAACTCTTGGTATTGATGTCTACAAAAAGCAAGTCCATTTGCGATTTCACGCTTTGAATATAAGCAGTTTCATCATGAGACTCAAACATTAAATAGGTAAGTAATTCTTTGTTCTCCTTTTTATACTTTGATAAATGCAAGCAGAGTTCCATCAATTCGTTGGCCGATTTGTGCGATAATTCCTCTTTTATCTTTTTTAAAGCTACTGCTTTCATTTTTTATTTTGTGTGAATACATCAAAAATAAAAAACCTCATAAAAAAATACGTTATTTATGAGGTTTAATAATGCTGCTTTCTATATGTTATTCTTGAATACTTGGTATTGAAACCATTTCATTTACGTCTTTTGTATAATCTACACCAGGTACTTTAAAACCAAATAAATTATAAAAATCGTTGCTATATCCTTCTAAATCGCCAATTTTAGACAAGTTTTCTGTCGTAGCCGATTCCCAAAGGTTAACAACTTTTGATTGAATGTCTTCGCGCATTTCCCAATCGTCAACTCGTATTCTTCCTTTTTCGTCCAAAGACAAATCACCTGCATACAAACGTTGACTGTATAATCGCTGAATTTGTTCGATACATCCTTCATGAATTCCTTCTTCTTTCATTATTTTATACAACAAAGAAATATACAAAGGAATTACTGGAATTGCAGAACTAGCTTGAGTAACCAATGCCTTATTTACAGAAACATAAGCGTTTCCATTGATTGCTTTTAAAGCGTCTGTAATCGTAAATGCCTTCGCTTCTAAATCGTCTTTAGCAGCACCTATAGTACCATTTCTGTAAACGGGTTTTGTTACTTCTGGGCCTATATAAGAATATGCAATAGTTTTCACACCTTCTGCTAAAACGTTTGCTTCTTGTAAAGCATCCATCCACATTTTCCAATCTTCACCTCCCATTACCGTTATCGTATTTTCAATATCTTCACCTTCTGCAGGATTGATAGAAATTTCTGATACTTTTCCAGTATGAAAATCTACCGTCTTGTTTGTGAAATTTTCTCCAATTGGCTTTAAAACCGATTTAAAACGTTTTCCCGAAACGGGATGTGTTCTTACTGGGGAAGCCAAACTATAGATTATCAAATCTATTTGTCCTAAGTCTTGTTTGATTAAATTGACAACCTGTTCTTTTATCTCATTAGAAAAGGCATCTCCATTAATACTTTTTGCATACAAACCTGCTTTGTGTGCTTCTTCTTCAAAAGCAGCAGTGTTATAAAAACCAGGAGAACCAGGTCTATTGGGAGTTGCTGGTTTGTCAAAGAAAACCCCTATTGTAGCAGCGTCTGATCCAAATGCACTTGTAATTCTGGACGCCAGTCCAAAACCTGTAGAAGATCCAATAACCAATACTTTTTTGGCTCCGGCAATTTTTCCTTTTGAAGTTACATAGTCAATTTGATTTTTAACATTCTGTGCACAACCTACTGGGTGTGATGTTAAACAAATAAATCCTCTTGTTCTTGGCTCTATAATCATGATAGTTTATTTATTAGTTGTTGGCTAAAAATGCGTTTACATTTTTAGCAATTCTTGCTAAAACATTTTCTGTCGATGCTTTCACAAAAGCTTCTCCAGTAATTTGTTCGTACAATTCAATATATCTATTTGAAATTTCAATAACTTTTTCGTCTGACATGGTTGGAATCTGCTGTCCGTCTTGTCCTTGAAAACCATTTTCAATTAACCATTGACGTACAAATTCTTTTGACAATTGTTTTTGTGACTCGCCCTTTTGTTGTCGAACGGCATACCCTTCTGCATAAAAATAACGAGAAGAATCTGGAGTATGAATTTCATCAATCAACAAAATTTTCCCTTCTCTTGTTTTACCGAATTCATATTTTGTATCTACCAAAATTAAGCCACGAGAAGAAGCAATTTCAGTTCCTCTTTGAAATAATTTTCGGGTATAGTCTTCTAATATAAGGTAATCTTCCTCAGAAACAATACCGTTAGACAAAATTGCTTCACGGGTAATGTCTTCATCATGATCTCCATTGTCTGCTTTCGTAGATGGAGTTATTATTGGACTTGGAAACCGATCATTTTCATGCATCCCTTCCGGCATGGCAACACCACATAAAACTCTTTTTCCTGCATTGTACTCTCTTGCTGCATGCCCAGACATATAGCCTCGGATGACCATTTCTACTTTGAAAGGTTCACATAAATGTCCGATAGCAACATTTTCATCGGGAGCTGCAAGAATCCAATTGGGAACAATATCAGCCGTTTCATGGAGCATTTTAGTCGCAATTTGGTTTAAAATTTGACCTTTAAACGGAATTTGACGAGGTAAAATGACATCGAATGCCGATAATCGATCGGACGCAATCATTACCAAGAGCGTGTCGTCTATCGTATAAACCTCTCTTACTTTCCCTTTATATACCGATTTTTGCTCGGGAAATTCAAAGTTTGTATCGTTAATTGTGTTCATTAATAATGGTGTTGCTTGTTAGGACAAAAGTAAACTAAAGACTAATTACTAACAACTAAAAACTTATTCAGTTTCGATACGCTTATAAGCGGAGATAATTCTTTTTACCAATCGATGTCTTACCACATCACTATCGTCTAAATATACTTGGGCAATTCCTTCAATATCTTTCAAAGCCAACAACGATTCTTTCATGCCTGAAAACTGTTTTCTTGGTAAATCTATTTGACCTGGATCCCCATTAATAATGAATTTTGCATTCTTTCCCATCCGTGTCAAAAACATTTTCATTTGACTATGGGTGGTATTTTGTGCTTCATCTAAAATAACAAAGGCATTGTCCAAAGTTCTCCCTCTCATAAATGCCAATGGAGCAATTTGTATGATTCCTTTTTCTAAATGTGACGCCAATCTTTCATGCGGTATCATATCTCGCAATGCATCATACAAAGGTTGCATATAAGGATCTAACTTGTCTTTTAAATCTCCAGGTAAAAACCCTAGATTTTCTCCGGACTCTACGGCAGGTCTAGTTAAAATTATTTTACGAACTTCTTTTTCTTTCAATGCTCTTACTGCAATTGCAACAGCGGTATACGTTTTTCCTGTTCCTGCAGGGCCTACTGCAAAAAGCATGTCATTTTTCTGAATTAGGGAAACCATTTTCTTTTGATTGGCAGTCTTTGGTTTTATCAATTTCCCGTTAACACCATGAAGCAATACGTCTTTTGCACTCATAGCTGCCGCAGTTTTTTCATCCTTTCCAGTAGAAGTTAAAATGCGTTCAATACTGTTCTCATCTAATTTGTTATACTTGTGAAAGTATTTAATGAGTTGTTCTAATCGGTTTTCAAACTCATCCAAAAGAGCAGTTTCTCCATAAATTTTCAACTTTGCGCCTCTTGCGACCAATTTTACTTTTGGAAAATATTTTTTTAGCTGCTCAATTGTACTATTGTGTTCTCCAAAAAAATCTTTTGGATCTATTTCTGTTAATGCAATGATTCTTTCGTTCAAATGTTTTTTTATTAAAATAGGTGATCAAATTATTAAATTAAAAATAGTCAATAAATTTACTAAATTGATTAGATTTGCGTTAAATAGTCAACAACTTTTACACATTTAATTAACAGCAAATATTGATCTCATTTATCACTTTAACGACCGATTTCGGAACAAAAGACCACTTTGTTGGAGCTGTAAAAGGTGCTATCTATTCTGAGTTAGAAAACGCTAAAATTGTAGACATTACTCATGAAATATCTCCATTTAATATAACAGAAACTGCCTATATCATAAAGAATTCTTACAAGAGTTTCCCAGACGGTACGATCCATATTATTGGAGTAGATTCTGAATTAAGCAAAGATAACAAACACATTGCACTCGAATTGGATAACCATTTTTTTGTATGTCCAGACAATGGTTTAATCTCTATGATTGCCTCAGAAATTAATCCAACAAAGATTGTTGAGATCAATATTCATGATCGTATTGAAAGTAGTTTTCCTGTTTTAGATGTTTTTGTGCAAGTTGCCTGTTTTATTGCCCGAGGCGGAAATTTAACGGTGATTGGTAAGGAAATTAAGAACTACAAAAAACTCATTGAAATTCAACCCAAAGTAAATCAAGCTCAAAACCAAATTATTGGTGGTGTCATTTATATTGACAATTATGGAAATATCATTACGAACATTAAAGAAAAAATGTTTAACGAGGTTGGAAAAGGAAGAAAATTCACCATCAAAGCTTCTCGATATTCCTTCGAGAAAATTTATAGTAAATACAACGAAATAAAAGGAGTCGATACGAAAGATCTAAGTTTTGACGGAAGTAGATTGGCTATATTTAATTCGGCAGGGTATTTAGAAATTGCCTTATATAGAAGTAATTTAAACACGGTGGGTGGCGCTTCTACATTATTGGGATTGGCCTATCGAGATCCAATTATTATTGAATTTATAAACGAAGTACTCCCGGAGTTTACCACATTGTCTTAAAATTATGTTTGTTCGAATCGTAAAAATGAGTTTTCACTCAAAGTATATCAATAAATTTGAAGAAATCTTCGCTGTAAAGAAATCATTGATTAGGGCATCAAAAGGATGTAGCCTATTAGAACTGTATCAAGACAAAACAAATCCTGAACTTTTTTTCACTTACTCGTATTGGGAAAAAGAGGAAGATTTAGAACGCTATAGAAGTTCCGAGCTTTTTAAAAACGTTTGGGCAAAAACCAAAGTGCTGTTCAACGACAAACCACAAGCTTGGAGTGTCAATAAAAATGTAAGTCTTCCATAATGGCATTCAATTGCGACACATTTCCTGTTTTAAAAACTCAAAGATTAACCTTGCGGGAACTAACACTTGACGATGCTAACAGTATACTTACACTGCGATCCAGCGAAGAAATCAACCAATTTGTTGCTACCAAAAGAATGCAAAGTATTGAAGAAGCAAAAGACTTTATAAGAACATGCTATGCCCTCTACTTAAAAGAAGAACGTGTTTTTTGGGCAATTACAAAACAGGAAGAAATAGTGGGTACTATTGTATTCCATCGAATTTCTTTAGGGGCAAAATATGCAGAAATTGGTTACAAATTAAAAACCGAAATGCAACAAAAAGGGCTCATGAGTGAAGCAATTTTTGCGGTTTTGAATTTTGGTTTTGAGCAATTAAATCTAAGAACGATCGAAGCATATACCCACAAAAACAATCTACGATCAATAACTTTATTAAAGAAACACCAATTTATTTTTCAGTCACAAAGGAAAGATCCAAGCTTTGAACATAATCGTATTTTTAAATTGGAAAGTAATTCCTGAAAACTTTATATTTAAGCCGTATTAAAAATGAAAGGTGAATTTATTTTGAAGATAAAATCGTAGCTTGCAAGCACTTCAAATTTTGGTTTTAAATATAATTAACCAAAGGACAGTTGAAAGTTTAAAAAAAGATAACCGTAAAATAATATCACATTGATTGCCATTTTAAAAAAAGAATTTAATTCGTTTTTTGCCTCCCCAATTGCCTATTTGGTCATTGGTGTTTTCTTGCTTATTAATGGGCTATTCCTATGGGTTTTTAAAGACGATTTCAATTTATTAAATGCAGGCTTTGCAGACATCAATCCATTTTTCTATTTAACCCCTTGGGTTTTTCTCTTTTTAATTCCGGCAATTACTATGAAAAGTTTTGCCGACGAATTCAATAGTGGAACTATCGAAATCTTAAAAACAAGACCTGTATCAAATTGGCAAATTGTGCTTGGAAAATTCTGGGCTTCTTTGCTGTTGGTTCTTGTCGCATTGATTCCAACACTCACCTACGTGTACACGATTTATCGATTAGGGAATCCAATTGGAAATATGGATGTTGGCAGCATCATTGGGTCCTACATTGGGTTACTTTTTTTAGCAGCCACCTATACAGCAGTTGGTCTGTTTACGTCCACGTTATCAAAAAATCAAATTATCGCTTTTATCTTAGGCGTTTTTATTACCTTCTTATTGTTTTATGGATTTGATGCCATTTCCAATTCATTTTCGAATCAAAGTATTTCTATACAAAAATTTGGTATCAACGAACATTTTAAAAGTATCTCACGTGGGGTTATTGACTCCAGAGATCTACTCTATTTTATAAGTGTAACACTGTTCTTTTTATACATCACTAAAAATCGTTTAGAAAATGAATAAAAAAATTAAAAACATTGCAGTCTTACTTGTTGGATTGATACTACTAAATGTTACAAATCAACACTTTTACAAACGTTTCGATCTGACAAAAGACCAACGGTACACATTATCTGAAACAACAAAAACCATTCTTAAAAAAATTGAACAACCGCTCTTTATTACAGTGTATTTAGAAGGCGAATTTCCATCAGAGTTTAAGAGATTACAAGTAGAAACACAGCAGTTTTTGGAAGAATTAGAAGCAAAAAACTCGAACATCATTCTCCATTTTAAAAACCCTAATGACCAACGAGAAGCTTTAATAAAAAGAGGAATGTTGCCCAGTCAGCTAACTGTCGAAGAAGATGGGAAACTTTCTGAAGCTATTATTTTTCCTTGGGCCGAAATAAGACATAATAAAAAAAGCACGATTATTTCTTTGTTACCTACCGCCATTGTTACCTCTCAAGAAGAACAATTACAAAAAGCGGTTGAAAATTTAGAATATAGTTTTACAAATGCAATCAATAGTCTATTACAAAAAAAACAAAAAAAAATTGCACTATTATCTGGTAATGGTGAGCTAGAAGACATTTATTTGTATAGTTTTTTAAGTGAGGTTGCTAAAAAACACAAGTTGGGAAAATTCACCTTGGATTCAGTAGCTAAGAATCCGAAACAAACTTTAGAAGACCTTACTGGATTCGATTTGGCTATTATTGCAAAACCAACAATAAAATTCACCGAAGCAGAAAAATTTACTTTAGACCAATTCATCACAAACGGAGGTAAAACCTTGTGGATGATCGACAATGTAATTGCAGACCAAGACAGCTTATTTAATGGCGGAAAAATGCTAGCTTTTCCTAGAGATTTAAATCTTACAGATTTATTATTCTCCTATGGAGTGCGAATCAACACAACCTTGATAAAAGATTTGTATGCTGCAAAAATCCCTGTTGCAACCGGTATGGTAGGCAATCAGACACAATTTAAAAACTTAGATTGGTTTTTTCATCCTTTGGCTGGTGGAAACCCAAATCATCCCATCACAAAAAATATATCACCAGTTCGGTTTAAGTTTACAAATCAGATAGATACCTTAAAAAACAGCATTAAAAAAACGCCTTTATTAGTAAGTTCCGTGTTGACACAGAAATTTGGAACTCCCAATTTCATTGCATTACAATCTATTGCTGATGAACCAATTGAATCAGACTATCAAGACGGAAATCAATTGCTTGCTGTTTTATTAGAAGGAGATTTTAAATCTGCTTATAATAACAGAGTTCAACCCTATAAAACATCGATTTACAAAGCAAATGCAACTAACAATAAAATGATTGTAATTGCCGATGGCGATGTTGGTAGAAATCAAGTTTTAAAGAAAGAGCCCTACGATTTATCGAGAGATAAATGGACCAATGAGCAATTTGGCAATAAAGATTTTCTACTGAATGCCGTGGACTACTTACTGGATGATGTTGGACTGATGGAATTGAGAAACAAGACGATACAAATTCCAGTTTTAGACAAACAAAAAGCATTTAAAGAAAGAATATTTTGGCAGTTCTTAAACGTTGGCTTTCCTATTATTTTAATACTCGCTTTTGGTTTTAGTTTCAATTATTTGAGAAAACGAAAGTATCAATAGTCATTTGTTTTTTTTAAAAGAACGACAACCACGATCGAAGAATCACTAGAGATAATTGACAGTGAGCGTAAAATATTTATCGCTCAAAAATCTAAATTGACAACAAATCATTGTGTATAAATTCGTAATTTAAAACGGTTTGTAATTTCTTAGGGCTCACAATTTTATACTCTAGAACTTCGTTCTTTTCAAAATGCGGTAAAGTCAAATCTTTGCATAATTTCGCAATTGCATAAAACTCCTTTCTAGTTGGATGGTGATCTGCACAGGCATTAAAAGTCGTATCCCAACAATTCTGATCAATAATTTCGTGAATGATCTCAATACAATCTTCTTGATGAATCATGTTTACATACCCTTTAGGTTGGGGAATTTTACAGCCATCTGAAAACCAGTTTCCAGGGTGTCTTTCGCCACCAAACAAACCAGCAAAACGTAAAATAGTGGTTTCAAAACAATTATTTTGTCGAAACAATTCTTCAATTTCTACCAAAGGCACTTGTTTTGTTTTCGTCTCCTCGGTAACGACTGCATTAATATTTGGATAGACAGAAGTAGAACTGATGAAAATTACTTTCTGTATTGGGGAGTTTTCAATTTGTGCAATTAAACTTTCAAAGCCATCAATATCTTTTGATGTGATTGCAATAATTAAGATATCTGTTTCTAAAAATGCATCAAACTCTTCAAATTCAGAAATATTGACAAGATAGGCTTCAATTTGGGAGGCTTCTAAAGTAGCCAATTTTGATTCGGTTGTAGTAGACCCTTTTACTAAAAATCCGGCCTCTAAAAGCGATATTGCCAAAGGTTCTCCTAGCCAACCACATCCTAAAATACTTATATTTTTCAAGTTGATGAGTTTTAATTTTTAACAATTCGCATCATTGCAGCAATTGTCTTCTTTAACCAATTTACACGAAATAACGGCTAAAATGGCTCCCAGTATAGGCGCTAAAATATACATCCATAAATGTTGCATTTTACCTGAAACAATGGCGGGTGCAATGGATCTTGCTGGATTCATGGACGCATTTGTAATAGGGCCTGCAAACATAGCCTCTAAAAGTACGACTGCACCAACGGCTATTCCTGCAATAATTCCGATTTCTTTACTCCCCGTCGAAACGTTAATAATAACCACCATTAGGAAAAACGTTAGTAATAATTCCATGACAAAAGCACGTCCAACATCCACCGTAGGTATTGTTGCACCTAAATTTTCACTGGTTGGAAACAGAAACCACAGTATGAGACTTGCAGCAAAAGCACCTAAAATTTGGGCAATGATGTACTTTGGAACTTCTTTCCAAGCAAACTTCTTTGCATAGGCAAAAGCAATGGTAACGGCTGGATTGAAATGCGCTCCTGAAGTTTCCCCAAAAGCATAAATCATTGCCATTACAATGAGCCCCCAGGTAATTGCTATGCCAACGTGTGTCACTTCACCGCCTGTTATTTCGTTAACGGTCATGGCGCCCGTTCCACAAAAAATCATAGAAAATGTACCGATAAATTCTGAGATGTATTTCTTCATTGTTTAAAAATAAGTACAAAGATACGGAGCTTTACTTTAAGGTTTTGTTAACATTTTACGTTTTTAGAATTTGTAATTTTGAGAAAAATCAAAAAGATACAACCATGAAAAAATTAGTCTTATGCCTTTTTGTTGCTGCTATTTCGTATGTAACAAATGGGCAAATTGAAACACCTGCACCCAGTCCTTCTCAAAAAATTGAACAAAAAGTAGGGTTAACAGACATTACTGTAAACTACTCAAGACCTAGCATGAAAGGACGAAAAATCTTTGGCGGACTAGAAGCGTATGGTAAAGTATGGAGAACTGGAGCCAATGAGAATACGAAACTTACCTTTTCTACCGATTTTACCATTGATGGAAAAGAAATGAAGAAGGGAACCTATGCTTTATATACCATTCCAGGAAAAGAAACTTGGGACATTATCTTATATACAGACGCGACCAACTGGGGAGCACCACAAAAATGGGACGATGTAAAAGTAGCCGCAAAAGTGCGTGTAACACCTATTAAAATGCCGATGCCTATTGAAACATTTACTATTACATTTGATGATTTGACAAACAATTCTGCTGTATTAGGTATTCTTTGGGAAGATATTTATGTAGGGTTGCAATTTGAAACACCTACAGATGCAATGGTTTCTGAAAATATTGAAAAAGCAATGGCAGGACCTGCTGCTCAAGACTTGTATGCTGCCGCTGACTATTATTTAACTTCAGACAAAGACATTCAAAAAGCAAAAACGTGGATCGACAAAGCAGTTGCCATGACGGCTGCAGAACCTCGTTTCTGGTATATTAGAAGGCAAGCTTTGATTCATGCGAAAGCTGGAAATACGAAAACGGCAATTGCTGCTGCAAAACTGTCGTTACAATTGGCAGAAAAAGCAGGCAACCAAGCCTATGTGAAAATGAATAAAGCTTCTTTAAAAGAATGGGAAGCTAAATAGTTTTACTTCTTTTTATGACAACGAAAAACCTCAAAATGAAAATTCATTTTGAGGTTTTTCTATTCAATTGATTTTTTAGTGTAACGTTTAATAATTCCGATATTGACTCGTTGCAGTAAAAACATGTTCTAAAATGGCTTTTTCTTTTGCATCAAATGTAATTCCTCTGCGTTGCAAAACAACTTCAGCAACTTCAAAAACTTTACTTGTTTTGTATTCTGTAAAGCCAGAGGCACCTCCCCAACTAAACGATGGGACAAAATTTCTTGGAAATCCGCTTCCAAAAATATTTACAGAAACACCAATAACGGTCCCTGTATTGAACATGGTATTGATACCGCATTTAGAATGATCTCCCATCATTAAACCGCAAAACTGCAGTCCTGTTTTGGCAAATCGTCCTGTATTATAATCCCACAATTTCACTTCTGCGTAATTGTTTTTTAAATTTGAGTTGTTGGTATCGGCTCCTAAATTACACCATTCTCCAATGACTGAGTTCCCTAAGAAACCGTCGTGACCTTTACTAGAATACCCAAACAATACCGAATTATTCACTTCTCCACCAACTTTACAAAAGGGGCCAATTGTGGTGGCTCCATATATTTTTACTCCTAATTTCAAAACTGAATTTTCACACATTGCCAAGGCACCTCGTACAACGACTCCTTCCATAATTTCAGCATTTTCACCGATATAAATAGGTCCGTTTGTAGCGTTTAAAGTTGCAAAAGTAAGCTTCGCTCCTTCTTCAATAAAAATGTTTTCAGGATTGATTGCTTGTACTCCTTCTGGAATGGGCTGCGAAGTTCGAGCTTCTGTGATCAAATCAAAATCTTGCTGTATAGCTTTGTCATTCAAGGAAAAAATATCCCAAGTATTTTTAACTTGTAGCAATTCGTCATCAAAATCATACTGTTGATAGCTCTCGAAGTTAATTTCCTCTTGTGAGTCTGTAGTAAAAAAAGCAATGACATCGTCTCCTTTAAAGATTGCTTCGTTTACTTTTAAATTTTTAACCTGATCGACCAATTTTTTTGTGGGTAAAAAAGAAGCATTGATCATGATGTTTTCTTCCAATTCTACCATTGGGTACTTTTCTTCTAAATATTCTTCTGTAATAGTTGTTGTAGTTAAACCCAGATGTTTTTCCCATTTTTCACGAAGGGTTAAAATACCAATTCGAATTTCTGCAACGGGTCTTGTATAGGTAAATGGTAACAAAGAATTTCTCACTTCTCCGTCAAATAAAATATAATTCATAGGGATGTTTTATAACAAGACAAATTTACTTTAAAATAGGCATAAAAAAAACCGATTACACAAATTACAATCGGTTTTAAGAAAATAGCTTTGAAAACTTATTCTTTGATGAACTTTTGAGTTCCAACTTTGTCTTCAGAAAGTACTTTTAAAAGGTAGACTCCTCTGCTTAAATTAGACACATTTATTTGTGGGTCAGAAGTATCGATTTTTTCAGATAATGACAAGCGACCCATAGCATCATAAAATTTTACAATTGCTTCGTTAGCTCCACTTGAGAGTTGTATGTTGAGTTCTGTTGCTGCTGGGTTTGGATACATTTCAAAATCTAACCATTTTGCTTCTGCAATACTCAAAGAACTAATTTGCCCTGAATCTCCAGTTACAACTTGATCTCCAGAAGTTGCTCCATTCCCATTTGCAGCAACTGAAGCGGCAAAGAATGTAACTCTCCCTTCATCTGTCGAAGGTGATTTCCATTGAAAGGACCAAGAACTATTACTAGCGCTCGTATGGGTAATATTGGCATTTCCATTGGTCAAACTTGACGAAGACCCTGCAATAAGAGCCCCTATTTTACTGTCATCAGAAACCTTCTCTGCGGTCATTTGAAAACCATGTTCAGATGCTGAAGAACTTGCTGTTACCGTTACATTGTAATTGGTATCTAATAGATACCCCGTATCTGGAATATTATGTGTAATCGCAACAGAGGCACCAAAATTTCCGCCACTATGGCAATCTGTACAAGAAGTTCCTCCATCACCAGGAGAACCAGAATAAGCTCCTGATTTCCCTCCTGAATTGGACATTAAGATAAATGCCATCATTGGTATCATCAATAAAGAGGTTTTAAAAAAGTAATTTTTTTTCATATTTTTTATTTTTACTGTTTAAATAAATGATTTTTTATCAAAAAGATACATTAAAATTAATCAATTATTTTTATATATTTATATTTTATAGAAAATTTGTTGGCAAACACTTGTCTTAAAAGTTTTCTAGAAGTAATTTTAAATGCTATTTAAATGAAACATTATGGACTATTCAAGAGTATTTAAAATGTCTTTTGCAGGTGTTTACCCTCATTATCTTTCAAAGGCAGAAAAAAAAGGCAAAACAAAAAATGATGTTGATACCATTATCTACTGGCTAACAGGTTATGATCAAGAATCCCTAGAAAAGCAAATCACAAAAAGGGTTGATTTTGAAACTTTTTTTGCAGAAGCTCCAGCAATGCATCCAAATACAACTAAAATTAAAGGTTTAATTTGTGGTTATCGTGTTGAGAGATTGAAAATAAATTGATGCAGCAAATTCGTTATTTAGACAAGCTAATCGATGAATTGGCAAGGGGTAAGAAAATGAAAAGTATTCTACGTGAATAAAAAAAACATCCAATTGTTGAATAAATTCAATACAAAGGGATGTTTTTAAATGGTGTTTTTTTTAAGCTTACTTACTCAAATACATTTTACGTCTTGCATATAAGTCGTAAAACTGGTCGTCTTTAAGACTGTCAATAAACAAAATGCTTTCTCCGGTAGATTTCATTTCTGGTCCTAATGCTTTGTTTACATTCGGGAACTTGTTAAATGAAAATACGGGTTTCTTAATTGCATATCCCTCCAATTGTGGATTGAAATTAAAATCAGTCACTTTATTTTCTCCCAACATTACTTTGGTTGCATAGTTTACATAGGGTTCTTTGTATGCTTTTGCAATAAAAGGAACTGTCCTGGAAGCTCTTGGATTTGCTTCTATAATATAAACAATGTCATTTTTAACCGCAAACTGCACATTGATCAATCCGACTGTTTTTAATTCTCTTGCTATGGTATGCGTATGATCTTTAATTTGTTGCATTACTAAATCGCCCAAATTAAATACTGGCAGTACAGAGTTTGAATCTCCTGAATGCACTCCACAAGGTTCTATATGTTCCATAATACCGATGATATAGACATTTCCATCTGCATCACAAATTGCATCTGCTTCTGCTTCGATAGCACCATCTAAATAATGATCTAACAGGAGTTTGTTATTTGGCATTCTCCCTAATAAATCTACAACATGTGCTACCAATTCTTCTTTGTTGATGACAATTTTCATTCCTTGTCCTCCTAAAACATAAGAAGGTCTTACCAAAATAGGAAAGTCCAATTCATCTGCTAACACCAATGCTTCATCTGCAGTTTCTGCAATTCCAAAATCTGGATATGGAATGTTATTATCTTTTAATAGGGTTGAAAAACTACCTCTATCTTCAGCTAAATCTAAAGCTTCAAAACTTGTTCCAATAATTTTAACACCATATTTGGTTAGTTTTTCTGCTAATTTTAAAGCTGTTTGTCCTCCTAATTGTACGATAACTCCTTCTGGTTTTTCATGACGAATGATGTCATAGATGTGTTCCCAAAAAACAGGTTCAAAATACAATTTATCTGCAGTATCAAAATCTGTGGAAACCGTTTCTGGATTACAATTGATCATGATGGTTTCATAACCACATTCTGCAGCAGCTAAAACCCCATGGACACAACAATAATCAAATTCGATTCCTTGTCCAATCCTGTTAGGACCTGATCCTAATACGATTATTTTTTTCTTTGGAGTGACAATGCTTTCGTTGGCAATAATAATCTCGCCAGAAGCTGTTTCAATTTCATTTTCAAAAGTAGAATAGTAATACGGTGTTTTTGCCGTAAACTCTGCAGCACAGGTATCTACTAATTTATAAACACGCTGCACTTTTAATTCTTCTCTTTTCTTATAAACCTTGCTTTCTAAACAACCCAACATGTGCGCTATTTGTCTGTCTCCGTATCCTTTTTGTTTCGCTTCTAAAAGCAAATCTCTTTGAATGGTATCTATCGTAAATGTTGAAATTTCTTTTTCAAGTTGAAACAACTCTTCATATTGCTTCAAGTACCACATGTCAATCTTAGTAATCTCATAGATTTGACTTAGTGGAATTCCAATAGCAATGGCATCATAGATGGCAAAAACACGATCCCAACTTGCATTGGTTAATTTGTCAATAATTTGATTGTAATCGGTATATCCTTTTCCATCAGCTCCCAATCCATTTCTTTTAATTTCTAATGATTGCGTTGCCTTGTGCAAAGCTTCTTGAAATGAGCGTCCAATCCCCATTACTTCACCCACAGATTTCATTTGCAATCCTAAAGTTCTATCAGAACCTTCAAATTTATCAAAATTCCAGCGAGGTATTTTTACGATGACATAATCTAATGTTGGCTCAAATAATGCAGAGGTAGATTTAGTAATTCCATTTTCTAACTCATCTAAGGTATAACCAATCGCTAATTTTGTGGCTACTTTTGCAATCGGATACCCGGTTGCTTTACTCGCTAATGCCGAAGAACGAGAAACTCTTGGGTTAATTTCAATCGCAATAATATCTTCTCTTTCGTCTGGAGAAACTGCAAATTGAACGTTACAACCACCTTCAAAATCACCAATTGAGCGCATCATATGAATTGCCATATCACGCATTTTTTGGTAGGTTTTATCTGAAAGTGTCATTGCAGGAGCAACTGTTATAGAATCTCCTGTATGAATTCCCATCGGATCCATATTTTCAATAGAACAGATAATGACAACATTGTCATTTTTATCGCGTAACAATTCCAATTCGTATTCTTTCCATCCCATCATGGCTTTGTCAATCATCACCTCATGTATTGGGGATGCTTCTAAACCTCTTCGTAGTAGTTCATCAAAATCTTTTGGATCGTATACAATGGAAGCTCCTGCTCCACCTAGTGTATATGAAGATCTAATTACTAATGGAAAACCGTATTCTTGTGCAATTTCTTTTCCTTTTAAGAAGGAAGTTGCTGTCGATTGTGGTGCCATAGGTACGTCAATTTTCAACATCAACTCTCTAAACTGTTCACGATCTTCGGTAACATTAATTGCATCAATATCAACACCAATTAATTTGACATCAAAATCCTTCCAAATTCCTTTATCATCTGCTTCTATACAGAGATTTAACGCTGTTTGTCCTCCCATGGTTGGCAAGACAGCATCAATTTGCGGATGTTCTTTTAAAATTTGAATGATCGACTTGGTTGTTAAAGGCAACAAGTAAATATGATCGGCCATAGAAGGATCGGTCATAATAGTTGCTGGATTTGAATTGATTAAAACAGTTTCAATTCCGTCTTCTCGTAAAGACCTTAAAGACTGTGAGCCAGAATAATCAAATTCACAGGCTTGTCCAATAACAATGGGTCCAGAACCTATGATTAAAATCGATTTTAGTTGGTGGTTTTTTGGCATTTTTAGTTGTGTGTATTAATTTTTGTAAAAATAGTTACTGTATGGATATAAAAAAAGGTGTTGCTAAAAATAGCAACACCTTAATTATTAACAAATTGTTAATCATTATATTATTTTTTATGTCTTGGTTCTGAAGACACAGATACTTTCTTTCTTCCTTTAGCTCTTCTTCTAGCTAAAACTTTTCTACCATTAGCAGATGCCATTCTCTCTCTGAAACCGTGTTTGTTTCTTCTCTTTCTATTCGATGGTTGGTACGTTCTTTTCGGCATTGTATGTATTTTTAAAAGTCTTCTTTGTTATTTTTTTCTTGCTTTATAAGTTTACCCCATTTAAGCGTGGGCAAATATACAACTGTTTTTATTGTTGGCAAATACAATTTTAAAAAAAAACTAAATTATTTTCAATCCCCTAAAAAAGGTCTTTTTTTAAAAATCTTT
The DNA here is from genome assembly GCA_949519155.1 of Polaribacter sp. SA4-10. Lineage (GTDB taxonomy): Bacteria > Bacteroidota > Bacteroidia > Flavobacteriales > Flavobacteriaceae > Polaribacter. The sequence goes on from CATIQU010000011.1 coordinate 27,535, forward strand.
TTGTCTTTTTTATTTGTGATGAAAAGGAGAGTTGTTACTTTTGCGCAAACCTAACAATGGCATGCACAATACTAAATACGTTTTTGTAACTGGAGGCGTAACTTCATCACTGGGAAAAGGAATCATTGCAGCTTCTCTTGCAAAATTATTACAAGAAAGAGGCTATTCTGTAACCATTCAAAAATTAGATCCCTATATCAATATAGATCCCGGTACTTTAAACCCATATGAACATGGCGAATGCTATGTAACAGATGATGGTGCAGAAACCGACTTAGATTTAGGACATTACGAACGTTTTTTAAACATTCCAACTTCACAAGCCAACAACGTTACGACGGGTAAAATTTACCAATCGGTTATCAATAAAGAACGAAAAGGTGAATTTTTAGGAAAAACGGTACAAGTAATTCCTCATATTACCGATGAAATTAAGCGCAGAATTCAGATTTTAGGAGAAACGGGGGACTATGACATCGTGATTACTGAAATTGGAGGAACAGTGGGTGATATTGAATCGCTTCCTTATGTAGAATCTGTACGTCAATTGTTGTGGGAAAAAGGATCTGAAAACGCCATTGTTATTCACTTAACATTGGTCCCTTATTTAGCAGCCGCTGGTGAATTAAAGACAAAACCAACGCAACACTCTGTAAAGATGTTGATGCAAAGTGGGGTAAGTCCAGATATTTTAGTGTGTAGAACAGAGCATAAAATCTCTGAAGACATTAAACGTAAATTGGCCTTATTTTGCAACGTTAAGAAAGAAGATGTTATTCAGTCTATAGACGCTGAAACTATTTATGATGTCCCTAACCTCATGTTTGAAGAAGGTTTGGACAAAGTTGTTTTAGAAAAACTAGAATTGTGTTCAAAGAAGCAACCTGAACTTATTGTTTGGAATAATTTTATTCAAAAACACAAAAACCCAAAATCGGAAGTTGAAATAGGATTGATTGGGAAGTATGTCGAATTACGCGATTCTTACAAGTCAATTACAGAAGCATTTATTCATGCAGGTTCTTCTAATGAAACGAAAGTAAAAGTACGTTGGATTCATTCTGAAAGCTTAACGCCTAAAAACGTTGAGAAGAAATTAGAAGGTTTGAACGGTATTTTAGTGGCTCCAGGTTTTGGAGATCGCGGTATTGAAGGGAAAATTAAAGCCGTAAAATATGCCAGAGAAAACAACATTCCATTTTTTGGGATTTGTTTAGGAATGCAAATGGCGGTCATTGAATTCTCTAGAAATGTCTTGGGATTGAGTGATGCTTTTTCTACTGAAATGAAGAAAAATTGCAAAAGCCCGGTGATCAATTTGATGGAAAGTCAAAAAGAAGTCACCGAAAAAGGAGGCACCATGCGATTAGGAGCTTGGGACTGCGAGGTTTCTAAAAACTCTAAGACCTATAATGCATATCAATCAGAATTGATTAGTGAGCGTCACAGACACCGTTATGAATTTAACAACGAGTATTTAGCCGCGATTGAAAGTGCAGGGATGAAAGCAACTGGAACCAACCCAAAAACAGGTTTGGTAGAAGTGGTAGAAATTCCAACACACCCTTGGTTTGTTGGTGTGCAATATCATCCAGAATATAAGAGTACGGTATTAAATCCGCATCCTTTATTTGTAGATTTTATCAAAGCAGCCTTAAAGCAGTCTAAAAAATAAGTTTAGGAACACTATTTGATTTATAAAGTACAGCAACAATAATCACAGCAAAAACAACCAAAAACACTTGATTTTTGCTACATTTGTCGGCTTCTGTTTTTATAGATAGTAGTAAACGTGACAAATTGACATTTTAAAAAAACACATGGAACAAAAAAAATTCGATTATAATTCCTTTATTGGAATGATTTTATTGGTAGGTATTTTATTATGGTGGATGAATTCTAGCAAAGAAGAAATCTTACCTACAGAAACAACTACGGAAGTTGTTGCACCCACCACCAAAGACAGGAGAGATTCATTTGCTACGGCAAAACCAATTTTTGAAAGCGACTCTATAAAAGCAGCTGCACTTCAAAACAAGTTAGGCGCTTTTGCATTCAGTGCGATGCAAGGGACAACAGGTGTAAGAGTCATTGAAAATGACGTACTAAAGTTAACCATTGACAATAAAGGGGGGCAAATTGTAGAAGCGTTAATTAAAAACTACAAAACCTACGACTCACTACCATTGTACATGATCAAAGACAACAACGCGTCTTTTAACATCAATTTTGGAACTACTGACAATAGAATTTTAAACACCAAAGACTTGTTCTTCATTCCAACACTTAGTAAAAGTAACGGAAATGATGTTTTGTCTATGAAACTAAAGGTTTCTGATACACGGTTTTTAGAATATCGATATGAAATGAAACCAAACGAATACATGGTTGATTTTTCTATTCGTTCTCAAGGGTTGAGTTCTGTAATCAATGGATCCAATGCTATCAACTTAGACTGGTCTCTTAAAGGATTTCGACACGAGAAAAGTTTAAGAACTGAAAACACCATGTATTCTTGGTACTACTACAAAACCGATGGTGAAGTAGATTATATGAGACCTGGAAATACTGAAATTGTAAATAGCTTGGACTGGGTTGCTTACAAGCAACACTTTTTTATGTCAAACTTATTGACAGACACGCCATTTAACAACGCGACGGTTACTTCTACTGATTTAGTAGAAGACGAAAAAATAGATACTATTTTCACTAAAAACTACGAATTAAAAGCTCCTTTGGCTTTAACGGGTGGGGAATTCAATTATAACATGAAGTGGTTCTACGGACCGAGTGATTATAATTTATTAAAAACCTATGAGGGAACAGGCTTAGACGAAACTGCCGATCTTGGTTGGGGAATCTTTGGTTTCTTAAACAGAACGGTCTTTTACCCAGTTTTTAACCTCTTAAAAGGATTCTTAGGAAACTATGGATTGATTATTATTTTGATGACCATTGTGGTTCGAATTTTAATGTCTCCATTGGTGTATAAATCGTATGTTTCGAGTGCGAAGATGAAAGTCATTCGTCCAGAATTAACGGCTTTGAATGAGAAGTATCCTGGAAAAGAAAACGCAATGAAGCGTCAGCAAGAAACCATGGCCATACAACGAAAAGCAGGCGTAAGCATGCTATCGGGTTGTATTCCTGCACTATTGCAAATGCCAATTTTCTTTGCCTTGTTTAAATTTTTTCCAACAAATTTAGACCTGCGTCAAAAAGGATTCTTATGGGCGCCAGATTTATCTTCTTATGATACGATCTTTACGTTGCCTTTTGACATTCCTTTTTATGGAAACCACGTAAGTTTGTTTCCTATTCTAGCTTCTATCGCTATTTTCTTTTACATGAAAATGAATCAGAGTCAGCAAGCAAACATGCAAGCACCTACGCAAGAGGGAATGCCAGATATGCAGAAAATGATGAAGTATATGATTTACTTCTCTCCGATTATGATGTTGTTTTTCTTTAACAATTATGCAAGTAGTTTGAGTTTGTATTACTTTATCTCGAACTTGTTAACCATCGTTATTATGCTAGTTATTAAAAACTACGTAATTGATGAAGACAAGATTCATGCACAAATAGAGGAAAACAAAAAACGTCCTGAAAAGAAGAAAAGCAAGTTTAGAGAGCGTATTGACACTGCCATGAAACAAGCACAAGAACAACAA
>CATIQU010000012.1 GCA_949519155.1 Polaribacter sp. SA4-10
AAAAGCCTTGCAATACTTGTAATTTTATGTAAATTTGCAAACCTTTAATACAATAAGGTGTCGTGGCCGAGTGGCTAGGCAGTGGTCTGCAACACCATCTACAGCGGTTCGAATCCGCTCGACACCTCTAAAAACCTTAATTTCTATAATGAAATTAAGGTTTTTGTAATTTTAGGGGAATAAATAGGTGATCTATTATTAGCTGGAGATGTCGACAGACGATTTTTTGAAGCAGCTTGGTTGCACAAACATAATGGTAAATATTACTTTTCTTATTCGACCGGAGACTCTCATTTTATCTGTTATGCTACTGGAGATAATCCTTACGGTCCATTTATGTATACAGGTAGAATTTTAGAGCCAGTTGTAGGTTGGACATCACATCATTCTGTATGTAAAGTAGAAGAAAAATGGTATTTATTTTATCATGACTCAAGTTTATCGAAAGGAGTTACACATTTACGTTCTGTAAAAGTTGCAGAATTAACACACAATGAAGACGGAACTATTGAAACTTTAGAGCCATATAGCAACTAATTTTGGTAGCTATCAACCAGAGAATTTCGATAAAAAGTATTCGGGAGCAATTTCTGCAAAATTGGCATTGTCAAAATCTTTAAATGTTCCAACGGTAAGAATGTTACAGGAATTTGGATTGGTGAAGTTTCATGATTATTTAAGAAAATTAGACTTAAAGAACCTCCAAAAAGACGCAAATCATTATGGTTTAACTTTGGTGTTGGGCGGCGCTGAAAGCAACTTATGGGATTTGTGTAAAAGCTATGCTTCAATGGCATCTACCGTAAATCATTACAGTCAACATTCGAGCACCTATTTTACAAATGAATTTTCTGAACCTACTTATTTTAAAGATGAAAAAATTGATTTTGGTAAAAATTCTTCAGAGAAAATAGTGTTTGACGCGGCATCAATTTACCTGACCTTCGAAAGTTTAAAAGAAGTGAATAGGCTCGGTGCTGAAGAAAATTGGGAATTCTTTGATGCCGCTAAAAAAATTGCATGGAAAACGGGGACCAGTTTTGGCTTTAGAGATGCTTGGGCAATTGGAACAACTAAAGAGTATGTTGTAGGTGTGTGGGTTGGAAATGCAGATGGAGAAGGGAGACCGGGTTTGTTAGGGGTTCAAGCAGCTGCGCCCATTTTATTTGATGTGTTTGATAAATTACCAAAATCAGATTGGTTTGAGAAACCTTTTGATGAAATGACTGCAATAGAAATTTGCACAATAAGCGGTTTTAGAGCTTCCTCTATTTGCGAGGACAAGGAACTAAAATTCGTTCAGAATTCAGGACTAAAAACTCCTCCATGTCCATTTCATGTATTGATAAATGTTGATGAAAAAGAAAATTACCAAGTGAATACTTCTTGCGAAAAATTGAGCCTAATTAAACAAAAAAACTTGGTTTGTTTTACCTCCATTGATGGACTATTATTATAAGAAAAAAAATCCTTTTTACAAACCGTTGCCAAAGTTTCGAAAGGATTGTCTGGGTGAAATAAAAAACAGCTTAAAGTTTCTATATCCATCAGAAAAAACTACTATTTTTTTACCGAAAGATTTTAATGGAAAAAAAAATGAGACCATTTTAAAAGCTACCCATTCCAACAACGATGCAACCTTATTTTGGTATATCAACAAAAAGTTTATAGCAACGACAAATGAGATTCATGAGGTTGCTGTTTCTCTAGAAGAAGGGAATTATGTAATTTCTATAACTGATAATTTCGGAAAAGAAATCCAGCAAAACCTTATTGTAAAAGATTAAGGCGTTTTACTTCCATGAATTTAGGGTTTTATTAGCAAAAAAGTGGCGATTTTTCTGCATATTTGTTGTTGATGAAAATGTACCCTATAGAAACTGGAAATTTTAAGTTAGATGGAGGTGCGATGTTTGGTGTGGTACCAAAAACGATTTGGCAAAAAACAAATCCCGCAGACGCAAATAACTTAATAGACATGAGCATGCGTTGCATGCTTATAGAAGATGGCAAACGACTGACTTTAATTGACACTGGATTGGGAGACAAACAGTCTCAAAAGTTTTTTGGATATTATTATTTGTTTGGAGACTTTTCTTTAGATGCTTCTCTAGCAAAATATGGTTTTCATAGAGACGATATTACTGATGTTTTTTTAACCCATTTGCATTTTGATCATTGTGGCGGAGTCATTGAATTTAACCAAGCAAAAACAATGTTGCAGCCCGCATTTAAAAATGCAAAAGTTTGGTCGAATGAAGCGCACTGGAAATGGGCAACAGAACCAAACCCAAGAGAAAAAGCCTCTTTTTTAACAGAAAACATTCAGCCAATTCAAGAGAACGGACAATTAAACTTTATCCAACAACACGCCAAAGACCAAATAGGGTTTGACGTTTTATTGATGGACGGGCATACCGAAAAACAAATGTTGCCAAAGATTACATACCAAGATAAAACCATTGTTTTCATGGCAGATTTATTGCCTACTATTGGGCACATTCCGTTGCCTTATGTAATGGGCTATGATACAAGACCGCTATTGACAATAACTGAAAAATCGGCTTTTTTAAACGAAGCTGCAGACAAAAATCACTACCTTTTTTTAGAACACGACGCCTACAATGAACTTTGTACCGTAAAGCATACAGAAAAAGGAGTACGACTGAACGAAACCTTTAAATTTACAGACATATTCAATTAATAAATAATATTATGAGCACATTAAAATCCATTTTATATACAGCAATCGCTGTTTCTATTCTATCAAGTTGTAAAGCATCTATTACGACAGTACCCGTTCCAAATGGTGCTGTAAACACCTTAAATGTAGTTGCTAAAAAAGGAACTCTATCTGAAGATGAAACCCATCGATGGAGTCATGCAGACCTAGAAAAAGATTCCATTCCAGGAATGAGTATCGCAAGAGCGTACCAGTTTTTAGAAGGCAAAAAAGGAGTTGCAGTTATTGTTGGTATTGCAGATTCTGGTGTAGATGTATCCCACGAAGACTTAAAAGAAGTTGCTTGGGTAAATCCAAATGAAATTGCAGGGAATAACATTGACGATGATCAGAACGGCTATGTAGATGATATTCATGGTTGGAATTTTATTGGAAGTAAAGATGGTCGAATTGTAAATTCAGATCAATTAGAAATTACTAGAATTGTAAAAAGAGGCATGGAAAAGTTTGGCGATAAAAAAGCCTCAGAAATCCCAGAAGCCGACCAAGTTGAATTTGCACAATTTTTAAAAGACAAAGAAGCATTTTCTAAATCAGCAGATAAAAAGGCAAAAGAAAAAGAAAATTTAAACAATACCAAGAAAAGATTAAATCAACTAGCAGGAAGTTTTAAAGCCGTGAAAACCTTTTTAGGTAAAGATGATTTTACGCTGGAAGATTTAAAAGTAGTGAAGCCAGGAGATCCTAAGGTTGCTGAACAAATTGCAGATGTTGTCAATATTTTAAATAGAGGAATGACAGAAGCAAGTCTTTTGGATTATCAAAAAGGATTGTTAGACTATCTCGAAGGAGTTGAAAGAACGAAGCATTTCGATTTAGATTTTAATGCACGTCAAACGATAGGAGATGATTTATACGACATCACAGATATCGATTACGGGAACAATAATGTGATTGGTTCAAAAGATTTAGAAAGCCATGGAACTCATGTAGCTGGAATCGTTGCTGCATCAAGGAACAATGACAAAGGAGTGAATGGAGTTGCCAATAATGTAAAGATTATGGCAGTAAGAGTGGTGCCCGATGGAGATGAGCACGATAAGGATGTAGCTTTAGGAATTCGATATGCAGTTGATAACGGTGCAAAAGTAATCAACATGAGTTTTGGTAAAGGGCAATCACCCAATATTGGTTGGGTTTTAGATGCCATTCGATATGCTGCCAAAAAAGATGTTTTATTAGTAAATGCTGCTGGTAATGATGGTGCAAATATTGACATAGAACAATCATTTCCTACCGATGCACCTGATTTTATCAATGAGATCTCAGACAATGTATTAACCGTTGGCGCAATGAGTTTAAATTACAATGAAAATCTACCAGCAAACTTTTCTAACTATGGAAAAGTAAATGTGGATGTATTTGCACCAGGAGTTGATATCTATGCAACCATGCCAAAAGATGCATATGCACCAAATAGTGGAACGTCAATGGCCGCACCCTCTGCTGCAGGTGTTGCAGCTTTGATTCGCTCATACTACCCAGCATTATCGGCAAGTCAAGTAAAACATATTCTAATGAATTCCGGTTTGAAAATTAATTTTGAAGTAATCAAACCCGGATCACAATCAAGAGAAAACCCAACAGGAGATAAAGTATCGTTTTCAGACTTATCTGTTTCAGGACGTATTGTAAATGCATACAATGCCTTAAAAATGGCAGATCAAATTGTCAATGGGAAAAAGTAACACGAAACAGTATTCTGTTCGACTCAGTGAAATCGAGAAAAATGAGTATTTAAATATAAAGAAAATGAAAAAATTATTACTAGTAGCTTTTATGTCCGTGTTTATGCTTTCTTGTAAGCAAACAAAAGAGGTCGTTTACAAACAATCAACCACTCCAGAAACTATTTCCTATTGGCAGCAACAGATTGATTATTCAATGGAAATTGATGTAGATGTAAATAACTATCAATATAAAGGAACTCAAAAAGCAGTGTATACAAATAATTCGCCAGACGAATTGACAAAGGTGTTTTATCACTTGTATTTTAACGCCTTTCAACCGGGCTCTCAAATGGACGTAAGATCTTTAAATATTAAAGATCCAGACAGAAGAGTAGGAGACCGAATTAGCAAATTACAATCTAATGAAATAGGGTATATTAAAGTAAACTCATTAAAACAAAATGGCGCTTCTGTAGCTTTTGAAACGGTGGGTACAATTTTAGAAGTTACTTTGGACACGCCAATTAAATCAGGCGAAAGTGTCACTTTTGATATGCTTTTTGAAGCGCAAGTTCCTGCACAAATTCGTCGTACAGGAAGAAACAACAAAGAAGGCGTTGCGCTCTCAATGGCGCAATGGTATCCAAAAATGGCGGAATATGATTTTCAAGGATGGCATACACCACCTTACATTGCACGTGAATTTCACGGAGTTTGGGGTAGCTTTGATATCAAATTAACCATCGATAAAACCTACGTTGTTGGTGGAACAGGGTACTTACAAAACCCTCAAGAAATTGGGCATGGCTATGAGGATACTTCAAAAACGTTAAATGTACCATCAACAGATAAATTGACGTGGCATTTTAAAGCACCAAAGGTGCATGATTTTGTTTGGGCAGCAGATCCAGAATACAAGCACGATGTTTTAAAAATGGGCAATGGAATTGATTTACACTTTTTGTACAAGAAAAACTTAGCACCAGAGTATTTAAAAAACTGGAAAGACTTACAAAAACCAACGGCAGCTTTAATGACCTATTTTAGTAAGCACGTAGGGCAGTATCCTTACAAACAATACTCTGTAATTCAAGGAGGTGACGGTGGAATGGAATATGCCATGGCGACTTTAATTACTGGAAAAAGAAAATATGGAAGCCTTTTTGGAGTTACTGCGCACGAAATGGCACATACTTGGTTTCAGTTCTTATTAGCGTCTAACGAAAGCTTACATCCGTGGATGGACGAAGGGTTTACTTCGTATATTTCAAACAAGGCTTCTGCAGAAATTTTGAATAATTCGGAAGGTAAAAACCCAAATACAGGTCCTTACAAAGGATATAATTATATTACAAAAAATGGTTTGGGAGAACCTTTAACAACCCATGCAGATCGATACAATACCAATGCGGGCTATAGTGTTGGAAGTTACGGAAAAGGAAGTATGTTTTTGTCGCAATTAGAATATGTAATTGGCGCAGAGAATGTTGCAAAAGGATTGAAAAAATACTTTACAGACTTTAGTTTTAAACACCCAACTCCAAATGATATTAAAAGAACGATGGAAAAGGTTTCTGGAATTCATTTAGATTGGTATTTAAACGAATGGGTGCAAACGACGCACACAATTGACTACGGAGTTAAAGCAGTAACTGGGAATGAAGTTACCTTAGAAAGAATCGGTCAAATGCCAATGCCAATAGATATTGATGTTACCTATATTGATGGTTCTACAGAAATTTTTAATATACCATTAAGAGTAATGCGGGGGAATAAACCAACTTCTGCAACGGTATTAGAAGATTGGGCTTGGGCACATCCAACCTATACTTTTAAAACCTCAAAAACAGTAAAATCGGTTGCGATTGATAGCAGCAAATTGATGGCAGATATCAATGATGACAATAATGTTTTTGAAGTGAAGTAGTGTTTTATAACTGTTGAAAGCCAGTTCCTGTTTACAAGAAAAATTAATGAAAAAGCGAGGTGAAAACTTCGCTTTTTTTATTCTCCAATTTGCATTAGTCCATCAATTTTTTCATTCGGAATAAACCCTTGAAGCATTAAAAAGATACCGCAAATAATTAAAATAATACCCATAATTTTTTTTATACGGTAAATTACAGATGGTGTCATTTTATTTTTCAACTGTTTTGCTAAAAATATTTTCCCTAAATCGGTTAGAAAATAAGTAGTCAAAATAGTTCCGAAGTACCAAAAAATCGCTGTTTGATCCATTTTTAATGTTGGTCCAATAACTAAAACAATGCCTAGCCAAAAGGCCAAAACCCCTACATTTATAAAGTTTAAAAAGAAGCCTTTAAAAAAGCCTTTCAGATAATTATTTTTAAGCGGTATGCTTACTGTTTTTGTCGTTTCTAGCGCTTCTTTCTTACTTTCTTTTTCTAAATAAGTTATCAGACCATAAATAACTAAAACTAACCCTCCAATAAAGAAGAGTCTAGGGTCATCTTTAATTTTTTCTAGTAAAGAACGGCTTCCATAATAAGCAATTAAGATAAAAGAGACATCTCCTAAAAGAACCCCTAAATCAAAAACAATAGCAGCTCTTGTCCCTTTTAAAATGCTGGTTTGTATAAGTACAAAAAATACGGGCCCAATCATGAAAGCCATGAAAAACCCAATTAAAAATGCGTTTTTAAAGTCGTAAAAATCCATTGGTTAAAAATAGGGATAATATTTTAGTTTTTTAAGAGTCTATTTTACGATACAAGATATTACAAGATGCAACAAAAAAAGGAATTATTGGCCGCTATACATCATCAAAGTCAATGGTAATTTTTGTTGTTGTTGGGTATGCTTGACAAGCTAAAACAAATCCATCAGCAATTTCAGTATCCGTTAAAATAGCGTTTTTAACCATGATTGCTTTTCCTTCGGTAACTTTACATAAACAAGAGCTACAAACTCCTCCTTGACACGAGTAAGGGGCGTCTATGTTGTTTCGCAAGCTTGCCGCCAGAAGATCATCTGTTTGTTGCATTGTAAAAGTCGATTTCTCATCGTCTAAAAGGACCGTAACTTCGGTTTCTCCTTCTTTTACTTGTTCAGCACTTTCTTTGTCAACTGCAACGGTGAAAAGTTCGAAGTGAATGTTTTCTTTCGAAATATTATTCTTTCCAAGTGTTTTTGAAACTTCTTTAATCATTGTTTCTGGCCCACATAAATAGGCAGCGTCAAAAGAAGTTTCTTTGTACATATTCTTTACAAAGTAGTTCGTTACATTTTCATCAATTCTACCACGTAAACCATTTTTCACATCTTCTCTACTATAGATATAGTGGAGGTTAAATCTTTCAGAATGGATTTCCTTTAACTGCTTTATCGCTTCAAAAAATAAGGTGTCTGCAATTGATTTATTACCGTAAACCAATGTAAAAGTTGCTCTTGGTTCAGTTTCTAACACTGTTTTAAGCATTGATAAAACAGGCGTAATTCCAGAACCAGCAGTAAATCCGATGTAGTTTTTATTCGCTTCAGGATGCAGTAAAAAACGTCCTTCTGGTGCAGCAACTTCCATGGTGTCTCCAACTTTTAATTCTGATGTTGCATAGGTGGAGAAAACGCCATTTTCAACTGCTTTGATGGCGACTCTAACTTCGCCACTTTCTGGTGTAGAACAAATAGAATAGGCGCGTCGAATGACGGAGTTGTCAATTTCTTTTTGGAGTGTGATGTATTGTCCAGCAGAAAAGTTAAACTCAGATTTCAAGTTTTCAGGGATATTAAATACTACAGAAACCGCATCTGCGGTTTCTTGTCTTACTTCTTTTATGTGTAGGTTGTAAAATGTTGCCATTAAAAAATTAGATGTTAAACCAAATTATTTGCAATTAAATATTCGGCAATTTGAACTGTGTTGGTCGCAGCACCTTTTCTAAGGTTATCTGCAGCGATCCACAAATTTAAGGTATTTTCTTGAGATTCATCTCTTCGAATTCGCCCAACAAACACTTCATCTTTATTGTGTGCGTTTATAGCCATTGGATATACATTATTTGCCAAATCGTCTTGAACAATAACGCCAGGAGTATTGGATAATATTTGACGTACTTCGGCCAAATCAAAATCATTTTTAAACTGCACATTAACAGCTTCAGAGTGCCCTCCTGCAGTAGGAATTCTCACGGCAGTTGCGGTAACAGAAAAGGTGTCGTCGCGTAAAATTTTCTTGGGTTCTTTTACCAATTTCATTTCCTCTTTCGTGTATCCGTTTTCTAAGAAAACATCACAATGCGGCAATGCATTTCTTCCAATTTTATGTGGATATACCATTTCGCCTTCGATACCAGCCTCTTCATTGTCTAATTGTTGTACTGCTTTTATACCCGATCCAGAAACAGATTGATAGGTAGAAATGACTACCCGTTTCATCGTGTATTTTTTGTGTAAAGGACCCAATGCCATTACCAATTGAATGGTAGAACAATTAGGATTTGCAATTATTTTATCTTCAGCGGTTAATACATCTCCATTGATTTCTGGAACCACTAATTTTTTAGTGGGATCCATTCTCCAAGCTGATGAATTGTCAATTACTGTGGTGCCAATTGCTGCAAATTTTGGAGCCCATTCTAAAGAAGTTTCTCCACCTGCAGAAAATAGTGCCATATCGGGGCTCATTTTTAGCGCATCGGCTAAAGTTACCACGGTGTAATCGGTTCCTTTATAAGTTAATTTCTTCCCAGCAGAACGTGCAGAGGCTACGGGAATCAATTCCGTTATTGGTAAGTTACGTTCTTCTAAGACTTTCAACATTACGGCGCCAACCATACCAGTTGCGCCTACAATAGCTACTTTCATAAGTAATTCTTTTAGAGTCCTGCTTTTACAGGAAAGACAATTTATTTTTTTTGATATTGCAAAGATGCTAAAAAAAAGAAGGAATTAAATCTCTTAAAGTGTTATAAATCAACTAAAGCTTAAAATTAATCGACATATAATGCAGCTGTTTAAAATTAAACTTGAAAATTAAAAAGATATGAATCGTAAAGATTTTATTCATAGCGGACTTAATAGTTTGTTTGATTTGTGGAATTCGGTCTAAAAACCTTAATTTTGTGGGATTATATAATCATTAACTAAAAAAGTATAGCATGCAACTGTACAACAAGTTAAGCGCCATAGAACGTGCTGCTTTAATAGACGAGGCAGGGAAAGACCGCCTCACGATTTCTTTTTATCAATATTTTAAGATAGAAAATCCACAATTACTTAGGGATAAATTGTTCTTAGAATGGAACGCATTAGATGTTTTGGGTAGAATTTATGTTTCTTACGAGGGCATCAATGCGCAATTATCGGTTCTTTCAGAAAATTTTTTCGCGCTCAAAGATCAATTAGATACCATTTCTTTTCTGAAAGACATCCGTTTGAATGTTGCCATAGAGCAACATAATAAATCGTTTTTAAAACTGAAAGTAAAAGTGCGCAATAAGATTGTTGCCGATGGTTTGGTAGACGCTACTTTCGATGTCACAGATATTGGTATTCATCTAAATGCAGTTGAATTCAATGAGATGTTGGCAAACCCCGATACGGTTTGTGTAGATATGCGAAATCATTATGAAAGTGAAATTGGTCATTTTGAGGGTGCGGTGACTCCGGATGTAGATACGTTTAGAGATTCATTAGATATTATTGAAGAAGACTTAAAGAATCATAAAGAGGATAAAAATTTATTGATGTATTGTACGGGTGGAATTCGTTGTGAAAAAGCGTCTGCTTATTATAAGCATAAGGGGTTTAAGAACGTTTTTCAGCTAGAAGGCGGTATTATAGAATATACCCGCCAAGTGCAAGCAGAGGGTGCTGAAAATAAGTTTATTGGTAAGAATTTTGTGTTTGACCACCGAAGAGCAGAAAAAATCACAGACCATGTTGTTTCTAATTGTCATCAATGTGGTACTGCTTGTAATACACATACAAATTGTGCGAACGAAGGCTGTCATTTATTGTTTATTCAGTGCGATGTCTGTTCAGAAAAAATGGAAAACACCTGTTCGATAGATTGCCAAGAAACAATTCAGTTATCTTATGAAGCACAAAAGGAATTGCGAAAAGGCAAAGGGAATAGCAACCAAATCTTTAAAAAAGGACGTAGCGAAGTTTTAACGTTTAAGAAATAAGGACTTTTTATTTATTGTAAAATAAAAAAACCCGCAACTAAAAGTTGCGGGTTTTTTTTGATAAAAAATTATTGCCTTTACATAGAAGAATTTCTTTAGCTTTTTGTAGCTTTAAATCTATAATGTAAGTAGGTGTAAGCGTCTCTAGGTATAATTGTAATCCACTTTTTATGTTTTAAGTACCATTTAAAACGAATTGATGATACTCCTTTTGTTAAATAAGCAGCAATAAAAGGGTGCACATGAAGGCTCGTCTTTTTATTTTTCTTATTCAAAACAAACTTTTCTAAGTCTGCTTCTATCTTATCTAACAGCACAATTGGTGCTTCTACTTCCCCATTTTTATTCGGGTTTGTTTCGGTAGTTTTTATACTCAACTCGGGTCTTACCCTTTGTCTTGTAATTTGTATCAAACCAAATTTACTTGGAGGTAGAATCTTATGCTTTGTTCTATCAAAAGACATTTCTTCTTTTAAATGCTGATAGAGTTTGTTTCTATTTTCTGCCGAATGCAAATCAATAAAATCAACGACTATAATTCCTCCCATATCACGCAGTTGTAACTGTCGTGCTACTTCAGATGCAGCAATTAAATTTACTTCTAATGCAGTGTCTTCTTGCGAGCCAGCTTTGTTAGAACGGTTTCCACTATTTACGTCTATAACGTGCAAAGCTTCTGTGTGTTCAATAACTAAATAAGCGCCTCTACTCATAGAAACTGTTTTGCCAAATGACGTTTTTATTTGTCTTTCTATTCCGTATTTCTCGAAAATTGGCACTTCTGAAGTGTGTAGTTTTACAATTTTTTCCTTTTCAGGATAAATTTCTTGTAAATACTCTTTTATTTCTTCTTGAAGCGATGCATCATTGGTTACAATATTTGTAAAAGATTCATTCATAACATCTCTTAGAATTGAAGATGCTCTGTTTAATTCACTCAATATTTTTGTTGGAGTGTTTGTGTTTGCAATTCGCTTACACGTGGTTTTCCAACGTTCTAATGAGTTCTGCAAATCTTTATCTAGTTCTGCTACTTTTTTGCCTTCGGCAACAGTTCTTAAGATAACACCAAACCCCTTGGGTCTAATGCTTTTTGCTAATCTTTTTAAACGTTCTTTTTCTTTTGGGTCTTCTATTTTTTGAGAAACCGAAACTCTGTTAGAAAAAGGAACTAAAACTAAAAATCTACCGGCAATAGAAAGCTCTGAGCTTAATCTTGGGCCTTTTGTAGATATTGGTTCTTTTACAATTTGTACCAACAGATTTTGACCTGTCTTTAGTACTTCGTTAATACTACCGTCTTTGTGAATGTCTCCCTGAAATTGGAAGTTCTTTAAAGTGAATTCTTTATACTTACCTGTACTTACTTTCTTAAGGAATGTCGTTAATGAATTTACTTGTGCGCCTAAATCATGATAGTGTAGAAATCCATCTTTTGGATAGCCAACATTCACAAATGCTGCGTTTAAGCCTGTTAACACCTTTCCTATTTTGGCTAAAAAAATATCGCCAACAGAGAATTTGTTACCAGTTGTTTCATTATTTAATTCAATAAGTTTCCCATCTTTTAATAAGGCAAAATCAATATCAGATGAATTTGTACGAATTATTAATTCTGTTCTTTTCATGCTGAATTTGGTTTTAACACTACACAATTATTGTGTAGATGGATTAATATTGTCAGGTATTTTATAATACCGTGCGAAGATTTCTGCGTTTGCAGTCTTAAAAAATCTTCTAATGTCAATGAACTTGTTGTTTTTGCTAAACAATAAACGAAAAAGTAAGCAGAAGCTTACTTTTTCTTGTGTCTATTTGCTCTAGCTCTTTTCTTTCTTTTGTGTGTAGAGATCTTAGCTCTCTTTCTTTTTTTACCACTTGGCATAATGCGAGATGTTTTTTTAAATCAATTAAGATTTAGATTAATGTTTTTTTACTTCTTAACAGTTACTTTGTTTTTTACTCCTTCAGTAAAAGTTTTAGCCGGTTTAAAGGCTGGTATGTTGTGTGCAGGAATCTTAATAGTCGTATTCTTTGAAATATTTCTACCAGTTTTTTCTGCTCTAGTTTTGATAATAAAACTACCAAAACCTCTTAAATAAACGTTGTCACCACTTTCCAATGCATCCTTTACTTCAGTCATAAATGCTTCAACAGTTGCTAATACATCTGTTTTTTCAATACCAGATTTGTCTGAAATTTTTGATACGATATCTGCTTTCGTCATGTCTTTTTTTTTACTATATTTTTATTAATTTACTTCCAAAAATGCGGATGCAAATATATGATAATTAATCAATTCCAAGAAAATTAAAGCTTAAATTTGTACTAATTTTAAAATGCAATATTACAAATCTATTTCTTGATAATGGTTTTTTCTAACATATTAACATACTGGTACTTACAAAATAAAAGGGAATTGCCTTGGCGCAAAAGTAGGAATCCCTATTTCATTTGGCTGTCAGAAGTGATGCTGCAACAAACAAGAGTTGCACAAGGCTTGTCTTATTATTTGAAGTTTACGACCACTTTTCCAACAGTTTTCGACCTTGCAAAGGCAGACGAAAGTACCGTCTTAAAAATGTGGCAAGGCCTTGGTTATTACTCTAGAGCAAGAAACTTGCATGCAGCAGCGAAACACATTGCTTATGAGCTAAACGGCGAATTTCCTGTTTCTTATCCTGAAATTATAAAATTAAAAGGAATTGGAGATTACACCGCATCGGCCATCGCCTCGATTTGTTTTGACGAACCCACAGCAGTTGTCGACGGGAACGTTTACAGGGTGCTTTCCCGTTACTTTGGCATTCACACCTCAACGAATTCGTCTGCAGGAATTAAAGAGTTTAAAACACTAGCGCAATCGTTAATAGATATTTCTCAGCCAGGAAACTTTAATCAAGCAATTATGGATTTTGGTGCATTGCACTGTAAACCTCAAAATCCTTTATGCGAAATTTGTCCCTTCGCAGTCAGTTGTGTTGCTTTTGAACAAAAATTAACAAAAGTATTGCCGTTAAAAGACAAAAAAATAAAAGTTAAGAAACGTTATTTTAATTTTTTAGTGATTCAAACTGCTGATGATAAAACCATTTTATCGGAAAGAAAAGGAAAGGGTATTTGGCAAGGCTTATATCAATTTCCACTCATAGAAACCACTCAAAACATCTCTGGAAAAGAACTAATTTCAAACGAGGAATTTATCAGTTTATTTCCCGAAAAGTCCTCAGTTTCGTTATTCAACAAAAAAGAGATTGTCCATAAATTATCACACCAACATCTCTATACCCAGTTTTGGATTGTTAAACCAAAAACAGCTTTTGAGGCAAACATTGACTGGATAGATGTTGAGAATTATCCCGTTCCAGTTTTAATAGCCAATTTTTTGAAAGACTTTAAAGCGAAAACTAATTGATATTTTTAGTACATTTGATTTGAATAAAGGTTTATCACTTCATGTAATTTTAAGAGTTGATAAATGAATAAAATTGGATCAAGAACATGGCAGGAACGGTAAACAAGGTAATTTTAATTGGGCATTTAGGAGATGAAATTAAAATGCACTATTTTGAAGGAGGGAATGCTATTGGAAGGTTTCCGATTGCGACCAACGAAAGCTACACCAACAAACAAACTGGCGAAAAAGTAACAACAACAGATTGGCATAATATTGTTGTAAAAAACAAGTTGGCAGAAATTTGCGAAAAGTATTTGACCAAAGGAGATAAGGTTTATTGTGAAGGAAAGCTCAAAAATAAGCAGTGGGAGCAAGAAGGTGTTAAGCGTTATGCAACAGAAGTACACGTTACAGAAATGACGTTTTTGTCTACTAAAAAGAGTTTAGTGAAACCCGCAACACAGATATCTCAAGAAAATCAAACGACGGCATTAGAATCAAAAAAATCGATTACACCAGAAGTAAATGACGATTTACCGTTTTAACATTTTTAAATTTTAAATTTTGGACCCAGACCCCGAACTTTTATTTTTTTCCTTTTTAACTATTGATTATGCGTTATCAATAAATTGTTTTACGCTCATTATTTTACTCATAAGTTCCGCCTTAATCTCAGGAACAGAAGTTGCTTTTTTTTCCCTTTCCCAAGTAGACGTTGACAATTTGTTTTCAAATAACGAAAAAGATACTGTAGTAAAGTTGCTGCAAAAACCTAAGAAATTATTAGCGACAATTTTAATTACCAATAATTTTATAAATATTTTAATCGTACTACTTTTTGCTTCTTTAGGAGAACAGTTGTTGGAAGGTTTTGACTATTCTATCTTCGGAATTAAAGTTCGCTTTTTAATAGAAGTTGTTTTAGTCACGTTTCTAATCCTTTTATTTGGAGAAGTGTTGCCGAAAGTATATGCTTCAAGAAAAGCAGTGCGTTTTGCCAGCTTTATGTCAAAACCAGTTCAAGTTTTAAATACACTTTTAACCCCCTTAAGTTTCCCTTTAATTAATCTCACAAATATTGTTGAAAAAAGCTTAGGAAGTAAAACCAATATATTTTCTGTAGAGACATTGTCACAAGCATTAGAGCTTACTTCGAAAGGAGCAACTACAAAGGATGAGCAAAAAATTTTAGAAGGAATCGTTAGTTTCGGAAACACAGAAACAGTTCAAATAATGAAGCCAAGAATTGATATTTTTGCGATTTCAGATGATGAAACGTACGAATCCGTTTTAGATAAAATTTTAAAAAATGGGTACTCTAGAAACCCCGTTTATCACGAAAATATCGATACCATTATTGGCGTTTTATATGCCAAAGATTTATTGGCACATTTAAATAAGAAAACATTTAAATGGCAAAAATTACTTCGAGCCCCACTTTTTGTCCCAGAAAATAAAAAGCTAGATGATTTGTTAGCAGAATTTCAAGAAAAGAAAAATCACTTAGCCATTGTGGTTGATGAATATGGAGGAACAAGTGGTTTGGTTACATTAGAGGATGTTATAGAGGAAATTGTTGGCGACATTAACGATGAGTTTGATGACGATGATTTGTCCTATTCTAAAATTGATGACCACAATTATATTTTTGAAGGGAAAACGACCATCAAAGATTTTTGTAAAGTTTTAGACGATGAAGACGAAGCTCTTTTTGAAGAAGAAAAAGGCGAATCAGAAACATTAGCAGGATTTCTTTTAGAAATCTCCGGGAAATTTCCAAAAAGAGGCGAGAAAATAAATTTTAAGAAGTATACGTTTACCATAGAAGCGTTAGATAACAAACGAATAAAACAAGTGAAAACAACAAGAAATGCGTAATCTATCTCTCTTACTCTTTAGTCTGCTTTTTATTTCTTGTCAACAAGAAGTAATCCCAAAACCCAAAGCTTATTTAAGTTTAGAATACCCAAAAAAAGCGTACCAAAAATTACCCATCTCTAGACCTTATTCTTTTGATGTTTTAGAAAGTAGTATCCTAAAAGATGAGCAGAACGGTTGGTTAAAAATTCAATATCCTGCGCTAAAAGCCTCCATAGATATCACTTACCGGGCAATAGATAATAATTTATTAGAATTGCTAACAGAAGCAGAGAAGTTGGTTTTTAAACATACCTTAAAAGCAGAAGAAATTACCTCTAAAGATTTTTTGAATACAAAAAAGAAGGTGTTTGGAAGTATGTATGAAATCACAGGGAACGCAGCTTCACAAATTCAGTTTCACGCAACAGACAGCACGAATAACTTTATAAAAGGGTCCTTGTATTTTTATACAAAACCAAATTATGATTCTATTTTGCCCGCTGTAGCATACATTAAAAAAGATATTTTACGACTGATGGAAACCTTGAAGTGGCAGGAATAATTTTTTAGATTGCTTTTAACCTCTTACTTTGAAGCCACAAGTAAAATTGCAGACCAAATAAGACCGCTCCAGAAAGTAAATGAATGGCCTGTGTTCCAATTGGAAATTCGGCATAGTACATTAGTATTCCCGTAATGGCTTCTAAAAATATTAAGAAAACAATCCAATTCACTAATTTATATCCTAAATCCTTTATTTGATTTAAGTAAAATAGCCCCAAATTAACCAATACAATAGCAATGGTAAATGAGCGATGGAAATAGAATTTAAAACTCGGATTTAGCAAACTGTAGTTTTTATTTTCAAATCCAAATTGTTTTACTTGTTCATCAATAAACTGACGCACTTGTGTTCCCATAGCAATTTGTATTAATGAGAAAATCACAGAGACAATCAATAATTTATTGAAAAGTGAATTGTATTTGTAGGTTTTATTCTTGGGCGAGATTATAAACTTCAATTTTAATAAAAGCGCAATGATGACTAAGCCAATGACCATGTGAATGGTGATGATTTCCGGCGTTAAATTAGTATCCACAACAGTTTTTCCTAACCAAGCCTCAAACAACATTAAAAAGAAGGCTACAAAGGCAAGGATTGGAATTGTTTTGTTCTCTTTTCTAAATCTGTAAGCACCCGCTATTAGAAACAAAAAGACAAAACCAGCAACCACCGAAACCAAACGATTTATGTATTCTGTCCAAGTATGGTATTTGTTAAACTTTGCGTAATCATGTTTTTTATAGGTCTCCCAATTCTCAACATAAAAGCTTTCACTTGTTTTTAAATCTTGCTTTGCAACAAATAACTCTTTGTTTTTGATGATAATCATCCCTTCTTCAAAAACAGTGTTTTCTTTCCAAGTGATTTGATCTTCAGAAGTTGGTGGTATCAAATAACCGAAACACTTTGGCCAATCTGGGCATCCCATTCCAGATCCTGTCATTCGAACAATGGATCCTGCCAAAAAAATTAAATACACAGAGATTATTGTGATTTTTACGATTTTAGGAAAATTTTTCTTCACGATGTTTGATGCTAAATTTTATACAAATATAAGTTAAAAGGCATAAAAAAAGGCTTCTAAAATTGAGAAGCCTTTTCTTTAGAATTGGTATAAATTATGCTTTTTTGTCTTTGCAACATTCCATTTTGCAATCTTCTTTACATGTTTTTTCGGTCTCCATCATTTCGCATGTTGATTTGCAGGCATCAGAACATGCATGTTTTTTGTTAGAAATTTCAGATGCAGCATATAAATCTCCACCAGCGATTCCATCAACAAATGCGATTAGGTCTTTTTTAGAGAGTGTGTTGGCATCAAATTCAATGGTTGCAATACTGTCGGAAAAAACCACTTTCGCAGCTAAAACCCCTTCCTTTTTGGTTAATTTAGATTGAATTGTTTTTGCACAACCAATCTCACAAGTCATGCCAGAAATAGCTAGTGAAACGTTCTCTTTTTTAATCTCTTTTTGACAACTTATTAAGGTAAAAAAAGCAACTATAAGAGCGAATATAAATTTTTGAGCTTTCATTTTTTTGACTATTTAATTATTGTACAAACTTATTAAGAATATTGCTGATATCTAAAGAATTATCGGACTTTTACATAAATTGTAACATCGCTATGAATAATCAACAACAAAAATGGTTGTACCTCACATTGCTTTCTTTAGTTTGGGGAAGTTCTTTCATTTTAATGAAAAAGGCATTAGTTGGAGTTTCTCCAATGCAACTAGGGGCGTTAAGAATGATTATTACAGCCCTCTTTTTAGTTTTAATTGGCTTTAAGCGACTTTATCAGATCCAAAAAAAACAATGGCGCTATATCGTTTATACTGCGTTTTTAGGAACCTTTCTTCCCGGGTTTCTTTTTGCCTATGCCGTTCAAGTGATCGATAGCTCTATTGTGGCAATTTTAAACTCGTTTACTCCATTCAATACATTGGTTTTTGGTGCTCTCTTTTTTGGGTTTGCATTTAAAAAACAACAATTTATTGGAATTTTAATTGGACTTGCCGGAACATTAATCTTAATATTAGAAGGAGCTGTTTTAAATCCAGATCAGAATTACTGGTTTGCATTACTCATTATAATTGCATCTGTTGGGTATGCTTTTAATGTAAATATTGTGAAGAAACATTTGCAAGATGTAGACGCTTTAGCAATTACAACTGGAAATTTTTTATTATTACTAATACCTGGCATCATTGTTTTGGCATTTACCGATTTTTTCACAGAATTTGAAGCTTCAGAAGAAGGTTTAGAGTCGTTAGGATATATTGCGATACTTTCCGTTGTTGGCACCGGAATTGCAAAAACGATGTTTAATAAATTGGTGCAAATTTCGAACCCTGTTTTTTCATCTTCTGTAACTTATTTAATTCCAATTGTTGCAATTTTGTGGGGGGTTTTCGATAATGAAAAACTAAGTTGGATTCAATTTTTAGCTGGATTTGTGATCCTTTTTGGTGTATATTTAGTCAATAAGAAAAAGTAGGATTTGTCTTAAACGAATCAATTTCAAACTGAGCTTGTCGAGGTTGTGCTGTAAAAAACAAATATTTTATTGAAGCAATCAATAGCCTTTTAGAATGAAGGTTGAATAAAAAAAGAGCCAAGAATAAAATCTTGACTCTCTGTTTTAATAAGTATTTGATTGCTGATTATTTAAAATCTTCGTCGGTAACACCTTCGTTTATTTTAATTTCACTTATTGTGAAGTTCAAGTCCATTGGGCCACTTTTTTGACCAACAGCATGAGGAAATAGAATTCCGTTCACTTCTTTATAATCAGAAAAAGTTGTAGGCACTTTTACCTCTTTACCATCTGGAGTTTTCACTGTTTCAACAGATTTTACTTTTAAGCCTGAAGTCATGTCGTAAAAAATCTCTTTGCCTAGATACTTTAATACAATAGCATTCTTCCCTTCCAAAGGTTCTATTCTCACCAATTCTCCGGAAGTATAATTTAGATCTCCAAACAACGCATTTTTATTTTTTGCTTTTTCTAAATCATCACCTTCCAGCACTTTTCGTTGCCCTCTAGATTCTTCATATCCTATTTTACCGTCAAACACCGCTTTTTGAAAAGTATTTCCCATCACAGAAATTACTTGAGAAGTTTTGTTTGGTGCAGAAGCCTTCATTGTCATTAATAATGGGGTTCCTTGTACGGTTGCATTCGAAACCATCATTACCGTTTTTACAGCCATTACTTTCTCTTTTCCTCCAATAGCCTCAATGTATTTGTTGACTACCTTTTCGGCAGTCATTCCTTCTGGAATTGGCATGGTCATCGCTGGCTTTTCAGTTGGATTTCCTTCTTTATCAAAATATTTGATGACATAATCTCCTTTTTCAAGGTTCTTAAGGACTTCAATTCCTTTTCCTGTAATTACAATTCTTGCTTTATCGCCTTTAAAATATTTGATGGCTGCGTTTTGAACATCATCTATCGTTACAGCATTAATGTTCTCAATGTAGTTTGCATAAAAATCTGATGGCAGATTATATCTCGCAATGTTCAATGCATAACTAGCAGCTGTTCTTGGCTTTTGCACATCCATAACAAAGCTTCCAATGTATTTTTCTTTTACATTTTTTAATTCCTCAGCAGATGCTTTTTGGTATCTAATTTTTGTAATCTCTTTTTGCAATTCTACAACAGAACTATCGGTTACCATATTTCGAACACTTGCAGTTGCTGTAAATATTGCAGCGTCTCTACTTTGTCTTACACTAGAATAAGAACCATATGTGTAGGCTTTGTCTTCACGAAGATTTTGAAATAAACGTGCAGTACCACCACCACCTAAGATTTGGTTTGCCAATAATGCCGCATAGTAGTCCTTGTCTCCTAACTTTAAATCGATATTATTAATAATTGCAATTTCAGACTGCACTGCATTTGGCATGTTTACAAAGTTAATTTCTGTTGTACTAACATTTGTAGGTTTCTTGATTTCTTGTGAAGGAATCGTTCCATTTGCCCAGTCTTTAAATAATTGCGTAACTAATTCTTTAATTTCTTTAGGATTGATATCTCCTTCAATGACTAAATACGCATTGTTCGGTTTGTAATACGTGATGTAAAATGTTTTTACATTCTCTAAAGTAATTTTATTTACAGACGCTTTTGTTACAAATTCTCCAAAAGGGTGATTTTTACCATAAGTAAGTGCACTTTCTACACGCCTTGCAATATTGGTAACACTTTTTTCACCAGATTTTATCCCGTCTAAAGTTACTTTGACTTCTTTGTCAAATTCTTCTTGAGTGAATTGTGAATTTTTAACACCGTCTGCCATTAGTCCTAAAACTTCAGGGAAATATCTTTTTAAAGAAGAGGCAAATGCACCCCCACTGAAAAAACTAACATTGGCTCCTAAGTAATCTACCTTTTCATTAAAGTCATCTTTAGAAATGTTTGTAGTTCCACGTCCAAGTAAACTTCCCATCATTGAAGAAACTCCAGCAATTTCACCTTCAAAAACAGGTTTGTTATCGATGGTAAGATTTGCAGATGCTCTTGGTAGTTTATGGTTTTCAACCATAATTACGGTCATACCATTCTCTAAGGTAAACTTTTCTGCGTTCCCAAGTTTTACAACTGGATCTGGCCCAGGTTTTGGCATTTTACTTCTATCTATTTGTGCGTTTAAAGCAAAAGATAACGTTACGATTGCTATTAACGATAAAATTTTTGTTCTCATAATTGTTAGGTCTTTTGATTTATTTTTTCTCTGGAAGATATTCCAAGGTTAAACGTTGGTTCGGGTTCAAGTATTTTTTAGCAACCGCTCTAATTTCTTCTCTTGTAATCGATCTGTAAATGTCGATTTCGGTATTAATTAAATTGGTGTCCCCAAACAATACGTTGTATCTCGCTAAAGAGTTTGCAATACCATCTACACTTGAATTGGAATTCACAAAATTATTTTCAAACTTATTTTGTAATTTTTGGTATGCTTTTTTAGAAATTAATTCCGTTTGCATTTTTACAACCTCTTCATCGATTTCTTTTACAATGTCGCTTAATTTTGTTTCCCCTTGAGGCAAACCATAAAGAACATACGTTCCGTAGTCTTCTTGACTTAAGTTGATAGCACCTACTTGTAAAGTCATTTTCTTGGTGTCTACCAATTTTTTATATAAGATAGAGCTTCTTCCAGAGCTTAAGTAAGAAGAAACCATGTCTAACACTCTAGAATCTCTCGTTTTCATTGAAGGCGTTCTATATGCCGTAATGATTGCAGGTATTTGAATGTTTGGATCGTATGCTTTTGCGCTTATAGGAGATGTAATAGGGTCTTCTTGTATAATAGTTCTTTCTATTGCTGCACCTCTAGGAATCGGTCCAAAATAATCTTGAATCATTTTTTTAGTGACATTCACGTCAATATCGCCTGCAACTACGATGGTTGCATTATTTGGTACATAGAACTTTTTGTTAAAGGCTAAGAACTCCTCTAGAGTGGCCGCATCTAAGTGCTTCATTTTACCAATGGTAGTACCTTTATAGGGGTGTTTTTTAAAGATGTTCTTTTTTACGTTTTCTAAAAAACGAGAATAGGGTTGATTGTCTACTCTCAATCTTTTTTCCTCTTTCACCACCTCGTTTTGAGTATCTACGCCATCTTGTCCAATAATTGGGTGCAGCAAACGTTCAGACTCCATCCATAAACCTAATTCTAATTTGTTTGAAGGAAAAATCTCATAATAATAGGTTCTATCATCAGTTGTATTTGCATTGTTTCTTCCTCCGTTAGAAGAAACAAGCTTAAACCATTCTCCTTTTCCAATATTCTGAGTTCCTTCAAAGAGTAAGTGCTCAAAAAAGTGCGCCATACCGGTCCTGTCTGGTTGTTCATCTTTAGCGCCTACATGATACATGACACCCGTTGTTACAACTGGAGCAGAATTGTCTTGGTGTAAGATGACATGCATTCCGTTGTCTAAATCATACTCTTCAAATTCAACTTTTTGTGCATTCATAGAAAATGCAACTAAAATAACTGAAGCAAAAGTGAATATACTTTTTTTCATTGATCCTTATTTAGTGGTTAATTTTTGATTTATAATATAGACGCCAGTAATTTTAAAAAGTTACATTAAAACAGCAAAAGCATCTAAATTTTTACCAAAAATAAAAATTTAAAAACAAACTTTTCGTTAATTAGTGTTAATTCTATTTTTTTTCTTGTAATTATTTCTTCAATAGGATATTGTAGTTCTAAAAAATATGTATATTTGCATCCGCATTTTCAACAAGAAAGTGCTATTAATCAGTATAAATACGCAAAACAAATAGTATGTACGCAATCGTAGAGATAGCAGGGCAGCAGTTTAAAGTTGCAAAAGACCAAAAAGTATACGTACACCGTTTACAAGGAGCAGAAGGATCAGAAGTTACTTTTGATAATGTAATGCTTGTTGAAGACAAAGGGAACGTAACTATTGGCGCCCCAGCTATAGTAGGAGCCACAGTAACGGCTAAGATCTTAAGTCACTTACAAGGTGATAAAGTAATCGTTTTTAAGAAAAAACGTAGAAAAGGTTACAAAAAGAAAAATGGACACAGACAAGCATTTAGTGAGATTCAGATCGAATCTATTGCTGCATCTGGTGCAAAAAAACCAGCAATAAAAGAAGCTGCTCCAAAAAAGGAAGCTGCTCCTAAAGCTGAGGTAAAAGAAGCTACAACAGATTATAGTTCTATGACTGTTGCAGAATTAAAAGCAGCTGCTAAAGAGAATGGTATTTCAGGATACACTTCTTTAAAGAAAGCTGAATTAATCGAAGCTTTAACTAAATAAAAATTTCAATTTTAAAACCATCGTATCATGGCACATAAAAAAGGAGTAGGTAGTTCGAAGAATGGTAGAGAATCAGAATCGAAACGTCTAGGAGTAAAAATATTTGGAGGACAAGCTGCAATTGCAGGAAACATTATTGTTCGTCAGAGAGGAACAACTCACAATCCAGGAGAAAACGTTTACATGGGTAAAGATCATACTTTACATGCAAAGGTTGACGGAGTAGTTGAGTTTAGAAAGAAAAGAAATAACAGATCTTATGTTTCTATAACACCTTTTGAAGCTTAGTCAGTAAAGCTTTCATAACTTATAAAATGCTCAAACAATTAATTGTTTGAGCATTTTTCGTTTTCCATGATTCCGTTTTGTATTTTTACCCTTATGAAGTTGTTGTATGATTTTACCGTTTTCTTGGCCTCACTATTATTAC
>CATIQU010000013.1 GCA_949519155.1 Polaribacter sp. SA4-10
CTTCTTTACGCCAAATGGCGATGGTGTGAATGATACTTGGAATATTAAGGGAACTAATAGTAATTACTATCCTTCAACTGAGATCTATATCTACAACCGTTTTGGAAAGGTTATTGCAAAAGTAGACTTGTCGGAACAAGGATGGGATGGAACCTATAATGGAAAAAGATTGCCGTCAAATGATTATTGGGTGTCTATTAAATTAGTGCCTTTTGATCCAACTAAAAAGACAATCTTAAAAACTGGGAACTTATCGTTACTTAGAAAGTAAAAAAGTAATTCTCTTTTAAAGAAATCAACTATTTTAGACCATAAAAAATGATTATTTTTACTGTCTAATAAATACATCCCTATGGATATTAACTTCAATAAAAACGAAGATTTTAATAAACTTTTAATTTCAGATTTACGCAAACGCTTTGCCAAAGTAAAATTAGGTGGAGGACAAAAACGTATCGACAAGCATCATGAAAAAGGGAAAATGACCGCTCGTGAAAGGGTTGATTACCTATTAGACAACAAAACAAAGTCAATAGAAATCGGTGCCTTTGCAGGTGATGAAATGTATAAAGAACATGGAGGATGTCCTTCTGGCGGCGTTGTTGTTAAAATAGGATACATAAAAGGAAAACAGTGTATCGTTGTTGCCAATGATGCAACTGTAAAAGCAGGAGCTTGGTTTCCAATTACTGGAAAAAAGAATTTGCGAGCCCAAGAAATATCCATCGAGAACAAAATTCCAATCATTTATTTAGTCGATTCTGCGGGTGTGTATTTACCGATGCAAGATGAAATTTTTCCTGATAAAGAACATTTTGGTCGCATTTTTAGAAACAATGCCATTATGAGTAGTATTGGAATTACTCAAATTTCTGCAGTAATGGGAAGTTGTGTTGCAGGTGGAGCCTATTTGCCAATTATGAGCGATGAAGCTATTATTGTTGACAAAACAGGAAGTATTTTCTTAGCAGGAAGTTATTTGGTGAAAGCAGCAATTGGAGAAAGCATCGATAATGAGACCTTGGGTGGCGCAACCACGCATTGTGAAATTTCGGGAGTTACAGACTACAAAGCATTGGACGATAAAGATGCATTGGAAAAAATAAAACGTATTGTTGATAAGATTGGTGATTTTGAAAAAGCAGGATTTAACAAAGTAAAAAGCGAAGCGCCGAAAGAAAATGAAGAAGATATTTTCGGAATACTTCCCAAAGAAAGAAATGCCCAATATGACATGTTGGAAATTATCAAACGTTTGGTTGATAAATCAGAATTTGATCAATATAAAGAAGGATACGGGCAAACAATTTTGGTGGGCTACGCACGCATAGAGGGTTGGGCTGTTGGTATTGTAGCAAATCAACGAAAATTAGTAAAAACACAAAAAGGAGAAATGCAGTTTGGAGGTGTCATTTATAATGATTCTGCAGACAAAGCAACCCGTTTTATAGCGAACTGTAATCAGAAAAAAATACCCTTGGTTTTCTTACAAGACGTAACAGGGTTTATGGTCGGAAGTAAGTCTGAACATGGGGGCATTATAAAAGATGGCGCGAAAATGGTGAATGCCGTGAGTAATTCTGTTGTTCCAAAGTTTACGATTATCATCGGAAACTCCTACGGTGCAGGAAATTATGCCATGTGTGGCAAAGCCTATGACCCACGTCTAATTGTGGCCTGGCCTTCAGCACAATTGGCAGTAATGAGTGGAGATGCTGCTGCAAAAGTATTATTACAAATAGAAACAGCATCCTTAAAAAAACGAGGAGAAAAAATCACATCAGAAAAAGAAACTGCATTGTATGACAAGATAAAATCTCGATACGACAATCAGATTTCACCTTATTATGCCGCAGCAAGAATTTGGACGGATGCAGTTATTAATCCATTAGATACCAGAACTTGGATTTCTATGGGAATAGAAGCTGCAAATCATGCTCCCATTGAAAAGAAATTTAATTTAGGCCTTTTACAGGTATAGCAAAAGTTCTTAAAAATCAATCAACAAACAATTGTCCAACAGTTAGCAAATTTTTACATTTGCTTCAATAATAAATAAAACTAGAAATGGGAAGAGCATTCGAATTAAGGAAAGGTCGTAAAATGAAACGCTGGTCTGCAATGGCAAAAACATTTACCAGAATTGGTAAAGACATTGTAATGGCGATAAAAGAAGGCGGACCAAACCCTGATGCCAACTCCCGTTTAAGAGCAGTGATGCAGAATGCAAAAGCTGCAAACATGCCAAAAGAAAATGTTGAACGCGCAATAAAAAAAGCAACAGACAAAGATACCGCAAACTATAAAGAAGTATTATTTGAAGGGTATGCACCTAACGGTATTGCTGTTATTGTAGAAACTGCAACGGACAACAACAATAGAACGGTTGCAAATGTGAGAGCAGCTTTTAATAAATGTGATGGAAATTTAGGAAACTCTGGTTCTGTAATTTTCATGTTCGATCATACCTGTACATTCACCCTTAAAAAAGAAGATATAACTACAGATTTAGAAGATTTAGAATTAGAACTTATTGATTTTGAAGTAGAAGAAGTTTTTGATGATGAAGAAGGAATCATCATTTACGCACCGTTTGAACAATTTGGAGCTATTCAATCTTTCTTTGAAACCGAAAAAGTAGAAATTTTATCTTCAGGGTTTGAAAGAATACCAACGACTACCGTAAAACTTTCGGAAGAACAACAAGCGGATGTTGAAAAACTTTTAGAAAAATTAGAAGAGGATGATGATGTTCAGAATGTTTACCACTCGATGGAGATGTAAAGCTCTTAATTTATGAAAACAATCAAATCCAATGTTTTACTTCGTTGGATTTTTTTTGTTTCAGTTTCTACAAAAGCCTTTAAAAACCGAACATTTTTAGGGATTTCGTATTTCGAAAGTGTACTTAAGTTTTTAATACTCTCAGAAAAAAGCTGTTGAAAATTTGAAACATTATTACTTTCAAGTTCAACAATTAAAATTAACTTTTCGCCTAATAGTGCATCGGGAATTCCAGCAACAAAAAAACGTTGTTCAATAATTTTGGAGAGCTTCTCCTCTATTTTTTCTGGATGCAGTTTAATACCTCCGGAATTAATCACATTGTCAAAACGCCCTAGCCACTCAAAATGCCTGTCAGAAATTAAATCGACAACGTCATTCGTTAAAATGATTTCTTGGGAAACTTTTGGCGCATCAATGACCAAACAATTTCGGGTGTCTTTATAGATTCTTACATTGGGCAATAATTGGTAAAAAGAAGCTAATGTATCCACTCCGTCTGATGTGGTAAAATGGTTTAGTTTTTTGAGTGCTATATGCGTAACGGTTTCAGTCATTCCATAGGTTGCAAAAACTTCACTTTTAACTCCTTGTAATTTTTCTTGAAGTTTAGATGAAACGGCACCTCCTCCAACAATTACTTTTTTAATTAAATCTATCTTTAAAAGAGAGAGCTCTAACTGCAAGGGAACCATAGCAGAAAAATCGTATGTTTTATCGTTATTTTCTAACGGATTTGACTTTGTAGAAACGACGTCTAAATGCCACCCTAAAACGAGGGCTCTTACCAACATCATTTTTCCTGCTATATATTTTGGTGGCAAACACATTAAAGCAGCTGTACCTTCTTTTAAATCAAGAAATTCAGCGGTTGACAAGGCCGAATTGATGAAAAATTCTTTTTTGATTGCAATTGTTTTGGGCACTCCTGTAGAACCTGAAGTATTTACATCAATACTACGGTTTTCAGAAAACCAGTCTTTTAGAAAAAGAGATACTTCTAAAGAAATTTCATTCGAAAAATCAATGATTTCATTCGAAGTAGCAAATGCCCTTCCATTTAATTGAAAGCTTTTATGAAAATTCATTTTCATTAACTAATTTTGGTTCTTCTATGTTTCCAAAAAGTTTTTCTTTCCAGTTTTTCCAATTGTATTTTTTAGAAAACCATAATAACATTAAGGGGTATAAAACAAAAACAGGTACAAACATTAGCAAAGATACTGAGGGCTCTGTTTTATCTACAAACAAAGCATCTGTTTGAAAAACAGTCCAATCTGTAGTTACCAAAAACGCAGCAACAATATTGTTTGAAGCGTGCAGGCCTAAAGCAAGCTCAAGCCCTTCATCCATTAAGGTCGCAATTCCAAAAAACAATCCAGTTCCAATATAAAAGACTAAAGCGATGTTTCCAATTTTATCAATTTCGGGATTTGCCATATGCAGCAATCCAAAAATCACTGAAGTCATTAGTAAAGGAAACCATCGATTCTTTGCCAACAATCCCAATCCTTGCATAAAATAACCTCTAAACAAGACTTCTTCTGTACTTGTTTGTAAAGGTAGAAAGAACAATGAGATTGCCAGTAAGGTAAAAAATGGAATCGGTTTAAAATTCCAATCATACAATTCAGGTTCAAAGTAAATGCTTACTAGAATGATTACGGCAGAGAGAATTCCCCAAGAAAAAAAGCCAAAAGAAACACGTTTCCAATCAATAAACGCTCTAGAGGTTACAATCCATTTAAATTTCTTTTTATGAATGTATTTTACAGAAAGAAACAAAGCAAAAAGCCCCGTCATAAAGGTAAAAATCATTAGGAATAGAAATAAATTGGAATTGATACCCATTTTCATGAAATTATCATTGGCTGCTTCTAAATAAACCGCCAAATCACCTCCTGCTTTTGATAAAGCGACCAATCCTAAAGGAATTGATCCTAATTGAGTTCCAAAGAAAATAATTATAATACCTAAAATATACATCCACCAATCATTCTTTCCTTTGTAACCTGTTTCTATAAACCCCATAATTATAATTTAAAATCCCAATTTACTAAATTATTATAATGTAACGCTCCTTTATTCACTTCTAAAGGGCTTTGAATATTATTGGTAAACAAACTCCCCGTTCCTAAACCTTGAGGTAATTTACTTTTTAAAGTGTATGTAAATTGTGATATTGCATTCAATCCCACATTACTTTCTAGTGCTGATGTAATCCACCATGCTGCGTTATTTTTTTCTGCAATCGAAATCCATTCTTTTGTTCCTGAAAACCCACCCACCAAACTTGGCTTTAAAATAATGTATTGCGGTTTTATGGTTTCAATAAGTTCTTTCTTCTTTGAAGAAGAAAATACCCCTATGAGTTCTTCATCTAACGCAATTGGCAAAGGCGTATTGGCGCATAATGCAGCCATTGCTTGTACTTGCCCTTGTTGAATCGGTTGTTCTATGGAATGTATTTTTAAAGCGGAGAGTGTTTCTAATTTACGCAAAGCTTCCGTAGGAGAAAAAGCGCCATTTGCATCGACTCTTAATTCAATTTCCGAAGATGAAAACTCTTTTCTAATGGACTTTAACAAATTGACTTCTGCATCAAAATTAATTGAACCTATTTTCATTTTAAGACACGAAAAACCCTCTTTTAATTTCTCTTTTATTTGGCTTTTCATAAACGTTTCGTCACCCATCCAAATTAGACCATTGATGGCTATTGGAACTTTACTTTCTGTAAATGAAGAAGGAAACAGCTCAAAAGGAGTCATGTTTTTTAGAGATAAAAAAGCTTGTTCAATGCCAAATTGAATGGAAGGAAAGTGAGACAACTGTTCTAAAAGTTTTTCAGGGCCTAAAGAAATATGCTTACAAACCCATGCTAATTTTTCTTCATATTCTGGAACATCATCTATACTCAAGCCTCTAAAAAGTCCTGTTTCTCCATACCCTCTTTTTCCATTTTCTTCTAAAATCAGAAACCAGGTTTCTTTGGTTCTTAAAACTCCGCGAGAGGTTCCACTCGGGTTTTTAAAATTCAGGATGTATTTTTTGTGGGTAGCTTTTATCAAAATAACTTATTTTTCTACAAACGCTTTAAAACTGTTCAAATATCCTTGGTCTTGTGCTTGAAAAGTTCCTTTAAAATACGGAAACATACAAGCCATGATATAGGAGTCACTGACACATATTGCGTTTAATTGAATGGTGGTAATGCCTCCTTTTTCTGTAAAAACATAGTCGTCTGTTTTTAACATATTTTCGGCATCAAAATAGAAAGTTGCTTTTTCATTGAGTACAAAAGCGAGTACTTTTTGAGTCATGGTAATGTCTTGACCTCTATTATTAATAACAATCTCATAGGTACTTCCAACCTTCCCAGGATTTTCATTGATCACCTTCACTGATTTTATTTCGGGAATCCAATCTTTAATGTTTTTAGTAGTACTAAAGTCTTTAAAGACCTCTGAAACGGGCTTGTTTATGACTACTGATGCTTGATAGGTTGTTTCTTTTACAAACAAACCGGTTAGAAAAAAAGCAACGACAAAAAAGGTGATTACTCCCAGTATTATTTTTATTGTTTTCATTGTAATGATTTAAAGTATTTGTCCAATTCCAAAAAGAATTGCGAATAAAAAGGTGCTTAATGCTACTTTCTTTAGCTCACTGTCTAACTCTGAGAAAAGGATATTTTGTGCAACTACTCTTATATTAAAAAATAAAGGAATAAAAGCAATTAAAAATAAATATTGAATTGATGATTGATATTGCATTTGTACATATAAAACAGCTGTAATTAGTGCACCTAATATTAAAATATAATGGTATATTTTTGCTTTTTGACTTCCCAGACTTACAACTAGCGTGTTTTTATGATGTTTCTTATCCTCTATTTGATCTCTCATATTGTTTAAGTTCAAAACAGCAGCACTTAGTAAACCAATTGAAGTTGCTGGTAGAAATAGAAGCGTGTTTATTTGGTGTGTGAATAAAATATAACTTCCAACAACACTAAGCAATCCGAAGAATAAAAAAACAAATATGTCTCCCAAACCACTATAACCATATGCAGACTCTCCTACAGTATATTTAATTGCTGCAGCTATGGATGCAAGCCCTAACAAAAAGAACACTACTGAATATCCAAAGTTTTCTCTCCCAAAGGCTATGTATATTAAAAGTATTGCAATACACAATGTACAGATTGAGGTTAAGATCATTGCACGTTTCATTTGCTTTGGTGAAATGGATCCTGAAGAAACCATTCTAGCTTCTCCTTTGCGATTGTCATCGGTTCCTTTGATACCGTCTCCATAATCGTTGGCAAAGTTTGACAGCACTTGAAATCCAATTGTAGTTAAAATTGCTAGCCAAAATATTGAAGTTGCCCAAAATGGAGGTGTAACTTCTGAAATAAGGTTTGCATGAACATTAGCATTTCCTATGATACTTCCAACAATAATTCCTGAAATGGATAACGGAAGTGTACGTAATCTTGCCGCTTTTATATAACTTTTTACATCCATGATTTTGTGCTTGTTTGTACTTTTAATAAGGGGCAATCAACTATTTTAAAAGCTACTTTTAAGAACTCTGGGAATAAGATAATGGCATTTTTTTGAGAAGTGTGTTTCATGAAAATTTAATCCGCTATTGCTTCTAAAATAGAGACTGGAACTTCATTTTTTAAAGCTTGGACAAAAGCATCTTTATAGGTTTTAAGAATCCTATTTCTATATTTTCGAGCTTCTTTATAGGTTTCAAAGCTCCCCAATCGATATTTGGTAAATCCGTTTTCTTGATAAATCGCTAAATTCTCTAAATTGGCGAAACTTTCATTTGGCTGTCTCAAAGCTGCAATTTGTACTTTAAAAATAAGAATCTCTTTTTTAATAACCTCTGCTTTAACAATAAGCGTGGTGTCTTTCGTTTTTGTTACTTCTAAAGGTATCACTTTCTGTTCCTCGCTGTTATTACAAGTAATAAAAACAAGTCCAATAAGAAGTAACCAACTCTTTTTCATTTTATAAACCATTTGCTTCTGAGATTAATTCTGCGATGTCTTTTACAACCACTTCAGTTTCTTTTTCTTTGAACTTAATTCCATCTGTCATCATCGTATTGCAATATGGACAACCAGTTGCAATAATTTGAGGTTTGGCCTCTAAAGCATCTTCTGTCCTTAAAATATTGATTTCTTTATCCCCCTTTTCAGCATCTTTAAACATTTGTGCACCACCAGCTCCACAACATAAAGCAGTTCCTTTGTGGCGTTTCATTTCTGTTAAGTTGACTCCTAGTCTACGTATTAAATCTCTTGGAGATTCATAGACTTCATTGGCTCTCCCTAAATAGCATGGGTCATGAAAAGTGACTCTTTTACCTTTCAGTGTCGTATTATCAATTTCTAAACGTCCTTCTGAAATTAAATGTTGAATGAATTGTGTGTGATGAAAAACTTCGTATTTACCCCCTAAACTCGGGTATTCGTTTTTCAAAGTATTGAATGAATGAGGATCGCAAGTCACTATTTTTTTGACTTCATACCCATTTAAAACCTCGATATTCATTAATGCCTGCATTTGAAACAAAAACTCATTACCAGCTCTTTTTGCTGCATCTCCTGTTGAAGATTCTTCCGTTCCTAAGACAGCGAAGTCTACACTTGCTGCATGCAAGATTTTGACAAACGCTCTTGAAATCTTTTTTGCTCGATCATCATAACTTCCGGCTGCACCTACCCAAAACAAAACTTCTGGTTGCTTTCCTTGTGCCATCATGTCTGCCATTGTAGGTACATTCATAGTCTGATTTTTTAATCGTTTAATTTGTTATTCTTCGTTTGCCCAATTCAATCTATCTTGTTGATTGTATTGCCATGGCGCACCATTGTTTTCTACATTGGTCATCATCATATTTAACTCTTGTGGTGCAGCACTTTGCTCCATCACTAAATATTTTCTCATATCCATAATAATAGACAATGGGTCGATACTTACTGGACACTCTTCTACACAGGCATTACAGCTTGTACATGCCCATAATTCTTCTGGAGTGATGTAATCGTTTAATAATTGTTTCCCATCGTCTTTAAATGTACCATTGTTATCATCGATATTTCTTCCAACTTCTTCCAAACGATCTCTCGTTTTCATCATAATATTTCTTGGAGATAATTCTTTTCCTGTAAGACTTGCTGGACACGCAGAGGTACACCTACCACATTCTGTACAGGTATAGGCATTTAATAGTTGTACCCAACTTAGATCGGCAACATCGGATGCGCCAAATTTTTCAGGAACGTCTTCTTCTGCTCCTTCTTCTGGCATTGCATAAGGATCTGCTGACGGATCCATCATCAATTGTACTTCTTTTGTAACTGCTTCAGAGTTTGGGAATTGTCCTTTTGGTTTTAAATTTCCAAAATAGGTATTTGGAAACGCAAGAAGAATGTGTAAATGCTTCGAGTAAAACAAATAATTTAAGAAAACTAAAATTCCCGTAATATGAATCCACCAAGCGGTTCGTTCTATTGTATGAATGGTTTCTGAGGAGTAACTTTCAAAAATTGGTGCTACTAATTGACTAACAACATTTCCAACTCCTGCTTCTTGAAAGGCAGTATCTGTAGCGTTCATTATGATAAATAACGACATTAAGACCATTTCAA
The DNA here is from genome assembly GCA_949519155.1 of Polaribacter sp. SA4-10. Classification (GTDB taxonomy): domain Bacteria; phylum Bacteroidota; class Bacteroidia; order Flavobacteriales; family Flavobacteriaceae; genus Polaribacter. The sequence goes on from CATIQU010000013.1 coordinate 9,458, forward strand.
AATAAAGAATTAAATTTCCATCTCTTTTTGGCCAACCAGTCATTTCTTTACTTAAAAATCTTTTAATGTTAGAAACGTTTCTACGCAACCAAAATAGAACAACAGCAATAAAAACAAGTGCGGCTAACACCTCAAAAACACCAATTAAAAACCCATAAAATGCATTTCCTAAATAGGGTTGAAAAATACGGTGGGTTCCCAACAACCCATCAACAACAATCTCTAAAACTTCTATATTTATAATTACAAAACCAACATAAACAATAATATGTAAAAACCCTGAAAAGGGTCTTTTGACCATTTTAGACTGCCCAAGAGCAATCATTGCCATGTTTTTTAATCGCTGGAGTTTATTATCATTTCTATTAATACTTTTACCTAATTTTATATTTCGGAAAATCTTTTGAATATTATTCACAAAAAAGCCAATTCCTATAATTAATAAAACTCCGAAAAGTACATTTGAAATATAATTCATGCTACAATGTTATTGATTGGTTTTATTGTTCGTATTATTCTGTTGATTAAAGGGTGTTGCACTCTTTCCAAATAATGAAAAATGCACAAAACGTTTTGGATTTAATTTCATTTCTCTAAGCAACTGTTCAAGTTCTTTAGAGACATTGGTTAGATTATCATACATCGCATTGTCATTTACAAACTTCCCTAAAGATCCTTTACCTTCATCAATACCTTTTAGTAAAGAGTTTACAGTCAGTAAAGTAATTTGTGCTTCCCGCATAATTTTCCCTAAATCTGCATTAACAAGTGTATCTGATACTTTAGATAAGTTTTCTGCAAAATTCCTTGAATATAGCATCGTTTCTTTTAGGTCTACAGAAGTAGAATCCATAATACCATTTACAGCTTGGATGGTATTGCGAACATCAAGTAAAGAATATTCTAGCGTTTTAATTGAGTTCTTTATACTTTGAGTCGTTTGTTTATCTAAAACATCATTAATGTTTTTAAACAATGAATCTGCACTCACAATTACATGTTCTAATTTTGTTTGAATTGGGTCTAAACGCTCACCAATAGATGTAAATAAGCTGGACTCTATTTTTCCTTGTAAAACATCTCCAGAAACTGCATTTTCACCAGTATAATCAGGAACAATTGCCAGATTGGAACCTCCCAGTGGATTTGGTGAATATATTTTTACGACACTGTTTATAGAAAACTCAAACGTATCGTCCATTGAAAACGAGACAATCAAACTCCCTCTTTTTGTTGGATCAGGATTGAATAAGATTTCATCAACCTTCCCTACTTTCAAACCATTAATAGTTACTAAGCTTGATCTATTTAAACCTCCAATATTTGAGTACTCTACTTTAAATTGACGGTTATTTGGATGGAAAATATTTTCTCCTTTCAGGAAATAATATCCCCACATAGACATTGCCAGCACTATAAGAGCAACAATTCCTGTTTTTAATTCTTTTGACATATTTTTTTCTTCTAGTTCTTTTAACAAAATTACCACTATTTTTATGGAAAAGTGTTAAATTATAGCATATTCTGGGCTTCTTTTAATGTGATTCTCTTACCTTTTTTAAAAGCAACTATATATGCGGATGTATATCCTTTTTTCATCACCTTTTTTAAGGATTTTTTCACCTTTTTAAGCACCTCTGAATTACCATAATAATATTTAAAGAAAGAACCTACAGCAACTCTTTCTACATTCTTAAGGCCTTTAAAATTATATGATTTAGTAGCAATTTTGTTTTTACCAGAGGCAATTTGTATCTTGTACTCAATTTTAGAGACACTTCCTTCTGTTGCAACATCATCAACAACAGAAATGGTGTTTATTTTTAATTGATTGATGTATTTCTTTATTGCAAGGGCAATGGAATTTGAGAATGCTTTTTGCCCTTTTTTCGAGTTTAAATAACGGCCTTCGTTTTTATTGGTTAAAAAACCCAATTCTATTAAAACACTTGGCATAATCGTCTCTCTAAGAACCTGAAAGTTATCTTGTTTTACTTTTCGATCTAATCTTTTTAATTTTTTAGTAAAATTCGATTGAATGAAACTCGCAAGGGCTAAACTTTTATCTAAATTCTCTTCTTGCAAGAGTGATAATCCAATCATTGATTCGGCTGAATTCGGATCGAATCCCTCATAACGTTGCTTGTAATTGTCCTCTAAAAGAATTACAGCATTTTCTCTTTTTGCAATTTCTAAATTCTTTTTATTTCCCCGGATTCCTAAAACAAAAGTACCTGCTCCGTAGGCATTTGATGTATGGGAATCGCAATGAATGGAAACAAATAAATCTGCTTTTGCTTGATTTGCAATGTCTCCTCTTTTCCATAAATTGATAAAATCATCTTTATCTCTAGTGAAAATAACCTCGATGTCCTTTTGCTTTTTTAATTGATCTCCTACTGCTATAGCGACCTTCAGTGCTATATTTTTTTCTTTGTACCCATTTCCATTGTTACCAGAGTCTTTTCCGCCATGGCCTGCGTCTAAAACAACAACATACTTTTTTTGAGCTTGTAACCCCAAATTGTGTGTTAGAAAAAAACAAAAGAGTACTAAAAAAAATATATTTTTAGTTTTAGCCGTAAATTTGTGGTTTCGTAGAAAATTCATCGATAAAATTTAACTAATTTTGGCAATTGTAAGTTTGGTGCTTCAAACATTGAACCCTACTTTTACCATTGTACAAAAATAGCATTTATAGCATTGCAATCAAACCTATCATACATTCTTTTATTTTTCTCTCTTTTAGCGTTTCAAAAAGGGTATTCTCAAGATATAGAAAAGACGAAAGCGCTTTCCGTAACGAGCATACGATTTGATAGTTTAAAACCAATTCGAACAAAAGCAATTTCAAAGAAGAAAAAGGACAGTCTTTTTGCTAAAAAAATAGATACCGTCGGTTTAGACTCTATCAAACCCAAAGAATCTATTCAAGACATCATCATACATGATGCGAAAGATTATACGATCCAAAATGCAAAAGAAGAAACACTAACTTTATATAATGAAGCCGTTTTGATTTATGGTGAAATTGATTTAAAAGCTGGGGTTATTGTTGTTGATTATAAGAAGGAAACTTTATTTGCAAAAGGAATTATAGACAGCACAGGATACACACAACGCCCTTATTTTAAACAAGGTAGCGAAGAAACAGAACAAGATTCCATAATCTATAATTTCAAAAGTAAAAGAGCATTAATCTACGGTTTAAAAACCAAGCAAGGCGAAATGTTTACCTATGGCGAAAAGACAAAACGCGTCAATGATTCTACAATTTATGTACGAAAAATACGCTTTACAACTTCTGATAAAGTAGAAAATCCTGATTATTATATCACTACAAATAAAGCAAAATTAGTTCCAGGAAAGAAAATAATTGTTGGAGCTAGTAACTTGGTCATTGCAGATATTCCAACACCTTTAGTATTGCCATTTGCCTACTTTCCTTTGGGTGAAAAAAGTGTCTCTGGCTTTTTAATTCCTGCTTTTGACACAGGAAGCTCCAGTAGAGGAATTGGTTTTCAAAATGGCGGATATTACTTTGCAATTAGCGATTATGTTGATTTGGCGGTAAGAGGAGATGCCTATTCTAATGGAAGTTGGGGCTTAAGAGCTTTCTCAAATTACAATTTAAGATATCGTTACAGCGGAAACTTCAATATAAGTTTCGAAAACAATGTACAAGGTATTCGAGGTTTCTCTACCTATAACAAATCAAGTAATTTCAATGTTCGATGGAGTCATTCTCAAGATTCTAAAGCAAATCCTAATTCAAGATTTACGGCTTCTGTTAACTTAGGAAGTAGTCGTTTTTTTAGAGAGAGTTTAAACGAATTCAATACCAATCAGTTTTTAACAAATACCTTTAATTCTTCAGTGAGTTACTCAAAGAAGTTTGTGGGTACTCCTTTTAATCTTTCGGTTGCAGCAACCCATACACAGAATACGAATGACCAGTCAATAAACATGACCTTTCCTTCTGTAAACCTTACCATGTCTAAGATTTTTCCGTTTGAAGGAAAAGGAGGAGTTAAGAAAAATCCGATTCAGAAAATGGGGTTTGATTATGCGATGCAAGGTGAATATCGAATTAATACTACGGAAGATGAATTCTTAACTTCTGCAATGTTTCGCACTGCCAAATCTGGAATCAAGCACAGAACCGGAACAAGTACGAATATAAAAGCTTTTCGTTATTTTACTCTATCCCCGAGTGTTTCTTATCAAGAGATTTGGAATTTTAACTACCTCAAAAAAACATATAACGAAACAGATCAAGAGGTAATTACGGACACAATTAGTGGTTTCAAATCTTTTAGAGAATACAATACAGGAGTTAGTTTATCTACCAATATTTATGGAACTTTTAAATTTAACAAAGGACGGTTAAAAGCAATACGACACACCATTAGACCATCTATTTCTTACAGTTATACACCAGATTTTGCACGTAAATATGAAGAACAGGTTCAAAAAACTGCTGACCCACTAGATTTCGAAACCTATACTCCTTTTGATAATAATGTGGGTATTTACGGCGCACCAAATTCTGGATTAAGCAATTCTATTGGTTTTTCCGTGAACAATGTTGTAGAAGCTAAAATGGCATCAAAAGATCCTGATAGCGATGAAGAAGATAAAAAAATAACGATCTTAAATAACTTAAACTTTAGTACTGCCTACAATATTGCCGCAGACAGTTTAGGATGGAGTAACCTAAACATCAATGCAGGTACTCGCTTTTTCAATGATAAAATGGCAGTAAATTTCAATGCTTCTCTAGATCCCTATCAAATAAATGATGAAGGACGTTCTATTGACAAGTTCAATCCAAATATTTTCAGAATAGAAACTGCAAATTTATCAGCAAACTACAGTTTATCTAGTGCTGATTTTAGCAAAGATAAAGACGATAAAAATAAAACAAACAGTGGGAATGGAGCGCAAAATACACCAGATGTAATTGGCGGAAACATTAATCCAACCAATCAATTTGCCCAAACACGTGGCAATAGTAACAACAGCCAAAAGAAAGATGTAGAAACGCAACTCTACAAAGCAGATATTCCTTGGAGTGTAAATTTAGCCTATGCTGCAACCTATACGAATAATGGTCAAGAACCTGGTGAAATAAGAAGTCATTCGGTAATGTTTAGTGGAAATTTAGAACTATCTCCTAAATGGAAAGTGGGCTATTCTTCGGGTTATGACCTTAAGGATGGTGCTTTCACCTTCTCAAGGTTCAACTTTACGAGAGATTTAGACAGTTGGCAATTCAATTTTAATTGGGTTCCTTTTGGGAACATTTCATCGTATACCTTTTTTATTGGTGTAAAATCTACCGTATTGCAAGATTTAAAATGGGATAAAAACAAGCCACCAGATAGAAGATTGTTTTAGATAAAAATAGCCTTCGACAGGCTCAGTCTGACAAGAACAAAACATTTCAATATTGAGAATTTCAAAAAGATGAAAAAAATAATTACTACGACAAAAGCACCTGCACCAATAGGGCCATATAATCAAGCCGTTTTAAGTGGAAATACACTATATACTTCTGGACAAATTGCACTGCACCCTACAACCGGAGCGTTGGTTTTAGATAGTATTCAAGCAGAAACAACCCAAGTCATGGAAAATATGAAGGCTGTTTTAGCAGCTGCCGAAATGACTTTTGAACATGTTATAAAAGCTTCTATTTTTATTTCTGACATGCATCAATTTGGAGAAATAAATGCTGTATACGGAACCTATTTCAACGAAGAGACGGCACCTGCAAGAGAAACTGTTGAAGTTGCTAATTTACCAAAGTTTGTAAATGTAGAAATTAGCATGATCGCAGTAAAGTAAGTTTTCAGTATGAAACAAAATAAAAAAAACCTGATAGAAGTAAATCTATCAGGTTTTTTATTGTCCTTTTTTGTTACAACTATAAAGTAGCTGCATATTCAATTAAATCTACAATCTTCGTAGAATATCCCATTTCATTGTCATACCAAGAAACAACTTTTACAAAGTTGTCGTTTAAAGCGATCCCTGCATTTGCATCAAAAATTGATGTGCGAGTATCTCCTACGAAATCTTGAGAAACAATTAAGTCTTCAGTATACCCAAGAACACCTTTCATTGGTCCACTTTCTGAAGCTGCTTTCATTGCAGCACAAATTTCTTTATAAGAAGCTGGCTTTTCTAATTTTACCGTTAAATCTACAACAGATACATCCATTGTTGGAACTCTAAAAGCCATTCCTGTTAATTTACCATTCATTGCTGGAATTACTTTTCCTACTGCTTTTGCAGCACCTGTAGAAGAAGGAATTATATTGTGAATTGCAGAACGCCCACCTCTCCAGTCTTTCATAGAAGGACTATCTACTGTTTTCTGAGTTGCTGTTGCAGCGTGCACAGTTGTCATTAAACCTTCAACAATACCAAAATTATCATTTAACACTTTCGTAATTGGCGCTAAACAGTTTGTTGTACAAGAAGCGTTTGAAAAAATCTTTTGATCTGCAGTTAATTCTGTGTTATTTACACCCATTACAAACATTGGTGTATGATCTTTAGATGGAGCCGATAAAACAACTTTTTTAGCACCTGCATCTAAGTGTTTTCCTGCTGTCTCTTCTGTTAAGAAAAAACCTGTAGATTCTATTACATATTCTGCACCAACTTCATCCCACTTTAAATTTGCTGGATCTCTTTCTGCTGTAATTCTAATTTCGTTTCCGTTAACTACTAACATTCCGTTTTTTACCTCAACAGTACCGTCAAATGCACCATGAACAGAATCATATTTAAGCATGTATGCTAAATAATCAACTTCTAATAAATCGTTGATTGCAACAACTTGTACATTTTCTCTCTTTACTGCTGAACGAAAAGCTAATCTTCCTATTCTACCAAATCCGTTAATTCCTATTTTAATCATTTCTTTGTATTTGTAATTATTCTTATTATGTGGTCATAATATCTGACACACGAATTAATTCTTTATTTATTTTTGATTGTCCTTTAATTGCTTTTTCTAATGGAGTTAACTGTATTTTATCACTTAATATGCCTACCATAAAATTCGATTTTCCTTCCAACAAACTTTCAACGGCTTTCACACCCATTCTACTTGCCAAAACGCGATCAAAACAAGAAGGTGAACCTCCTCTTTGCATATGTCCTAAGACAGATACTCGGACTTCATATTCAGGTAAATGTTCCTCAACATAATCTTTTAATTCGAAAACATTTTTACCAATTTTATCTCCTTCTGCTACGACTACAATACTTGACGATTTCCCAGATTCTTTACTTCTTCTTAAAGAGTCTAACAATCTGTCTAATCCTAAATTTTCTTCTGGAATTAAAATTTCTTCCGCACCTGCTCCTACACCTACGTTTAAAGCAATATGCCCAACGTCTCTACCCATTACCTCGACAAAAAACAATCGATTATGTGAACTTGCAGTATCTCTAATTTTATCAATTACATCCACAACAGTGTTCAAGGTTGTATCATACCCTAAAGTGTGTGAAGTTCCAAAAATATCGTTGTCAATAGTACCTGGAATTCCGATTACTGGAAAATTAAATTCTTGGTTAAAAATCATGGCACCTGTAAAAGTTCCATCACCACCAATAGTAACTAAAGCATCAATATTGGCTGCTTTTAAAGCATCATATGCTTTTTGTCTTCCTTCTTTGGTTCGAAAACCATTGGATCTTGCAGATTTCAAAAAAGTTCCTCCTTTGTTGATGATTCCTTTTACACTACGTGCATTCAAGTCAATAAAATCACCTTCTATCATTCCTTCGTACCCTCGATAAATACCTGCACATGCTATTTCATGAAATGCACAAGCACGAACAACCGCTCTAATTGCTGCATTCATTCCTGGGGCATCTCCTCCAGAAGTTAGTACTCCTATTTTTTTAATTTTATCCATATTCTATCGTGTAAAAATACTTAATTTAAAGGATTCTAAAGAATAAAACGACGAAATCGTTTTCGACTTTAGCAACCGTTTTCAATAAATTATACCGCTGTTTTTTATGTTTTTATTCTTGAAGGTAGTCTATTAAAAAGGATTGACTATTTTCGTCTTTTAAAACGAATATACGAATGAATCTGTCGAATCTTGATTACGGTATTATTATAGGGTTTTTTATTCTTTCTCTTTTCATTGGTCTTTGGGTCTCTAAAAAAGCAGGAAAAAACACTTCTGAGTATTTTTTATCTGGCAGAAACATGCCTTGGTGGCTGTTAGGCGTTTCTATGGTTGCAACAACATTTGCTGCAGACACACCTGGTTTGGTAACCGAATTAGTTCGGAAAGACGGTGTTTCTGGCAATTGGGTTTGGTGGGCATTTTTACTCACAGGAATGTTGACTGTTATCTTCTATGCAAAATTATGGCGGAAATCTGGGATTACGACAGACCTAGAGTTCTATGAAATTAGATATTCTGGAAAAACGGCAGGCTTCCTTAGGGGTTTCAGGGCAATCTATTTAGGCATCATTTTTAATGTAGTGACAATGGCAGGAGTCTGCTTAGCTGGCGCAAAAATTGCAAATATATTACTGGGTATAGACCAAGGAGAAATGCTTATATATTCTTCAATAATTGTTGTCATATACTCTTCTTTAGGGGGGTTAAAAGGAGTGCTAATCACCGACTTTGTGCAATTTATAATCGCAATGATCGGTTCTATTTGGGCTACTATATACATTTTAGATTTACCAGAAATTGGGGGATTGACAAACCTGTTATCGCATGAAAATGTTAGCGGACAATTAAATATGCTGCCTGATTTTTCGGACACAGAAGCATTGGTAACCTTATTTATTATCCCTTTAGCTGTGCAATGGTGGAGCACTTGGTACCCTGGAGCTGAACCTGGCGGGGGCGGTTATATAGCACAAAGAATGCTTGCGGCAAAAGATGAAAAAAATGCAACATGGGCGACGTTATTTTTCAACTTCGCACATTACGCAGTACGTCCTTGGCCATGGATTTTAGTCGGACTAGCCTCTTTAGTTGTTTTTCCAACCTTGACAGATGTCAATGCAGCTTTCCCTAATTTACCCTCAGAAATGCAAGGACATGACGTGGCCTATGCAGCAATGATGACCTATTTACCTGCGGGACTAATTGGTGTCGTTTTAACCTCTTTAATTGCTGCTTTTATGAGTACCATTTCTACTCAATTAAACTGGGGAAGCTCCTATGTAGTAAATGACTTATATGCACGTTTTATAAACAAAGAAGCTTCCGAAAAACAAAAAGTAATTGTTGGAAAGATGACCACAGTAATCTTAATGATTTGTGCGGCTACTTTTTCTTTTTACCTGCAATCTGCAAAAGATGTTTTTGATTTGTTGTTACAAATTGGGGCGGGAACAGGTTTATTATTTATTCTAAGATGGTTTTGGCATCGCATCAATCCTTTTAGTGAAATTGCAGCAATGGCGATATCATTTATCGTTGCCCTTTTCTTTTTTATCAACGGAAAGCAAGAAATTCCATGGATAGAAATTGCAGGACATTGGCAATTAATAACCGGTGTTTTAATTACAACTGTTGGATGGATTTCAGTGACGTTACTCACAAAACCATCAACCAAAGAAACACTTGATGATTTTGAAAAATTAATTTTTGATGGAGAAGATAAGTTTAAGAATATTGGGTTTAAAATAGTTGCTTTCTTTACCGGTGTTACTGGTGTTTATAGCTTTTTATTTGCAACTGGAAACTGGATATATGGAGAAACATTGATTGCTACTACACTATCAATTCTTTCGATCGTTTGTGTTTTCATACTGATAAAAATCTGGAAGAAAATTGTCTAATTTTTAAGATCTATTAAAAGTTAATTAATTGTTTGTTTTTAGAAAGTACTTTTTTTTTCTTGGTTGCTTTTAGTTTTATGCTTTTTCTTTTTTTGACTCCTATTTTCTCAAGAAATTCAGAGAACGTATTAAAGTTTACTTGATAAGAAAGTCCAACTCCCTGTGTATAACCCTCTTCTTCTGCCGAATATTGGATTTCGTTTTGTCGATTAAAAATAACACTTCTAAAACTCCCTTCTTTGTTTAACAATACCTCAACTTTCACTTCTCCAATAACACTAGATTGTGTTTTGGCGCCAATAGGCACTCCTACTTTTCCATTGATAATAATTCTATCATTCAAATTTGTACTCACAGAAACGTCTACTTGATTGTCAATGTCCAGTCTATCTGTATTACTATTATCAACACCTTGAACATAATCTACGCCAAACTTAAACTTACTATCTGAACTGTTCATCAAACTAGAAAAGGCTGATGTAATAGCGTTGGAGGCCGTGGTCGTAATGGCCGATGTGCTATCAAAATTTATCTTATCCGGATTTACAAAACTCCCTAGAGTCAATAACGAAATGAATTGTGTCGTTTTTTCATTGACGTTATTATCATTCAAAATAAATTCTAGTTCTGTTGCAATGGAAGGATCTACATTTGCTAATTCAATATCCAATTCTTGCTTAGAACTAAACAATCCTCCAGTTATTTTGGTCACTAAATCTACCTCAATACTTCTACTAGAGTTGAAGTTTTGCAGCAGTGTTGACGGATTTGCTCTCGCTTTGTAAACAGCAGTAACATTTAAATTGGCTTCATAAGGATTTCCATTCCAAGAAACAGTTCCTCCTTTTTGTATTACAAAAGGTCTATTAACAAAGCCACCATATTTAAAGTCATAGACTCCATTTTCAATGGTGTAATCGCCAAAAACATTGAATTTTCCACGCGTATTAATTTGGATATCGATTGCTCCAGAACCAAATCCAGTTAACTGGCTCCCATAAACTTCATCGATAACAACTTGCATTTTTGCCGCTTTCGTAACTTCTAAGTTCATATTCAGGGAAAGTCCTTTTAATGCATCTTTTGCTAATTCCATCTGCTTATCAGCCACTTTTACCGTGTCTGATTTAAAATGAATTAACTTGTAACTATTTACCGTTTCAATGTCTTTTAAAGGAACAACAAAAACAGTCCCAGGCTGGGTGCTTCCATTAACATCTATTGTTAGCTGATCTGTCAAACCACTGATAGTTGCCGTTCCTTTTAAAAACCCAGTCCCAAAATACTGTGCTTCTTCGGCATCTTCAGTATCTAAAACCAACAAATTATTAGTGTCAATTTCTAAATTTAAAAACCATTGATTAAAATTTTGATGTGTAATTTCTCCTTTTAACACACCTCTTGTTCCGTGTTTTACATCTAATAAATTAACATTCTCCAATAGGAACGATTGCCGATCTAAAGTAATCAGAGATTCGCCATCAAAGTCATAATCTACATTTAAATAGGGAAATAACATACCAGCATTCTTTAACTTTAAAACCCCTTGCATTTCCGGGTTTCCAACAAAACCAGTCAATTGAAGCTCGCCACTTGCCTTCCCTCTTATTGCCGATAAAACATTTTTTCCCAGAGGACTAAAAGCATTTAAACGGAAGTCTTCTAAGAATACATTCAAATCAATTAGTGGTTTTTTACTTGAAAAATCTAAAACACCATTTGCAGCTATGCTTTTGACTTTTTTATTTTTCAGGGAGACTGCCACATTGTATTTTTCATACGAATTATCACCAACAATGTTTAAAGACAAATCACCTTGTTTAAAATCATTGATCTCAAAATCCTTTATTAAAACAATTGCTTCAGGCTTGTATACACCTTTTTTTTGAACAAAATCTAAATTGCCAGAAAAAACACCTTTCAAAGCTAAACTATCAATATCAGGCAAGAAACTTTCTAAATTTACTTGTGTAAAATTTGCTAATAATGCCTTTTCGCTATCACCTTTGAGGCTTCCAAAAAACTCAATTTTTTGCTCTTTTGAGGTGATTTCAAATTGACTAAAATTGAATTCACTCGTATTTAAATCAAATGTTATTTTATCTGTGTATTGACTGTTTGGATTAATTTTCCAAACGTTTTCTTTAAAATTAAAAGAGGATTCTTGGAACGCAACGACGGATTTTCCTTTTGGATTGATAGTATAATAAAAATCTAAATTAAATTCTTCATTATTCAGTTTTCCACCTTCAAAAACAGATTTAAAATACAACGTATCATTATCTGTTCTATTTAAAAAGTTCAGTTTAGAAAGCTTGTAATACTTTGTGTTCAATTCAGAAGCTGTTAAACTCGTATTAAATAGTGGGTTCTGATTGTCGGTAAGTAACTTCAAATCTTTAATTTCGTTCCCATAAACTTCAATTCTTGGTGAAGTGATGTTTAATTTCAATTGGCTTTTATTAGAGACTACTTTTCCCTTAACCTTCGTTTTATCGTGAATATAGATTTCTGGAAAAAACACATTTATGATTTGGTTGTAAACAGTAAAATTAAAATCTAAAAACTGATCTTTTGCTACCTTATAAGGATTGTAGTTCGTATAAATACTCCATAAAGCATTTTGAGCAACAGGCAACAGTTCTGAGAAAGAAAACTTCCCTGACAAATACCCATTTGCAATATCTTTGGAAACCACCTCTATTCGTTTTACATCATCTTTTAAAGAAGAGGAAACATTGAATTCTTTGAAGCGAAATTCTTTCTCTTGATTGGTATAATATACGTCATTAAAAATAGCGTTTCCAGTAATATTATTAAAGGTATTTCCAGCAACATCGAGGGTGATTTTTCCTTGTAAAATTGCAACTGAATCTCTTGTAAACAAATTGGTTTCTTTTAAGTTTAATAAAGCTATAGATGCATCGAAATCAAATTTATGTACGGATGAAGAGAGGTCTGCCAAGCCATTAAAATTCATTTTAAAATTGGCATCATTTATCAACAAATTTCCTTCAAATTTATTCTTTCTATAATTTCCGTTTGCTTTGATATTTGAGTATCTATACTTTTTAAAATCCAAAACTGAAACATCGCCAATAAAAGAAGTATTTAGGTTTTCTAAGGCAAAGCCACTTCCATTTACAATCCCCTTCAAAGAAACTTTATCAAAAAGAGGGTTCTTGGAGAAAAGACCAATATCAAAATTAGTTAACACAATGTCTCCCGAATATTCTGCAAAATCAATAGTATCAATATTTATAATTTGAAATTCAGACGCGATCGTTCCAATTTCTGATTTGACAGCTACATTCGCTGTTAAATCGACTGCCGTTACTTTTACAAAACCGTTTAATGTAAAGACTCCTAGGCTCGAAAGTGCTGTCGGCAGCGTATTCCCTAAAACATTTGGGAGCATACTTACTAAATCAGCGTAAGTGGTAGAAAGCTTTTCTAAATCCCCTTTAAAAAGAAAGGCTTTTTCTGTGTTTATTGAATTTACAAAAGAAAGGTCACCCAATACTTGTAACCCATTTTTAGAATTTAAGTATACATTTTGAATTTTTAAATCATTCAATGTTCCAGATGCATTTGCTGTGAAACTGAAAACATCATCCCCACTTAACTCACTGTATAGTTTCTTAAAATCATGAATCGAAAATGTACTTTTCTTGAAATATGCCTTAATTTTCACTTTGTTATTAAAATCTTTTAAATCCGCTCTATTGTAGGTGAAAAGAATGTTCCCTTTTATTTTAGAACTTTTCGTTTCCAAAGTCGTTTCATTAAAATGCATTGCATTGAGTGAGTACGAGAAATTTGTAGTAAGGTTTGTTATATTTAAACCATTTGATTCCGTAAAATATAATCCTCTAATATTCGTTTTCACATTAGGACCAACAATCGAAAAACTCTGTAAATTCCCTCCAATTCTTGTGGCACTATATTTAATAGGAATTGTATCATTCTCATTGGTCAACTTATAATTTAAATTGCTGACATAAATATTCGAGGTTTCTAAAACAAACGGCTTTCGCAAAGAATCTTTAGGAATATCTGAATCAAAACTATCAATGAAAACAGCTAAATTATCATCCTTTTCATTTTTATACGTTTTCATATATAAATGTGCATCATCAAGAGAAATACTTTTCAATTTTACATTTCCATCCAATATTTTTTTTGCATTCAAAAGTGACGTTGACAGCTTGTTTACAAAAATCAAGGTATCTTTATGATGATCACGAATTTCAATACCTTTCAACTGAACGGTTCCTAAGAAAGACAAATCTACTTTTTGAATCAATAAATCGATACCAAAGTCTTCGTTTATAGAATTTGTTGCATATTTTGCGAGTTTTGTTTGCACATAGGATGTTGATAATAAGATTATTATCAACAATAGAAAAAGCACAACGTACTTTATCAGTTTTAGCAGTATTTTTTGGTATTTTTTGATATGTTGTATTATTAAGTTATTGAGGTTTGTGGCAGTACCTATCAAAAACATTGCCATATACACAAAGAACGCCCAAATATAACAAACTATTAAATTTCTATTCTTAAAAAACGGTTACATCATAAAAAATTATCATTAATTTTGTAACTTAAAAGTAACTTTTAATGCAAAACGATTACATTTTAGGGATAGAATCTTCTTGTGACGACACGAGTGCTGCTGTTATTTGTAACGGAAAAGTATTGAGTAATGTTGTTGCAAATCAAGAAGTGCACTCAAAGTATGGTGGTGTTGTTCCAGAATTAGCATCCAGAGCACACCAACAAAACATTGTACCCGTTGTGCAACAAGCTTTAGAAAAAGCAGGTATCCAAAAAGAAAAATTAACAGCAATTGCTTTTACACGAGGCCCCGGCTTAATGGGATCTTTGTTGGTTGGCACGTCCTTTGCCAAATCCTTTGCACTTGGTTTAGACATTCCTTTAATAGATGTAAACCACATGCAAGCGCATATCTTGGCACATTTTATTGTAGAAGAAGGAAGTAACATTCCTCCTTTTCCTTTTATTTGTTTGACCATTAGTGGTGGACATACTCAAATTGTAAAAGTTTCAGACCATTTTAAAATGGAATTATTAGGTGAAACCATTGACGATGCAGTTGGTGAAGCCTTTGATAAATCAGCAAAAATATTAGGATTACCTTATCCTGGTGGTCCCTTAATAGATAAACATGCCCAATTAGGGAACCCAAAGGCATATGCTTTTACAAAACCTAAAGTTGGAGATTTAGATTTTAGTTTTAGTGGCTTAAAAACTGGTATTCTTTATTTTATTCAAAAACAACAAAGAATCAACCCGCATTTTATTGAAGAAAACTTAAATGATATTTGTGCATCCATTCAACATACGATTGCTGAAATATTAATGGATAAACTTAAAAACGCTGTCAAACACACGGGCATCAAACACATTGCAATTGCTGGAGGGGTTTCTGCGAACTCAGAAATTAGAAAACGATTGGAAACCGCTAACAAGCACTTTGGCTGGACTACCTACGTACCAAAGTTTGAATACACAACAGACAATGCTGCAATGATTGCAATTACTGGGTATTTAAAGTATTTAAATAAAGAGTATGCAGATGAAACCATAAGTGCGAAAGCACGGTTAAAAGTGACCGAATAATTTTTTTGACCCACTATATATATGAACGCTTTTAAAAATAGAATTCAATTTTTTTTCCAGTATTATTTGTTATGGATTGCCTACTTTTTCTTTGCTCGTATCTTTTTCTTGCTCTTCTATTATAATGATAGTTATCAACTGGGGTTTTACGAAATTTTAAGGACATTTTGCTATGGTTTTAGATTGGATGCCTCTTTTACAGGCTATCTTTCGATACTTCCTTTTTTCTTTATTCTATTATCGTTGTTTATTCCTAGGGAAGTGATTTCATTTTTAATCAAAACTTTCACCTATTTAACAATCATTCTCATCAACTTATTAATGATTATCGATACCTCTCTCTACCAATTTTGGGGAATAAGAATAGATAGTACATTACTTAATTATTTAAATACTCCAGAACTTATGTGGGCTACAGCGTCTACATTTCAGATTGTTTCTGGAACTTTTATCTGGGTACTTTTTTCATTCAGTTTCATACAATTTTTCAAAAAACGAATCAATAAAGAAATTAAAAAACTACATACAGGTAATTATATAGCAGCTCCATTTCTTTTGATTGTAATTGGGGCATTAATTCTTCCAATTAGAGGTGGACTTCAAACAATTCCAATTAACCAAAGTAATGTGTATTTCTCAAACAATATGTTTGGAAATCACGCTGCAGTTAATTTTATGTGGAATTTCACACATTCTATCTCGAGTGAAGTTTCAACAAATAATCCTTACAAAAAATTTGAGACCGTTATTGCCAATGAAATTATAAACGTAAGAAAAAAAACACTTTTATCAGGCTCAAAGGACTCGATTTTAAACACTAAAAAGCCGAATGTCATTTTAATCATTTGGGAAAGCTTAACAGGAAAACTGGTGGGGAGTATTGGCGGAGAACCCAACGTTACAGAAAACTTAAATCGATTATCTAAAGAAGGTGTGCTGTTTACCAATTTTTATGCAAATGGCGATAGAACGGACAAAGGGTTGATTGCTATTTTAAGTGGATATTATCCACAAACGAACAAAAGTATCATCAAAATTCCGAATAAAAATAGCAGCTTACCTATGCTTATCAAAAGCATGATTGATGCTGGCTATGACACTTCCTTTTATTATGGAGGTGATTTAAATTTCGGAAATATGAATACGTATTTAAGGAATGCTGGAGTCACTAATTTTATAGATGGCGATTCGTTTGACAAAAAAGATTGGAATTCTAAATGGGGCGCACATGACCATGTATTTATGGAGAAATTTGCAGAAGACCTCAATAAAACACAAACAGAACCTTTCTTTAAAATTGCATTAACCCTAACCAGCCATGAACCTTTTGAATTTCCAAACAGTTATAAATTTGGCAAAGACACTGAAGAAAATAAATTTAGAAGTTCACATGCCTATACCGACAAAACGATTGGGAAATTTATTGAAAATGCAAAAAAACAACCTTGGTGGGAAAATACACTAATCGTGATTATGGCAGACCATGGACATCGGTCTCCAAAACATGAAGGGGTTTTCAATTCACCAAAAAAGTTTAAAATTCCAATGCTATGGCTAGGAGGCGCTTTGCAGAAAACAAACGTTCAAATCAACACCATTAGCTCACAAATAGATTTTTCTTATACACTTTTAGATCTTTTAGATATTGATAATACTGACTTTAAATGGAGTAAGCATCTTTTTAATGACGATGATAATCAATATGCACACTATATTTTTAACAATGGCTTTGGAACACTAGATAAAAATGGGGTTTTTGTTTATGACTTCGTTAGCAACAAACCCATTCTTAAAAAAGGCACTTCTTTTAAGGCCTTAGACTCTTTAGGGAAAGCAATTACACAAGATGCATATCAAGATTTTATTGAAAGATAAAAGCGTAAAAAAAAAAGCTCATTTTTATCAATTCTAAATACTAAAAAAACAAGAAAAGTTGTTCTCTTTTTAATCGTTTTATCCGTAAATTTGCTTAACTAAAAAAAGCATCATTTCAGATGAAAAAGATAATCAGTTTTTTGTACTCTACACGTTTAATGGCTATTTTATTCGTTCTTTTTGCAACCTCAATGGGCGTAGCCACTTTTATAGAAAATGACTTTGGAACACAAACTTCGAAAGCATTAATTTACAATGCTTGGTGGTTTGAGTTGATTATGGTTTTTTTCGTAATTAACTTTTTTGGAAATATTTTTAGATACCGTTTGTTAAGAAAAGAGAAATGGCCTGTATTGCTATTTCATGTGTCTTTTTTATTGATTTTAATTGGCGCAGGAATCACACGATATGTTGGTTACGAAGGGGTAATGCCTATTGACGAAGGAGAAACTACTAATTCGTTCCTTTCAGAAACTACCTATTTAAATGTTGTGATTGATGACAACGAAAACCAAGCACCTAAAATCCATCAGAAAATATTACTATCAGGGATGAAATTTGATATCCCTAGTTCGGCTGGTTTAAATACCTTGGGTAATGTTGCATTAATTAAAATTTTAAACATTTGGGGAAAAAACAACTTTGAGTTTAGCACTTCCTTTGGAATCAATAAAAATGACCAACAAGAAATTAACTTCAAATTAGTGGATTATATTCCATGGGCAGAAAAAAAATTAATACTTGATAATAACGGTGAAGAACACCTCTTCTTTGTTGAGTCTTCTGAAGGTACAAGACACGAACACTATATCAAAAGTGGTACAATTCAAAATATACATGGAATCTTAGTAGGTTTCAATGCACCAGATAAAAATGCAAGTGTCGATTTCTTTAAAAAAAATGGCAGTCTTAAAATGGTCACCAAAGAGAGTGGCGATTGGTTCCGTATGGCAGATCAGAAAAAAGGTCTTGTTGTTAAAGATTCTGTTCAAAATTTCCAATACTTAACACTTCATAATATTGCTGGACTTCAGTTTGTAATTCCAAGACCAGCAGAGAAAGGAAGTTTACAAATGGTGAGTGGTCCAAAAGATGACACCAAGTTGGATGTGGTTGTTTTTGATATTACCACCAACAATGTAACTGAAAGAGTAGAATTAACCGGAGGGCAATACAACAATCAGGGAGCAAAAGAGATTACGGTTGCAAATTTAAACTTCAGAATGCTCTATGGTTCAAAATTTCTAGAAACTCCTTTTAAAATTAAATTAAATGATTTTCAGTTAGAAAAATACCCTGGATCTGAAAGTGCTGCGTCTTTTGCAAGTGAGGTGACCGTGATTGATCCAAGTGAAACTTTTGATTATCGTATTTTCATGAACAACATTTTAGACTACAAAGGTTATAAGTTTTTTCAAGCGAGTTATGATTTATCTGGTGAAGTAGAACAAACCAGACTCTCGGTAAACCACGACTTTTGGGGAACTTTTGTTACCTATTTAGGATATTCCATGTTGTATTTTGGAATGATTTGTATCTTTTTTGCGAAGAACACGCGTTTTGACGACTTGAAGAAATCACTTAAAAAATTCAATAAAAAGAAATCGACAATGGCAGTCATTGCATTTTTATTTTTTGTGAATGTTGCCAATGCACAGCAACCTGTAAATCACCAACAAAAAAGAATTACAGACCAACAAATTGATTCCATTTTAAAAGCAAATTTAGTAGACGAAAAACATGCTGAATCGTTCAATAAATTAATCATACAAGATGCTGGAGGGCGTATGAAACCTGCACATACTTTTGCTTCTGAATTGGTGCGAAAAGTAAGTCAGACAAATGAATTTAATGGCATGAAACCGAGTCAGGTTTTAATGTCAATCATTGAAAATAGGCGCTTATGGTTTGAGGTTCCTTTTGTTTATTTAGAAAAAGGAAACACACAAATAAGAGAAGTTTTAGAGCTTAAAGAAAAAGCGAAATATGCGCGTTTATCAGACTTTTATGATGCCAAAGGAAATTCTAAAATAGACAGTTATATTCAGGATGCACAGAAAAAAAATATTCAGAATAAATTTGAAAAAGATGTCATAAAAATTGGAAGACGCTTGTGGTTATTTAATTCTGCATTGATGGGAAGTGTTTTAAAAATATACCCAATCCCTGGAGATGAAAACAACAAATGGATTTCGCAACCAGAAACATCCACAGCAAATTTTAAAGCAACCGATTCTGTTTTTGTACGCCATTCATTAACGGCTTACGTTCAATTTTTACAAGAAGCAAAAAAGACCCAAGACTATACCCTTGCAAACAAAGTACTGTCTCGTATCAAAAATTTTCAAAAAGAAAAAGGGAGTGCTGTTTATCCGTCGGAAAGCAGAATAGAATTAGAGATCATCTATAATAAATACCAGCCATTTTTATCACTCTCCAAATTATATGGAGTCTTGAGCTTGTTTTTGATCATCTTTGTCATCTCACAAATTTTCTATGAAAAGAAATGGATCAATACACTTGTAAAGTTTTTACTCGGTATAGCGGCTGCATTGTTTTTATTACACACTGCAGGTTTAATTTCTCGCTGGTTTATTAGTGGAAATGCACCGTGGAGTAATGCGTACGAATCGATAATTTATGTGGCTTGGGCTGTGATGTTATTTGGATTAACAATGGGTCGAAAGTCTTCTTTAGCATTAACTGCCGCAACTTTTTTAACGGCAATTACATTAGCTTTTGCTCACCAAAACTGGTTAGACCCTGAAATCGCAAACTTAATGCCGGTTCTAAACTCGTGGTGGTTGTTAGTTCACGTATCCATCATTGTTGCCAGTTATGGCCCTTTTTCACTCTCGATGATTTTAGGTGTTTTTTCTCTCTTTTTAATTGTGTTCACCACAAAGAAGAATCAAAAAAGAATGGACATCAATATTAAAGAATTAACCGTTATTAATGAAATGGCAATGACTGTTGGTTTGGTCATGTTAACCATTGGTAATTTTTTAGGTGGTATGTGGGCGAACGAAAGTTGGGGCCGCTATTGGGGCTGGGATCCTAAAGAAACTTGGGCTTTAATTTCTATTATGCTGTATGCATTTGTATTACATATGCGATTAATTCCAGGTTTAAGAGGTAGATTGGCTTTTAATTTTGCTTCTGCCTTTGTGTATCTATCGATCATGATGACCTATTTTGGGGTTAATTTTTACTTGTCTGGATTACACTCATATGCGAGTGGAGACAAACAGGTAACACCAAGGGAAGCGTATATCTATATTGGGTTTTTACTGATCCTTTTTACCTTTGCTGCTTTTAAGTACAAAAAATATTATAAAAAGTAAGTGGTCCTTTTTTTCATTTAAAAATGTATTTTTGCTATTCAATAAAAATAAAACATGTTCAATAAAAATATAAAAATCGTATTAGCAGCCTTAATTACAATTTGGGCGATATATCAATTTAGTTTATTCAATATCATGAATGGAATTTCGATTCTTTTCTTAGCAGGTATTTTCGTTTTATTGTATTTTAAAAATGAATTTATTCTATTGTCTTTCCTACAGTTGCGTAAACAAAATTTTCCTGGAGCTCAAAAATGGTTGGGACATATTAAAAACCCATCTACTGCTTTAACAACTAAGCAAGAAGGGTATTACAACTATTTACACGGTATTATGTTGTCGCAAACCAACATGACACAAGCTGAAAAGTATTTGAAAAAAGCAGTAAAACTAGGCTTGGCAATGAAACACGATTTGGCGATGGCGAAATTACAATTGGCAGGAATTGCAATGACAAAAAGGCGCAAACGTGAAGCAACAATATTAATGGCTGAAGCAAAGAAATTAGACAAGCATGGAATGTTGAAAGAACAAATGACCATGATGAAACAACAAATGAAGAAAATTTAATCTTCTTTTTAAATCCAAAAAAAACCGCTTTAAAGCGGTTTTTTTGTTTTTATAATATTGCTTTAAAACTAGCGTTATATCGTTAGAAATATGATTGCAATTGCTAGATATCTTTTTAACTTACCGTTCGTGAAATTTTCAATTATGATGGCTGGTGAATCTGTTTTAACAAGCATAAAGAAAGTAACTACTGATATTGTTATAAAACAAATCCAGTAATCACTTTAATCGGGTTAAAGTTAAATCTTCATTGTATTGTAGAATAAACAAACCTTTGTTCTGTGTTGTTTCGAAGAGTTGCTTACTATAATTAAATTTACTTTCTACACGGTAGGAAGCTCCCTTATTGAATGTTTCCTTTAAAGATTCTCCTGAGGCCAAACGCACTAAAACATCATACATAATATCAAACCCTTTGGTTGCATAAAAAGAAGGCAACGAGTTGTTTTTAGAGACATACTGTTTGTTGAATATTTTTGTTGGCTCCGAATCTTCATCCACAAATCGATCACTCACATAGGTAAAACCTATTTTCGCCAATTTATTATCATCAATTTTGTCAAAAGCTCTTCCTTTGTCAATTGAAAACACTTTTGCAGTAATGGAATCTGGTAAACTTATAAGACTATTAATAGCGTCAGACACAACGACATTGTCTGAAGTTGCCAATACAACCCAATTATTGGTTAATTGCTTAAAAACCTCTAAAAACCGTTCTTTCTCAATATAACCATCTACTGCTTTTAATACCTGTACTTCATTTAATGAATCTAGATCTTGTAATATTTCACTCATTTTTAAAGCATGAAAATCTGATTCGAGATTACCATCACTTACAACTGTAATTGTACCAGTTTCATACACTTCTTTTATATGTGCAGCCATCGCATCACTAAAAACACCTTTGTCTGGTGCTGTTTTTATAATTCTTGGAGTTTTAAACTTCGATTGATTTTTAGAGTATACTGGAAAAACAAGAGGAGTCTCAACTTCATTCGCCACAATTACTGCTTCTTCCGAATACAAAGGACCAATAATTACATCATTTTGATTTAAATCATTTTCTTCTAAAATAGTTCTTATTTTACTGCTATTTCGTTCTGTATCATAAACGTTTAACTCTATAGATACTCCTTGTGATTTTAAAGAATCGATTGCTAATTCGGCTCCCAAGTAAAAATCAGTCACATAGTTTGCCAATCTACTATTATCAAAGATATCATCGGCAGAAACAGTATCATATTCTGAAATTCTAAATGGAAGTAACAAAGCTACTTTTAAAGAAATATCTTCTCCAATTTCGTCATTGTAAACGACCGCTTCGCTGGCATTCTCTTTAATTCTTTTAACTTTAATTTTTTGGAGCAATTTCAATCCTTCAGAAAGTTCAGGATTTAAGAAAACCAACGCTTCTTGAGAGACATTGTAAAAACGCGTTAAATTGTAAAAAGTATCACCTTTTTTCACCTCATGAATCAAGAAGTTTTTGACATCATCAGCTTTAGCCAACGCAATAGAATCAGTATCAACCAGTCCAACTACACTATCTAACTCCCTCGCTCTGAATACTTCTTTTTGATTCGTTGGAGTAGACGCTACTAACTTCGTGTTCGGAACAATAATAATGGTATTTGGAGCGGGTCTCCTCCTTACATCAGGGTTTAAACGTCGTAAATCTTTCGTTTTAATATCTAATTTTCGTGCAATAGAGCGCATTGTTTCTCCTTTGCCAACTTTATACTCAACGTATTTTTTTTGTTGGCCACAAGAAACGGCAAACGTTAATAAGCAAAAAAACAATAATAGTTTCAGTTCTCTCATTAGAAGCAATGTTTTTTTTATTCCCATTCTATCGTGGCAGGTGGTTTTGAACTTATATCATAAACAACTCGGTTCACACCTTTCACTTTATTGATAATATTATTTGAGGTTTTTTGTAAAAAATCATAGGGTAAATTCACCCAATCTGCTGTCATACCATCCGTACTTTCTACGGCTCTTAAAGCAACTACTTTTTCATAGGTTCTTTCATCTCCCATGACACCAACTGAATTTACAGGCAACAAAATTGCACCTGCTTGCCAGACTTTATCATATAAACCATGTTCTCTTAATCCATTAATAAAAACAGCATCTACTTCTTGTAAAATACGCACTTTTTCTAGAGTTACATCTCCTAAGATACGGATTGCTAACCCTGGACCTGGAAAAGGATGACGTCCTAATAGGTCTTTATCAATTCCCATAGAAGCTCCTACTCTTCTTACTTCGTCTTTAAAAATCATTCGCAAAGGCTCCACAATTTTCAATTTCATAAAGTCTGGTAATCCACCCACATTATGATGACTTTTAATGGTTGCAGAAGGTCCTCCCGTGGCTGATACTGATTCAATAACGTCTGGATAAATAGTTCCTTGCGCCAACCACTTTACACCTTTTATTTGGTTTGCTTCATCATCAAAAACTTCGATAAATGAGTTTCCAATTGCTTTTCTTTTCTTTTCTGGATCCGACACTCCTGCTAAAGCTGTTAAAAAACGTTCGGATGCATCAACACCTTTAACGTTTAAACCCATTCCTTCGTATTGCGTAAGCACACTTTCAAACTCGTTTTTACGTAAAAGTCCGTTATTTACAAAAATACAATAGAGATTCTTTCCAATTGCCTTGTGCAAAAGCACAGCAGCAACAGTAGAATCTACACCTCCAGAGAGGCCTAAAACAACTTTGTCGTTTCCTACCTTGTCCTGTATAGATTTAACAGTACTTTCTACAAAAGAATCGGGTGTCCAAGTTTGAGCAACATGAGCTATTTTTACTAAGAAATTTTCTAATAGTTGTTTCCCATCGGTAGAATGATATACTTCTGGATGGAACTGAATGGCAAAGGTATCTTCGCCTGCTATTTTATAAGCAGCGTTTTCTACGTCTTTTGTACTTGCTAAAAGTACCGCATTGGTAGGTAATTCTTTAATGGTGTCTGAATGACTCATCCAAACTTGACTTCCTTCGGAGATATTTTCAAAGAAAATTTCTTCGTTTTTGATGTAGGACAAATTTGCTCTACCGTATTCTCTTGTATTAGAAGGCGCTACTTTTCCACCTGAAAAATGTGCTAAATATTGAGCTCCATAACAAACAGCCAATAAAGGTTTTTTTCCTCTAATTTCAGATAAATCAGGATGTAAAACTGCTTCTGAACGCACAGAGTTTGGGCTTCCAGATAAAATGACTGCTTTAAAGTCTACTAAATTTTTGGGAGGTTTGTTAAATGGGTGAATTTCACAATAAATGTTTAATTCTCTTACGCGTCTCGCAATTAGTTGTGTGTATTGCGATCCGAAATCTAATATAAGTACGTTGTGTTGTTGCATGTGCAAAAATACTATTTCAGTTTAAATCTTTATACTGAAAAAGGGTATTTTTTATGCGAATTTTAAATTGGTGGATAAAATGAGAGAATTCTTTGAAATTAATATTTATAAATAACCGCGTTTACATTCATTCCAGCCCCTACAGAAGCTAAAATAATTACATCGCCTTTCTTTACTTCTTGCTCTTTTACATTTCCTTTTAACACCAAGTCTAACAAGGTAGGTACTGTTGCCACTGAACTATTCCCTAATGTTTGAATACTCATTGGCATTACATCTTCTGGTGCTTGTTGATTGTACAATCTATAAAAACGTTTTATAATGGCTTCATCCATTTTTTTGTTGGCTTGGTGTATGAAGATTTTTTTTACAGAATCTATTGAAATACCACTTTTATCTAAAGCTGTTTTCATTGCGTTTGGCACGTTTGTTAAAGCAAATTCATAAATTTTCCTCCCATGCATTTTGATATAACGTATGTTTTTGTCTGCCTTTTTATCGTTTGATTCACCGAAAAATAAATGATACGCTTCGTCTTTAGAGAATGTTTGGGTGGCATGGCTTAAAATTCCTGAATCTTGATTTTCGGATGCTTCAACAATACATGCACCAGCACCATCACTGTAAATCATAGAATCTCGGTCAACCTTATCTACAACTCTTGAGAGCGTTTCTGCTCCAATTACTAAACATTTTTTTGCAATCCCTGCTTTTATAAATGCTTGTGCTTGTATGACACCTTCTATCCATCCTGGACAACCAAATAGAATATCATATGCTACACAATTGGGGTTATTAATTCTTAGTAAGTGTTTCACCCTTGTGGCTAAACTTGGTAAAATATCACTTTGAATTGCACCTGCTTTTACATCTCCAAAATTATGAGCAACAATAATATAATCTAATTCTTCTGCATCTATTTTTGCGTCTTCAATTGCTTTTGTTGCTGCAAAAAAACCTAAATCAGAAGTATTAAAATGAGGCGCTGCATACCTTCTTTCTTCAATACCCGTAATCATTTTAAACTTCTCGATGATGACTTGATTTCCATTGGAAAAATCGGTGCCATCTGGATTTAAGAAATGGGTATCTATAAAATTACTATTCTCTTTTTTTAAGGTTGGAATGTAAGAACCTGTTCCTGTAATTTTAGAAAAATTCATGCGTTGGATATTTATAAACCAAAAATAAAGAAAATGGATTTACAAAACCGGCATTCTAATTATTAATGGTAAGTTCAAAGTAAAGAATTGAATTACAGCAACTACCAAAAACAAAAACTACTTTTTATACAGATTCATCTTAACCTTCATGACCATTGCAATAGAAGTTGCCCTGTTTTTCATTTTAGATGCAATCAAACCTTTAAATTGATTATCAACTACCTCAAATAAATACGATATCCAACAAGCAAAATGTTCTTCTTTAAAGTTGGTAAAAGCATGTTTTTCTTTATGAATTTGCAACACATTATTTTGATACAGCGTGGTATCAAATAAAATATCTTGCCAAAAATCTGTAATAATTTCTAGATGGTGATCTAATTGTTTATTGGTAACAATTTCTTCAAAAAAAAGAAGCATTTTTTCATCAGATAGTAATTTTTCATAAAAGGTTGTAAGGATATCTTTAATGTCTTTACGGGAAGAAATATCTAATTTCATAAAATAAAACTAAAAAAATTAAGGGATTACTTATCCCTAATTATTTGATATAATGTTTTTTAAAGATAGGAACTATCAAAAGAGAAGGGCAATAAAGAAAGTAATGAAATCGTTTTTACAACCTCACCAAACTCCCCCATAAAAAGGACACTCATCGGTTCTTTTTGGTTAATCTCGTATTCAGATAACGTTTGTCTACAAGCACCACAAGGCCCTATAGGCTTGTCAACTCTAGAAATTGATGAGCTTGCAGAAATTGCTAATTTCTTAATTTTCACTCCTGGAAAATCAGATCCTGCTTTCCAAATAGCCACTCTTTCTGCACACATTCCGGAAGGATATGCTGCGTTTTCTTGATTATTTCCTAAAACAACTTGATTGTTTTCTAATAATAGCGCAGCGCCAACACTAAACTTTGAATAGGGTGCATAGGCTGTTTTTCTTGCTTCAATTGCTTTATGCATCAGCATCTTATCATCTAAAGAAAGTTCTGAGATGTCATTATATAACAGGGCCGATGTTGTAATTTCTATTTCTTTCATACAGAATAAATTGGTCAAAAAAAGCAGCCTTTTCTGACTGCTTTTGCGTGGTACGAACTTACTAAAAAAAAAGCACTTTTTTAATAATCATCATAAATCTCTCCTAAATCAAATGAAATAGAGAAACGTAAAGAGTTTTCTAATGGGTTATTTACATCGGAGGCATTGGCGAGGTAAGACAAATCAACATTTAATGCGTTGGTCTTAAAACCTGCTCCCATTGTAAAAAACTGTCTATTTCCTTTGTTTTCGTTTTCGTGAAAGTAACCCGCTCTTAGCGCAAATGCGTTGTTGTACAAATATTCTGTTCCAAAGGCATAGGTAAATTCTTGAAGCTCTTCACTAAATCCGTCTTCAGCATCTCCAAAAGAGGAGAAAATACCGGAAACCCAAGAAACATCTTCGTCAGAACCATCTAACTGAGGTGAAGGAACTAATAATTTTGTAAACTCTATGGTGGTAGAAATGGTATTGTAATCATCTAATATGAAATCAAACCCACCTCCTATTTTCAAGTTTGTTGGAATAAAATCTTCTTCTCCCGGAACATAAGAAACTTTAGGCCCAATATTGGCGACGTTAAAACCGAATCGATATCGACCATTAAAAGTACCAAAGTTTTCTTCTTCTGATTGATAATATCCTGAGACATCAACACCAAAAGAGCTAATTGGTTGTAATGTGGATGTAGTTCCTGTAAACGCAAGGTTAGATCGAAGGTATTTTAAGGAAACTCCCATTGAGAAAGTTTCGCTCAACTTTAATGCATAAGAACCTGTAAAAACAAATTCATTCGGGTTAATAGTCCCTGTAGGGTTTCCTCCACTGTCTGTTAAATCTATTTGTCCTAAAGAAAAATACTTGAAATCAGCACCCCAAGCTGCGTTTTCGCTAAAACGGTTCATGTAAGATACACTTCCTGTAAAAATATCATCTGTTAAATTTCTAAGCCAAGGAGAATAGGTAATTCCTGCTCTCACCTGTCTATCGCTAAAGGCCATTTTTGCAGGATTGTGAAACAAAGAAAAGGCATCTGCACTGGTAGCAACTCCTATATCTCCCATCGCTCCAGATCTTGCATCGGGTATGATTAATAAAAAAGGTGCTGCTGTTGTAATTCCTCCGATTTCTCTAGTATCTATATCTGTTTGTGCATTTGCACTGAAAACAAATGAAAAACAAACGAAAAGACACAATACAATTTTTCTCATATGGGAAAGTTTTTTTGATGATTTTACAAATATCTACTTTTTATTGAAGTATTACTAATTTTTCGTACTTCTCTGAAACTAGGTTACTCTGTGATGACTTTACTCTTAGTTTATAAACATAAACTCCTTTTCCTATTCGGTTACCAAAATCATCCAAACCATTCCAAGAAATCGTTCTTGACAAACTTCCTGAGGTTTGCACATTTTGGTGGATCGTTTTTATTAATTTTCCTGAAACTGTAAAAATTTGAATTTGAACCTCTAAAAGTTCATTTAGCTTATTGTGATTGAACCAAAATTCTGTGTAATTTACAAAAGGATTCGGGTAATTTAAAACATTTTCTAAGTTTAAAGTAGTATCACTAAGAACCACAAAGTTTAACGTAGCTTCTGATGAATTATTATAGGTGTCCCAAGCTTTTATTTTTATGGTATGAGGGCCTACTTCTAAATTCCTTAATTTATAATTTACTTTTCCATTAGTAAAATCGTCCAATGCTGTTTGATAAAAATCATTTAAAATAATTGGATTCGAATCGTCACCATCAAGAACCCCAACAATATCATGATCGACGGCTGTTATTGATGTATTAATACCACTAATATCTGATAACAATACAATTAAATTTGGCGATACATTTGTATTGCCTCCATCAATAAAAGATTCATCATTCATAAATAACTGAATGTCTGGACCAACAGTATCTTCAGGAGCGTTTTCATTAATTCCACCAACGACCACATCAAAATTATAACCTGCTTTATCTTCTAAACCATTTTGTGCATAGAAGCTCATCTTTCCTTTTCCGTAAGAAATTTTAATATCTTTTGGCACTATAAATTCGAAGTTAAAAGTACCATTTTGAACGGTAGAATTCCCTCTAAAAAGCTTACTATCTTGTGTGTCAAAAGTTAAAACTACTCCGAAACCATCATTGTCTAAGGTGTTTTTATCAATGGTTTTGTCGAAGACCGTAGTAGACAAGGAGCCATTAAAATCAATCAGGGTGGTGTTTAAATTATCGGTTACAACACCTTCAAAACTTACTCTAGAAAGGGCTTTTAATGTATCAATAGATTGTGTAATGTCGATGCCGTTCATTTTTGTAATTCGCACATTTGGCTTTGGGACTGCCAATTTCATAGCAGGATCTCCAAAGAAATAAATAAAGAATTTTTGTGCATCAGAAAATTCGTTTTTTGTTTTTGCCAATGCTTCAGAAATGGTAAGATCTTCTTGATTAAACTCAAGAATAAAGCGCATTAACTTTTGGTTGAAATTCTGCCCTACAGAAATATAAACCTCACGAGTTGTAGTTACCATCGCTGCTGCACCTCCCGTTGGATTGAGAAATGTAAGCTCTCCTGCTGTGAGTCTATTTGGATTATCAAATCTAGAAAAATCACAGGTAACAGTAATTAACAATGGTAAGGTATTTTGGTTATTGAAATCCTGAATTTGAGGTTTTTCTAAAATTCTTTCGGAAGCAAAACCATCTTCACCTCCATGTCCAAAATAATTAAAAACTAAAGTTCCTTTTTCGATGGCATTGGTAATTGTTGTTTTTATTTGCGGATAGCGTTCTCCTCCTGATGAATTTTCTTGGACATAGGAATCTACATATATTTTATTGACATTAAAAATTGGTTTATTATTTTTTATATCATCTGCAATAGACTCTACGCCACTTTGTATTTGAATATCTGCGGTTTGATCGATATCATCCGCTAAAAGCGTAATAGTGTTTCGCCAATCTCCAATGGCTTCTTTATTATAATAACTTATAATTTTGTCGACGGCTATTGTTCCTTCAGCAATCGTTGAAACAGGAATCCTTCCGGTGGCAACATCAACAGTATGTGTTCTAACCATGCCTCCTTCATGAGGCTCTAACATCACAAAAAAATCATCTGTAACATAAGATTGTGCTAAATTAAAACTGTTGTTCGATAATTTTACTGGAACGATATTGTTATTTCCAGCAATTCGGTCTTTATAATCGTAGGAAGCATCTCCAAAGAAAGTCACGTATTTTAATTTCGTGTCTGCGGTGGAATTGTTGTCATAAAGATGCTTTATGAAATCTCGAATTCCAGTAATATCTTTAGACCCAGAAGAGAATTCATTATAAATCTGTTCTAAAACCACAACTTTTGTAGTGAAATTTGAATTGTTTTGATGATAGTCAGCTAATCTTTGTGCCTGATTTATTAATTCATTATTTGTAATAATGAGATAGTTAATATCTTCTAATGCATGTAAATTCTGGTTTTCTACTTTGGGGTTTTCGATAATTTCAGGTGTATAAAAATCTGTTTCTCCAAAAAAAACATACTCTCTTAAAAAACCTTTTTCAGCTTTAAAGTTAAAGGTACTTCCATTGCTTTCATTGAGAATAAACTTTGGCTCTAAAGGGTTGGAAACGTCCCATAATTGAGAATTATTTGCAGAATTGGATATTTGAAAATCAACATTTCCAGTAGCATTTGCTTGCTCAAAACTTCGAAAAGAAAATTGATTTCCATCTGTAATTAATTGTTTTTTTCCAACAATTTCAATATAGTCTAGAAACCCTCTTGCAGAAGGGTTTCCATTATTATTAAAAGTAACTGTTACTTCTAAAGAAGTTGCAGAGTTTTCAATTACTTGTGATCGATGATTTGCATATCCTTTGGTTAATGAATTTGGATTTACAGCAGAGAAATTAATCGTAAAAGGGTCTTGTGTGTTTAATTGTACTCCAATACTTGACGCTGATGAAGAGACTGTTGCGCCCACTACTTTAAGAGACATAGGACTCTGGGGAAGCGCTTTTGAGAAAGGAAGCACGACTTTTGTCGTGTTCTCGAAACTTAAATCTTCTCCATACCATTGGTTTCCTACTGCAAAAATATTTATCAGCTCTTTTTCATAAAAAACAAACTCATCAAAAGTGGTAATTTGTTGAGTGGATAATGATGCAACTGGTGTTTTTTGTTGTACTCTTTTCCCATCAGTATCAGTTACGGTTATAAAATAATAGGCTTTATCAGAAAAAATGTTTTGATTGTGCGTTGCTATTTGAGCATCTAAGTCTGCTGTCCAACTATGTGCCCCTTGTCCATAAAACAAAATATAATCATTGTCATTAAAAACGCCATCACTTTCTCCTTCTATATAAATGGCATTTTCTTCTAGGTCAACATTTCTGAAGTCGGAATTAAGAACTGGCAATAAATTACCTCCATTTCCATAAATGTGTATTTTCTGAGGGTTTAAGTTGCTGGTAGAAATTCCTATTTGTTGCAACAAACGTTTATCAATTTTAAAAACACCTGTAGTGTCAATAGAAAACTTATACCAATCTCCTTGGGACAAGACGGAATTTGTGGTTTGCGCAGCAATTATATTGGCAAAAAAAACAAGAAAAATGTGTACAAATATTTTTTTCATAAATTGTATTCAAATAACGCGAATATTTTAAATATATTTTAATAGAATCAAAGATAAATTATACTAAAATAAAAAAGGATTCGTTTTGATTCTGTGTTCAAT
The DNA here is from genome assembly GCA_949519155.1 of Polaribacter sp. SA4-10. GTDB lineage: Bacteria > Bacteroidota > Bacteroidia > Flavobacteriales > Flavobacteriaceae > Polaribacter. The sequence goes on from CATIQU010000013.1 coordinate 41,063, forward strand.
GAATTGAAGCGTTATATTTATTATTTTTCTTGTATGAAAGTATAATTATTGTAAATTAGCACACGAAATAAAAAACCCATCAATTTTAATTAGGAAATGAAAAACTTTTTAAAAATAACTTTTGTTGTAGCAGCAACACTATTCTTTGTTAGTTGTAATAGATCTTCTTCAGGAAAATCCTCACTAACAGGTTTAAGCTTTAATGATCCAAAAAACGGAAACTATGTTCGTGGAGAGTCTTATAAAGGCCAAACGCCTCCTTTAGGAATGGTTGGTGTTGAAGGTGGTTCTTTTACAATGGGGCAAGTTCAAGATGATGTAATGTTTGATTGGAATACAACACCAAAGAAAATACATGTTCGCTCATTTTTTATGGATGAAGCAGAAGTATCAAATTCTGAATATTTTTTATATGTACAATATACAAAAGATGTTTTTCCTCCGTCGGAAGAAAAATACAAACATATATATAACTCTGTATTACCGGACACCTTAGTTTGGAGAAAAAGCTTAGGAAACACAGAATTATTAACTGAAAACTACTTTCGTCATCCTGCCTATGCAGATTACCCTGTAGTTGGTGTGAGTTGGTTGCAAGCGACTGAATACTGTAAATGGAGAACCAATGCTGTTAATTTAAAAACATTAATAGATAAAGGGCACATTAAAAATATTTTTGAAGCAGATACTACTCGAAACTTTTTTGACACAGATGTATTTTTAACAGATGCAAACAAAATGTTTGCGGGCGATACTACAATCTACAAGAGAGGAGTAAAACAACGAAGAGCAAAAGGACAAGCAAAACTTGGAAAAGACGCTTTTCAAGGTAGAAAAATCACAAAATCAGACGGTATCTTACAAACTAAATTTAGACTTCCTACAGAAGCTGAATGGGAGTTTGCTGCAAAAGCGAATGTTGAAAATCGCGAATACAATACCATAAGAGGAAGAAAAAAATATGCTTGGAATGGGAAATACTCACGATCTAAATCAAAAAGATATAGAGGAGATCAACTTGCCAATTTCAAACAAGGTAAAGGAAATTATAGTGGTTTATCTGGCTGGAGTTCTGATGGGTCTGACATTCCAATCCAAATAAAATCGTATCCACCAAATGCTTTTGGAATTTATGACATGTCTGGAAACGTTGCAGAGTGGGTTTCAGATGTTTATAGACCAATTATAGATTCGGATGCAAATGACTTTAATTACTTTAGAGGAAACGTCTTCAATAAGAAAAGGATTAATGAAGAAGGAAAAGTTGTAATCGTTGGTACAGAAGGTGCAGCAATTAAGTATGATACTTTAGAAAACGGAAAAATTATTCCTTTATATTTACCAGGAACTATAAAATATGATCCAATAGCATCAGATGACGTAGCACTTAGAAGAAATTTTACAAAATCAAAGAATGCAGATATTAATGATGGAGATATAAATTCATCACGAGATTTCGGTAAGGACAAAATGGAGCAAAGTATGTACAACTCTCCAATTAGACCTGAGTTTATTAGAGATTCTTTAACTGGTGTCACGAAAGTGGTATACGATACGGAAAAAAGAACAACCTTAATTAGTGACAATACAAGAGTCTATAAAGGAGGAGCTTGGTCTGACAGAGAATACTGGTTAGATCCTGCACAGAGAAGGTATTTACCTGAATACATGGCAACAAATTACATCGGATTTAGATGTGTCTCAGATAAATTAGGCCCAATGAGTTCAGAAAAAAGAAGAGCAAGAAACCCAGTGAGGTAATCCTTTTCAAATTAAAACAATATTGAACCTCATTGCTTAAAATCAATGAGGTTTTTTTTATCTTTAAAAAATGAAAATAGAGGAACTTTATAAATATTATAAACAACATTTCTTAGTAGATACCGATACAAGAAGTATTCGAAAGAATACTATTTTCTTTGCTTTAAAAGGCCCCAATTTTAATGGAAATGCTTTTGCAGAAAAAGCGCTTGATGCAGGAGCTATTTTTAGTATTGTAGAAGAACCTATCTATGTTACAAAACCGACTATTTTACTGGTTGAAAATGTGTTAGAGACCTTACAAAAACTAGCAAACTATCACCGAAAGCAATTAAACATTCCAATTATTGGCTTAACGGGTAGTAATGGAAAGACGACAACGAAAGAGTTAATACATGCAGTAATATCAAAAAAGTATAAAACGGTGGCAACTTTAGGAAACTTAAACAATCACATTGGAGTTCCTTTAACCCTCTTATCCATGAATGCAGACACCGAAATTGGCATTGTTGAAATGGGTGCAAATCATCAAAAAGAAATTGAATTGCTTACACACATATGTGCACCTAACTTAGGATACGTAACAAACTTTGGAAAAGCACACTTAGAGGGTTTTAGAGGTGTTGAAGGCGTTATCAAAGGAAAATCAGAGTTGTACACATATCTTAAAAATGAAGGCGGTATCGCTATTGTAAATCCAGATGACAAAATTCAACTTGAAAAGACAAAAGAGATTGAACGTATCTTTTTTGAAAAAGAATTAACACTTAAGAAAACGAATCCTTTTGTAGAGGTAAATTATAAAAGCATAAGTATTAAAAGTAAGATGATTGGCACTTATAATTTTACAAATATTTGTGCAGCTGTTACATTTGGACAATACTTTGGTCTTGAGTCTATAGACATTAAAGACGCGTTAGAATCCTATATACATTCTAACAATAGATCACAAGTCATAAAAAAAGCTACTCATAGAATTATTTTAGATGCCTACAACGCCAACCCAACAAGTATGAAAGCTGCTATTGATAGTTTTGAGATGATGGAAGGTAAAAACAAGGTCCTGATCTTGGGAGATATGTTTGAGCTTGGAGAATTTGAGTTTGAAGAACATCAAAAAATTGCATCATTAACATTGACCGCAAACTTTAAAACAGTCTTTTTTGTTGGGGAATTATTCCATAAGGTAGCTACTGATTATCTGCAATTCAAAGAATTTAATGATTTAAAAAAACATCTTAAAACACAAGATCTTTCGAACAGTACCATCCTCATAAAAGGATCTCGAGGCATGCAACTTGAACGCGTTTTAGAGCTTCTTAATTAATATTTTTTTTATAAAAATCGAGTAAATTATCAATCGGTCGCTGTATGATTCCTGTGATTATTAAATTGTTCTTTTTAGCTACTTTTTCTAAAATTTCGCTGAAGTAAAAAGCAATAGACCCAATAAAGTAGATCGGAGTATCCGTTGTTCTACCAAAGGGTAGAATTCTGTATTTAAAGAATTCATCAAACCCTCTTTTAATTATTTTTTTAATGTATTTATCTTCTTTAAATTCAAACATAAATTTTGCGAATGAAGCTAAATACATATTTGGATTGGGTTGTTTGTATAAATTATATTTAATAACATCTGCATCTAAATCATATTCTTCTTCGAACTTATTTGCGATTCTTTTCGGCATTTTATCATAAAAATATTCTCTTAAAAGTAATTTTCCAAAGTAATTACCACTCGCCTCGTCCATCACGGAATACCCTAAAGAAACCGTTTTCATATGTACCATAGTACCATCATAATAACAACTATTGGAGCCTGTTCCAAGTATACACACAATTGCTGGCTGATTTCCTGAAGCTGCATAAACTGCAGCAAGCATATCTTCTGCGATATTAATTTTTGCATTGACAAAAATATCTTGTAATACCGTTTTCAAAATAGCGAAAGGTTTTGGAGTACCGCAACCTGCTCCATAAAAATAAATTTCAGTGACATCCTCTTTTATGTCCATCAACTGGAACATATTTATGATTCTATTTGTTAACTCGTTTTGAGCAACAACCGCTGGATTCAGCCCTAAGGTTCGAACCCTAAACACTTCATTTCTGTCATTATCCAAAGCTATCCAATCTGCTTTTGTGGAACCTCCATCTGCTATAAGTATCATTTTAAAAGTATTTTAAATCAAATATATTGTAAGTTTTCAGGATACACAAGGCAATAAAAATTTCAATCGTTATAGTGCATCAATTAAATTATAATTGAAGGCCGTTGTTCATCTAGATGATAAAATTTGTAAGTTTGTAAAAAAAAAAGATGTTATTTTTTAAGAAAAAAGAGATGCTTCTTTCAGATTTTTTTCCTGAGAGCTTTATAGACATTCATTCTCACTTATTACCAGGAATCGATGATGGGGCTAAAAACATGGACGATAGCATTCGTTTAATTTCAAAAATGGCTTCTTATGGAATCACCAATTTTGTGACCACACCTCATGTTTTAGGAACTGTATACCCAAACTCATCTGACACCATAAAAGAGAAACTCGAAGAAGTTCGCACTGAGTTATTAAATAGAAAGATTACAGACGTAACGATAAGAGCGGCTGCTGAGTATATGCTCGATGAAGAATTTTCTCTTAGATTGGCAAATAATGATATTTTGACAATAAAGGGAAATCATGTTTTGGTTGAAATGTCTTATTTTAGTGCTCCACTTAATTTATTTGAGCTCTTATTTGAAATTCAACTGAAAGGATACAAACCCATTTTAGCGCACCCTGAGCGATACAATTTCTATCACAACGACTTTCAACAGTTTTACAAGTTGAAGCAAGCGGGGTGTCTATTTCAATTAAATTTATTGTCTTTAACAGCACAATATGGAAAAAATGTGCAAAAAGTCGCCAATCAATTATTAAAAGAGAATCTCTATGATTTTGTGGGTACAGATACACACCATCATCAGCATCTAGAATTGCTTCCTAAAATTGCAACTCATAAAAATAAAAAAAACATTGATGTTCTTTTAAAAAACAATCTAAAACTAAAATAAAAAAAAAGAGAAGCAAAATGCTTCTCTTCTTAGTTTAACTGAATATCTTTTGATACCAAGGTTTCTTCACCTCATCTACATAGCCATTTCCATAACCGTAACCGTAACCGTAACCGTAACCGTAGCCTCTAGACATGTCTGTGTCATTTAGCACCATTGCCATGTTGGGTAAATTCTTTTCTTTGTATAAGGTTTGAGCTACATTTAACATCCGTTTGTCTAAATAATTTGCTCTTGTAACGTATACAAACA
>CATIQU010000014.1 GCA_949519155.1 Polaribacter sp. SA4-10
CCATAAGCAGCCGTTTCAGAATAAATAGGAGCTCTTAGTTTTAAACGCTTTTCAATAAAATACGGACGCATATCAAAAATAGACTCTACAATTTTACTAATGGCTCCATCCGTTAAATCAATTTTAGAAGTACCATAGGTTTCCACGTTAATACTCGTTGGTTTTGCCACACCAATCGCATACGAAACCTGTACTAAAACTTCTTTACACAATCCGGCAGCCACTAAGTTTTTAGCAATATGTCTTGTTGCATAGGCACCAGAACGATCTACCTTACTCGGGTCTTTTCCAGAGAAAGCACCACCACCGTGGGCTCCTTTTCCTCCGTAGGTATCCACAATAATTTTACGGCCTGTCAATCCAGTATCTCCATGAGGACCTCCAATTACAAAAACACCGGTTGGGTTGATGTGATAGGTAATGTCGTTGGTAAATAATTTCTGAAGATGTGCAGGTAATTTTGCAACCACTCTTGGAATTAAAATAGAAACAATATCCTTTTGAATTTTTGCTAACATTACTTCGTCAGATTTATCAAAATCATCATGTTGAGTAGACACCACAATGGCATCAATTCTTTGCGGTACATTATCATCAGAATACTCAATAGTAACCTGCGACTTTGCATCGGGTCTTAAATAGGTAATGTCTTTATTCTCTCTTCGCAATGCCGCCAATTCGATCAATAATCGGTGCGAAAGTTCTAATGCCAATGGCATGTAGTTATCGGTTTCATCCGTTGCATACCCAAACATCATTCCTTGATCTCCAGCACCTTGTTCTTCTGGGTTTGCTTTGTCTACACCTTGATTGATATCTGGAGATTGTTCATGAATCGCAGAAAGCACTCCACATGAATTTCCATCAAACATATAAGCACTTTTTGTATATCCAATTTTATTGATGACATCTCTTGCTATTTTCTGAACATCCAAATAGGTTTTAGATTTTACTTCACCCGCCAAAAAAACCTGACCTGTAGTAACAAGTGTTTCACAAGCTACTTTTGAGGTAGGGTCAAACGCTAAAAAATTATCAATTAAAGCATCAGAAATTTGATCTGAAACTTTGTCTGGGTGCCCTTCAGAGACACTTTCTGAGGTAAATAAATATGACATAAATTTTTATTTATAGTAGAAAAAAAATAAGAATGGATTGCAGGGGTGCTAAAAGGAGTAGAAATTACTGCTTTAGCATTTTGTTATGTTGAGGTTGTTTTCACAATTTTCAACAAAGAGGTTGCAATCAGTTCAAATTTTTCCTCTTAAATTCAGTTGCAAATTTACAGCTAAATTTTAAAAACCAATGCGAATTTTAAATTTTTATTTTTCTTGTAAATTATTTTTTCAATAAATGAAAAGCATAGATTGTTCTTAAAATAAGAATTCTGCAATGAGAGGATTCTTTATTTCTGAATTCGTTAAAAATGAAAAAGTATTAGGTAATTAAATTTTTATGTGCATACATTTGCATTCACAAAGTTCAATAATTTATTGAAATGTTATCAAGAAAGGCGGAGGGATTAGACCCTGTGAACCCTTAGCAACCCTTTAGAAATAAAGAAGGTGCTAAATTCTACCCAAGTTTACAAACGATGGATAGATAACAAAAGAGAATTTTTCATCCTGGAATCTTCTATTTTTTCTTTTTAACATTTTTCTATTTTGATACATCAATAATTGATGTATTTGACTTTTGGTTTAATCTTTTATTAACTCAAAAAAATTAGAAAAATGAGTACACAAAAATTAGCAACCCAAGCGTTGCACGTTGGTCACGACACCAAACAAAATGGAGGCGCAAGAGCCGTTCCAATTTATCAAACAACTTCGTATGTTTTCAACAATTCAGAACATGCAGCAAATCTTTTTTCACTAAAAGAATTAGGGTTTATTTACACCCGTTTAAACAACCCTACAAATCAAATTCTACAAGACCGTTTGGCAGCCATTGAAGGTGGTATTGGTGCCGTCGTTTTTGCATCTGGTACTGCTGCAATTGCAACGGGACTTCTCACGCTTTTAAAGGCGGGAGATCACATCGTTGCTTCTAGTAGTCTTTATGGCGGAACTTACAATTTGTTAAGTGTAACCTTGCCAAGATTTGGCATTACAACAACATTTGTAGATGCATCTAATCCAGACAATTTTGCAGCAGCAGTCCAAGAAAATACAAGAGCCTTCTTTGTAGAATCATTAGGAAACCCAAAATTAGATGTTTTAGATTTAGAAGCAATATCGAAATACTCTAAGGAAGCAAAAGTTCCTTTTATAGTAGACAATACCGTTGCAACACCAGTATTATTAAACCCTATTAAATACGGTGCAGATATTGTAATTCATTCTTTAACAAAATACATTGGTGGACAAGGAAACTCTTTAGGAGGTGCCATTGTAGATGCAGGAACCTTTGACTGGTCGAGCGGAAAGTTTCCAGAATTTACAGAACCATCTGC
>CATIQU010000015.1 GCA_949519155.1 Polaribacter sp. SA4-10
TACACCAGATAAAGAAGCTGAAGCTCAAGAAGCTGGAGCTGATTATGTTGGTTTAGACGAATACCTTCAGAAAATTAAAGGAGGTTGGACAGACGTAGACGTTATTATCACTATGCCTAGTGTAATGGGTAAATTAGGTCCTTTAGGAAGAGTTTTAGGTCCTAGAGGTTTAATGCCTAACCCAAAAACAGGTACAGTAACTATGGATGTTGCAAAAGCAGTAAAAGAAGTGAAAGCAGGTAAGATAGATTTCAAAGTTGATAAAACAGGAATCATTCATGCAGCTGTAGCAAAATCATCTTTTGATGCTGATAAAATTGCAGAAAATGCAAATGAATTATTACAAACAATTATTAAATTGAAACCAACAGCATCAAAAGGAGCATACATTAAGAGCGTTTTTATGAGTTCTACAATGAGTCCTAGTGTTGAAGTTGATGTTAAATCTGTTTCGTAAGCAGTTAAAAATGTATCATTATGACTAGAGAAGAAAAATCACAAGTAATACAAGATTTAACAGTTACGTTAGCACGAACTAATACCATCTATTTAGCAGATATTTCTGGATTAGATGCATTAGCTACATCAAATTTACGTAGAGCTTGTTTTAAAGCTAACGTTCAACTAGCTGTTGTTAAAAACACATTGTTATCAAAAGCAATGGAAGCTTCTGATAAGGAGTTTGGAGAATTACAGGATATATTAAAAGGAAATACTTCTTTAATGATTTCTGAGGCAAGTAATGCACCTGCTAAAGTAATTAAGGAGTTCAGAAAAAAATCAGATAAGCCATTATTAAAAGGTGCTTACATTGAAGAGGCTATTTACGTTGGAGATAATCAACTAGAGTCTCTTGTAAATGTAAAATCTAAAGATGAACTTATTGGAGATATCCTTACATTATTACAATCACCTGCTAAAAATGTTATTTCAGCATTACAATCAAGTGGAGGTAAACTTTCTGGTATTTTACAAACATTATCAGATAAATAAATTAGCGCATTAATAAACTAAATAATAAAAATTTTTAAAACAATTGAAATGGCAGATTTAAAAGATTTCGCAGAACAATTAGTTAACTTAACTGTAAAAGAGGTTAATGAATTGGCTGGTATTTTAAAAGATGAGTATGGTATCGAACCTGCAGCAGCAGCTGTAGCTGTTGCTGGACCAGCAGCAGGAGGTGGCGATGCAGCCGAAGAGCAAACAGAATTTGATGTAATCTTAAAAGCAGCAGGTGGTTCTAAACTAGCAGTTGTAAAATTAGTTAAGGAATTAACTGGTTTAGGATTAAAAGAAGCTAAAGGTATCGTTGATAGCGCACCAGCAGCAGTAAAAGAAGGTGTAACTAAAGATGAGGCAGAAGGTCTTAAAAAATCTTTAGAAGAAGCTGGAGCTGAGGTAGAGCTTAAATAAGCTACTCTCCCGAAATTATCCGGGAACAACAAATTAAGGTTTAGGTACTAAAAATTCACGTTTTTAGTCCTAAACCATTTTGTGTATATATTCGTTTTTATTTTAATTAAAAATATATTCTCTTTTGGCAACGAAAAACACCACTGAAAGAATCAACTTCGCAACTTCGAAATTAGGTACAGATTATCCAGATTTTCTAGATATTCAGGTAAAGTCATTTCAAGACTTTTTCCAGTTACAAACTAAAGCAGATGAAAGAGGAGAGGAAGGTTTGTATAAAACCTTCATGGATAATTTCCCAATTACAGATACTAGAAATCAATTCGTATTAGAATTTTTAGACTATTTTGTAGACCCCCCAAGATACAGTATTCAAGAATGTATAGAAAGAGGATTAACACATAGTGTTCCTTTAAAAGCACGTTTAAAGCTTTTCTGTACAGATCCAGAGCACGAAGATTTCGAAACTATTGTACAAGATGTTTATTTAGGGACTATTCCTTACATGACCAACTCAGGTACTTTTGTAATTAACGGTGCAGAACGTGTAGTTGTTTCTCAATTACATAGATCTCCAGGTGTATTCTTTGGACAATCCTTCCATGCAAACGGTACCAAATTATATTCAGCAAGAGTAATTCCTTTTAAAGGTTCTTGGATTGAATTCGCTACCGATATCAATCAAGTGATGTACGCTTATATTGATAGAAAGAAAAAATTACCAGTGACCACTTTATTCAGAGCCATCGGTTTTGAAAGAGATAAGGACATTTTAGAGATTTTTAACTTAGCAGAAGAAGTTAAGGTTTCTAAAGCTGGATTAAAAAAAGTACTAGGACGTAAGTTAGCGGCTAGAGTTTTAAAAACTTGGCATGAAGATTTCGTAGATGAAGATACTGGAGAAGTTGTATCTATTGAAAGAAACGAAATCATTTTAGATAGAGATACGGTTTTAGAAAAAGAGCATATTGAAGAAATAATGGAAGCGGGTTCAAAAACGGTCTTGTTGCACAAACAAGATAATTTGCATGCAGATTATTCGATTATACATAATACACTACAAAAAGATCCTACAAACTCTGAAAAAGAAGCTGTAGAACATATTTATAGACAATTACGTAATGCTGAACCGCCAGATGAAGAGACGGCAAGAGGTATTATCGATAAATTATTCTTCTCGGAACAACGTTACAATTTAGGTGAAGTTGGTCGTTTTAGAATGAATATTAAATTAGGTTTAGATGAGCCAATCACTCAAAAAGTATTAACAAAACTTGATATTATTACAATCATCAAGTATTTGATTGAATTGATTAATTCTAAAGCCGAAGTAGATGATATTGATCACTTATCAAACCGTCGTGTAAGAACAGTTGGAGAACAATTGGCACAACAATTTGGTGTTGGTTTAGCCCGTATGGCGAGAACCATCCGTGAGCGTATGAATGTACGTGATAACGAAGTTTTTACTCCTATTGATTTAATTAATGCGAAGACACTTTCTTCTGTAATTAATTCATTTTTTGGAACGAATCAGTTGTCTCAATTTATGGATCAAACAAATCCATTAGCAGAAATTACGCACAAGCGTCGTTTATCTGCACTTGGACCTGGTGGTTTATCAAGAGAAAGAGCAGGTTTTGAGGTACGTGATGTTCACTATACTCATTACGGTCGTCTTTGTCCAATTGAAACTCCAGAGGGACCAAACATTGGTTTGATTTCTTCACTTTCTGTTTTTGCAAAAGTGAATAATTTAGGATTTATTGAAACTCCTTATATAAAGGTAGAAGAAGGGAATCTTGATCTAGAGCACAAGCACATTTATTTAAGTGCAGAAGAAGAAGAAGGAATGAAGTTTGCGCAATCGAATATTGAGGTTGATGCAAAAGGTGTTTTACAAGGTGATCGTGTTATTTCACGTGAAGGAGGAGATTTTCCAGTAGTATCTACGAGTGAAGTAGATTATATGGATGTTGCTCCAAATCAAATTGCCTCTATATCAGCATCTTTAATTCCATTCTTAGAACATGATGATGCCAACCGAGCATTAATGGGATCGAACATGATGCGTCAAGCAGTTCCATTATTACGTCCACAAGCACCAATTGTTGGTACAGGTTTAGAAAGAAGAGTTGCAAAAGACTCAAGAATCTTAATCAATGCTGAAGGAAGCGGAGTTGTAGAATATGTAGATGCAAACGTCATTACAATTAAGTATGATAGAACCGACGAAGAAAAACTAGTTAGTTTTGAATCTGATGAGAAATCGTATAACCTAATTAAGTTTAGAAAAACCAATCAAGGAACCAACATCAACCTAAAACCTATTGTACAAAAAGGAGATAGAGTTGAAGAAGGACAGGTTCTATGTGAAGGATATGCAACACAAAAAGGAGAATTAGCCTTAGGAATTAATATGAAAGTAGCCTTTATGCCTTGGAAAGGGTATAATTTTGAGGATGCGATTGTAATTTCAGAAAGAGTAGTTCGTGAAGACATCTTTACATCAATACATATTGATGAGTATTCTTTAGACGTAAGAGATACAAAATTAGGAACTGAAGAGTTGACTAATGATATTCCAAACGTTTCAGAAGAAGCTACAAAAGATTTAGATGAAAATGGAATGATTCGTATTGGAGCTGAAGTAAATCCAGGCGATATCCTAATTGGTAAGATTACACCAAAAGGAGAATCAGATCCAACTCCAGAAGAAAAATTATTACGTGCTATTTTTGGTGATAAAGCAGGTGATGTAAAAGATGCATCATTAAAAGCTTCTCCATCATTAAGAGGGGTAGTAATTGATAAGAAATTATTTAGAAGAGCTGTAAAAGATAAAAACAAGAGATTAAGAGATAAAGAAGCAGTAGCTACTTTAGAATCTTCTTTTGTTTCTAAATTTGAAGTTTTAAAAGACAGTTTAATCGATAAGTTATTTGGTCTAATAAGCGGGAAAACTTCACAAGGAGTCTTTAATGATTTAGGCGAAGAAGTATTACCAAAAGGTAAGAAATATACTCTTAAAATGTTAAATTCTGTAGACGATTATGTGCATTTAACAGGATCTTGGACAACAGATGATACTTTAAACTCATTAGTAGGTGAATTAGTTCACAACTATAAAATTAAAGTAAACGATTTGCAAGGTAGTTTACGTCGTCAGAAATTTACAATTTCTGTAGGAGATGAATTACCAGCAGGAATCTTAAAATTAGCCAAAGTTTATATTGCCAAAAAACGAAAGTTAAAAGTGGGTGATAAAATGGCGGGTCGTCACGGAAACAAGGGTATTGTTGCTCGTATTGTAAGAGCTGAAGATATGCCTTTCTTAGAAGACGGAACACCAGTAGACATTGTTCTAAATCCGTTAGGAGTCCCTTCTCGTATGAACATTGGTCAGATTTATGAAACTGTTCTTGGTTGGGCAGGTCAGAAATTAGGAACTACTTATGCAACGCCAATTTTTGACGGAGCATCTTTAGATCAAATCAATGAGATTACAGATCAAGCAGGTGTGCCAAGATTTGGACATACTTATTTATATGATGGAGGAACAGGAAAACGTTTCGATCAGCCAGCAACGGTTGGAATCATCTATATGATTAAGTTAGGACACATGATTGAAGATAAGATGCACGCACGTTCTATTGGACCTTATTCCCTAATTACACAACAACCATTAGGAGGTAAAGCTCAATTTGGAGGTCAACGTTTTGGAGAGATGGAAGTATGGGCCTTAGAAGCATATGGTGCTTCAAGTATCTTGAGAGAAATCTTAACTGTAAAATCTGATGATGTAATGGGAAGAGCCAAAACATACGAAAGTATTGTGAAAGGTGAACCAATGCCAGAACCAGGTTTACCAGAATCATTTAATGTATTAATGCACGAACTGAAAGGTTTAGGATTAGACGTTAGATTAGAAGAATAGCAAAAATTGATGATAGAAGTTGATGCAAGTCAGCTTCTATCCATCATATATTAATAAGTCTCTTAGAGACCGTTTTTACAATTTTAATTCGAATCCATTACCATGGCAAGAAAACACGAGAAGTACACTGTAAAAAAGTTTAATAAAATCTCCATTGGTTTATCATCACCAGAGTCTATTTTAGAGATTTCTAAAGGTGAAGTTTTAAAACCAGAAACAATTAATTACCGTACCCACAAACCAGAAAGAGATGGTTTATTCTGTGAGCGTATTTTTGGTCCTGTAAAGGATTATGAATGTGCTTGTGGAAAATATAAAAGAATCCGTTACAAAGGAATCGTTTGTGATCGATGTGGTGTAGAAGTAACAGAAAAGAAAGTACGTAGAGATAGAGTAGGACATATCAATTTGGTAGTTCCTGTAGCTCATATTTGGTACTTTAGATCATTGCCTAACAAAATGGGATACCTTTTAGGATTGCCATCTAAAAAGTTAGACATGATTATTTACTACGAAAGATACGTAGTAATACAACCCGGTATTGCAAAAAATGCTGAAGGAGAATCTTTACAAAAAATGGACTTCTTAACAGAAGAAGAATATTTAGATATTTTAGAAGAAATTCCAGCAGAAAACCAATATTTAGAAGACGCAGACCCAAACAAGTTTATCGCCAAAATGGGAGCTGAGTGTTTAATTGACTTATTAGCACGCATCGATTTAGAAGCATTGTCTTTTGAATTAAGACACAAAGCAAATACGGAAACTTCTAAACAAAGAAAAACAGAAGCTTTAAAGCGTTTAAATGTTGTTGAAGCATTTAAAGATTCTCAGAAAAATAGAGAAAACAATCCAGAGTGGATGATCATGAAGGTAGTTCCGGTAATACCACCAGAATTACGTCCATTAGTTCCCTTAGATGGAGGTCGTTTTGCAACTTCAGATTTAAATGATTTATACAGAAGAGTTATTATTAGAAACAATCGTTTAAAAAGATTGGTTGAAATAAAAGCTCCAGAAGTTATTTTACGTAATGAGAAGCGTATGTTACAAGAATCAGTAGATTCATTGTTTGACAATACACGTAAATCATCTGCAGTAAAAACAGAATCTAACAGACCTTTAAAATCTTTATCAGATTCATTAAAAGGAAAACAAGGACGTTTCCGTCAGAATTTATTAGGAAAGCGTGTTGATTATTCTGCACGTTCTGTAATTGTTGTTGGACCTGAATTAAGATTGTCAGAATGTGGTATTCCTAAGGATATGGCAGCTGAGCTTTACAAGCCTTTCGTAATCCGTAAATTGATTGAAAGAGGAATTGTAAAAACAGTAAAATCTGCAAAGAAAATTATAGACAGAAAAGAACCAGTTGTTTGGGATATTTTAGAAAATGTAATCAAAGGACACCCTGTTTTATTAAACAGAGCGCCTACTTTACACAGACTAGGTATACAAGCTTTTCAACCAAAATTAATTGAAGGAAAAGCAATCCAATTACATCCATTAGCATGTTCTGCATTTAATGCGGATTTTGATGGGGATCAAATGGCAGTGCATTTACCATTAGGACCAGAAGCTATTTTAGAAGCGCAAATATTAATGCTAGCTTCTCACAATATCTTAAATCCTGCCAATGGTGCTCCAGTAACTGTACCTTCACAGGATATGGTACTTGGTTTGTACTATATGACAAAAGAAAGAATCTCTACTCCAGAAGTACCAATTAAAGGAGAAGGATTAACTTTCTATTCACCAGAAGAGGTAACGATTGCTTTTAACGAAGAAATGGTTGACTTAAATGCTGGTATTAAAGTAAGGACTCAAGATGTTGACGAAAACGGAGACCAAGTAACGAAGATTATAGCAACTACTGTTGGTAGAGTTTTATTTAACGAAGTTGTTCCTCCAGCTGCTGGATATATCAATGAAGTATTGACTAAGAAAAACTTAAGAGGAATTATTGGTGGTGTTTTAAAAGCGACTGATATTCCTACAACAGGTGATTTCTTAGACGAGATAAAAAACATGGGTTATAAATTTGCCTTCCAAGGTGGTTTATCATTCAGTTTAGGAGATATTATTATTCCTAAAGAAAAAGCAGGAATGATTGCTGAAGCGAATAAAGAAGTGGATGGAATTATTTCGAATTACAACATGGGAATGTTAACGCAAAAAGAGCGTTACAATCAGGTAATTGATATTTGGGGTAGAACCAATAATGATTTAACTGAGTTGTCTATGAAGCGCTTGCGAGAAGACCAACAAGGTTTCAACTCGGTATATATGATGCTTGATTCTGGTGCTCGTGGATCTAAAGAACAGATTCGTCAGTTAACTGGTATGCGTGGATTAATGGCGAAGCCTAAAAAATCGACTGCCGGTGGTGGTGAAATTATTGAAAATCCAATTCTTTCTAACTTTAAGGAAGGATTATCGATTCATGAATACTTTATCTCTACGCACGGTGCACGTAAAGGATTAGCAGATACCGCTTTAAAGACGGCCGATGCAGGTTACTTAACTCGTCGTTTAGTAGATGTTTCACAAGATGTAATTGTGAATCAAGAAGATTGTGGAACTTTAAGAGGATTAGAAGTTACCCCATTAAAGAAAAATGATGAGATTGTAGAATCTTTATCAGATAGAATAGAAGGACGTGTTTCTTTACAAGATGTATATCTACCCAATTCAGATGATGAGTTAATGGTTGCAGCAGGAGAATCTATTTCTATTAAAATAGCAGATGCTATTCAAGCAGCTGGTATTGACAGAGTAGAAGTAAGATCTGCATTAACCTGTGAGTCTCCGAAAGGAATTTGTGCAAAGTGTTACGGACAGAGTTTATCTACCCGTAGCAAAGTACAAATTGGAGAAGCAGTTGGTGTAATTGCAGCACAATCTATTGGAGAACCAGGAACACAGTTAACATTACGTACATTCCACGTTGGTGGGGTTGCCGGAAATATTTCAGAAGAGAATAAATTAACAGCCAAGTTTGAAGGGAAAGTTACCATCGAAGATTTACGTACTGTTAAAGGTAAAGATAATGACGGTAAGGAAGTTGATATCGTAATTTCTAGAACAGCAGAAATTAAAGTTACTGACAAGAAAACTGGCATTACTCTAAGTACCAATATTATTCCTTATGGTTCTTATATTTTCGATAAAGATCGAAAATCAATCAAAAAAGGAGATGTCATTTGTCAATGGGATCCATTTAACGGTGTTATTGTTTCAGAATTTGGAGGAAAAGTGAAGTTTGATAATTTAGAACAAGGTATGAACTACTCTGTTGAAATTGATGAGCAAACTGGTTTCCAAGAGAAAGTAATGACAGACTCTAAGAACAAGAAAATTATCGCTTCTTTAATTATTGAAGATAAAGACGGTAGCGCATTACGTTCTTATAGTTTGCCTGTAGGTGCACACTTAATGGTAAGTGATGGAGACAAAGTTGAATCCGGTCATACGTTGGTGAAAATACCTCGTAAGTCTGGTAAAGCTGGTGATATTACAGGGGGTCTACCTCGTGTAACGGAATTATTTGAAGCACGTAACCCATCCAATCCTTCTGTAGTTTCAGAAATAGACGGTGTTGTTTCTTTCGGGAAAATCAAACGTGGTAACAGAGAAATTATCGTAGAATCTAAAACAGGAGATCTAAGTAAATACTTAGTAAAACTATCGAATCAGATTTTAGTACAAGAGAATGACTTTATCAAAGCAGGAATGCCATTATCTGACGGAGCAACAACTCCTTCAGATATTTTAAGAATTAAAGGCCCTTCTGCAGTTCAAGAATACTTAGTAAATGAAATACAAGAAGTATATCGTTTGCAGGGTGTGAAGATTAATGATAAGCATTTCGAAGTTGTTGTTCGTCAAATGATGCGTAAAGTGAAGATTATCGATTCAGGAGATACTTTATTCCTAGAGAATCAATTGATTCATAAAATTGACTTTATCAAAGACAACGACGCTATTTACGGAATGAAAGTTGTTGAAAGTGCTGGAGATTCTGAAAATTTAACTGCCGGGCAAATTATTACTGCACGTCAATTAAGAGATGAAAATTCTTTATTAAGAAGAAATGATCTTAATTTAGTAGAAGCAAGAGATGCCAAACCAGCAACTGCAGAGCAGGTTTTGCAAGGTATTACAAGAGCTTCTTTACAGACAAAATCATTTATATCTGCGGCTTCTTTCCAGGAAACAACCAAAGTGTTAAATGAAGCAGCTGTAAACGGTAAAATAGATACATTAGAAGGCTTGAAAGAGAATGTAATTGTTGGTAAGAGAATACCAGCAGGAACAGGAATGAGAAAGTACGATCATATTTTAGTGGGACCAAAAGACGAAATAGAAGAAAGTTTCTAGAGTATCTTCCCAGTTTTATAAATTTTAAAAGTTGAATTGTTTATTGTAATTTTATTACAGGACTCAATTCAACTTTTTTTTATACATTTAATAGCGAATCAATCACACAATTTAAGGAGATAAAATATGGAAGAAAATAAAAATAAAGACGGACAGTTAAATATTGAATTAGATCAAGAAATTGCCGAAGGAACCTATTCTAACTTGGCAATTATCAATCACTCTATGTCAGAGTTTATTGTAGATTTTATCAATATTATGCCAGGGGTTCCCAAGGCAAAAGTGAAGTCGAGAATTATTTTAACCCCCCAACACGCAAAAAGGTTAACAAAAGCATTGGCAGACAATGTGAGAAAGTTTGAGAGCGCACACGGTCAAATAAAAGATGCAGAGCAGCCTCCAATTCCTATGAATTTTGGACCCACAGGACAAGCATAGTTTTCTGATAAAAGAAGCAAATACCCCAAAACAGTATGCTATTGTTTTGGGGTGTTTTTTAAGCCATTCTAAATTGGGAAGCAAACATCTATGATTTGGATATACAAAAATCATTCCTATTTTAATTATAGGGCTTCCATAGCACTGCGTTGATGAAAAATAAATGAATGTTTTTTTTATTTATAAGGTTTATTTTAAGCACTCTACTTAGGTCGGTTTCCATTTATAGTAACTACTAGAACTTCCTTCTAAATCCTAACACTTCATTTCATTCGGAAATATTTGTTGATAATTTTTAATAAAAATATATTTCATCGATCGCTCATAGAAAAAATGCCGATTGATTTTTTTAATATATCTCGTTCTAATTCAACATCTTTTAGCTTTTTCTCGAACAGACGAACTTTTACTTGTTCTGGAGATAATTTTAGACGTCCTTTTTTAGGAAAAATTCCTTCTCCAAATTCTTCTAGCTCTCAAGTCAATTCTGAAATTTTTGATTCTTCTTCGCTTTATGTATTAGCTTTGCGCATAAAAACTGAATCATAAATTTTTCTTTGTTGTTACATAAAATAAAATTTATTCTTAAATCTAACTGAAAGTTAAATTAGCAAATCTAGGAAGGGAAGTGTAGCATGGAGGAGTAGAAAGCAACTTATCAAGACGTTTACATAACGAAGATTTTAGTCCCTTCGTTATTCCTGAATGCTCTCTATTAAAATGGTAAGTAGATCGATAGCAGCTTGCGCTATTTTAGTACCAGGACCAAAAATACCCACAGCACCCGCATCAAACAAAAATTGATAATCTTGCGGCGGAATCACACCCCCCACAATCACCATAATGTCTTCTCTACCATAGGCTTTTAAGGCAGCAATTACTTGCGGCACGAGGGTTTTGTGCCCTGCAGCCAAAGAAGAAATTCCTAAAATATGCACATCATTCTCAATGGCTTGTTTGGTGGCTTCCTGTGGGGTTTGAAACAACGGACCAATGTCCACATCAAAACCCAAATCGGCATAGCCAGTAGCCACTACTTTGGCACCCCTGTCGTGCCCGTCTTGCCCCAGTTTTGCAATCATAATTCTTGGGCGCCTGCCTTCCAATTGGGCAAACCGATCTGTTAGAAGCGCTGCTTCCTTAAATAATGGATCCTCTTTTATTTCTTTACGATACACGCCAGAGATGGTTTTATGAACGGCTTTGTGTCTGCCAAAAACAACTTCCAAAGCATTAGAGATTTCTCCCAATGTAGCCCTGTTTTTTGCTGCTTCCACCGCCAATTCCAACAAGTTTTCGGTACCTGTTTTTGCCGCTGCGGTTAAATTTAGTAAAGATTTTTTTACTGCTGCCGTATTTCGAGTCCTTTTTAAGAGTTCCAGTCTTTTTATTTGCGATATCCGAACCGCTTCATTGTCTACCTCTAAAATATGTAAAGGATCTTCTTGCTTTAAAGGATATTTATTCACCCCTACAATTACATCCGTTCCATTGTCAATTCGTGCTTGTTTTTTTGCCGCAGCTTCCTCAATGCGCATTTTCGGAATTCCCTGTTCAATGGCATTCGTCATCCCACCCAAAGCTACCACCTCTTCAATCAATTTCCAAGCATTGTTGGCAATTGCTTCCGTGAGTTGCTCCATGTGATAACTTCCTGCCCAAGGGTCTACAGTTTTGGTAATGGCCGTTTCTTCCTGTAAATAAATTTGAGTGTTTCTGGCAATTCTTGCAGAAAACTCTGTCGGCAACGCAATGGCTTCATCCAATGCATTGGTGTGCAAACTTTGTGTACCACCAAAAACTGCTGCCATGGCTTCAATAGCCGTTCTGGCAACATTGTTAAAGGGGTCTTGCGCCGTTAAGCTCCAACCACTGGTTTGACAATGGGTTCTTAATGCAAAAGATTTTTGATTTTTTGGGTTGAATTTTTGCACCATTTTGGCCCACAACATTCTTCCAGCTCTCAACTTGGCAATTTCTTTAAAATGATCCATACCAATAGCCCAAAAGAAAGACAACCTAGGCGCAAAAGCATCAATGTCCATGCCCGCTTCAATGCCTTTTCGAAGGTATTCCAATCCGTCCGCTAAGGTATAGGCGAGCTCTATTTCTTGGGTAGCACCCGCTTCTTGCATGTGGTATCCAGAGATGGAAATAGAATTGTATTTTGGCATCTGTTTGCTGGTGTATTTAAAAATATCAGCAATAATTTTCATCGAAGGAGTGGGTGGGTAGATGTAGGTATTCCGCACCATAAATTCCTTTAAAATATCATTTTGAATGGTGCCTGTAAGCTGTTCTAACGCGACACCTTGCTCTTGTGCCGCCACAATATAAAAGGCTAAAATGGGCAATACAGCGCCGTTCATGGTCATAGAGACCGACATTTTACCCAACGGAATCTGGTCAAACAAAATCTTCATATCTTCGACAGAGTCAATAGCAACTCCAGCTTTCCCCACATCTCCTTGCACACGCTCATGATCGGAATCATAGCCTCGGTGTGTGGCCAAATCAAAGGCTACAGAAAGTCCTTTTTGACCTGCTTCCAAATTCCTACGATAAAAAGCATTGCTTTCTTCTGCGGTAGAAAAACCCGCATACTGCCGTATTGTCCACGGTTTTTTAACATACATGGTGCTATAAGGGCCGCGCAAATTGGGCGCAGATCCTGCGATAAAATTTTCGTGCAAAAAACGTGCTTCTTCATTTTTTGAAGGAGCTAATTTTAGATGTTGAAGACTTTTTCTGGCCATTAGGAGTTTTTATTTATTGCTTTTGAAGCGATTTTCTTTTCGTTTTCTAAGCGTTCCTTTTCGTAGGCTTCCGACAAACGATTTCTATTGATAGGAATCAAGAGTGTTTTTATGTTTCGTTGTTTTACAAACGGATACAACTCAATATCGGAAAGCATTTGATTGCTTGCATTTGGATGCAAGTTGGTGCCCAAAAGACGCAGTTCTTGCGCATCAAATTTGGCGAGTTCTTTTTGCGCTCTTTCAGTTATTTTTTGCTGAATAACGCCTTCTTTTAACAGTTTTAAAAAGCCTCCTTTTTTTTCTAATTGCTGAAAGAGTGCCAATCCTTTTTCTGCCAATTGATTTGTAATCGACTCAATATAATAGCTTCCTTCGGCAAAGAACTGACCTTCGTTAAAACCGGCCTCTTCTTTTAAAATTAACAATTGATTTCTCGAAATACGTTCTCCAAACTCGTTTGATTTATGATAAACAGCATCATACCGAACATTCGAAATCGTGTTAGCACCTCCTAGAATAGCACTCATAGATTCTGAGGTTGTTCTAAGCATGTTTACATTATAATCAAAAATGGTTTTATTTCGTAAACTGGGTTGCACAAAAATTTCAATGTGGAGATCTGTCTGACCGTACTCTTCAAAAAGCGCTTTTATAAGAATTCGAAAGGCTCTTAATTTTGCGATTTCGAAAAAATAATTTCCACGTACAGAAAAGATAAAATGGATATTTTTAACAGCACCTTCTGCTAAGTTTTCAAGGTACTCATTAGTGTGAGAGAGGGCATAGGCCAATTGTTGTACAATGCCCGCACCTGCGTTTTCATACAAAGAAACATCCACACAAATGGCCTGTGATACAGTCTTCGAAATGGCATTTAAGATTCTGAAATCCGCTTTTAAATTGTCATACCAATTTCCGTTTTCTGCCAAGTTTCCAAGAATGTCAATTTGATAAAATGTTTTTGTTGGTAGGGTGATTTTTGATAATTTTTCAACAAATTTTTCATCCAAAAAATGTAGTTTGAAGAAAATTTTGGTGGTTGAGATGTCGATGTTTTTTAATAAAACAGCACTGTCAAACCTTTTATTTGCTGTAAATTGTATGGAGTTTACACCTCTTTTTAAAGCGTTTACGGCGAGAGAATTGGCTATTTTTTCATCATCTACAAAAATAGATTGACAAATGGCAAAGGAACTCGTTGGCATGTTTATAGGAAGTGCTTTCCGATCTGTTGCTGTATAAAAAGGTTTCACAACAATGTCTTCTTCTGTTTTCCAGAGAAGTGTTTCATTGTAGTCCAATCCTTTCAGATCTACTTGGATTTTTTGTTTCCAAGCCGCTGCAGATTTTGTATCGAATTCATGAAATAGAAATGGTTTCATTATTTTTTTATTGTATCAAATTCAATAATATAAATTGCTTCATTTTCTTTTTTCATCAAATACTTTTCTCGGGCAAATTTTTCTAAGGCTACCGTATCTTTTAAACTTTTGATAATAGTACTGTCTTTTGATATTTCAGATTTATAAAATTCGATTGTATTTTTTAAATCTTCTATTTCTGCATTGTATTTTCGGTGGTTTATATACGAGTTTTCATCAAAGAAAAGCATCCAAATGATGAAGGGCACCAAAATAAGTACAAACGTGTTTGTGAGTAACGAGAGTAGTTTGGAATTCCTTTTTGCTTTCTTGAAATTCATTGTATTTTATAAACGTTCGTTGATTACTGTTCTTACAATATCAATGGCAACCGTATTGTAGCGGTCGTTTGGAATGATAATGTCGGCATAGTTTTTAGTAGGTTCAATAAATTGCTGATGCATGGGTTTTAAAGTGTCTTGATAACGATTTAAAACTTCATTAATATCTCTACCGCGTTCGGTGATATCTCTTCGCATTCTTCGAATCAGTCGTTCATCGGTTTCTGCATGCACAAATATTTTAATATCAAAGAGGTTTCGCAATTCTTCACTATTAAAAATTAAGATGCCTTCTACAATAATTACTTTTCGTGGATGTGTTTTTACCGTATCACTGGTTCTGTTATGTGCAACAAAGGAGTAGACAGGTTGCTCAATCATTTGTCCACTTTTGAGATCTTTTAAATGTTGTACCAACAACTCAAAGTCGATGGCTCTCGGATGGTCAAAATTTATTTTTATGCGTTCATCATAAGACAATTCATCCGTTGCTTTGTAATAAGAATCTTGTGATATGACGCAAACTTCGTTGGTGGGGAGTTGGTTTATAATCTGATTTACCACCGTAGTTTTTCCGCTTCCGGTACCTCCTGCAATTCCAATAATGAGCATATTGTTCGACATTAATTTTAAAATGATTTTGAACAAATTTAAATAAAATATTGTGATTATTGTGCATAAAAAAAGTTCTTTCAAATGAAAGAACTTTTTGAGCCGATGGAGGGACTCGAACCCACGACCTGCTGATTACAAATCAGCTGCTCTAGCCAGCTGAGCTACATCGGCTTTTAATTAAGAATTAGCAAATTAATGTGTTTTCTAGAGAACCACCTAAACATTTTTCGTTTATTTTTAAAATCAAAAAAACACAGTATTAGGTTCTATTTAGCGCTTCTTTATAGGTTGCTAAACAACGCTCTCTTGCCATTTTATGATCTACAATCTGAGCAGGATAGGTAAGTTCTTGAAAATCAGGTGTCCATTTTTTGATATAGGTCAGTTCCTTGTCAAATTTTTGAATTTGTGTTGTTGGATTAAAGATTCTGAAATATGGAGCTGCATCTACACCACATCCTGCAACCCATTGCCAGTTTCCTACATTACTAGATTGCTCGTAATCGTGTAATTTTTCGGCAAAATAGGCTTCACCAAAACGCCAATCGATTAAAAGATGCTTGCATAAAAAACTCCCCACTAACATCCGTACTCTATTGTGCATAAACCCTGTTTCGTTGAGTTCTCGCATTCCTGCATCTACAAGCGGATACCCTGTTTCTCCAATACACCATTTTTTAAATTCTTCTTCGTTGTTTCTCCAAAGAATTTGGTCGTATTGGGGTTTAAAACTGTCTTTTGTTGTTTGGGGATAATGCCATAAAATCTGCATGAAAAATTCTCTCCAGATCAATTCCTTCAAAAACACAATATTATTGCTCTTGGAGGCTTTAGTGACCATTTCTCGGATACTTACCGTTCCAAAACGCAAATGTGTACCTAGTTTTGAGGTACTGTCTTTTGAAGGGAAATTTCGAGTCTCTTCATACGCATCTATCAACTGTGGAGATACTTTATAGGAAGCCACTTTTATGGTTGAGGGTTGAAATCCGATATCCGTAAGACTCAAAAATGGATTTTCAGTTGTTTGCACCAATTCACTCAGTTTTCCTTCAGAAGGAAAAAATTGAAGTCCTTTATGGTGAAATGCTTCGAGCCATTTTTTGGAATAGGGGGTATATACTTTGTAGGCAGTACCGTCCTTTTTTACAATTTCATTTCGTTCAAAAATCACTTGATCTTTAAAGGTTTTGAATCCAGCACTCTTTGATTCTAGTAAATCTTTAATTTCTTGATCTCTTTGAAGTGCATAGGGTTCGTAATCATGATTTGTGAATACCTTTTCTATGGGGTGTTTTTCGAGTAACTGCTCAAAAACCTCGAGCGGCTTTCCATGAAATACTGCTAAGCTAGCACCAACCTTTTTCAATTGTGTGTTGATGTTTGTCAATTCCTGATGCAAAAAACTTACACGTGCATCATTATTGGGTAAGCGAGATAAAATATCCTCATCAAAAATAAAGATAGGTAGTACTTTTTTACCACTATTTAATGCATGATATAATCCGCAGTTATCATCTAGTCTCAAGTCTCTCCGAAACCAAAAAAGGTGTATTTGTTCTTTCATTATTTGTGTTCTCCAAAAAGTTCAACCAACTTTTTTTGTCGGTAAGAAAATATTTCTTCTAATTTTGGTTTTACTAAAATAGGGTGTACCAATTGACCCAATATCCCTAATGGAACTTTGTAATCTACGATGTCCTCCATTTCTACGCCGCCTTCAACCTCTTTTATAAAGTGTTTGTGATGCCAAAGTGCATAAGGGCCATACATTTGCTCGTCTACAAAATATTTTTTTTCTTCAATATGTGTTATTTCTGAAACCCATTTGGTTTTAATACCCAATAATGGAGTAACAATATATTGAATAATTTGCCCTGTGTACAAAGGTCTGTCAATTGTAGAAACAATATCAAAACTCATGTAATCGGGTGTAATTATTTTTAAATTTTTTGGATTGGATAAAAAGTCCCAAGCTTGGTCTAAAGTTATAGGGAGCTTTAGCTTTTTGTGAAGGGTGTAAATTTTCATTTAATTATGAATTAAAATATATAAATTTAATGAATTGGCAATGCAAAGCCAAATCATATAGGGTAGTAGTAGATACTTAACTTTTGTAGTTTTTTTACTTCCTTTAAAAAAGAAGTAAAATACGATTGCAGTTAAAAATAGGATATTAATAAGTGCAAGAAGCACTAGGTGTTGATTGAAGAACAGAAAATTCCAGCTTACATTTAAGATTATTTGAATCCCATAAAGGATTTTGTTTTTTTTTGTGTTCTCATCCTGAAAAAGAATTCCTAAATATATAGAGAACAAAACCATGATTGTGGTCCATGCAATACCAAAGACAATTCCCGGAGGAGTCCAAGGAGCTTGATTGAGTGTTGTGTACCAAAGAGAAGTGGGCCCACCATTCATTAACCAACTTCCAATAGCAAGTCCGCCAAAATTAATAAGTAAAAAAAGAAAGATGGCCTTGGTGATTTTCATAGAAACTTATTCTTTCAGGTTCTCTATTTCCTTTAAAATATTATCTGCTTCCAAATATTTTTGATCGCTATCGCTTCTGTTAATGGATTGAAGTTTAAAGCCTTCTTCCATGACCTTTTTATATTTTTCTTCTAGTTTTTCTACTGCTGTTTTCTTTTTAAAGATGCCGAACATAATTTAATATCTTAAATGTTTTGTTATTTTTGAGCTAAATGGTTTGGTAATGGAAAAGAAATAATCGATTAATTTTCCTTCTGGGTCGATCAAATATTTTTGAAAATTCCATTTAACAGAAGAGCTTTTTCTGCCATTTAAACTTCTTAAAGTTAACCATTCATATAATGGATGTTTTGCATCTCCTTTTACATCAATTTTTTCAGTCATTAGAAATGAAACGCCATAGTTTACTTGACAAAAATCTTGTATTTCATCTGCATTTCCAGGTTCTTGTTTGCCAAATTGATTGCAAGGGACCCCAATAATGACTAAATTATTTTTGTAGGTATTGCTCAGTTTTTCTAAGCTTTCATACTGCGGCGTAAAGCCACACTTGGAGGCAACATTTACAAAAAGTACATGTTTGCCTTTAAATTCAGATAAATAGATTGCTTTTCCTTGCAAATCTCTTATTTGAATGTCATAAAATGATGTTCTTGCCATTTTTTTATATTTTGAAGCTTACAATACCACAGTCCATTTGAAAAATTTGACCGGATATTGAGCTTGCGCTTTCTGAGGTTAAGAAGGTTGCCATGTCTGCTACTTCTGCTGGGTTTAAGAATTTTTTAAGAGGATGACGTTCTGTAATGCTGTCAATCATTCTTTCATTTCTTAATAATTTTGAGGCTAAATCGGTATCGGTAACCGTTGGAGCAATGGCATTGACTCTAATGGTTGGTGCCAATTCTGCACCTAATGATTTGACCAATCCTTCAACGCCCGATTTTGCTGCTGCAACACTTGCATGATAGGGCATCCCTAATTTTGAAGCAACGGTACTAAATAAAAGTATGGATGGAGAACTTCCTCTCTTCAATAAAGGAAGATATTGTTGAATTGCTTTTACAGCTCCAATAACATTAATTTCGAAATCTTCCCTAAAATCATCTAATTTAAGACGAGAAATGGGTTTTAAATTGATACTTCCGGGGCAGTATATTAAAGTATCAACCGCTTCTAATTGTGGTAATTCATCGGTTAAAATATCGCAATTATAATGCGTTAAATTTTCATGAACAAGCGAAGGAGGGGTTCGGCTAAGGTTTATGATATTATTTTTTTCTATTAAAGAAGCGATTATCGCCTTTCCAATTCCTTTACTTCCGCCAATCACTAAAATTTTTTTCATAATACGTCTATGGTCTTCCTTTCAAACGCTTTTCAATTTTTTGTTTTACAACTGTCAAGCGTTTCATGTAATCCATTATTTGTGGATCTTTGTCTATTTTATAAACTTCATTAAGCTCTAGTATTAAGGTTTTTACCTCTCTAGAAGCTACAATTCTATCACTCGTTGTTTTGAATGAAAATTTTCTTGTTTCGAACTCTACTGCTTTTTCTGCTAACGTCATTGTATTTATTTTTCGATTTTAATGTAATTTTCGAATATAAATATAAAAGTTAGAAAAGCAAGATAAAACTGAATTTTTATGACGTTAATGGTTTTCCCTTCAACCGTTTCTCTATTCGTTGTTTTATTACTGTTAGCCGTTTCATGATGTCCATGATATTCGGATCTTTGTTTTCTTTGAAAACTTCATTCAAACTCAAAATCAAATCCTTCGCTTCTCTGGCCGCCATAATCCGGTCACTAGTTGTTGGAAACCGCATTTTTCTTTTTTCGTATTCTAAAGCTTTTTCAATAAGTTCCATGATTTAATAATTTAAAGAGTTTTGTAATTCTAGCATCTTTTCTGGCTTCTCAAATTGACCACCAACATAAGAAGTTACCGTAGCAGACGTGTCGTCTTTAATTCCTCTTGAAGATACACATAAATGTTTTGCTACAATAAATACTGCAATGTCTTCTGTGTTTAGTATTTTTTTAAATTCTTCTGCAATTTGGTTTGTTAAGCGTTCTTGAACTTGTGGCCTTTTTGCATAATATTGCACAATTCTATTTATTTTCGACAATCCAATTACCTTTCCAGATGAAATATAGGCCACATGTGCTTTTCCGATAATTGGCACAAAATGATGCTCACAATTCGAATAGAAAGTGATGTCTTTTTCTATTAGCATTTGATTGTATTGATATTTGTTATCAAACAATGCAACCTTAGGCTTGTTTGCCGGATTTAATCCAGCATAAATTTCTTCTATATACATTTTTGCAACTCTTTTGGGAGTTCCTTTCAAAGAGTCATCGCTAAGGTCTAAGCCCATTACTTCCATTATTCCTTTGAATAACGTTGCAATTTTTTCTTTTTTCTCTTCATCTGAAAACTTGAATGCATCCAACCTCATAGGGGTTTTTAATCCTGTATGAAAATGCCCATCACCAATTTCTTCAAATGAAAAATTGCTCATTTTCTCTGTTGTATCTTCTAATGGTTTTTCGGTATTCATAATTTTTTTAAAAGTGTTTTTTTTGTGTCTTAAACAAAATGAAAAATCGAGTTATCTTTTTGAAACCCCATTATTGGAAATCGATCTCTGTCTGGTACACTTAAACCTCCCTTTTTCAAAAGTTCTTAATTTTTCATGCTTTGTTTTCCTTCCTTGAACTCTCTCTCTCCAAAGTTTAAAACTTTTCAGCTTCATTTGGTTACGCATTAAGTTGATAACCTCTTGCTCCTTTAATCCAAACTGGTATTCAATAGCTTCGAAAGTAGTTCTGTCTTCCCATGCCATTTCTATGACTCTATCTATAGCGATGTCCTCTAATTTTATCATTCGTAAAAGGCGTAATTTTTATCGTTCTCGATTTTTAAATCCGTTAGTTTTTCGATAAATGATTTGTTTTCCTTTAAAAATTTATTATTTACAAATTTCACAAAATTACCTTGTGCATAGATGCTATATCCATTTGTTTTGTAGGTGTGCAGTTGGTAATATGGAATTGCCCAACTATATATTTTTAACCCCTTATTGATATGCACTAAAATTCCTTTTTCACGCAGTTCAATATTTGCGTAATTAATGTCTGAAACAGTATTCATCACATTTTGAAACCCTTCACTAACGCTAGAAACAATCATTCTCTTAGATCCAACACCCTTCCGTTTGATTGCTTCAATAAAAGAATACGAAGGGCCTATTAGGTCATTGATAATTCCTGTTGTCTCCTTGTTTCTATAAGTTGTATTTACAATCATTGGTATCAGATTCCTTTCAAAGATACAAAATGTTTAACATTTTAATCTAATGATTAAACAAAAATATCAAAATAGTATTACATCATAATTGCATATTTATCTAATCGCTACGGAGTAGGTTGTTTCGGTCCGTAATAGTGTGTTTTTTGAGGATTCTAAAATTTTCTGATCGGACCTGTGGATTCTTTTTTAAATTCCAGAGAATATCACTTGCTTTTTTTCTATTTTCTTTAATATCAACAATCGGATTCGGATAATCGATGCCCAATTCAAAATTATTAAACTGCATGTCCAGAGGAGTCATTAAATAAGGTTCGTGAATGAAGTTGATGGGTAAATCTGCCAATTCTGGACACCACTTTTTTATAAAAACAGCGTTTTCATCGTGTTCGAGGCTGTTTTTTAAAGGACTATAGATTCTTAAATTATTGATTCCAGTTTCACCAGCTTGCATTTGTATCTGAGGAAAATGAATTCCAGGTTCAAAGTCTAAAAATACTTTTGACAAATGTGAGGTTGCTTCTTGCCAAGGTTGCCATAGGATATGTGTAAAAAAGGAAACAAGCATTGCTCGCATTCTGAAATTTAAAAACCCAGTTTTATTTAAACATCGCATACTCGCATCGACTAAAGGAAATCCAGTCTCTCCTATCTCCCATGCTGTTTTATAAGTTTTTGAAATGCTCTTCTTTAGTTTGTGATAGCCCTTGTTTATACTCGCATTCTCCATGGTGTGCTCCATTTCAAATTTTTGAATAAAATGCGCTTGCCATCGCAATCTTGATATAAATGCACCCAAATGTTTGTCTCCTTTTTTTTCGTTTTTTAGTGCTGTTGCTTTTTGAAATACTTCTCTAATGGATACATTTCCCCAAGCAATGTATGGAGATAATCTACTCGAACTTGTTCTTGATTTTTCAGGTTTAGAAATATTAAACAAGTAGCTTTTGTGTCTTTCTTCAAAAAAGGAATTTGCGTATTTCCAAGCGGTCGTTGTACCTCCTTTTTGAAAGACAAGTGAAGTGATTGTTTTCAAATTAGTATCCTTAAAAACAGTTGCAACTTTTGCGATTTCCTCGATCGTTATCAATTGCTTCGTTTTTGGTTGAAAACAAAATTGTTCTTCATGCATGTATCGATTCCAGTTTTCAAACCAATCGTCTCTATTTAACAAACCTCTTAAGACACCATTATTGGTGCTTTCAGACCAATTGATAGCATTGTTTTTGCAATATCGATTAAAATATTTGTCTCTGTTGTAGGTGATTAAAAGCCCTGTTTCTTGGTGCGAAAAAACCCGGTCTATTTGAAAAAAATTTTGCAAATGGTTAAAACAAGGAATTACTTCTGAATTTACAGATAAAACCTGTGTGTTGTATTTTTTTAATCGATCATTTATGTTTTCTAATGATTGCTTGATAAAGTTCCAGTGACGTTCATTATAATGTTTATCGGTTTCCAATGATGCCTCGAAAACGTAGATAAAAAGCACTCGATGATCGGAAGCAAGTGCATTTGAAATCGCTTCATTGTCATCCAAACGCAAATCACGTTTTAGCCAAACGATATTGATGGTTTCTTTATTAGTATTCATTTGGATTTGCTATTATGTGCGCTGCTTTTGCTTTTATTTCAAATAATTTTTCTGCAGGAATCTTTCGCAGTAAACTGTACATCATTCCCATTCTAAAATTGCCAGAGAGTTCTTCTTTTTTGTCGTCTAAAAAATTCCAATACAGACTGTTAAAAGGACATGCATCTTTGGTCGTCTTCTCTTTTTTGTTATAATGGCAGCTATCGCAATAATTCCCCATTTTATGCACATAACTACCGCTAGAAACATACGGTTTTGTTGCTATTTTTCCACCGTCAGCAAACTGACTCATTCCTCTCGTATTTGGAAGTTGCACCCATTCTACTGCATCCGCATAGATACCCAAATACCAAGCGTCTACTTCGTCTGGGTTGGTTTGTGTTAGCAATGCATAATTCCCAGTGATCATTAAACGTTGAATGTGGTGCGCATAACTGTTGTCTAAAGAATTGTTAATTGCATTTTTCATACAATTCATTTTGGTGTTTCCAGTCCAATAAAAATCAGGTAATTTGTTGGTGTTGTTTAGTGCGTTTAGAGTCTTGTAGTTTGGCATCAACTCCCAATACATACCTCGCATGTATTCGCGCCAACCTAAAATTTGCCTTATAAAGCCTTCAGCTTGTGAAATTTCAATACCTCCTTTTGAAACCCGATACGTCGCGATTGTTTTTCCGATAACCTCCTTGGGTGAAATCAATTTGATGTTCATCGCAAAAGAAATTCTGGAATGGTACAAATAAATTTGATTTGTATGCATTGCATCTTGGTAGTCCCCAAAATGTACTAGTAAATGTTCGCAGAAATAAGCTAATTGCTCAAGTGCCTGTTTTCTATTTATTGGGTATTCAAAATATTTTGGATTGATTTTTCCAATCGTTTTGATTCCTGCTTTTTGTATTTCTGCATGAATGCTTTCTACATTATTATCAAAGCTTTTAAATGGAGGTATTAATGTATTCTCTTTCCACTTTTTTCGATTGTTTTTGTCATAATTCCATTGGCCGCCTTCTGGTTGATCGAGGACCATTAATATTTGATGTTTTTTTCTCATATTCCTATAAAAACTTTCCATCAAAAATTGTTTCTTTCCTTTAAAGAAAACACCTAAATCGGCTCTTTTGGTGTAAAAATGTTCCGTATCGACAACTTTAGAGGAGATCTTTAGCGTGCTACAGAACCCCTTTAATTGCCCGTCCAAACGGTATTCATCAGGTAGTAAATACTCAAACGTATCTGCCTTAAAATCATGAATTTGTTGTAGCAAATTTTGGGTTAAGGAGTGTGTGTTTTCTTTATCCAAAATAGTTAAATACTTCACAGTATGCCCTTCTTGAGTTAGCATTTTCGCAAAATTTCTCATAGCAGCAAAAAAGCCCGTTACTTTTTGAATGTGGTGCGTTACGTAGTCTGTTTCTTGACGCATTTCAAACAAACAGTATACCATGTTCTCATCTTTATTCTCAAACCAAGAATGTGAGCTATTTAGTTGGTCTCCAAGAAGTAATCGGATTGTTTTCATGTTTTAAAAAAGTTGTTTTTGTAACCATTTGTTTTGATACTGATTGTTTGGGTCATAGCGTTCCGCCTGACGCTCTATATTAAATTTTCGATCTCTAGGGTCGTTGCCAACACCCGATATATACAGCCAGTTTCCATAGTTTGAATGCACATCATAATCGATCAACATCGATTCAAAGTAGGCGGCACCGATGCGCCAATCTAGCAAGAGTTCTTTTGCAAAGTAGGAAGCAACATTTTGCCTGCCACGATTGCTCATAAATCCAGTTGATTTCAATTCAATCATATTCGCGTTTACAAACGGAGCATTGGTTTTTCCGTGAATCCATTTTTGAATTAATCCTTCCTCCGATTTCCATTCATATGATTTTTGTAAAATCCCATCAACCTTAAAAAAAGCATTTCCATGTTTCAAGGAAATATACTTGAAGTAATCTCTCCAAATCAGTTCAAAAATCAACCAATATGTAGAATCATTCGTGCCGTTTTCGGTTTCATATTCTTTAATTTTCCAATAAATAGTTTTCGCTGAAATACTTCCATTTGCAAGCCATGGAGAAAGTTTTGAACTATAGTCTGTACCGATTAATCCATTTCGAGTCTGCTTGTAAACGCTTAGTTTTTTAGATTCAAAAAAGTAATAGTCAATTCTTTTTAAAGCTTCGCTTTCACCTCCATGAAAAGGAAAAGCAGATCTTGGATCTGTCTTTATTTCTGAATACCCCAACAAGTTTAAGTCTGGAAGCGTGGTGTTGTTTTTAATCCGGTTCGAATCTTCTTTATCAGTATTGGTGTTTTCTGTTCTTATAGATACAAATTTTTCTAACTTTTTTCTGAAGTTTGTAAAAATTGAAGGGATCGATTCAAGATCTATATTGATGTCTTCTGGATGGTATAAAAACTGTTCATAAGAATGGGTGATTGTACATCCCTCAGTTAGCTTGGAGGCTACTTTGTTTAATGTATCCACTTCCTCTGTTGTCCATTCTTTTTGTGTGAAAATCTCTTTTATATGATGTGTTTCACAAATTTTTGGAATGACCATTTCCGGAAAATCAAAATAGGTGAGGAGTGTGATGTTTTTTTGATCTAAGTTCTCCTTTAAATCGCGAACAGTTTCAAGTAAAAAATTTGCTCTGTAGCGTTCAATTTTTTTAAAGCCAAAGAGGGTATTTTCAAAAATGTGTTTGTCAAAAACATAAATAGCAATTACATGATCATGTTTTTCGCATGCCAATTCGATGGATCTATTGTCTCGAACCCGAAGGTTGTTTGTAAACCATATTAATCCCGTTGATTTTTGTTTCTTCTGCATCTTTCACTACAATATTTTACGTTTTCCCAATTCTTTTCCCACTTCTTTCTCCAGTTGTAGGGTTTTTCGCAGACCGTACATGTTTTTTCGGGTAGATGTTGTTTTTTCAAAAGTTACGGCTTAGAGATTTTATCAATCATTCCGTTAAAAATAAACCAGTGAAAAGGGGCTACCGAATACCAGTATAACCGCCCTGGTAATCCCTTTGGTCGAAATGTTGCTGTTTGATAGAGAATCCCGTCCTCAATTTTAAATTCCAACCATGCTTCTCCGGGCAATACCATTTCGGCATATAGAAGTAATTTTTGATTGGTTTTATCGGCGTAAATAACGCGCCAAAAATCCAAAGCATCACCCGCATTTAATTCAGTAGGGTGTCTTCTTCCTCGTCGCAAACCAGCGCCTCCAAAAAATTGATCTATAAAACCTCTTACTCTCCACAAAAAAGTACCATAATACCAACCTGTTTCTCCGCCAATTGCCCAAATTTTATCCAAAGATTTCTCTCTGTCTAAAATTATTCGACGTTTTAAATCTCGAAAACAACCATGCTTTGGAACATTGATGAATTCATGGACATAGTTTTTTAATTTCCCACTACTGATGTATGAATCTTTCCAACTGGAGATAATACTATTTTGTTTTATTTTAACGAATGCATATTCAACAGCCTGTTTGTAGGTCATTGGGTTTACCTCTAAAATTTTATTAATGTCACTTCGGTTACCAATTACTTCAATACCCATAGAGTTAACTAATGAATTGGCTAATTTGTAAGAGGTAGAGGTTACAAAATACAACCAATAGGAAGAAAGTTTTGGTGTCATTACAGGAACTGTTAATATCCATCTTTTCAAACCTCGAACTTCTGCAAATTCCAATAGCATTTCTTTGTAGGTCATTACTTCAGGGCCAAAAACATCAAAGGATCGATTGTATAATTCTTTCTTATCTAGCGCTCTGTGTAAAAAAGTCAATACATCACGGATGCCAAGAGGTTGTGTTTTTGTATTTAGCCACTTTGGTGCGACCATTACAGGTAATTTTTCAACAATATCTCTAATGATTTCAAATGATGAACTTCCAGATCCGACAATAATACCTGCCTTAAAAGTAGTCAAAGCATAGACAGTAGAAGACAAGGTTTTTTCTACATTTTTTCTCGAAAGTAAATGTTTTGACAGTTTTGTGTCATTGGTGATTCCGCTTAAATAAATCACTTGTTTTAATGTAGTTTTTTCAGCAAAACGCTTAAAATTAAAAGCACATTTTTCTTCCAATACATGAAATTCCTTTGCAGAATTTGACATGGAATGAATCAGGTAGTAGGCGCTGTCTATATCCTTTGGAATTTTGCCTAAGCTCTTGTAGTCTAAAAAATCAATCTCAACAAGTTCAATGTTTTTACGGTCTCGAAAATAATTTTTAGCTCTTGCCTTGTCTCGTACAGCACAAACAACGATGTGGCCATCGTTTAATAATAACGGAATTAACCGTTTACCAATGTAACCTGTTGCTCCTGTAACGAGAATTTTCATGACATTTTAGTTTATTTTTTTTGGTCTTTGGTAAGATAATTGTTTTTTAAATGTTGGTATCGCATACGTATCCAATCCGTTTATTGCGGCAACTTTTCCAATAGAAAGATTGATCAATCCGTCCTTTTGTAAAAGTGCATCCTGAATATATAGTTCCTCAATTTGTGCAACAATCAACATTACATTGTTTGAAGGTACAGGAATTTCTTCAATAAATTTCATACTCATTTGAACCGGAGACCCCATTACAAAAGGAGCTTTAAAATCTCCTTTGAATTCTTCCTCTAAATTGGTAACATCAAATTCGGACACGTTTTCTGGATATTTCGCAGAAGTATGGTGGGCCTCTTCAATGATTTCTTTAAAAATATGATTGATGGTAAAAATGCCACTCTCTTTTATGTTTTTGTAGGTATCCCTCGGTACCGTCGTAGGCCTCAAAATAAAGCCTAAAGTTGGTGGGTTTGAACCCAAGTGAATCACAGAGCTAAATACAGCAACATTGGAGACTCCTTCTTTTGAAATTGAACCTAGAAGATTCGCAGATTTAAAACCGGAACAGCTATTAATTAAATTTATTTTAAAAATTTTCTCTAAGTTGTCGATGTCCTCTCTTTTATATAAAGCCATTAATAGTTATTAAAATTATTAATTTTCACATTAGTAGCTTTCAAATCATGCATTAAGTTATACAAGCCAAAAAAAGTTCTATTGATATAAATAAAATGTTTAGATCCTCTGTTTCCATTCATGTTTTTTAATTCAGAACTCTTCGCGTATTTTGCACCTAAGTCAGAAATTCTTCCAAAGAATGTGTCATCAGAAAAATCGAATTCTTCACCATGAAAAGGTTGTGTAAATAAGCTCAGCATTTCATGAAACATTGCTCTAAAAAATACTAATTCTTCTTTCGAATCGTCTTCTCGTAAAATTTCCAATTCATATAATTTTTTTTCAAAAATAGCTGGATTTTCAATACATTCTGGCTTTGCCAGTTCGAAATATGGAATGTAAAACTCTTCAGGAATTGATTTCATACAACCAAAATCTAGGGCAATCAAATCGGCTTCTTTAGAAATTAAAAAATTTCCTGGATGTGGATCTGCATGTACTTTTCGAAGGTTGTGAATTTGATGCATGTAAAAATCCCATAAGGCTTGTCCTAATTTGTTTGAAACTTCGGAGTCCTCATTGAGCGCTGTAAATTCAGAAAGATGTTCCCCTTTCATCCAATCCATTGTAATGATCCTATCGGATGAGTATTCTGAATAATATTCAGGAAACTTCAAATTCGGAATGTGTTTACACTTTTTAACAATTTCTTTACTCTGCTCAATTTCTAGAACATAATTTGTTTCTTCCGTTAGTTTATCTTCAACTTCCTTAAAATATTTATCAGAGTCTTTTCCTCGAATGTTAAACATTTTTATAGCAATCGGTTTCACCAATGCCAAGTCAGATGCAACACTTTCTGCAACTCCTGGATATTGAATTTTTACAGCTAGGGTTTTACCATCTTTTTCGGCTTTGTGCACTTGGCCAATACTGGCTGCATTTACAGAGGTTAAATTGAATTTGTCAAAGATTTCATTGGGGTTTTTCCCAAAATACTTTTTGAAAGTTTTACTCACTAATGGAGGAGAAAGTGGTGGTACAGAAAATTGTGCCAAAGAAAATTTTTCTACATAAGCAGCAGGAAGAATACTCTTTTCCATACTTAGCATCTGCGCAACCTTTAAGGCACTCCCTTTTAATTGCTTTAAGCCGTCATAAATGTCCTCGGCGTTATTTTCATTGAGTCTTGCTTTCGCATCTACTTCGTTATTAACAAGTTTGTCACCGTAATATTTTAAATAGTTCACACCAACCTTTGCACCCGTTGTCACTAGTTTTGTAGCACGTTGAATTTTTGATGTTGGTATTGAGTCTAATGTTTTCATGGTTTTATTTTTGCATCATTTTTTCTTTGAATAGAAATTTTCCAAAATCAATAATGCTTTTCAATGGTTTAATATTTAATAAATCGAAACTTGTATTTACCGATTTTTCAATAAATATGTCTGTTTTCTCAAAAGAAGAAGAGGTGTCATCCAGCCAAAACTTCATAGTCACCAAAAGCTGAATCCATGCTGACTCTTGCAATGCTTTGTGCTGAAATTTTTCTATTTGATCTTGCTGAATGTCCAATGTTTCAATGTCTAAGTGATCAATAAATTGCTTAAAGTGTTTGTGAAAACCTTTTAAACTTTGTAAGCTTTTAAGGTTGTTTTTTCCTTTATTGAAAGCATAAACAACATAGCTTCTGTTTGCAGTTAATAGCTCAAAAAATGTAAAATAGAAACTCAGTAATTTGTTTCTGGCATCATAATCTTGATACTCTTCACTTTTAGAAAGTAATTGCAATGTGTTTTCAAAAAAAGTTTCAAATACAGCTTCTTCAAGTGCTTCAAAAGAACCGAAAAATTCGTAAAAACTTGCCTCTTCAAAATTATTCTCTTTTGCGAAACTAAATACAGATTTTGGTGGATGGTCGTTTTCTAAAACGAATTCCATAAACATTGAGATTAAATCGTGCTTTTTAACGGTTTTTTTTCTTGCCATAATGATTGATATTTATCCCTACAAAGATACATAATGTTTAATGATTTAAGATTAAGTATAAACAAAATGTTTTTGTTAATTTTAGAATGATTTTCTTGAAGATGGCTGAAGTTAAGTTCTAGCTTTTAGACTTTCAGCGTGACGCAATATTGTTCGATATTCTTCTATTTCATAAAACAAAAAAAAACCAGTAACAAAAAGTTACTGGTTTTAGTCGGGGTGGCAGGATTCGAACCAGCGGTCTTCACGCTTTCAGCGTGACGCTGTTTCGTTCATAAATCTTTTAGCACCACGTTTTTTAATTTTTCTTTCGAATTTTAGCGCATTTGATTTTAGAATGATTTTTTTTGAATAAACCACATTCCAATCCTTTGTTTTGGCAGTGTATCCTTTGTGGTTATAAGATGTTGGAGGAGTCTATCAGATACGGACAAGCTTGTGTAGCCAGTATAGTATTTATTTAATTCGGTAGAATAAAGAATATAAACGGTAAACATATGTCTAATGTACAAAAAAACCAGTAACAAAAAGTTACTGGTTTTAGTCGGGGTGGCAGGATTCGAACCTGCGACCTCCTCGTCCCAAACGAGGCGCGATGACCGGGCTACGCTACACCCCGATAAATGATTACTCATTTACGGACGGCAAATATACACCCTTTTCTTAATAAACAATCTTTCTTAGAGTTTTTTATTTCATCAATTTGATCGTAAAGATTTATGTACTCATTATTAAAACTTATAAACATTGGTTTTAACAAGTTGTAAAATTCGATACATTTACGTTTTTAAAAAGAAGAAAACAATGTCAGAAAATATAGAGAAAATAAAATGTTTAATTATTGGTTCTGGACCTGCAGGTTATACTGCTGCAATTTATGCTGCAAGAGCAGATATGAAGCCTGTAATGTATACGGGAATGCAAATGGGAGGTCAATTGACAACCACAACAGAAGTTGATAATTTTCCTGGATATGCAAATGGAACTGATGGGACTGCCATGATGGAAGATTTAAAAAATCAAGCAGAGCGTTTTGGTACCGAAGTGCGTTTTGGTTTAGTAACTAAAGTTACTTTAAGTGAGCAAGTTGGGGGAATTCATAAAGTGATTGTAGATGAGTCGAAACATATTGAAGCGGAAACAATCATTATTTCTACAGGAGCTACAGCAAAATATTTAGGAATTGAAAGTGAACAACGTTTGATTGGTGGAGGTGTTTCTGCCTGTGCTACTTGTGATGGTTTTTTCTACAAGGGACAGGATGTTGTGGTTGTTGGAGCAGGAGACACTGCTGCAGAAGAAGCAACCTATTTATCAAACATTTGTAGCAAAGTAACCATATTGGTTCGTAAGGACTTTATGAGAGCTTCAAAAGCAATGCAACACAGAGTTAATAAAACAGCCAATATTGAAGTTTTATACAACACAGAAATCGATGAGGTTTTAGGAGACAGTGTTGTTGAAGGAGTAAGAGCCATTAATAATCAGACAAAGGAGAAACATGATATTCCTGTGACGGGGTTATTTATTGCCATTGGACATACGCCAAACTCTGATTTGTTTAAAGGTGTTTTAGACATGGATGATACCGGGTATTTAATTACTGAAGGAAAATCAACCAAAACAAACAGGCCGGGTGTTTTTGCCGCTGGAGACATTCAAGATAAAGAATACAGACAAGCAGTTACAGCAGCAGGAACAGGTTGTATGGCTGCTTTAGACGCAGAGCGTTATTTAGGTGCTTTAGAATAGTTTTTTAATATCAATACAAACAAAAAAGAGCGTACAGAAATGTACGCTCTTTTTTGTTTAAATATATCGTTTTAATTTTAGACTGTTCTTGTTCTGTTGAGTAGATAGTAATCTGCAAGCACCAAAGCAGTCATCGCCTCTACAATTGGTACCGCTCTTGGAACTACACAAGGATCGTGTCTTCCTTTTCCTGTAATTTCTGCAATTTCATTTTCAGAATTAATGGTTTGTTGCGAACTCATAATCGTAGCAACTGGTTTAAAGGCTACTCTAAAATAGATGTCCATTCCGTTGCTAATTCCTCCTTGAATTCCTCCCGAAAGATTTGATTGTGTAGTGCCATCTTGATTAAAAATGTCATTGTGCTCTGAGCCTTTCATTTTTGCACCACAAAAACCGCTTCCAAATTCAAAACCTTTTACCGCATTGATTGACAGCATTGCTTTTCCTAACTCAGCATGTAATTTGTGAAAGATCGGTTCTCCCAAACCTACGGGAACATTTTGGGCAACACAGGTAATGGTCCCGCCAATGGTATCTCCCGCTTTTTTAATTTCTTTTACTTTATCAATCATTTTTTGTGCAGAAACGTCATCTGGACAGCGAATGATATTGTCTTCTGTTTTAGAAAAGTCTAGTTCTTGATACGGTTTGTCAAGGAAAACTTCTCCAACTGAAGAGGTAAAAGCATTGATGGAGATGTGTGCTATTAATTGTTTTGCAAGTGCGCCTGCAACAACCCAGTTTGCCGTTTCTCTGGCAGAACTTCTACCGCCACCTCTATAATCGCGTTCGCCAAACTTTTTGTCATACGTGTAATCTGCATGAGAAGGTCTGTAAATATTGGTGTTATGATTGTAATCTTTTGATTTCTGATTGGTGTTTTGAATGGCAAAACCAATAGAAGTACCGGTGGTTTTTCCTTCAAAAATTCCTGATAAAAATTCAACCGTATCTGGCTCTTTTCTTTGGGTAACTATTTTTGATTGCCCAGGTTTTCTTCGGTTTAAGGCTTCTTGAATGGCGTTAAAATCTACTTGTAAACCTGCAGGGAATCCATCAATAACTCCTCCAATAGCGACTCCGTGAGATTCTCCATAGGTGGTTAGTTTTAATAGATTTCCAAATGAATTGAAAGACATGACGAGTTATTTTATCGGGTAAGATGTAAAGATACTAAAGTCTTATCTAGAGCGATTCTTTTTTTTAGTTTTGTTCCCCATATTCATAAATGGTTATTTATGTAAAAGGGTTGATTTTTAAGACAATAGAAATTCCTTTTTACGATATTCAAAAAAGATAAAAAATAATGGTCAATTAATTTCCAAAAAGTAAAAAACTTTCTATATTTGCATCCGCATTCAGAGAATATCTGATACGACAACTGGAGAGATGGACAGTGGTCGTCAAGTAGTCTTGAAAACTATCGCGGGTTAAACCGTTGCAGGTTCGAATCCTGTTCTCTCCGCAAAAACCTTACAATTTTTAGATTGTAAGGTTTTTTTTGTCTAAAATTCAGGGTTCATTCTTTGTTTTATGATTTTTCCTTTTGATAGCTGGGCTTAAATTTGGAATTTGATAGTATGCACTGAGTAGTTTTTATTTCAGTCGTTTTTTTAAATCCATTCTTTCGTGTATTATTCTCGTTATCTCAACATAATTTTTGTTTAAAGTTCTGTAGAATATAATATTCTATTTGAAATAAAGTTAAACATTTTTTCTTCAACATCTTCATCATTTCCGATAACTTCCATAGTTTCTAAATTTCCAGTAGTTACACGAAGTAGATTATTTATTACATTCCTAACAGGATTTATTGGAAGACTGTCTTTTGCTGTACTTGTAACTTCAAATGAAATTTTATTTGCACCGAATTCTTTAATTAAATTAGATAATTCCGTTACGGCAAAACCTTTGTTGTCAAGTAATGGTGTTATTTCGGTTGGATTTGCAATTTTAATTTTTAGTTTTCTGTAACTTGAAGTTCTTAAAAAATTGTCAAGAGATTATTTATAAGCTATTCTCTCAAACCTAAATATTGGTAACTCAAAATTTAATTTTATAAAATTTTCAATTGATGTTACATTTACTCCAGGTCTTCTGCTAACAATAGCAATAATATTCGTTTTCTTGTCAAAAATGAATGAAGTTTGATATCTTAAACCATCTTCTTCATCCAAATTCAAGTTTTCAGTTAATTTGGATTTTATGTTTTGTTTAGGTTGTATGTTTTCGGTTTGTGTAAAAGCAAATGTTCCAAAAATATAATCATTTTTGTGTTTCCTTTTTTCAAATAAACCAACTTCTCCATATGTTTGATATACGTTTTCATATTCTCTATCTTCTGGAAGTTCAAATGCTTTCGTTATTTTATTTTGAGCTTTAACATATTCATCTTCATTTATTATTGGAATAACTTTAAAGTAGTTAACACTTAAATTTTTCTGTTTCATTCAGTTTTTTTTAGTTTTGAGTGGTTAATGTTGCCTAACTGGTTATATCAAATCAATTATATTGTTTTTTGGGTCAATACTTCGGGATAATAAAACTTTTTCTTCTTACTTCTCGTTTTGTTTTTTAAAAGTAATACCAAACAGATTATTACAGTTGCTAAATATAATAAAAAAATAACACATGTTAAAAATGTTTTTTATAAATAGAGAAGCGCAAGTTTTTTACACTTTCCTCATCTAAAGAACCAGATACAAACAACACTATGAAGAAAATAAGTACGTTCGCTCTATTTTTATTGATTTCGATACCCGCCTTTGCGCAAGATCTCTATGACATCAATACCATTCAAACCATTGATATTGTTTTTGCAGAAAGCAATTGGGATGCGCTCTTAGATGCAGAAAAAGCAGGAGACAATAATTATACAGAAGCCGTTTCGGTCACCATAAACGGAACTATTTTCAATCAAGTAGGTGTAAAGTACAAAGGGAACAGTTCCTACAATTCCAATCAAACCAAGAATCCATTTCATATAGAATTGGACACCTACGTAAATCAAAACTATCAAGGAATTACAGATTTAAAACTATCAAATGTCTATTTCGATCCTACTTTTGTAAGAGAAACCGTAGCCTACAATATTGTAAGTAATTACATGTTGGCACCCAAAGCAAACTATGCAAATGTGTCTGTAAACGGAAATTTAATTGGTTTGTACACCAATGTAGAGTCCATTTCAAAAAAGTTTGTCAACAATCGTTTTGGATCCAATGACAATGCTTTTTTTAGCTGTAGTCCACCAGCAGGAGCAGGACCTCAATCTTCAAGCTTTCCAAACTTGGCCTATTTAGGCACCAGCAGTACCAGTTATGATGATGCTTATGAAATTAAATCTGACGATGAAAACGATCCAACGGTTTCAGTAGCCCACTGGAACGACTTGATCGATTTGACTAATACCTTGAACAATGACGTAGATGCTATTGAATCTATTATGGACATTGACCGTGCTATTTGGATGCTTGCACTCGACAATGTACTTGTAAATTTGGACAGTTATATTGGCCAATTCAAACAAAACTATTACCTCTATAAAGATGATAATACCCGTTTTAATGCGGTTATGTGGGATTTAAACATGTCTTTTGGAACGTTTGGACAGACAGGTGAAGCTGGAGGCGGTGGACCAGGCGGTCCTGGAGGTCCTGGTGGTGGTGGATTGTCTGAAACAGAAAAAGCAGCACTCGATCCATTATTACATGATACCGATACGAATTTTCCATTGATGGCGAAATTGATGGCAGTGCCGCGCTATAAAAAAATGTATTTAGCCCATTACAAAACAATTTTAACAGAGCAGATTTCAAATTCCAATTACCTCACATTGGCAAACGATTACCAAAGTATTGTTGATGCTGCGGTGCAAGCCGACCCAAATAAATTTTATACCTATGCGCAGTTTCAGAGCAATATCAATACCGATATTAATTTGGGAATGAATACCGCAAGCGGACTCACCAATTTAATGAACGCAAGGGCTACTTATCTTTCTGCACTTTCAGATTTTACAGCAACACAACCAGCTATTAGCAGTGTTACACCTTCCAATACAGCTCCGGAAATTGGAACTACGATTGCAGTTACAGGCGCTGTTTCAAATACAAACACTGATGCTGTGTTTTTGGGATATAGAACAAATCAGAATGCAATATTTACCAAGGTTTTAATGTACGATGATGGAGCGCATGGAGATAGTGCTTCAAATGACGGTGTGTATGGTGCTAATATTTTAATAGCAGAAGAATACACGCAATATTATATCTATGCAGAAAACAATACGATTGGTGCTTTTTCTCCAGCCAGAGCAGAACATGAGTTTTATACTATTAATGCAATCTATCCAACATTGGCAGTAGGAGATTTGGTAATCAATGAAATTATGGCTTCAAATACCACAACAGCAGCAGATCAAGACGGAGAGTTTGACGATTGGGTAGAATTGTATAACAATTCATCACAAACCGTAAGCTTAGACAATTTATATTTATCAGACGATGCAACCGATTTATTGGCTTGGCAATTTCCAGCAGGAATTACCCTAGCGCCAGATAGCTATTTAATTGTATGGTGTGACAAAGATGAAGAGCAAACTGGCTTGCATTCAGGTTTAAAATTCTCCTCAGGAGGAGAAAGTGCAATTCTTTCTTATTCAGA
Organism: Polaribacter sp. SA4-10; assembly: GCA_949519155.1. GTDB lineage: Bacteria > Bacteroidota > Bacteroidia > Flavobacteriales > Flavobacteriaceae > Polaribacter. The sequence goes on from CATIQU010000015.1 coordinate 36,047, forward strand.
CGGAACAGTGATCGAGAACATTAGTTTTGGCGCACAAACCGAAGACATGGGCTATGCTAGAATTCCAAACGGAACTGGTAATTTTGTGATTCAAACACCTTCTTTTAATGTGAATAATCAGTCTGTATTAAGTACAGAAACTGAAACAGTTTTAGAAAGCAACCTGTATCCCAATCCTGTAAAAAATAGTTTAACAATACAGAATACAACGATTGTAAAATCGGTAAAAGTGTACAGCATTCGAGGTCAGCTATTAAAAACGAAATTATTTCAAGATAGCGATACAACTGTAAATATCGATCTGTCTCAATTAAGCACCGGTGTGTACTTTCTTTCTGTAAACAATTCCAAAGGAAACAAGTTTGTTAAAATGAATTAAATCCATTTTTTTAGATGTCTATTAAATTAAAAAGAAAGCAGTTGAAAGATTGCTTTCTTTTTTTGTGATAGCAAATACGTATTAATCCTGAAGGAGTTCTTTCTCAATTTTAGTCCCTCTTTCTAGGCCTATAAATGCCTGATTTGCATGTTTTTCTGACCAAAACCCTTCAAAATTTTCTTTGTTAAAAAACTTATAAACCACGGTTCCTTTGTAGGTCTTTGTGTCTTCACCCGTATATTTAAAATTGATAACAAGCAGGTTGTCTTTAAAAAAACCAGTGCCAAATTGTTGCTGATTGTGATTGATAGTCCATACAGCAATAATTTTTTGATGGGCATCTAAAGTAAGCGTAAGGATTCCGTTGTATTCAGAGCCTTGTGCATCTTGGTTGTTTCCGAGAATTTCATAACGACCCACAATATCTTGTACCGTCATGCTTTAGTTTCTAACAAAGGTTTCCAATTCTACTTTTAAATCATTAAACATTTTAATGATGCTGCTCAACTTTAAATCGCGCTCGTCATATTCTTGGGTATTGATACTGCAGGTAAATTCCCACAATTCTAAAACTTCGGAAATTGGCACATGGTAGGATTGATAGGAGGTGTTGTCTGGAGACAATAGGAGTGCTCCTTTTTCTTCCACTTTATCATAAATACGTTTATAGGTCATCCCGTCATTGGCAGTCACCACCACGTAAGAGCTTCCGTTTTTTATGTCGTTAAAATCCTCTACAAATTTGGCAACCACATAGGCACCATCTTTCATGGGGAGCATGGAATCTCCTTTTATTGGAAAGGCACGGTGTTTTCCAGTAGGTAGAAAAGGCAATTTTATTTTCTGTAATTGTTCAATGTATTCCGGATCGTTATAACCTAGTAAATACCCTGCTGAAGCTTTTACAGGAACTACTTCAATCAGATTGTCATCATCCGCTTCCACCATAATAGGAAACAATACGCGTTGATTTCCGATTTCGATAAAGGAAGAATCCATCGCGTAGGACAAGTCATTTTTTATCAACACATCTACTGGTAACTTAAAGAAGTTAGAAAGTTCAATGAGAGTTTCAATAGAAGGCTCAGAACGTCCTTCTTCATAGGAACCAATTCTAGATTTGGTAATGTTTAATTCCTTTGAAAATTCTTCTTGCGTAAGTTTTCTCAATTTTCTTAAATGACGAATATTTTTTGAAATGTGGTTCATAACACTACAAATATAAGATTCGAAAACTATCTTTTGTAGTTTATATTTACTATTTTTGAGAATCTTATGGATTTATTCAATACTTCACTTATAAACAACATTTTACCTTTTGATGGAATCACCAATTATCATGGAAAAATATTAAACAGCCAGCAATGTGCTTTTTTCTATGAAGCCTTTATGCGCACAATTAATTGGAAAAACGATGAAGCCTTTATTTTTGGGAAACACATTATTACAAAGCGGAAAGTAGCTTGGTATGGCGAATCGGAATTTTCGTACACTTATTCTAAAGTGACAAAAACCGCCACGCTATTCACCGAAGAATTACTCAATTTAAAGAAAATCATAGAAAAGGAAAGTAACGCCACTTACAATTCTTGCCTATTGAATTTATACCATACCGGAGAAGAAGGAATGGCATGGCATTCAGATGGAGAGAAAATGCTTAAAAAAAATGGCGAAATTGCTTCTGTAACCTTAGGCGCAGCTCGGAAATTTTCTTTTAAACATAAAGAAACGAAGCAAAAAGTAGATGTATTATTAGAAAACGGAAGCCTTTTGGTGATGAAAGACACCACACAAACACATTGGTTGCACCGATTGCCACCCACAAAAAAAGTGAATTCACCCAGAATAAATTTAACATTTAGAACCATTGAATTGTAAAGATTCAATTACTTTTGCAGAAACTTTTCTCAATTGGATTCTAATACACAAGCAACTACAAACTTAAATAAATACATCAGCTCCTCAGGAATGTGTTCCAGAAGAGAAGCCGAAAAATTTATCAGCGAAGGAAGGGTTACTATTAATGGTAAACCGACTCAATTAGGAAATAGAGTTGCGAAAAGAGATGTTGTCAAATTAGACGGTCGCCTTGTAGTCCCTCAAAATACTACCTTATATATTGCACTCAATAAGCCCGTTGGAATTGTCTCTACTACAGATGAAAGAGAACCCGATAACATCATACAACACATCAATTATCCAGACCGATTATTTCCGATAGGACGTTTAGATAAGCCCTCTGAAGGATTGATTTTCTTAACAAATGACGGAGACATTGTCAATAAAATCTTACGTGCAGGAAACAACCATGAGAAAGAGTATTATGTGTCTGTGAATAAAACGGTCACTGAAGATTTTGTTCAAAAAATGGGGAACGGTATCCCTATTTTAGGAGCAGTTACCAAAAAGTGTTTTGTGGAAAAAGTAAGTGATAAAGTGTTTAAAATTATTTTAACACAAGGACTCAATCGTCAAATACGACGCATGTGTGAATATTTAGAGTACGAAGTGACAAAGTTAAAACGTACCCGAATTATGAATGTTGAGTTGGGCTATTTGCAAACAGGGGATTGGAGAGAGCTAACGGATGAAGAAATGAGTGAAATCAATAAAATGATTTCCACCTCTTCAAAAACCGAAGATGCATCTCCGAAAAAGCAGCAAGCAAAAAAAACAGCTTCAAAGAAAAGAGCAGCTCCTACCAAAGACGATTTTAACAAGAAAAGCGCAAGTTTTCGAAAATCTTCACCAAAATCTAAAAAAACAAATACAAGCTTTTCATCCAAAAAAAAACGCAGGTTCTAAAGGGAAACCTTTAAGAATCTTTTAATTTTTCACTTCTTAAATAATAGTATCTTTGCCGCAATGAAATTTGATTTAAAAATTACCGACCCAAAAAGTAAGGCAAGAGCAGGAGTTATCACGACCGATCACGGAAGTATAGAAACTCCAATTTTCATGCCTGTTGGTACCGTTGGTACTGTAAAGGGAGTACACCAAACAGAACTCAAAAATGAGATAAATCCTGATATTATATTAGGAAATACGTACCACTTATATTTACGTCCAGGTACCGATATTCTAGAAAAAGCAGGAGGTTTGCACAAGTTTATGAATTGGGATCGTAATATTCTAACCGATTCAGGAGGGTATCAAGTATATTCGCTTTCAGGAAGAAGAAAAATAAAAGAAGAAGGCGTTAACTTTAAAAGTCATATTGACGGTTCCATGCATTTCTTTTCACCAGAGAATGTCATGGAAATTCAGCGTACCATTGGGGCCGATATTATTATGGCTTTTGATGAATGTACACCCTATCCATGTGATTATGGATATGCAAAACGTTCGATGCATATGACACACCGATGGTTAAACCGTTGTTTGAATCACCTTGAGAAATTGCCTTTTAAGTACGGACATGAGCAAACCTTTTTTCCAATTGTACAAGGAAGTACCTACAAAGACTTAAGGAGACAATCTGCAGAATATATTGCCAATGTGGGCGCACAAGGAAATGCAATTGGTGGACTTTCTGTTGGAGAACCAGCAGAAGAGCTGTATGCAATGACAGAAATCGTTACCGAAATTTTACCCGAAGACAAACCGCGTTATCTAATGGGAGTTGGGACTCCGATAAATATTTTAGAAAATATAGCATTGGGTGTAGACATGTTCGATTGTGTTATGCCAACAAGAAATGCTAGAAATGGAATGTTGTTTACTGCACATGGTAGCATTAACATTAAAAACAGAAAATGGGCAGATGACTTTTCTCCGATAGATGAAATGGACATTACTTGGGTAGATACCATGTATTCAAAAGCCTATTTACGTCACTTATTTGCTGCAAAAGAAATGTTAGGAAAACAAATTGCTTCGATTCATAATCTTGGTTTTTATGTTTGGCTTACAAGAGAAGCAAGAAAGCATATTTTAGCAGGAGACTTTAGAGAATGGAAAGATAAAATGGTTAAACAAATGGACAAACGTTTGTAAATAAAACAGATAAAAAGAAAACAATATAAAGCACGCTTTTGAAGATCTTAGATTGGTACATATTAAAACGCTATTTGGTAACATTCTTTTTTACCTTATTAATTTTGATACCTATTGCAATTGCGATAGATATATCAGAAAAGATCGATAAATTTATAAACCACAATCTTTCTTTTTATCAAGTTGTAGACGAATACTATAGCAACTTCATTATCTATTATGCCAATACTTTTATGCCTTTGGCATTATTTATTGCCGTCATCTTATTCACTTCCAAGCTTTCAAACAACACAGAAATAATTGCCATTAACAATGCCAAAGTTTCTTTCACACGGTTTTTGTACCCCTATTTTATTGGTGCAACGTTGGTAACTATTATGGCATTGTTAATGAATCACTTTGTAGTGCCAAGTAGTAGTAAAGAAAGAAAGAAGTTTGAAAACACCTACTTTAAACAAAAAGATTACCAAGCAAAATATGTAAAGAATTTCAGCTTGCAACTGACTGATAGTACGTATATTTTTATTCAAAATTTTGACACAAAATCCAATTCAGGATTTAATTTCTCTTCAGAATTGTATGACGGATTAAAACTAAAGTCAAAACTAGTCGCAGACAATATTAACTGGAAACAAGCAGACAGTACTTTTACATTGTTAAATTGGAAATTACGAATACTACATCCCAATAAAGACAGTATTTCACAAGCACGTAGACGTGATACTGTTTTTGCGTTTACCCCTAGAGATTTAATTTATAAATCAGCATTGTCACAAGAAATGCCCTCCAATGAATTGAGTGCTTTTATTGCATTGTCTAAAAAAAGAGGGATCAAAAACCTAAATGCCTACTATGTTGAGTATTATAAGCGAACCAGTTTGCCAATTGCGTCTTATATTTTAACAATTATAGCCGTAGCATTAGCCTTTAGAAAGAAAAGAGGCGGAACAGGAATAAACCTCGCTATAGGTATATCAATCATGTTTGTGTACGTCTTTTTATTAAAAATTGCTGAGGTTTTAGGTGCCGTAGCAGGGGTGAATTCTCTTTTATATGTTTGGATACCAAACATCATTTTTGGCTGTTTAGCCCTCTATTTATATCTCAATGCAAGAAAGTAAACTAAAGAATTATGCACTCCTTCATTTAATTATTTTTATTTGGGGGTTTACCGCAATTTTAGGCGCTTTAATTACGATTGATGCAGTGCCATTGGTTTGGTTTCGTATGGGATTGGCAGTTCTTATCATTGCCATTTATTTTTTGCTGAAAAAAAAATCATTTAAACTAGATCGGAAAGGAGTTGTAAAATTCTTGTTTACCGGAATCATTATTGCACTGCATTGGATTTTCTTCTTTAAAGCCATAAAGATTTCCAACGTTTCCGTAGCACTAGTAACCATGGGAACAGGTGCTTTTTTTACCGCTTTAATTGAGCCTTTTTTCTTTAAACGAAGGATAAAACCCATCGAAATAATTTTAGGCTTGGTTGTCGTTCTTGGACTCTATATTATTTTTGATAATTTTGAAGTAGCACAATATAAAATAGGAATTATCTATGCGTCTATTGCTTCCTTTTTAGGAGCCCTTTTTGCCGTTTTAAATGGGCTGTATATTAAGGATTATGAAGCTGACGTGATTTCACTGTACCAACTTTTATTTGGTGTACTTTTTGTAACAGGCTATCTTTTTTACCTCGGTAGTTTTAATGCTGCCTTTTTTCAATTGCCGCAATTGGATTGGGTCTATCTTTTTATTTTAAGTAGTATTTGTACTGCCTATGCGTTTATCGTTTCTGTAGAAGTCATGAAATACATTTCGCCATATACCGTCATGTTAACTATTAATTTAGAGCCCATTTATGCGATTGTATTGGCCCTATTTATTTTTGGAGAGAAAGAAAAAATGAATCCCGAATTTTATTATGGCGCTTTTGTGGTTCTTTTCGTAGTGTTATTAAACGGAATATTAAAGAACAAGTCAACTTTAAAAAAGAAGTTTTCACGTAAAACTATTATCAAAAAGTAACCCTAATTTACATTAAAAAGCAAATTTTATAGTATGTTTGCCTTTACAAACAAACAAAAATCAAATCACTACTAAATGGAATATTTAGATTTTGAAATGCCAATTAAAGAGCTAGAACAACAGCTTATTAAATGTCATGAAATTGGTGCAGACAACGAAGTTGATGTTACTGCAACGTGTAAAAAAATTGAACAAAAACTTGTAAAAGCAAAGAAAGATATTTACAAAAACTTAACCCCTTGGCAACGTGTTCAATTGTCTCGTCACCCAAACAGACCGTATACTTTAGATTATATTAAAGCCTTGTGTGGAGATACGTTTATGGAGCTTCACGGAGACAGAAATGTAAAGGATGATAAAGCAATGATTGGTGGTTTGGGTAAAATTGGAGACCAGTCTTATATGTTTATTGGTCAACAAAAAGGGTACAACACAAAAACACGTCAGTACCGTAACTTTGGGATGGCAAATCCAGAAGGATATAGAAAAGCATTGCGTCTCATGAAGATGGCAGAGAAATTTAACATTCCTGTTGTTACCTTATTAGATACTCCTGGAGCATACCCTGGCTTAGAAGCAGAAGAACGTGGACAAGGAGAGGCTATCGCTAGAAATATCTTAGAAATGACCCGTTTAAAAACACCAATTATCACCATAGTTATTGGTGAAGGAGCTTCAGGCGGAGCTTTAGGAATTGGTGTTGGAGATAAAGTATACATGATGGAAAACACCTGGTATACAGTAATTTCACCGGAGTCTTGTTCTTCGATTTTATGGAGAAGTTGGGAATACAAAGAACAAGCAGCAGCAGCACTTAAATTGACAGGGACGGATATGAAAAGGTTGAAGTTAATCGACGGAATCATTAAAGAACCTTTAGGAGGTGCTCACTACGATAGAGAAGGTGCCTTTTTAGCAGTAGAAGAACAAATTACAATGGCTTTTGACGAATTAAGAGACTTGACAAAAGAAGACTTAGTTGCCCAAAGAATGGATAAGTATTCAGCAATGGGAGTTTATAAAGACTAAATTGTAAATAGAAGAACAAAAAAAAGCGAAGTTTAAACTTCGCTTTTTTTTGTGCCTTATAAATTCGTTCTTAATGCTTCTTTTAAAATGGTAATTGGGTGTTTTGCAAGTCGTTTTGTGCCGTCATAAATTTGATGCCTACAACTTGTTCCAGCCGCAACAATTTCTGTCTCTATTGGGGTGTTTCTAATTTTTGGAAACAACGTGTCTTCACCTACTTGCATTGAAATTGCATAATGTTCCTTTTCATAACCAAAAGAACCTGCCATTCCGCAACAGCCCGTATTCATAATAGTGACGCCGTAATTTTTTGGAATATTTAATACTTGAAAACTTGAATGTGTTCCAGACAATGCCTTTTGATGACAGTGGCCGTGAATTTTTAATGTCTTCGTTGCTGAGGTAAATAAGTCTGCATTAAACGCCCCTTTTTCAAACTCTTTAGCTAAAAACTCTTCAAAAGTAAAAACGTTTTTGGCAATTTTTTCAGCAGAGGCTGTATCGTCTGCCAAACGGATGTACTCGTCTCTAAAGGTTAAGATAGCAGAAGGTTCAGTCCCGATTAAAGGAGTTTCTTCGGTAATGAGATCTTTAAAAACAGCAACATTTAAATTACAAATGACTTTGGCTTGTTTTAAAAAGCCTTTGGAAATAAAACTTCTTCCAGACTCTTCATGAGCGACCAATTGTAAATTATAGCCCAATTTGTCTAATAGATAAAAGGCATCTTTGCCAATTGCTACGTCATAAAAGTTAGTAAACTCATCACAAAAGAAATAAACTGTTTTAGCATGCGAAGATTTGGGTTGTTTTTTCATCCATTTCTTCAAAGTCTTTGGTGCTAATTTTGGAACACTTCTTTGTTGTGCAACGCCCATCGCTGCTTTTGCGAAAGGAGTATTTAGAATGGCATTGGTGAGCGCAGGTGCAATGCTACCCAATTTGTTGTATTTTACATTACTAGCAAATAATTTATTTCTAAATGAGTATCCATTCGTTTCCTGGTACTGGTATAAGAACTCTGCTTTTAAAGTAGCAATATCTACATTACTTGGACATTCAGAAGCACATGCTTTACAGCTCAAGCACAGGTCAAATACTTCTTTCAATTCAGAGGAATCAAATTTGTTTTTTGCTTCGTTATTTGTTAAAACTTCACGCAGCATATTTGCTCTGGCACGCGTAGTATCTTTCTCATTTTTTGTTGCTCTGTAGCTCGGACACATGGTGCCACCAGCAGAAGCAGGTTTTCTACAATCCCCAGAACCATTACATTTTTCAGCAAGTTTTAGAATGCCCTCGCTATCAGAAAAATCCTGAATGGTTTCAATTTTTGGTTCTATTCTGTCAATTTCGTAACGCAGGTTTTCGTCCATAGAAAAAGCATCTGTAATCTTCCCTTTATTGAAAATATTGTTGGGGTCAAAAGCTTTTTTGATACGTCTTAACAACTGGTAATTCTGTTCGCCAATCATTAATGGAATAAATTCGGCACGCACAATTCCGTCACCATGTTCTCCACTAAAAGAACCTTTATATTTTTTTACTAACTCAGCAGTTTCTGTTGTTATTTTTCGAAACAAAACAACATCTTCTTTCTTCTTTAAATTCAGAATCGGACGCAAATGCAACTCCCCGGCACCAGCATGTGCATAATACACGGCATCCTGCTGGTACTTGTCCATTATTTTAGTAAACTCTTCAATATAGTTGGGCAAGTCTTCTAAAGCCACCGCAGTATCTTCAATACAAGCAACCGCTTTTTTGTCTCCCACCATATTTCCCAATAAGCCCAAACCCGCTTTTCTTAAATGGTGCACTTTGGCAATGTCATTTCCGTACACTTTCGGATGATGATATCCAAAGTTGTTTTCTTTTAAATCTGCAATTAAGCTGTTTGCCAATATCTCTGCTGCTTCAATCGTATTTGCAGCAACCTCCAACATCAATACCGCTGCTGGATCTCCTTGCAAAAAGAATCTATTTTTAACTTGTTCTCGGTTGCTTTTTGTACAATCTAAAATAGTTTTATCCATTAACTCACAATTGTATAAATTGTGTTTCATGGCAGTTACAGTTGCTTTTAAGCTCTCATTAATACTGGTAAAATGAGCCGTAACCATAATGCTTTCGGTAGGAGGTAAGGTATCTAATTGTAGGGTGATTGCAGTAGAAAAAGCTAAGGTGCCTTCACTTCCTGACAAAAATTTAGCAACATTAATAGTCGGCGATTTTCCGCCAAATAAATCAGAAATTAAAAATTCATCAACGGCATATCCTGTATTTCTTCTATGAATAATTTCTTTTGGAAATTGTGCTTTAATTTCTTGCTGATTTTCTTCCGAGGAAAGCTCGGTGAAAATTGATTTATAAATGTTTCCCTCTAAAGAGTTTTCTTGTTTTTTTTGATTGAATTCTGCCGAGGAAACTTCATTAAATATAGCTATAGACCCATCACTTAAAATGGTGTCAATTTGCTTTACTTTATCTCTTGTTACGCCATATTTTATTGAGGTGCTCCCAGAAGAATTGTTTCCCACCATTCCTCCAATCATACAACGGTTGGATGTTGAGGTGTTTGGCCCAAAAAACAATCCGAATGGTTTTAAGAAAACATTGAGTTCGTCTCTTACAATTCCCGGTTGTACCGTAATTGTTTTTTCCAATTCATCAAATTCTAAAATGGACGTAAAATGTTTTGAAACATCCACCACCATACCATCTCCAACACATTGCCCTGCTAACGAGGTTCCTGCGGTTCTTGGGATCAAGGTGATTTTATGTTCGGTTGCAAAAGCAATGAGTGTTTTTAGGTCTTTTTCATCTTTAGGAAAGGCAACTGCCATTGGAATCTTGCGATACACAGAAGCATCTGTCGCATAGATGGTTTTATGTAAGTCGTCAAATAAAACGGTACCAGAAAGTGATTGGTGTAATTTTTCTAAAGTTGCATTTGGAATCATAGATAGGCCTAAAATAATCGTCTTTTACAAATATCTGAATAAATAAAATCATAATAAGAAGATTCCCAATTAGTTTCAAGATTTTTGTCGATTTGGTGTTTTCTAAAGTGTATTTCTAAGAAATTAAGATTTTTTTGAGCAAAATGTTTTTTTATTGATGATTTATAAATCGGTTGAGGTTCTGTCAGAGAAATATTTTTGAATCCCTATATTTGTTTCACATTCAAACATGTATTCAAATGAAAAACCTATTTTTATTTTTTTGCTGCATCTCTTTTTCTATTTCTTCACAAGAAGTAGATTTATCATATTATTTACCTAAAGAGGTAACGTATAATCAAAACATTCCAACTCCAAAAAGCATTATAGGTCATGAAGTAGGGGAGTGGCATGTTACGCATGATAAATTGGTTGAATACATGAAAGCGTTGGCAAAAGCTTCTGACCGGATTTCTATTGAAAACAGAGGAACTACTTTTGAAGGAAGACCTTTGCTTTTACTGACTATTACATCACCTGAAAACCATAAAAACATTACTACGATAAAAGAAAATCATATTCATGGAACCGATAATAGTGCGAAAGACGTTTCGAAAGATCCAATTGTTGTTTACCAAGGTTTTTCGATACATGGGAATGAGCCCAGTGGTTCTAATGCAGCTTTGGCAGTTGCTTATTATTTAGCTGCAGCGAATGGTATTGACGATCTCTTAGACAATACGGTAATTCTTTTTGATCCTTCCTACAATCCAGACGGATTGCAGCGTTTTGCCTATTGGGCGAACACGAATAAGAGTAAAAATATTAATCCAGATCCAAACGATAGAGAATATACAGAAGTATGGCCAAGAGGAAGAACCAATCATTATTGGTTTGATATGAACCGAGATTGGTTGCCAGTGCAATTACCAGAAAGTCGTGCAAGAATTGCGAGTTTTCATAAGTGGTTGCCAAATATTTTAACTGATCATCATGAAATGGGAAGTAATTCAACCTTCTTTTTTCAGCCCGGAATTCAGAGTAGAACCCATCCTTTGACGCCAAAATTAAATCAGGAACTTACCAAAGAAATTGGGACATATCATGCAAAAGCATTTGACAAATTAGGATCTACCTATTATTCCGAAGAAAGTTTTGATGATTTTTATTACGGAAAAGGATCTACGTTTCCAGATATTAATGGGAGTATTGGAATCCTTTTTGAACAAGCGAGTTCTAGAGGACATGCACAAGAAACTGTTAATGGTGTATTAACCTTTCCTTTTACCATCAGGAATCAATTTACCGCTGCTTTGTCTACTTTAGAAGCTGCCAACAAAATGCGAATAAAAATCTTAGAATACCAACAAGATTTTTACAAAGAAGCAAGAAAAACAGGGGAGAAGAAGGCCTTTATTTTTGGAGATGAAAAAGATGCCGCCAAAAGTTACCATTTGGCGGAAGTTTTAAAAAGACATCAAGTTAAAATACATGAAGTAAAAGCCGATTTCACCACAAATGGAAAAACCTTTAAAAAAGGGTATAGCTATGTGGTTCCTATGAATCAAAAGAACCAGCGCTTGGTGAAAGCGATGTTTGATGTAAGAACTCAGTTTACAGACAGTTTGTTTTATGATGTTTCTGCATGGACTTTCAACCACTCTTTTGGTGTTGATTTCGCAAAAAACATTTCGCTATCTAAAGCAGGAAATGAAATTGTCAATTTAGAAATGAAAAAGGGAGCCAATCGTTTGTTGAGTTCCGTAGGTTATTTAATGCCTTGGAATGAATACTATGCTCCGAAAGCGTTAAATACAATACTTCAAAAAGGAATTCGTGCAAAGGTTTCTATGAAGAATTTTAAAAATGGTGGAATTGATTATGACTACGGAACTATTTTTATTCCCTCACAAAATCAGACACTAAAGGATGCCGACCTGTTTACCTTTTTAGAAAAGATAGCTAAAGAAAATCACCTAGATATCAAAGGAGTTACAACAGGATTGAATGACGGAATTGATTTGGGAAGCAATAATTTTCGAGCGATAAAAAAACAAAAAGTTGCCATGTTGGTGGGGGGGCGTGTTTTTGGAAATGATGCTGGTGAAGTTTGGCATTTGTTAGATCAACGTTTTGATATGTTTTTGACCAAGTTAGATTTAAGTTATTTTTCACGAACAGACATCCAAAAATATACCACCATTATCATTCCGAGTTTGTCTTCATTAGACAAGGCTTCTCAGGACAAGTTAAAGACCTGGGTAAAAAACGGAGGTATCTTAGTTGGGTATCGAAGTGCCGTTAAAATGTTGGCTAAAAATAAATTTATCAGCTTAGAGTTCGACAACGTAAAAAACGACACAACGCAGGGAGTTTCTTTCGAAGAGAAATCATTGAACTCTGGAGCACAGGTAATTGGAGGTGCTATTTTTGAGGCAACATTAGACCGTTCGCACCCTATTAATTTTGGATATAAAAACGAAAAATTGGCCCTATTCAGAAACACAACTATTTTTGTAAAACCAAATAAAAGAAGTTATAACAATCCGATTCAGTATACAGGTAACCCACTTCTAAGCGGTTATATTTCAACGCCAAATCTAAAGGTCTTAAAAAATTCAGTCCCTTTTCAAGTACAAAGAATGGGAAAAGGACGTGTTATCGTTTTTACGGATAACACCAACTTTAGAGCTTTTTGGTATGGCACCAACAAACTTTTAATGAATGCAATTTTCTTTGGGGATCAAATGTAAGTTTTAGCGATTGTCAAACTATTTTACTGTAACAAAGTAAATATATAGTCGTCAAATTAGTTCAATAATTTATTTAACAATGCATATTTTTAGAGTACTTCTTGCCGTTTTATTTCCACCACTTGCTGTCATAGACAAAGGATGTGGTTCTTTTGTAATTACTTTTTTATTAACACTTTGCGGATGGATTCCTGGAGTGATTGCCGCGTTAGTGATTTTAAATAATCCTAAAAATTAATTAATTTGCTCGCCATTTTTAACAACTTTAGAAGCTTGCAGTAAGACAACTTCTCCGTCTGTATTGTAAATTCCCAAAACCAAGCACTCGCTCATGAAATTCGCAATTTGTCTCGGTTTGAAATTTAAAATTGCAGAAACTTGTTTGTTTAGCAATGTTTCTTTAGTGTATAAATCAGTGATTTGTGCACTCGATTTTTTAATGCCCAACTCTCCGAAATCGATTCTTAATTGATACGCAGGTTTTCTTGCTTTTGGGAAATCGGTAACTTCTACAATAGTACCAACTCGAAGGTCTACTTTTAGAAAGTCTTCAAAATTTATTTCAGGTTTCATCTTTTTTTATAGTATTGGTTAGTTGTTTTTATTTCCTAATTTCTGAATTACCCAAAGTGGTCCAATCAATAAAAACTGTAAATCTTTAGCAAATGAAGGTTTTAGTCCTTCTACTTTATGTCCCCAAAACTGACCAATCCAAGCCAAAATAAAAATGATGATTGAAGTGAATAATAAGTTAACATTGTTTCCCAACCAAAAATTACCGACAATCGCCAATAGCATTACAAAGAGCATTTCTATGAAATACCAGAACCCTAAGCGGAGGTAAAAAAGAGAAACAAGCATTCCGAAAACAAGTCCCCAGTTTTCTAAAATCGGATTGTATATGTGAAATATGTTTTCTAATAATGTGGTTGGAATGCTCATTAAGAGTCCAAAAACACTAAAGAAAATTAAAGGAACACAGATGTAATGTACCTTTTGGTTGGTTTCATTTTGATGGCTTACTGCATACTCATCAAACCATTGTTTTGCTGTTCTCATTTCTTAAATTTATATCCTTTAAAGATATTGATATTTTTAGATAAAAAACAATCGATGGACTAAAAAGAGTTTTAAGTTATTTTAACTGTATGGGAATCCTCTTTTGTAAGTTATTTAGCGCCAGTTTTTACGAATTATTAGTTGCTCTATGTGTGCGAAATGATGCTGACAATGCCAGGCATAAATACAGGTATTTTTTTTAAGCGTAACTTTTTCATTGTTGGATGGATGTATAAAGCATCTTTCGAAATCTGCTTCACACAGCCCTTTTAGTAGATAAACCCATTTTGCATGCAATGCTTTTAATCCACTTATAGAAAGTGAAATAGGTGCTGATATCGAATCATGCAATACTGCCCAATCTTTTTCTAAATAAACTTTTATGATGGGAGAATCTTCTGTTAACGACCATTTATATCGTGTGTAAGAATTATGGTGACTGTCATAGCAATGATGTATTACCTGTCTAATTGTCCAACCATTTTCTCTATAAGGAGTGTCTAGTTGAGTAGTATTCAATTTAGCTATAAGGAGTTCCAGCTTTTGAGGGAATTTTTCAATTACAGTAATCCACTGCGCAATGTCTTTTTGTTTTATTTCTTTTGGAATTGATAGGCGACCAATAGGGAATCTTAAATTTTCTAAGTCCATTTTATTTTTTAATTATTCTCTCCAATCTCTTTTTTGATCTTTGATTTTCAGGATTAATAGCCAGTGCTTTTTTGAGATTCTCTATTGCATTTAGAGTGTCTTCTTTCTTTAAAAAGGCATCTGCTAAACTGTCAAATGTGTTTGAGCTTTTAGGATATAATTCTGTATTAATTTTAAAGACTTGGATTGCAACATCATATTCCTTTTGGTTCATATGCGCATATCCCAATCTATTTAATTGACGTTCTTTAATAATGGGATTTAAAGAGTCTTTTTTCTTGATTGCTGTAAACGCCTTCAAAGCATTGTTAAATTCTTTTACAGCTAAATATTCATTGGGCGTTTTT
This sequence comes from Polaribacter sp. SA4-10, assembly GCA_949519155.1. Taxonomy (GTDB): domain Bacteria; phylum Bacteroidota; class Bacteroidia; order Flavobacteriales; family Flavobacteriaceae; genus Polaribacter. The sequence goes on from CATIQU010000015.1 coordinate 51,231, forward strand.
TCATCTTCAGCCATCTTTTTAAAATGATATTTTATGTTTTCATGTTCTCTTTTTGGCGCTAATTCTATATGTGTTTGTGGAAGACTTACAAAAACTATTTTTTCATTTAATTCTTTCATATAAAAAGAACTGTCATTCACTTTTAGTGGAGAAATACGCTCATTTCCTCTCCACTTTACATACAAAACTTGGTCTTTAAAATAAACCTCTAAAACTTCATTGACATTAAATAAATACCGCCCAGTAGTTTCTTTTATAAAGTCATCAGAGTTTTTTTTGGAAGTACAGTTTGTGAATAGGACTAGTAACAAGAGCGTGTAGTATTGTAATTTCATGCTATTTGGTTGAATTATTGTTTTATAAGACGTTTACATTAGTCTTTTTGTTACATTTTTTCAAAATTAAACTTTTTGTCGTATACTTCGTCTAAATTCAAATAACCACTTTATGAAATCGATATCCTACGTTTTATTTTTCTTTTGTTTTTTTATGTTGAGTTGCAGTTCGCCAGTAGAAACTCCTATAGATTCTGGGGGTATAAACTTGACAAAGCCAAATATCTTGCTTGTAATCGCAGATGATATGGGGAAAGATGCGACGCCTAATTTTTCAGAAGGAACGATAAAGCCCAATATGCCAACCCTGCAATCTCTTATAGATTCAGGGATCACATTCGATAATTTATGGTCATACCCAGTTTGTACCCCTACTAGGGCATCTATTCTAACTGGTAAATACGGTGTTAATACAAATGTTTTAGAAGTAGGAGACGTTATTTCTACGGCTGAAACTTCGTTACAATCTTATATTAATTCGAATACAAACAATGAATATGCTACCGCTATTATTGGGAAATGGCATTTGTCTAATAATGCATCAGACCCAGTAACCATGGGGATCGATTATTTTGCAGGAATTTTAAGTGGTGGAGTTCCAGATTACTACAATTGGACTTTCAATGAAAACGGAGCTACATCAAATTCAACAACATATACCACAACCAAATTGACAGACACTGCAATTGATTGGGTAGACGATCAAACTAAGCCCTGGTTTCTTTGGATGGCCTATAATGCACCGCATACACCTTTTCATTTAGCACCAACAGATTTGCATTCTCAAGGGAATTTGCCAACTGATGAAGCTTCAATTAACGCCAATCCAATTCCATATTATATGTCAGCAATTGAAGCAATGGATTCTGAATTAGGTCGTTTTTTAAGTAGTTTATCTTCCGAAGAAAGAGCCAACACGGTTATTATTTTTATTGGCGACAATGGAACACCAGGTAAGGTTGCTCAAAATCCGTATTCTAGACTGACTGTAAAAGGGACTTTGTATCAAGGTGGAGTAAATGTTCCGATGATTGTTTCTGGAGTTGATGTAAATCGAGTTGGAGAAAGAGAAGACGCTTTGATTCATACTGCTGATTTATTTACAACAATAGCAAATATTACAGGAGTTTCTGCATCAGAAATTCACAATAGCAATAGCTTTTATCCAAAATTATCTTCTGCTGCCAATGATGATAGAACGTTTGTGTATACTGAAAAATCAGATGGATATACAATTCGAAATGCAGCTTACAAACTAATGAAGTTTGACAATGGAGACGAAGAGTTGTACAACTTAGTTTTGGACCCTTATGAAAATAATAATTTAATTGGTACAACATTATCAGCGGAAGCCACTAATGAAAAAGCAAATTTAATTTCTGAAGCGATTGCCATTCGAAACTAAATTTGCTTTTTATATTTTTGAAAATAATGAAATAGCGTCTATTTTATTGCTTCGCTACCGCTTCATTTTTTTTAATATTTGATACATATTCATCAAAACGTTTCCCGTATACAGAATTTTTTATTTTTTTAGAAAAAGAATTATTAACGGTGTCTAACATTTGAGTGCTTGCATTGTAGAGCTCGGTAAGTCCAATATAGGGAGCTGCCTCAAAATCAGAATTTGAAATCGCAAAATTGGCAACAAATAAAACTCTACGTCTTGTCAATTTATTATAGTCGGTATCTAACTTTTTCATCACTGCTTCATCTCTAGATTTTTTTGCTTCAAAATCTTTTTGAATAAAATCCAAACGTTGATTGATGAATCGTCTATTAATTTTATTAAATTTGTCTAAAACAACTTGGTTTTTAGAACCGCTAATCTCTGGGTTTAAACCAAATTTCTCAATTTTATCATTAATTGTAATAACTCCTTCTTCTCCAAAAAACAAAATTCTTTCCTTTGCATTCGATCCTTCAAAAGTTAAGAAAAATAATTCTGGCGAATCAATATTATCCACTAATCGATAAGTGTTATCTCCTAAAATAGCAACAGAATCTACAGAAACTAATACCGTATCTTTCATTTTTTGTAGGTATAAAGTTCCCTTTTTAAGACCTTTAATTTTACCTTGAACAATCATGTTTCCGTCTTTCTCAGAAGCGCAAGCAACGATTAAAATAGCAAATACTAAAACTGTAATAATTTTCTTCATTTTATCTGTGTTTTCCGATTGCAAATATGCTCAATTTTATTTAAATGGGTGCTGATAATTCCATTAAAATGGTACATAAGATTGCGCCTACCGTCCCTATCGCATACCCAAATACAGCCAATAAAACACCAACTGAAGCCAATGATGGATGAAATGCTTGCGCGACGATAGGAGCAGAAGCTGCACCACCAACATTAGCTTGACTTCCAACTGCCAAAAAGAAATAAGGTGCTCGAATCATTTTTGCAACAAAAATGAGCAAGCCAGCATGAATTCCCATCCATACAAATCCAACAGCGATTAAACCAGGGTTTTCTAAAGCTTGATTTAAATCCATTTTCATTCCAATTGTTGCAACTAAAATATAGATAAAAACACTCCCTAATTTACTCGCACCTGCTCCTTCATAATTTTTTGCTTTTGTATTGGATAAAATAATTGCGATAATTGTAGAAACGCTTATTAACCAAAAGAAACTTGACCCTAAGAAAGAAAAAATATTCCTCCATGTCTGTGATTCCATTGATGCCACAATTTCTGTAAAAAATAGGCTCAAGTATTTTGATGAAAAATGACCAAAGCCAACGGTTCCAAACCCAATTGCCAACATAATCATGATATCCGCTAATGACGGGTTTTTTTTTACTTTTTGTGTAAAGTCAATGACCTTTTCTTTTAGTTTTTCAATCGCAGAAGTATCTGCTTTTAGCCATTTGTTAATTTTGTCTTTTTTCCCAATCCCAATCAATAGAATTGCCATCCATACATTTGCCACCACAATATCCACAATTACCATTCCACCATATTTGGAAGGATTGTATTGGTATATTTCGAACATGGCAGTTTGGTTTGCACCACCACCAATCCAACTTCCTGCCAAGGTCGAAAGCCCACGCCAAACGGCATCAAAACCTTCTGCTCCAACAGTTTCTGGAGAAAAAACTGCGATCAATAAAATTGCTAATGGACCGCCAATAATAATACCAAGGGTACCCGTAAAAAACATAATCAAAGCCTTGGGACCGAGGTTGAAGATGGCTTTTAAATCGATACTCAACGTCATTAAAACCAATGCTGCAGGTAGCAGAAATCGACTAGAAACATAATACAATTGAGATTTTACTGCTACGATTTCACCGAATGCATTTGTTGTTTTCCATTCTGGAGATATCAAACCAAATGTTGTGAAAATTGCAGGTATAAAATAGGCCATAAATAATCCCGGAACAATTTTGTAGAATTTTGACCAAAAGCCTGTTTTTAAATTTTCAGTATAAAAAACGAATCCTAATGATACCATTAAAATTCCAAACACGATTGCGTCATTTGTAAAAGTGGGTGCTGTCATTTTTTTTAATTTTTTATTGGATGGCTTTTTTTCTAAAATCAGTATTTAAAATGATGCCTAATTGAAGCCTGTTAAAAGCCCTGTTCTTAAATTGTTGATTGAAATATCCTGCCTTCAATTTCAAATGAGAATTAAGTGTGTATAGTAATCCACCACCTGTCCAATTTTGAGGAATGGTTTCTCCTTTAAAATTGATAAAAATTTCATTGAATGCGTAAACACTCCAAGTTTTTGAAAGTGGATAGGTGGCATTCAAATCATAACGAACCCAGTTTTCAGTAGATTTTTCACCTTGAAGTTCTATAAATCGATGTTCAAATCGAAAACGATGTCTTATTTTTAATTTTGTTAAATTAGTATTCCAATTAATATCTTCATATATTCTAAACTCTGTAGCAAATTCCGAAGGTTCTTGATATTGCGTATCTGTTTTTACAGTGCTGATTCCCAGTGTAAAGTTGAAGTTCTTGTTTGCGGTATAATTTAAACCCAATCGGTAGATCGATTGTTGAAATTCACGAGTCGTTTCAAAATAACGATAGTGTGCCATCGTTTTTAATGAGAATTGATTGGATACTTTATGCGAACCGTTGTACATAAACCATGCGCCTAATTTTTTTTCTGGAGATTCTTGTGCTTGCGTTTTTATAAAAACAAGACTCAAGCAACATAATAAAATAACTTTTTTCATAGGTAAACTTTAATTTGGGGTAAAAATTTTGACGTCCTTAAAAGGAGAGATTTCTATTTTTTCTAGAGAAGCTTTGTAGACTTTCCAGTCCGTTTCGAAAAAGGAATTGGTTTTGGGTAGCGTCTTTTTAAATTCATCTTTAAACTGGTTCATGAGTGTTTTTTCTGTAGCCGTCTGTTCACCAAAACGAGAACGAATGTATCTGCTGGCTAAACCAAATCGTTGATTTACGGTCACTTCTGGGTTTCTAGTAATCCCTTGTCTTTTATCAACTGTTCCTAAATACATTGCGATCAACTCATCCACTTTTTTAATGATTTCTTTGGATGCAGTGATTTCATTTTTATGCTTTTTAGCATCCTTTTTTTCTAATTTCACTTTCAAAGTGGTTGCCGTATTCTTACTTTCAACCAGTTGTTTAACAATAGCTGCAATTTGTGCTTGATAATGTTCTAGCTCTTTGCTCGCATCGTACTTTTGATTGATGGCGTCTTGAGATATTTGTAACCTCGGATCAAATGCAACTGTAATGTCCTGTTCAGAAACGGCAGTACCAAAAGTCATTTTTAAATGATAAATTCCGGGTTTTACAGCAACCCCTGCCGGTTCTCTTTTCGATTTCCTTATTTTTCTGGAAGCTTTTGCAACTCCTTTTTCTCTTAAATACCAAGTGGTTTTGTGAATACCACTTTCTTTCGGTGTTTTAAATTGTAGTGTTCTTATTTTTTTGCTACCGTCAAAAATTTCTAATTTTATGGAATCGTGACGTATTTCGTTCCTTTTATTTTGGAGCTTTTCTTCGTTCTTATCCTTAGATACCTCCTTTTTATCTTCAACAGGTTTGTTAATGTAATAAGAAATGAGTGCTCCACTTTTTCTGTTTTCACCTTGATAGATCGCATCGGCTCCAAATCGGCTTCCTGTGGGCTGTTGATATGCAGCCTGATAGGTCGTGGGAGGTGCAAATAAAACGAGTTTTTCATTGGTAATATTGCTATTTGCCAAGGCTCTTAAGGGACGGATATCATCTAAAACCCATGCAGCTCTACCAAAAGTACCAATCACTAAATCGTGTTCTCTTTCTTGAATCACTAAATCCTTAACAGGTACTGTAGGGAAACCAGCGGTCCATTTCGTCCATTTTTTTCCTGCATTGATAGAAATGTACAATCCATCATCCGTTCCTAAAAACAATAAGTTTTCATTTTCAGGATCTTCCACAATACACAACGCATAACTTTGTACGTCATTTTCATCAACGATCCGTGTCCAAGTCCTTCCGTAGTTTTTAGTTCTGTAGGCATACGGAGTATAGTTAAAGCGTCTGTAATCATTTGCAATTAAAAGTGCCTCCCCTTTGTTTTTGTTGGATGCTTTTATTTGTGTAATCCAAGAATTTTTTGGCAACCCTTTTATGTTTTTTGTGACATTGTTCCAACTTTCACCTCCATTTTTAGTAATGTGTACTTGTCCGTCATCCGTTGCAGCCCACAAAGCATTTTTTTCTAAAACAGTAGGCTCAATAACTAAAATAGTACAATGGTTTTCTGCGCCTGTTGCATCCATAGTTAAGCCCCCACTTTCTGCTTGTTTTAGTTTTTCTGGATTATTGGTTGACAAATCTGGAGAAATGGTATTCCAAGTCAGTCCCTTATCTGTAGACTTATGTACAAACTGACTTCCAAAATACAAAGTTGAATTGTCAAAAGGATCTATATTTATCGCAGCATTCCAATTGAAACGTAATTTTACTTCTGCGTCTTTATGTGTTGGTTTTACTCCGTAGTTATTTCCTGTTAGATAATCATACCTTGAAACAGAACCTTGTTGACTCATAGACCAACCATAACGTGCATCTTCTTTGTCTGGTACGACATCAAAACCATCACCAAAACTGATTTCTTGCCAATATGAATTTCGAATTCCCTGACTTTTCCAAACATATGCAGGGCCTCTCCAAGAACCATTGTCTTGCATTCCGCCATAGACATTGTAAGGAAACTCGTTGTCAACATTAATGTGATAAAATTGCGCTACAGGAATGTTTCCGATAAAACGCCACGTTTTTCCACCATCTTTTGTAATGTTCAAACCTCCATCATTTCCATCAATCATAAATTTCCCATTGCTAGGGTGTATCCACCAAGCATGATGGTCTGGATGCACGCCATTGTCTACACCATATGCAGGCATTAATTGTTTGAACGATTTTCCGCCATCTTCTGAAACATTGATATAGGTGAACACCGTATATAATTTGTTCTCGTTTTGTGGATCTACATAAATCTCTGAATAATAAAAAGGACGATTTCCAATTCCCGGTTTGTCGTTTATTTTTTTCCATTTAAAACCGCCATCCTCACTTTTATAGAGTGCATTCTTTTTCGCTTCTACTAAGGCATAGATAACATCTGGATTGTTGGGAGCTATGGCCACACCAATTCTTCCCAATTCTCCTTTTGGAAATCCTTCTTTTTCCGTAATCTGTTTCCAATTATCTCCACCATCATGCGTAATGTATAACCCACTTCCTTCACCACCAGATTTAAAAAACCATGGATCACGTTTGTGTTCCCACATTGCTGCAATTATTTTATTTGGATTGGTAGGGTCCATAATTAAGTCTGCAGCTCCAGATCTTATATTTGTAAATAAAATTTGTTTCCAACTTTCCCCACCATCAACCGTTTTATAAACACCACGTTCTTTGTGCTCTCCCCAAGGAGATCCAATGGCACCTACATAGACAATGTCTGGGTTTGTTGGGTGAATAAGAATCCGATGAATATGTCGTGTTTTTTCCAATCCCATGGATTTCCAGGTTTTCCCTGCATCTAAAGATTTGTAAATTCCGAATCCACCGTTCAAACTATTCCTAGGGTTTCCCTCACCAGTACCTGCCCAAAGAACACTTGGGTTTGATTGCTGAATGGCAATTGCACCGATAGAAGCCGTTAATTCTTTTTCGAAAATTGGTGCCCATTTTATTCCGCCAGAAGTAGATTTCCAAATTCCACCAGAAGCAGTACCCACATACATTATTTCAGGATTGGATTCCACAACATCAATAGACGTCACACGACCAGACATTCCTCCAGGGCCAATATTTCTGGGTTTCATGTTTTTTACCATGTCCATCGAAAACTCTTGAGAAAATAAAAGTGGCGAAGCACATAAAAATAGCAATATGATTAGTTTTTTCATGATAGGTGGTTTGTTGATTTTAAATAATAGGCAACAAGATACAAAAAATGACTTGCGCTCTAAAGGAGTGCTGACTTTTTAAGGTGTTTGATTTTTATTTAACTCTTGGAAGGTTTTAAGAAGTTACTTCTCTTTATTTATTGGAGCCCTTTTCGCTTCTTTTAAAGCTTGCGTTAGCATCCATTCTATTTGTCCATTTGTAGAACGAAATTCATCTGCAGCCCATTTTTCAATGGCTTTCATTAGATCTTCATTGATGCGCAATGCAAATGCTTTCTTTTTTGACATTTTAAGGTGTCTTTTTTATAAATGAAACAATCGTCTCAATGAGTTTTTTTGAGATTGGGAACTCTGGAGCACTATAAGATTTGATATTGTCTTCCTCTTTTTGAATGCCCTTTAAAATATGATTCATGTTCTTAATAATCACAAAAGATGCATTTGGTTTTGCTGCTTTTAGTTTTGAAGCATTTTCAATCCCTACTTGAATGTCTTTATCCCCATTTAGAATAAGTGTTGGGATGGTTACTTTTTTAATTTCTGTAACGGGATCTATGGCCAACCATGAAGACCAAAATTCTTGATTTGGTTTTGCGAAAATTGCCATTAAATTGGGATTTACTTCTCTAATCCCTCCTGTTTCTTTTAGTTCTTTAAAATGTGCTTTGGCTATTTTACCGTATTCAGGACTTTGCGCATTGAGTTGTTTTATCAAAATTTTGTCAATCGTTTCTCCAGCACCTGCAATCGAAATGTACTTGTCTACATTTTTCAAAGCCATCATTGCAATTAAAGAACCTTGGCTATGACCTGTTAAAGTAATACTGCTAAAACGGTTGTCATTTTTAAAATGAGAAACCACTTCCTCAACATCAAAAATAAAATCATTAAAAAAAACGCCGTCTTTTAAGAATGCACTATTTTGTGAGTTTGCCGTTCGCTTATCATAACTAAAGAAAGCAATGTTTTTTTTGTTGACTGCGTTTCTAAATTGTTTAATGTATTGAGGTTGATTCCCTTCTCTGTCCACACCGCCAGATCCATGAACCCAAATGATTAGGGGACTTTTTTCTGAAGAATAGGTTAGCGTGCCTGGCAATTGAATTGCTTGGTTCTGAATTGTAATTTCTTCCGTTGTTATTTGTGCAAATCCGATTGTGATTCCCATTAAAATAAACACCAAAAAGGAAAGAGATCGCATCATGATTGCTTTAATTTATACGTTTTTAAAATGCTAGTTACCGCTTCTTTTTTTTGGGTTCCTATTAATAGTTTTTTACCGCTTGTTAGCGTCAACTGAATACCAATATCTCCAGAAACATTAACGGCATTTCCTTTCTTTTTATTGAAACTGTACCGCAATCCCCAGCCACCGTATTCTCCAATAGGATCGTAGGTTCTAATTTCTGCAAGTTCAATCTCAGACCACAGAAGTGTTTTTGTTGAAAAATGAAATGGAAAAAATTGATAGTGAATTCCTTTTTCATCGATTCTAGTGGTTAGTTTGAATAAGAAAATAAACAAAACAGAGGCAATGATTCCAATAATAGTTCCTGCAAATTCATTGGTAGAAAGTGTGGTGTTTTCTTTTAGATATTCATTGGTAATCAATGCAATTGGTACAAGGAGGCTAAACCCTAGAAGGACCATGAGCCAAACCTGTCTAAACCGTTGTTCTTCCTTGAAAACTTTCATGGTTACCTGTTTTTATCTCTTTCTAATATTATTGAATTCCAATTGACAGGCACCTCTTTTAAAGTCCAACCTTCTCTTGCATATTGATTTAAAAGATCTTCAAAGTTTTGAGTTCTATTTCTAAAGCCTAATTTTAATGTTACTACTTTATATTCTTTCATTTTTTTTTATTTTTTCTACTGTCTACTAATGATTCAAAGTTCCTGTATTCACTACGGGAGAGGCCTCTTTGTCTCCACATAAGATAACCAATAAGTTACTTACCATTGCCGCTTTTCTTTCGTCATCTAGTGTAACAATTTGTTTTTTGTCTAATTCTTCCAACGCCATTTCTACCATTTCTACAGCTCCTTGTACAATTTTATGTCTTGCGGCAACAATTGCAGTTGCTTGTTGTCTTTTTAGCATGGCACTTGCAATTTCTTGTGCATAAGCCAAATAACCAATTCGAGCCTCTAAAACCTCAATTCCGGCAATGGATAGGCGTTCGTCAATTTCTTTCTCTAAAGCTTCAGAAACTTCATTAACACTAGAACGTAAGGTAATGTCTTCGTCATGTCCTTCGTCAGCAAAATTATCGTACGGATACATACTTGCTAATTTTCGAACTGCAGCATCGGTTTGAACGCGTACAAAATTTTCATAATTATCTACATCAAATGCAGCTTTATAGGTATTGGTAACTCGCCAAACTAAGATGGTAGAAATCATAATTGGATTTCCTAATTTGTCATTTACTTTCAAACGTTCACTGTCAAAATTACTCGCTCTTAATGAAATGGTTTTTTTTCTGAATAAAGGGTTCGCCCAATACAGCCCATTTTCTTTAATCGTTCCAATGTACTTTCCGAAAAGCAAGATCACTTTAGAGGTGTTTGGATTTACTAAAATAAAGCCAAAAAGCCCAAAGAAGCCAATGATGGTACTTAGTAAAAAAGTAGGGTCTTCCATTTTTATGGTCATTGCAATACCACCAAAAAATAATGTGATAAGGATGAATAGCATTAGGTAGCCGTTTGCGGGCTTGATAATTTTTTCTGTTTTCATGAATTTATTTATGATATTAAATTGATATCACAAAGATATGATATATTTTTTCTTGATTTCAATTTTTTTCATCTTTATTTTTATAATTTAGCTGAAAATTAATTTTAAAAATTTATAATGAAAGCGTCTATACTTCTATTTATTTCTATTTTCTTCGTAACGACTCCTAATGCGGATGAATCTGTTTTTTGGGGACAAAACGGACACCGAGTAACCGGTGAAATTGCAACCCAGCATTTAACGAAAAGAGCAAAGAGGAAGATTGATAAATTATTGAAAGGGCAGAGTCTCGCTTTTGTTTCTACCTTTGCAGATGAAATAAAATCAGATCGGAAATACCGTGAATTTTCTGCTTGGCATTATGTCAATATGGGGTTAAAGGAAAACTATGAAGCGGCTGAGAAAAATCCAAAAGGAGATTTGGTAACCGCTATTGCAAAATGTGTTTCGGTTTTAAAAAACCCTATAAGCAAAGAGGCAGACAAGGTTTTTTATTTAAAAATGTTGGTTCATTTTGTAGGAGATTTACACCAGCCAATGCATATTGGTCAGAAAGAAGACCGTGGAGGGAATCGAATAAAAGTAGAGTGGTTCGGCCAAGGGACGAATTTACATTCAGTTTGGGATACAAAAATGATTGAAGCCTGGAATATGAGTTATATCGAGCTGGCAAACAATGCCAAAGACCTGTCTAAAAATCAATTGAAAGCGATGCAAAAAGGATCTGTTGAAGATTGGGTAAACGAAGTTCATGAAATAACCAAAGAACTATACAGTTCGGTGAAAGAGGGAGAGAATTTAAGGTATCGTTATTCCTACGATCATTTTGGAACTGTCAGAAATCAGTTGCAAAGAGGAGGAGTACGTTTGGCTAAAATCTTAAATGATATTTATTAAGGAGTAACGTCAAATAGAATTTAAATAAAACAGAAAAAGAGATTACTGATACAGTAATCTCTTTTTTTTTATTTTCTTAGGATTAAAGAAATAACAATGATTTAAGCTGTTACAGACGCTTTCATTGATTTTCTATAGATAAAAGAATTGAAAATATTTCTTTTCCCAAAATTATTCATTGATTTAGAGTTCACAAATTTACCGAACAAAATTTTGCTTACACCAAAGTATTCATAAGAATTACCATCAGTAAAAGTAACTTCTAAAAGCATGCTTTTATGATGCCAATCTGCTACTTGAAACTCTGTAATTGTTGTTTTATATGCATCTAGGTGCGCTTCTTTTGTTTCTGGGGCAATGCTTACTAAAAAGTGATACCCATCGATAATTTGTGTACTTTTAATTTCAGCTTCGGCTTTTTGTTCCTCTTCTAAAAATTTATCTGGATGCCACTCTTTTACCAAGCCTCTGTAGGCTTTTTTTAATTCTTTCAAATCAATTGGACCTTCTACTTTAAAAAGTTTTTTATATTCTTTAATACGCTTCATGTGTGCTGTTTTCAAATTGCGTGCAAAAGTATTGATATTAAATTGATTATACTGCAAAATATCAATTTAAGATGCATTCAATTGCTATTAATTTATTGGAACTCTAAAGAAAGGAAAAGAACTCTTTACAAATGGAGTATCTTTCTATGCATTCTCAATTTTTAATTTGTAAAAGTATTTGTCATTTACAAGGGGGTATTGGGGCAAAAAAAAAGATCACCCACTAAAGGTGATCTTTCTAAACAAACAATTCATCATAGTTCGATTTACTGCTATGAAGTTTTATCTCTTTTAGAAACAGTATTTATTTGCTGCTTTTAATTTTTCTGCAATTTCATTACGCAACGCAATTACATTCGGGTAGTTGGTGTATTTGGTAAAACGTTTTAATCCCATTAACATCATGCGTTGTTCGTCGCCTTCAGCAAATGATATAATTCCTTCTTTACCGTTTTGTGCAACAATTTCTACAGCATTATATAAGTACAATTTTGCAATTGCTATTTGTCCATCTTGTGCATCTTCACCAAAACGTTTTGCATTTTTCTCTGCACGAAGTATGGTAGATTCTGCCATATATACTTCATTTAGAATATTAGCAGCGGCCATTAATAATTGTTGGTGTTGATCTAATTCTGTTCCAAATTTTTGGATAGCAGAACCCGCAACCATTAAGAAAACTTTTTTTAATTTTCCAATCATTTCTTTTTCTTCAGCAAACAATTCTGAATAATCTGGTGTGTCAAAAGAAGGAATGCCCATTAACTCATCTGCAACATCAGTAGCTGGTCCTAATAAGTCTACATGTCCTTTCATTGCTTTCTTTATCAACATTCCTACAGAAAGCATTTTGTTGATTTCGTTGGTTCCTTCATAAATACGGGAAATCCTTGAATCTCTCCAAGCAGCTTCCATAGGTGCTTCTTCTGAGAATCCCATTCCTCCAAAAATTTGAATCCCTTCATCTGCACAAGCTTGTATGTCTTCAGATACAGTCACTTTTAAAATAGAACATTCTATAGCGTACTCCTCAACTCCTTTTAATTCGGCATCTTGATGTGTGTTTCCATTTTCCAAACGCATTGCAATACGATCTTCAATGTCTTTTGCAGCTCTATAACTTGCTGCTTCACCTGCATAGGTGTTTGTTGCCATCTCTGCTAATTTTGCTTTGATAGCACCAAAGTCTGCAATAGGTGTTTTAAATTGTCTTCGTTCAGTGGCATACTGTAAAGCAGTTTCTGTAACTCTTCTTTGAGAATCAATACAGGCTGCTGCTAACTTAATACGACCTACGTTCAATGCATTTACGGCGATTTTAAAACCACCACCACGCACGGATAACATGTTTTCTGCTGGTACTACGGTGTCATTAAAAAATACTTGACGGGTAGAACTTGCACGAATTCCTAATTTACGTTCTTCTTCTCCTAAAGTAATTCCGTTTGCGTTTGCAGCATCATATTCAACAATAAAACCTGTAATGTTTTTATCATCTTCAATTCGGGCAAAAACAATCATCATATTACAGAACCCTGCATTAGAGATCCACATTTTTTGACCGTTTATTTTGTATGATTTTCCATCAGTAGAAAGTTCAGCAGTTGTTTTACCAGAGTTTGCATCAGATCCAGCTCCTGGCTCTGTCAAACAATAAGCACCCATCCACTCACCTGTTGCTAATTTTGTAACATATTTGTGCTTTTGTGCTTCTGTACCATATAAAGTAATTGGCATGGTACCAATTCCAGTATGCGCACCAAAAGCAGTACTTAAAGATCCATTTCCACTTGAAATGTATTCACAGGTAAGCATTGTAGAGACAAAGCCCATTCCCATTCCTCCGTATTCTTCTGGAACAGCAACTCCTAAGAAACCAAGTTCTCCAGCTTTTTTCATAACCTCTTCGGTAAGCTTGTAGTCTTTTGCCTCAAAACGATCTCTGTGTGCAATAATCTCTCTTTCGTTAAATTCTTTAACAGCTTCTTTCATCATTATTTGCTCTTCAGAAAAATCTTCTGGAGTAAATATATCCTCACATTTTGTTTCTCTTACAAGAAACTGACCACCTCTTAATAACTCTGCCATTCTATTTTTTTTAATCTTTAATTATTAGTTTAAGAATTCAAACACGCCTGCTGCACCTTGCCCAGTACCAACACACATCGTGACCATTCCATATTTTCCTTTCATATCTCTTTTACGCATTTCATCAAATAATTGTACAGATAACTTTGCACCAGTACAACCTAATGGATGTCCTAAAGCAATAGCGCCACCATTTACATTTACGATGTCTTGGTTTAAATCCAATTCACGCATTACTGCTAAGGATTGAGATGCAAATGCTTCATTCAATTCAATTAAATCGATGTCTTTTTGTTGCAAACCTGCTTGTCTTAAAACCTTTGGAATTGCAGCTACAGGACCAATTCCCATAATTCTTGGTTCAACGCCTGCCGCAGCATAGTTGACCATTCTTGCAATGGGTTCGATATTTAGTTCTTTTACCATTTCTTCACTCATCACCATTACAAATGCAGCTCCATCACTCATTTGTGATGAATTTCCTGCGGTAACACTTCCGCCTGCAGCAAATACTGGACGCAATTTGTTCAAAATAGCTGTAGAAGTTCCTTTTCTAGGCCCTTCATCTTTGGTTACGGTATATTTTCGAGTTGCTTTTTTACCATTGTCATCTAAATACGTTTCTTTTACTTGTATGGGTGCAATTTGGTCTTGAAAACGGTTTTCTGCTTGTGCTCTTAAAGCTTTCATATGAGAGTTAAAAGCAAACTCATCTTGGTCTTCTCTAGATACTTTAAATTGGTTTGCAACTGCTTCTGCAGTGTTGCCCATTCCCCAATAATAATCTGCGTGACCTGCATTAATGGTGTTATAGTTTAATTCTGGTTTAAATCCAGTCATGGGTACAGAACTCATGCTTTCTGCTCCACCAGCAATGATACAATCTGCCATTCCTGCTTGAATTTTTGCAGCAGCCATTCCAATGGTTTCAATTCCTGAAGAACAAAAACGATTTACGGTAACTCCTGGAACATCTACAGAATCCAATCCGATTAATGAAATAAAACGTGCCATGTTTAAACCTTGTGCACCTTCAGGCATTGCATTACCAACAATGACGTCATCAATACGTTTTACGTCTAAATTTGGCAATTCTTTCATCATATGTTGAATGGTTTCTGCACCCAATTCGTCTGCACGTTTAAAACGAAAAACACCTTTTGGCGCTTTACCAACTGCAGTTCTATATGCTTTTACTATATATGCTGTTTTCATAATTTTTAGTTTCTTAATGGTTTCCCAGTTTTTAACATGTGTTGGATGCGTTCTAAGGTCTTTCTTTCGGTACAAAGCGATAAAAAGGCTTCTCTTTCAAGATCTAATAGGTATTGTTCGCTTACCAATGTAGGTTCTGATAAATCACCACCTGCCATTACATTTGCTAACTTGTTTGCTATTTTTTGATCGTGTGCAGAAATGTATTTGGAGTGTTCCATAGAATCGGTTCCAACTAAGAACATTCCTAGGGCTTGTTTTCCTAACACTTTTACATCCTTTCGAGTCACTGGTTGTGTGTATCCGCTTTCTGCCATTAATTTTGCATGTGCCTTTGCTGTTGCAATTTGTCTTTCTTTATTGACAACAACAATGTCTTTCCCTTTTTGAAGTAATCCTAAATCGAAGGCTTCATAGGCAGACGTAGATACTTTTGCCATACCAATGGTTAAGAAGTTTTCTTGTAGAAGATTGAGCTCTACATCTCCTTTTCTAAAGGCATCGGACGCTCTTAATGCCATTTCTTTAGAACCACCTCCACCTGGAATGACACCCACTCCAAATTCAACCAATCCCATATAAGTTTCTGCAGCTGCAACCACCTTGTCTGCATGCAATGAAATTTCACAACCACCACCTAAAGCCATTCCGTGAGGAGCAGAAATTGTTGGGATCGATGAATAACGCATGCGCATCATAGAATCTTGGAAGTATTTGATGGCCATATTTAGCTCATCATATTCTTGTTCTGCAGCCATCATAAATATCATTCCGATATTGGCACCTACAGAAAAGTTGGGGGCTTGATTTCCAACAACCAATCCTTGAAAGTCTTTTTCGGCAATATCAATCGCTCTATTTAGTCCTGTTAAAACATCTCCGCCAATAGTATTCATTTTAGAACGGAATTCTAAATTTAAAATTCCATCTCCAATGTCTTGTAAAGAAACGCCTGAGTTTTTGAAGACTTCAGTCGATTCCCTAATATTGTCTAAAATGATAAACGAATCTTGTCCTGGTTTTTTTGCTTGTGCTTTTGCAGGAATGTCATAATAATAAGTAGCGCCCTCTTTTACAGTGTAAAAAGAAGTTTCTCCTTTCGCTAACATTTCGGTAACCCATGCTGCAGGTTCTTTTCCTTCTGCTTTCATAAGTTCAACTCCAGCAGCAACTCCGATTTCATTCCAAATTTGAAATGGACCGTGTTCCCAACCAAATCCAGCTCTTAAACCGTCATCAATTCTATAAATTTCATCTGAAATTTCTGGCACTCTGTTTTGTACGTATGCAAATAAGGCAGACAAACATTTTCTATAAAATTCTCCTGCTTTGTCTTTTCCTTTGACCAATACTTTAAAACGATCGCCTACATTATCAATAGTTTTCGTTAATTCTAAAGTGGCAAAAGAAGCGCGTTTTTTAGAACGGTATTCTAAGGTATTCAAGTCTAGTGACAAGATTTCTTTTTTACCATCTGCATTTACAGATTTTTTATAGAACCCTTGTTTTGTTTTACTCCCCAACCATTTGTTCTCCATCATTTGGTTTACAAATGCAGGGATTTCAAACTGAGCTCTCATTTCGTCTTCAGGAC
Organism: Polaribacter sp. SA4-10; assembly: GCA_949519155.1. Classification (GTDB taxonomy): domain Bacteria; phylum Bacteroidota; class Bacteroidia; order Flavobacteriales; family Flavobacteriaceae; genus Polaribacter. The sequence continues at coordinate 68,055 of CATIQU010000015.1, forward strand.
AGTTGTCCTTTACACCGTTTGCAGTATGCACTAAGGTGTCTAGTCCAACAACATCAATGGTTCTGAAAGTAGCCGATTTTGGACGACCAATAACTGGGCCTGTTAACTTGTCTACTTCTTCAATAGTTAAGCCCATTTCTTTTACAATATGAAATAAATTCATAATGCTGAAAATACCAATTCTGTTTCCAATAAAGGCTGGAGTGTCTTTTGCTAAAACCGAAGTTTTCCCTAAGAACTTGTCACCATACATCATTAAGAAGTCCGTTACTGCCTGATCACAGTTCGGTCCTGGAACTACCTCAAATAATTTTAAATATCTTGGAGGATTAAAAAAGTGAGTTACTGCAAAGTGTTTTTGAAAGTCTTCGCTACGTCCTTCATTCATGAATTTGATTGGAATTCCAGATGTATTTGAAGTAATCAACGTTCCTGGTGTTCTGTGCTTTTCAATTTTCTCGAAAACCATTTTTTTGATATCCAATCGCTCTACAACAACTTCCATTACCCAATCAACATTTTTAATTAAATGCAAATCATCATCAATATTACCAGTTGTTATTCTACTGGAAAATTTCTGATTGTATATTGGAGAAGGTTTTGACTTTAAAGAAGTTCTTAAAGCATCATTTACTAAACGATTACGAACAACTTTACTTTCTAATGTAAGTCCTTTTGCTTTCTCTTTGTCATTTAGTTCTCTTGGTACAATGTCCAATAAAAGAACTTCAACGCCAATGTTGGCAAAATGACATGCAATTCCGCTTCCCATAATTCCAGAACCGATGATTGCTACTTTTTTAATTCTTCTTGTCATTTGTTTTAGTTTGATTTAAATAGCTTTTAATTGAAGTCCTTCAAAGACTTTTTTGTTGGCTATTAATTTATTTATAGTTGATGTTACTTTAAAGAAGTTTTCTAATTCTTCCTCGGTAATGTATTCTTTTACTTTATTGTTAAACTGGTATACATGTCCTTTAGAAACGGATCGCATTTCTTTTCCGTAAGGTGTTAGTTTTATGATTACGCTTCTACCATCTTCTGGATTTTTTTCTCGAGATATGGCTCCTTTATCTTCCATGTTTTTTAAAATACGTGAAAGGCTTGTTGGCTCCATTCCCATTAGCGGACCTAGTGCTGTAGAAGGGGTTCCTTTTTCAGAATCTATGTTCAAAAGAACAAATGCTGTAGACATGGTACTTTCATGTTTAACGGCTTGTTCATTGTACATTTTAGCAATTGCTTGCCAAGTGGCTCTTAGTTCATGATCTATCGACTTCTGTTTTTCCATTGCCTCAAAGATATACAAATTTATTATGCACGCATAGTAAATCGTAAAAAAGTTATGCATGCATAGTAAAATTTATTTTTAAATGCGTGTAACAATGGGTAAATTTATGAGTCTTATTGCTTGTAAAAAATGTAGTTTTGTATGGAAAATATGTTTCTAAAAAATTAAATGAAAAAAGAATGAATAACTTGTTAGAAATTAAAAATGTTGTAAAAACCTATGGGGATTTTACGGCATTAAATGACGTTTCACTGACAATACCAAAAGGAAGTGTCTTTGGTTTACTAGGTCCAAATGGAGCTGGAAAAACATCTTTAATTAGAATTATCAATCAGATCACCATGCAAGATGCGGGTGAAGTTTATTTTGATGGGAAATTGTTGGCGCCAAATGATGTAGAACATATTGGGTATATGCCAGAAGAACGCGGTTTGTATAAAGGCATGAAGGTGGGAGAGCAAGCTTTGTATTTAGCACAATTGAAAGGGTTGAGCAAATCGGAAGCAAAAAAACGATTGAAGTATTGGTTTGATAAGTTTGATATTTCTGCTTGGTGGGATAAAAAAATCGAAGAACTATCTAAAGGAATGGCGCAAAAAGTCCAATTTATTGTGACTGTAATGCACAAGCCAAAGTTGTTGATTTTTGACGAACCTTTCTCGGGTTTTGATCCTATAAATGCACAGTTAATTGCAAAAGAAATTTTACAATTAAGAGATGAAGGTGCTACGATTATTTTTTCTACACATCGTATGGAGTCCGTAGAAGAAATGTGCGATTATATTGCTTTAATAGACCAATCCAATAAAATCTTAGAAGGAAAATTAGATGACATCAAACGTGCCTTTCGTACCAATACGTTTCAGGTAGGTGTCGAAACCGCAAACCCAAAAGAAGTAGCAGCGAGGTTAAAACAATTGTATGCAGTTTTTCCTGCAGATTTTAGAATTATAAATGAGGGATTAAAGTTAAATGTAACCTTAAAAAAAGGAGAAAATCCGAATGATTTATTATCCTTTTTAACCTCACAAGGGCAAGTGCAACATTTTGTAGAATTAGTTCCTGACGCGAATGAAATATTTATTCAGGCTGTAAATAAAAATAGTTAAGATGAGCAAATTAAAATTAATCATTCACAGAGAGTTTATTGCAAAAGTCAGAAACAAATCCTTTTTAATAATGACTTTTTTAAGTCCTATTTTAATGGTAGTGATGGGTGCTTTGGTGGTGTTTTTAATGAAGAAGAACGACGAAAAAGTAAAAGACATTGTTTACGTAGATGCTTCAGGGCTGTTTACAAAGGCAAATTTTAAAGACTCTAAAACAGTAAAATATCAAGATTATACAGCATTAGGGCTAACAGAAACAAAGAATAAAGTAGAGAATGGCGATTTTTACGGCGTACTTTATATTCCAAAAAAAGACAGTTTAGAATTGTTGGCCAAATCCATAGAATTTTATTCTACAGATTCTCCAGGAATGTCTCTTATGGGAGGGCTAGAGAGTAAGGTCGAAATCCATCTTAGAAATTTAAAACTTACCCATTTTGAAATTGATTTAATGCAAATAAAAGCATCAGATATAGATTCAGATATTAAAATGTTTAATTTTTCTGGTGAAGAATCTTCCAAATTAATCAATGGTTTAAAAATAGCAGTAGGAGCAATCGCAGGATATTTATTAATGATGTTTGTAATGATTTATGGAACTTCCGTAATGCGAAGTGTCATTGAAGAAAAAACAAGTAGAATTGTAGAAATCATTGTTTCGTCTGTAAAGCCTTTTCAGTTAATGTTAGGTAAAATTATTGGAAACGCTTCAGCAGGACTCTTGCAATTCTTTATTTGGGGAGTGCTTTTGTTTTTGATAAGTATCGTAGCATCTGTTGTTTTTGGAGTTGATATGGTAGAAATGCAGACCTCTAAAATTCCTGCAGATCAGTTAAATGCAGCAAAAGAAGTCGTGAACCCAGATAAAATTCAGTTAATTCTACAAGAAATATCGAGACTACCCATCTTGAAATTATTTGTGTTGTTTATTTTTTACTTTTTAGGGGGGTTCTTTTTATACAGTTCACTATTTGCAGCCGTTGGTGCAGCAGTAGACAATGAAACTGATACACAACAGTTTATGTTGCCAATTATGTTGCCTTTAATATTAGGGGTTTATGTAGGTTTTGCAACCGTAATGAACGACCCACACGGGCCTATTGCGACGATCTTTTCGATTGTGCCATTTACGAGCCCGATTGTCATGCTAATGAGAGTGCCCTTTGGAGTCTCTTGGTACGAACTCGCCATTTCTATGGCATTATTAATTGTTACCTTTGTCTTTATGGTTTGGATAGCAGCAAAAATTTACAGAGTTGGTATCTTAATGTATGGAAAAAAACCAACCTATAAAGATTTGTATAAATGGATAAAATATAAGGGGTAAAAACTGTGATAGATGGATAAAATAAAAGCATTTTTAAGTTATAGTTTCAGTTTTGGAGCTGACGTACACATTTCGGTACAAACGATTTTATTAGTGCTGTTTGCTTTAATTTTAGCCTCCTACTTATTACGATTTTCTAGAAAATGGATCACAAGAAAATTACCCGAAAATGATAAAGAGAAATTTGTTTCTGTTTTTGGATATTTAACGTGGTTGGCCTACATTATCATTTTTTTGGTGACGATGCAATCTTCTGGCGTAAATGTTACCGCCATATTTGCAGCCTCAGCAGCCTTATTAATCGGGGTTGGATTGGCTTTACAAACTCTTTTTCAAGATATCATATCAGGTATTTTTATTTTGATAGATCAATCGGTACATGTAGGAGATATTATTGAGTTAGAAGGGAAGGTAGGTCGCGTTGTAGAAATAAAATTAAGAACCACCCGAGCCGTAACCATCAATAATAAAGTATTGGTCATTCCCAATCATTTATACCTCACAAACAGTCTGTACAATTGGACTGAAAACGGAAATGAAACAAGAGAGTCTGTTACCGTAGGCGTTGCCTATGGCAGTGATGTGCAACTCGTTAAAAGTTTACTATTGAAGGCGGTAAGCTCCAGTTCGAAAGTGATTTCTACACCAGAACCTACCGTATTTTTCACCAATTTTGGCGATAGTTCTTTAGATTTTAAAGTCGTTTTTACTTTAAATAATAGTTTTGAAGCTGCAATAATTCAAAGTGATATTCGTTTTGAAATTGACGCCCTATTTAGAGCGCATAAGATTTTAATTCCTTTCCCACAAAGAGATGTGCATTTGTTTCAACAAAAAGAAGTTTAGAGAAAATCATGAGCAAAATACTAATCATAGAAGACGAAGCAGCCATTAGAAGAGTTTTAAAAAAAATTATTTCTGAAGAAAATGATGCCTACGAAGTAGAAGAAGCAGAAGACGGTTTGCGAGGTGTTGAAATGATTTTAAACAAAGACTACGATCTGGTTTTATGTGATATTAAAATGCCAAAAATGGATGGTGTTGAAGTGCTTGAAAAAGTAAAAAAAGTAAAACCTGAAATTCCAATTATCATGATTTCAGGGCATGGTGATTTAGATACTGCTGTAAACACAATGCGTTTGGGGGCTTTCGACTATATTTCGAAACCACCAGATCTAAACCGTTTGTTAAATACTGTTCGAAACGCTTTAGATAAAAAAGAGTTGGTTGTAGAAAACAAACGCTTAAAAAAGAAAGTTAGTAAAAACTATGAAATGATTGGCGAAAGTCCAGAAATTTCCCACATAAAAGAGATCATCGAAAAAGTTGCAGTAACAGATGCACGGGTTTTAATTACTGGGCCTAACGGTACAGGAAAAGAATTAGTAGCACATTGGTTGCATGAAAAATCAGACCGTTCAAAAGCCCCAATGATTGAAGTAAATTGTGCAGCAATTCCTTCAGAATTAATTGAAAGCGAACTTTTCGGACACGTTAAAGGGTCTTTTACAGGTGCCAATAAAGACAGAGCAGGGAAGTTTGAAGCTGCTACTGGCGGAACAATTTTCTTGGACGAGATCGGGGATATGAGTTTGTCAGCACAAGCCAAAGTATTGCGAGCCCTACAAGAAAGTAAAATTTCAAGAGTAGGTTCCGATAGAGATATTAAAGTAAACGTTAGGGTAGTAGCAGCAACCAACAAAGACTTAAAGAAAGAGATTGCTGAAGGGTGTTTTAGAGAAGATTTATACCATAGATTAGCGGTTATTTTAATTCAAGTACCTGCATTAAATGATCGAAGAAAAGACATTCCTTTGCTGGTGAAATTCTTTTCAACTAAAATTTCTAAAGAACAAGGAACCCCTTTAAAATCTTTTTCAAAGGATGCACTTAAAAAATTACAAGCATACGATTGGACTGGTAATATTAGAGAGTTAAGAAATGTTGTTGAAAGGCTTATTATTCTTGGAGAAAATGAAGTTTCTGAAAATGATGTAATCCTGTTTGCTTCTAAATAGTTTTACGCTATTTAAAATAGTATTTAGTATAAAAAAAGTTGATGGGAACATAAAAAGTTCCCATCAACTTTTTTCGTTTTAGAGGAACCCCTTTTCTATATTTGTACTCAGAAAAATAAATATTAATCAATAAAAAATATAAAAAAATGTCAACATTAGTAGGGAAACAATTTCCAGATTTAAACGTAGATGCAATGAATGAAATGGGGGATACATTTAAAATAAATGTATTAGAAGAAGCTAAAAAAAACAATAAAAAAGTATTGTTATTTTGGTATCCAAAAGATTTCACATTCGTTTGTCCTACAGAATTGCATGCATTTCAAGCAGCCTTAGGAGAATTTGAAAAAAGAAACACCATTGTAATTGGAGCATCATGTGATACTCCAGAAGTGCATTTTGCATGGTTAAGTACTGCAAAAGACAACGGAGGAATTGAAGGAGTAACCTACCCAATTTTAGCAGACAGCAACCGTAACTTATCTTCAGTATTGGGTATTTTAGATATTACAAACGAAACTTTTGATGAAGCAACACAGACCATTCAAGTAGAAGGAGATAATGTAACGTATAGAGCTACCTATTTAATTGATGAAGAAGGAACTGTATTTCATGAAGGTGTAAACCACATGCCAGTAGGTAGAAATGTAAATGAGTTTTTACGTTTGGTAGATGCCTATGCACACGTTCAAACAAATGGTGAAGTTTGTCCAGCAAATTGGGAAGAAGGAAAAACGGCGATGGCGCCAAATGCAAAAGGAACTGCCGCTTATTTAGCAGCAAACTAATATTATATTCATATGGTACAAGAATTAAATCAAGATAATTTAGCAGAAATTGTTGCCGATAACCAAACGGTTATTGTACAATACTCTGCAGGATGGTGTGGTAATTGTAGAATTATGAAACCGAAGTTTAAGAAACTATCTACAGAAAACGAATCGACAACTTTTGTAATTGTTGACGCGGAGAAATTCCCAGAAAGCAGAAAATTGGCGGATGTTAATAATCTTCCAACTTTTGCCACTTTTGTAGGGGGTAAATTTGTAAGTCAGACGCAAACAAATAAGTTTGATGTTTTGAAAGAATTCCTATCAAAATTTTTATAGAATGAAATTACCTATTATAAAACATTTGACTAATTTTATCGAAGAAAACGACCAAGACTACGTTTTAGAAACGATTGAAACCTTAGAGGCATTAACAGAGGTTCCGTCCTTAAAAGATGAAGAATTAGATGTTATTGGTGAATTGATTTCCAATCTTTATGGAGCAGTTGAAGTAGATAAAATGATCAAAGAAGGAATACCAAAAAAAGAAGCTTTAAATGCTTTTATGAAACGTGTTTTAGGAGCAATAGACCAGTAGTTTTATCGAATATAAAGTAAAAATTCCAAGTGAAAGCTTGGGATTTTTTTATTCCTTATTTTTTTCTTCGTTTACTTTTCTGATGAGTGCTTTTATGCGCTCTTTGTGTAATTGTTTTTCTAACTTTACCTTATTGACTTTTTGATTCATCAATCGATTGTACTTCGCTTTGTTAGTTGTATTTTTTGCTTTCCCTTTTCCTTTTTTTGGCATTTTACGCTATCTAAAGTTATCTATTCCTCAATGCTTACGTGAAATAAAGCATCTCCTTTATTTACAATTGGTGTTTTGTTAATACAGAAAATATGTCCATCAAAAGGAGCATATACTTTCTTTTTAAATTCACCAAAAACGATCTTGAATAATACCAAGAACTTCCTTTTTCTTCACAAAAGTTCCATTTTTGGCCATGATTTTAAACATTCCAGAATAAGAAGCTCTTAACCATTTTTATGAATTATAATTTTGCAATTGCAGCTTCTGCGCAACGTTCTCCATCCATAGCAGCAGAAACAATTCCTCCAGCATAACCACCACCTTCACCACAAGGAAATAGACCTTCTATTTGAGTATGTTCTAAATCTTCCTTTCTAGGAATGTTTACTGGAGATGAGGTACGAGATTCTACTCCAACAATATTTGCTTCATTGGTATAATAACCATGCATTTTTTTCCCAAATCCTTCAAAACCTTTACGCAATCTACCTCCAATAATTTTTGGTAAAAGTGAATGCAGTGGAGCAGAATTTAACCCGGGTTGATAGGAAGTTTCATTTAAATTTGTAGATAGTTTTCCATCCACAAAATCCACTAATCTTTGTGCGGGAGCTGTTTGTGTTCTTCCACCGGCAAAAAAGGAAATTTTTTCTAAATCTTTTTGAAATTCCAATCCCTTTAAAGCACCAAACTCTTCGTATTTTTTAAAATCTTTATCAATATCTAATTCAACAACAATTCCAGAGTTTGCAAATTTGTTATTTCTACGTGATGGCGACATTCCGTTGACAACAACTTCACCTGATGCTGTTGCTGCTGGAACAATAAATCCACCAGGACACATACAAAAAGAGTAAACCCCACGGTTGTTTACTTGCTGTACCAAACTGTAGGCTGCTGCTGGTAATAATTCATCTCTTTCCCCTGAACAATTGTATTGAATTTGATCGATAATTTCTTGGGGATGTTCTACACGAACGCCCATTGCAAAAGATTTTGCTTTTAAAGCAATGCCCTTTTTATGCAACAATTCATAGATGTCTCTTGCAGAATGACCGGTAGCTAGAATCACTGAATTCACCGTCATTTCTTGTCCGTTGTGTAGCTGAATGGCTTGCAGTTTGTTGTCTTTAATCACAAAATCTTCCACACGCGTTTCAAAATGAACTTCGCCACCAAATTTTATAATATTTTCTCGAATATTTTGTATGATTTTCGGAAGCTTGTTTGTTCCAATATGTGGGTGTGCATCTATTAAAATTTGTTCGGTTGCACCATGAAAAACCAAGTTTTCAAAAATACGTCTTACGTCTCCACGTTTTAAAGAACGTGTGTAGAGTTTTCCATCAGAATAAGTTCCAGCACCACCTTCTCCATAACAATAATTCGAATCGTTATCTACAATATGATCTTGATTGATGGCTTTGATATCGCGTCTTCTGTTCTGTACATTTTTTCCGCGTTCTAAAACAATTGGTTTAAAACCTAATTCAATGGATCGCAAAGCGGCGTACATGCCGGCAGGTCCAAAACCAATAATATGCACTTCTTTTGCATTAGAAACATCTTTATAGTCAAAAATGTAATCTGATTTTTCTGGAATTTTTTCAGCAATGTATACGGCAACTTTATAATTAAAGATGATGTCTTTTTTACGAGCATCAATCGATTTACGCAATACTTTTACAGCAGAAATTTCACTTTTATCAACGCCCAATTGCTTGGCGGCCTTATATAAAAGGATATTCTCTTTGCGTTCTTCTATTAAATTTACTCGGAGTTGAATCTCTTTAATCATTTTGCAAAAGTATGGAAATAAAAAGATTTAAGATTGAATAAATTTAAACGTTTTATGAAGTGTTTAACAGGAGCAGAAATTTTTAATTGACTTCATTAAAAGTACATTGTATCATTCGGTCCTTTCCGAATACATCTTTTTTTAGTTCGATGTTTTTAAACCCTTTTTTATGAAGTATTTCAACGGTTTCAGTTCCTAAATATTGATTGATTTCAAAATAAAGCAATCCATTTTTTGTAAGGTGTTCTATTGCCAAGTCCGCAATTTTATCATAAAAAAGCAACGGGTTGTCATCCTCAACAAACAGTGCGATGTGTGGTTCATTATCTAAAACATTTTTTTTAATATCCACTTTTTCTAATTCTCTCACGTAGGGAGGATTGGAGACAATAATATCAAAATTTTGAGTAAGCATCGTTGTTTTTAAAATATTTTTTTCTGTAAAATGAAGTTTTACTTTGTTTAGAATGGCATTTTGTTTTGCAATTCTTAAAGCTTCTTTAGAAATATCAATGGCAAATAAGCTTGCATTGGGGAGGTGTTTTGCTAAAGTAATGGGAATACAGCCAGTTCCTGTGCCAATATCGATGATTTGTAATGGGGCTGTTGTGTCTGCTGTTTCCAAAATCCATTCCACCAATTCTTCTGTTTCTGGTCTAGGTATTAAGGTGTGTCTATTTACAATAAATGGAAGTCCATAAAACTCAGTTTCTCCTAAAATGTATTGAATTGGGATTTCTTTTTTTAGGGCTTCTAATGCCTTTTTAAAAAGCACACCTGTTTCTGTAGAGACTTCAAAATTGGGTTTTATGATAAGATCAGTGCGTTGGAAATCTAAATAGGCTTCCATCAGATAAAAAAAGAAGGTATCAATTTCTGTCTGAGGGTATAGTTCTGACAATGCTTCTGTAAAATAGGTTTTGTATTCTTTTAAATTCATAGTTTTTTTAACATCCAAACATTACATGAATAATGCCCCGTGTTTCCCATTCGTTTTTCAAGGTTTTTAAATCCGTTTTTTTCATAGAGCCCTCTTGCGGCCATCATATAAGGCATTGTTTCTAAATAACAACTTTCATAATTTAGAGATTTTGCTTTATCTAAGCACTTTTCTATTAATTTAGATCCCAGTCCTTTCCCTCTTGCAATGGGGGCAAAATACATTTTTTGTAGCTCGCAAACATTGCCTTCAAAATTATCTAATTTTGCGATTCCTACACCGCCAATAATTTTATTTTCGTATTCAACTATATAGTAAACAGAAGTTTCTTTTTGAAAATTTTGAAACATTTCATCAGTTGCTTTATCCTCATAAGCGGTACCAACTTTTGGTACGCCAAACTCAATTAAAACCCCACGAATTATCTTTGCAATCTGCGCATTGTCTTTGGATTGAATTTCTCTAATGATAAAATCTTCTGTTGTCATTTATTCCCTTATTTTTGCAGTAGCAAGGTATCAATTTTTTTAAATAATTTTCATGAAAAACGTACTATATTTTTCCATATTATTTTTGTTGATCAGCAGTTGTGCAGTCAATAAAAAACCCATTTTTATCAAAGTAGACGATGTGAAAATTGTATCTGCGTCTTCGGATACAATTCGATTGAAAGCGGCTGCTTTTTTTGAAAACCCAAATAGGGTTGGCGGGATTATATCTACAGATGAAATCCAAATAATTGTAAATGGTGCTTCTATTGCAACTGTTTCTGTAGACGAGTTTAAAGTACCTTCTAGAGCCGTATTTTCAGTGCCACTAACAGCAGTAATTCCAACTAAAAAAGTTTTTCAAAATAATAAGAACGGTATTCTTGGGGGTTTGATCAATTCCTTATTAAAGAAATCAATCAAACTAAGATTTAAAGGGAATTTAAAATACAAAGTATTTGGTTTTTCGAATACTTACCCTATTGATAAAGTACAAGAAATTAAACTTTAAATTCTATTGAATCACGAATTTTACATACAACGTTGCTTGCAAATTGCTGAAAACGGGATTGGAACTACGCGTCCAAACCCGTCTGTTGGTGCAGTTGTTGTTCTCAATAATAAAATCATAGGAGAGGGCTTTACTTCCTCTTATGGTGGCAATCATGCAGAAGTAAATGCAATTAATGCCGTTGTTGATAAAGAGTTGTTGAAGCAAGCTACGATTTATGTAACCTTAGAACCCTGTGCGCATTTTGGTAATACGCCACCTTGTGCAGACTTGATTGTAAAGCACCAACTCAAAAAAGTAGTTGTTGGTTGTGTTGATTCAAATGCTCTAGTTGGGGGTAAAGGAATTGTACGCCTTCAAGAAGCGGGAATTCATGTCGTTGTAGGAGTATTGGAAGCTGCGTGTAAAGCGCATCACAAAAGATTTTTTTCAGTTCAAAATAAAAAGAGACCTTTCATTGTTTTGAAATGGGCAGAAACGAGAGACGGATTTGTTGCACCTAAAACAAAAACAGTTCAAAAACCTGTTTGGATTTCCAATCCATTTTCACAACAATTAGTCCATAAGTTACGAAGTAAAGAACATGCAATTTTGGTAGGAACCAATACCGTTATTGATGACAATCCAAAATTAAATGTAAGGAACTGGTCAGGGAATCACCCAATAAGAATTGTACTGGATCGAAGCCTAAGGATTTCTGCAGCGGCAACTATTCTTGACGGAAGCTTTAAAACGATTGTTTTTACTGAAAAACAAAAATATCCTTTTGAGTGCCGTTCAGAAATTTATTTAGAGCACATTGACTTTTCTGAAAATGTAGCATTACAAATTTGTGACGTACTTCAAAAACACAAAATTCAGTCGGTTATTATTGAAGGCGGTTCTCAAACATTACAGACTTTTATTGATGCCAAATTATGGGATGAAGCACATGTTTATATCGGAGACGTTAGTTTTAATGACGGTGTAAAAGCACCTCGTTTGGTATCCAAAACAATTACTGAAACACGCATTGGTAACGATCTCCTAAAAACATATACGAATGATTAAAAATATCATTTTCGATTTTGGCGATATCTTTATCAATTTAGACAAAGAAGCAACTACAAATGCACTTTCTCAGTTAGGGATTACAGAGATTTCTGAGGATACAGCATTGGTATGCCAAAATTATGAGATGGGCTTGATATCAACCGCTAATTTTATTGATTTTTTTGAAAAGAAGTTTCAAATTCCTGCTGAAAAATTAATAGCTGCTTGGAATGCCATTTTGCTAGATTTTCCATTATATCGGTTAAAATTCATTCAAGAATTAGCAAAAAAGGCAAACTATAATTTGTTCTTATTGAGCAATACAAACGAGCTGCACATTTCTTGGATTCAAGAAGATTGGGGAGTGCTACTTTTCAATACCTTTAAAAACTGCTTTCAATATTTTTATTTATCTCATGAAATGAAAATGAGAAAACCCAACACGGATATTTATGAATACGTTTTAAAGATGCATCATTTAGTGCCTCAAGAAACACTTTTTATAGATGATACAAAGGAAAATACAGACGCAGCTAAACGTCTAGGGGTTCAAGTTTGGAACTTAATTCCTGGTCAAGACGACATTATTAATTTATTCAACCAAAAACAATTTTCAAATTGATCTACTTATTATTGAGTATCCTTTTTTCGACAGGCTTATTTGTTATTTTTAAATATTTTGGAATCTATAAAATAGATACTTTAAAAGCGATTTTCGTTAATTATATTGTAGCATTTACAATGGGAATCGGATTGGCAGATGGAACGGTTTCGCTTGAAGAAGTCCCTCAGCAACCTTGGTTTTTAGGAGCATTGTTTTTAGGCACATTGTTTGTTTCTATCTTTTTTGTAATGGCTACGACAGCACAGCAAAATGGTGTTTCGGTTGCTTCGGTTGCAGGTAAGATGTCTGTGGTAGTTCCTGTCTTGTTTGGTACTTTTTTGTACAATGAGTCGGTTACTTTCTTAAAGGTGATTGGAATCGTAATTGCATTAATAGCTGTTTATCTTGCCTCTGTGAAAGATGAAAAAAACACGAAGTCTGGTGGAATGTTATTCCCAGTTTTATTGTTTTTTGGATCGGGTGTTATCGATACGACGCTAAAGTATGTAGAGGTGAATTTTGTTCCTAAAGAAGATGTGTCTTTGTTTTCTGGAAGTTTGTTTGGAATCGCAGCAGTTTTTGCGGCTACAATCCTACTCATTCAACAAATTAGAAAGAAAGAATCTTTTGGAGTTAAAAATATTATTGCTGGTTTTGTTTTAGGAGTTCCTAATTATTTTTCAATCATATTTTTAATCAAAGCGTTACAAAACGAGAATTTTGAAAGTTCTGTGCTTTTTACCGTTAATAACGTTGGGATCGTAATTCTATCTACTTTTGTTGGATTGCTAATCTTTAAAGAAACATTTAGTCTGAAAAATAAAATAGGAGTGATTTTAGCTGTTTTAGGAATTGTACTAGTAACCATTGCGTAAATGAAAGAAGACGCCTACAAAACAATCGAAATTGCCTCTGAGGAAACTCTTTTCAAAGAAAAGGGAAGTAAGTTCTTTGGATATGCTTTTCCTGTTTTATCTGAAGACGATGTAAAAGGATGTCTTGAAATATTGAAAAAGAAGCATCATTCAGCGCGTCATTTTTGTTATGCTTATCAAATAGGAGTCGAGCATATTCAGTACCGAGCAAATGATGATGGAGAGCCAAATAATTCCGCAGGTTTGCCAATTTACGGGCAAATTCAATCTTTTGAAGTTACAAATATTCTTATTGTTTCTGTGCGTTATTTTGGGGGCACAAAATTGGGTGTTGGAGGGTTAATTTCTGCTTATAAAAAATCGGCACAATTAGCATTAGACGCTTCCGAAATTTTAGAAAAGACAATTAATACTCAGTTCAAATTGACTTTTAATTATGACTTGATGAATGCCGTAATGAGAATTGTCAAAGAGAAACAGATTGATATTGTTCATCAGAAATTAGAGATGGGTTGTACCTATATAATTTCAGTTAGAAAAAATGATGCAAAAAGTATTTTTCAAATTTTTGATGCTTTGTACAAAGTTGCTATTAAAGAGATGGAATAAGTCTTAGGTCATTTTTAAAATTCTAAAAGCTCCAATAAATATGCTGGACATCGTGTTGGTTTCATCGTTTCCATATTTATAAATGCTAAAACGGAATTTCCCATACAAATTAAATCATTGTGTTGATTTTTTATTTCATAATCAAATTCAATTTTAACCTTTGGTGTTTTTCTGATGATGGTGTCAATTGTTAAGATATCATCATAAAGCGCTGATTTAATGAAGTTGCATTGCAAAGAAATAACGGGAAGCATAATGCCTGAGGTTTCCATTTTTTTATAGGTAACTCCAAGGTTTCTAAGCCATTCTGTTCTTCCTATTTCAAAAAACTGTGCATAATTTCCATGATATACAACGCCCATTTGATCAGTTTCTGAGTAACGAACTCTAATTTTTGTGGTATTTTTCTTCAACAAAATGAAATTTAAATTATGGTATGGAGTGTACGTAAAAAAAAGTTAATAATCAATAGCAAATAGATTTTTTTATACTGAATTTTATTCACACTTTTGTAGGGCTCTTGGGAGAGTAATAAAATTCCGCATTAAACAATCATTAACTTATAATACACATTACCCTAAAATGACCTCAACTGCCGATTCCGTTTGGACTGAATGTTTGTCTTTTATAAAAGACAATATAAAGCCACAAGCATACAAAACTTGGTTTGAGCCCATCAAACCAGTAAAATTATCCGGAGAAGCATTAACAATTCAGGTGCCCAGTAAGTTTTTTTATGAATGGTTAGAAGAACATTATATTAAATTATTAAGAGTTGCTTTAGTTCGACAATTAGGGAATGATGCAAAATTAATTTATGATGTTCGTATGGAAAATACGTACAGTAGTAATAGACCTCAAATTGTAAAAATACCAAGTTCTAATAGAGATCCTTTAAAACCACAAAAGGTAACAATGCCTTTGGATGCTGGTAAGAGAGAATTGAGAAATCCATTTATCATTCCAGGTTTACAAAAAGTAAAAATTGAATCTCAATTAAATCCGAATTATAATTTCAATAATTTTGTTGAAGGAGACTCTAATAGATTAGCGCGTTCTGCGGGTATGGCTGTTGCCAATAAACCTGGAGGAACTTCATTCAATCCATTGTTAATCTATGGTGGTGTTGGTTTAGGAAAAACACATTTAGCACATGCTATCGGTGTAGATATAAAAGACAAGTATCCAGACAAAACGGTTTTGTATATTTCTTCAGAAAAATTTACACAACAATTTATAGACTCTGTGAAATCGAATACTAGAAATGATTTTATTCATTTTTATCAAATGATCGATGTTTTATTGATTGATGATGTTCAGTTTTTATCTGGAAAAGCAGGAACACAAGATGTTTTCTTTCATATATTCAATCATTTACATCAAAACGGAAAACAAGTAATTTTAACATCAGACAAAGCGCCTGTAGATATGCAAGACATAGAACAGCGTTTGTTATCTCGTTTTAAATGGGGATTGTCTGCAGAATTACAAGCACCAGATTACGAAACAAGAGTTTCTATTCTTTACAATAAACTCTTTAGAGATGGTGTTGAAATGCCAGAAGAAATCGTAGAGTATATTGCTAAGAATATCAAATCGAATGTTCGAGAATTAGAGGGAGTAATTATCTCTATGATTGCACAAGCTTCTTTTAATAGACGAGAGTTTTCTATAGAATTGGCAAAACAAATTGTAGATAAATTTGTAAAAAACACCAAGAAAGAAGTCTCTATTGATTATATCCAAAAAGAAGTCTCTAAGTATTTTGATATGGATGTTGCTACCTTACAATCTAAAACAAGAAAGCGTCATATTGTTCAAGCAAGACAATTAGCCATGTTTTTTGCAAAAAGATTAACCAAAACTTCATTAGCAAGTATTGGGAATCAAATTGGGCAAAGAGATCATGCAACTGTTTTACATGCTTGTAAAACCGTTGATAACTTAACTGAGACGGATAAGCAATTTAAAAAATACGTAGACGATTTAACGAAGAAGTTGACTTTCTAAATTCCTTTTTTATGCATAAAATACTCATGGTTTGCTTGGGAAACATTTGTCGTTCTCCAATTGCTGAAGGGGTTTTGCAATCTAAAGTGAATTCAGATCTTGTTTTTGTTGATTCTGCTGGAACCGCTGCATACCATGTTGGTAGTGCTCCAGATAAACGTTCAGTAAACATTGCATCTAATTACAATGTAAACTTAAAAAATCAAAAAATCCGAAAGTTTACGATTTCAGATTTTGAGAATTTTGATACCATTTATGCAATGGATGAAAGCAATTATCAAAATATTTTAAAATTAGCTAAAAATAATTCTCATACTTCTAAAGTCAAATTGATTTTAAATGAAGTCAATCCACTTTATAATCAAAGTGTTCCAGATCCTTATTGCGGAGGTACTCAGGGATTTGAAAAAGTGTATATGATGCTAGAAGAAGCTTGTTCAATAATTGCAGAAAAACTACAAAATGATCGGTAAATTATATTTAATTCCAACTACGTTAGGAGATACAGAGCCTTTAGAGGTGATGCCTTTATCTGTGAAAAAAGTGATAGAAGACGTTGATTTTTTTATTGTTGAAAATGAAAAAACCGCAAGAAGATTTATCAAAAAAATTACACCAAAAAAATCTCAGTCTTCCTTAAATTTAATGCCTTTAGATAAGTATGCTGAAGAATTGGAAACACGCACTTATTTGGATGTTTGTAAAGATGGTATTAATGTAGGGTTGTTATCTGAAGCAGGAGTGCCTGCTGTTGCAGATCCAGGCGCAACGATTGTAAAGTTGGCTCACGAAAAAGGAATTCAAGTAGTTCCTTTAGTAGGACCCTCATCTATATTAATGGCGATGATGAGTTCTGGAATGAATGGTCAGAACTTTGCTTTTAATGGGTATTTACCAATTGATAAAGGAGAGCGGAAAAAAGCAATCAAAGAACTAGAAAAATTATCTGTCGATAAAAACCAATCACAAATTTTTATTGAAACTCCGTATCGAAATGAGAAAATGTTTGCAGATTTGAAAGCTGCATTATCACCGACTACCAATTTATGTATTGCAGCAGATATTACCCTTTCTTCAGAATACATTAAAACATTTTCGGTTCAAGATTGGAAACATCAGACTCCAGATTTACATAAGAAACCAGCCATCTTTATCATTCACAAATAATATTAGCAATATAACTGAAGATATATTGATGCAAAATATTTAGTGAAGCGTTAAAGATTAGCGTGCTCGGTTACTTGCTCTTGATTTATTTAAACCTTTGCCATTCTATTTGCTTTAATATTAGAAACATTGTAACCAGCAAATTTTTTTAGATAAGATTGAATCGAAGAACCGTATGCATCTGAGAAGCTGATTCTTCCGTTGCTGCGTAAATACTTCTTTACATTTCCAGCACCTCCCAAATGAGCAGCTGCTAAAATTCCAGATTCAGTAATTTCTATTCCATTTATTATTTTTCCGACAGAGCGTCTAATATCTTTTCTTAAAATCCATTTATTTACAGAACAGTAAGCTGCAAAAGCTTTTTCCTGTAATTCTGGATTTTTTAAAAATTCTTTTGTATTATATATTCGAAATCGTTTTAACGTTGTTCTTCCAAATTGATATTTTCCGAGATATCCTAAGGTGTTTATCACATTATACCTTCCTTGAGATTCTTTAAAAGCAAGTGCTTCTTTAAAGCCTACAAAGTTTTTTTGTAGGTAAGGAAATTCTAATGAGTTGTTTTTGGGGGAATTGTTTTCTTTGAGTTCAATGGTCTTAACTGGATCTATATCAGTTGCATTGATAAATAAAAATAACGTGATGGCTAATAAAAATAATTTTTTGATAAACGATTTCTTTCTGTTTTGCGTTTGCAAAGCTAAGTACTAATATCATATTACTGATTACCAGACTGTTAAATTTTAAAATAAATACAAATAATAAGGGCTTATACCTCTTCTAATGCTAATTTATTGAGTTGAAACTGTGTTTTTTGTGAATTTAATAATAAAAAAGATGGTTTACATTACTTTCTGCTATTAATGGAATCCTATGAAAATTATATTATTTTTTTAGATTAAAACCGTTGAAACACTCTTTGGTATTGTGATTTTGAAATAATCGGTAACTTAATCGTACCTTTTGCTTGACTGTAATTGTTTTCTTATTACCGATTAATTCCTTTTTTATTAAGCCATCTATGGTACTTTTCGGCATTTCTATTGTGCTGAGAAAGTGTTTTCGAAAATGCATGAAAACCTATTTTTTCAGTATTTGCACACATGTAAAAATAGTTGTGCTTACTGGCATTTAAGACTGCATCAATTGCGGAAACGTCTGGCATTGATATCAGTCCAGGAGGTAACCCTTTATTTAGATAGGTATTGTAGGGAGAGTCAATTTTTAAATCTACTGTTAATACTCTTTTAATCACTGTGTTTTGCCCTTTTTTCTCCCGAATACAAAAGATTACTGTAGGATCCGCTTGCAAAGGCCATCCTTTTTTGAGTCGATTCAAATACAAACCTGCAACAACGGGTCTTTCTATCTTCTGAGCTGTTTCTTTCTGAACAATTGAGGCTAATGTAATGATTTCTTTTTTTGATAAGTTTAGATTCTTCGCTTTTTCTATTCTTTTTGTATTCCAAAAAAGGGTATATTCTTTTAGCATTTTATCACGAAATTTTTCGGCAGATATTGTCCAATAAACTTCATAACGATTTGGGATGAAAATGCCTAGAATTGTTTTTTTATTAAAGTTGTTTTCTTTTAAAAAAGTAGGGTCTAAGAATGCGTGCATCAAATGTGTCGAATCTGTTTCCACTTGTGCTGCAATTCTATTTGCTAATTTCTCTAAGGTATCTTGATTGTTAAATCTTACTTTTACGGGGGTTTGATTCCCACTTCTTAGAAGATTGACAATATCATTATTTGACATTCCTTTCTTTAAAGCATATTTTCCTGCTTTCGGTTTATTGAATTCTTTTTGAACAGCCACCCAATTAAATCCTTCCTTATTTTCTAAAAACGGTGCTAATCTCTTTTTTAAAACGGATAGGTCATCTTTCGATTCAATAAAGATGCTACCTGTCTTACGAATATTGTCTGCAAATATTCGATTGTAATATTGAAGGCTAATCATTCCGCCTATTAATACTATAATTAAAATACCAAATAAAATTATTTTTTTATTCATTAATTAATTGAAATAAAAGTTCATTTTTAAATTTTCCTTCTGAGAATATCCAATCTTTTTTTTCTCCAACTTTTACAAATTTATTTTTTTTGAATAATGAGATACTTTGTAAATTGCCTATCGTAATGTTCGCATATAATTGATGTAAGTTCAATTTGGAAAAGGCATACTTAACTATCATTTCCAATGCTTCAGAAGCAACACCTTTTTCTTGAAATTTAGGATGTACCAAAATCCCGATTCCAGCTCTTCGGTGTTGTGGATTAAAATCAAACAAATCGATCATACCCATTTGTTTCTTTGTTTTTTTGTCTTCGATTAAAAGCCGTAATTGTTTGGCTTCAAAAATATCTAACTGTGCATTTTCTAAATATTGTTTTAAAACATATTTAGAAAATGGTGCTTGTGTGTGGCTTACTTCCCAAAAGATTTCATTGTTTTCTATTTCGAATAGAAATTCTAAATCTTCTGGCTCTAAGGCACGTAGATTCATTTTCTGACCACATAGACTCATAGATTTCATTGATTATTCAGGTAATTCTCTAAATATGTCATTTACGAAAGTCTTTTGACCTTGTTTAAATAAATTTAAACAATTAAAGTTTACAATGATTCCTTTTGGTGCTTTTAGTAAATGCATGTAGGTTAGTATTTGTGCTTCAAATATAGGTTGAATTTCCTTGACTGATTTTAACTCAACGACTAAACAATTTTGTATCAGTAAATCTACTCTTAATTTAGTATCTATTTCTTTTTCTCTATACCTGATTGGAACTTCTAATTCTGATTTAAAAGAAATTTTTTCGTATTTTAATTCTTCAATCAAACATTGATGGTAAACATGTTCTAATAATCCTGGACCTAATTCTTTATGAACATTTATACAACATCCAATTAAGGGATAAGTAAGGTCATTTAAATATTGTTTGGATATTTTCATAGTTGTTTTTTTTACAAGATAATTAAAACATATGTAGTTTTTTCTTTTTTCTATGTTCCTATGTGGCTCATTTCGTTAAAAGTTAAATCTCTATGTCTCCCTTAAAAACAAATTCTGCAGGTCCTTTTAGAAATACATTGGTGTATTTTCCTCCGTTTTCATCAAAGGTAACTTGTAAATCCCCCCCCATAACAGGTAAGTTAATACACTGTTCTTTGGTTATTTTTGTTTTATGCATTGCGATTGCAACAGCTGTCACTCCTGTTCCACAAGCCAGTGTTTCGCTTTCAACCCCTTTTTCATAGGTTCTCACTCGAAATGTATTGTGATTCACTTGCTGCACAAAATTTACATTACTCCCTTTAGCTGGATACGAATTTCTAATCTTTTCCCCCATTTCAAATACCGGATAGGTCTCTAAATTTTCAACCAATTCCACATGATGTTGTGTTCCTGTGTAGGCAAAAACACTGTTTTCTTTTACGATTACTTCAGTTACATCAATCATTTGTAAAGAGACAATATCTTTTTCAATTTTCGCAATATGACCACCATCAAAAGCAATAAAGTTAGTTTCTAATGTAATGATTTCTAAGTGCTTTGCAAAAGCAACAGCACACCTGCCTCCATTTCCACAGAAAGTTTGACTACCATCGGCATTAAAATAAAGCATTCTAAAGTCGAAATCAGTATCATTTTCAATTAAAATAATCCCATCAGCACCAATACCAAAATTGCGATTACAAATTTTTAATATTGCGGTTGTATTCTCTTTTGGAAATAGTTTTGATCTGTTGTCAATCATAACAAAATCGTTCCCAGCTCCTTGGTATTTATAAAATGGAATCTTCATGAATACAAAGATAGCAATTTCAATAGGATATTATAGTTGTTAAAAATGGGTTAAAATCCGTTAAAATGATGTTAAACAAAATTATCATAATCATCAAAATTATATATTTGATTGCATAGAATTAAAACCATATATAATGAAGCAATTTTTTAGTTTTTTAGGAATGGCTATTTTAGGAGGTGTTCTTACTTTAGGTGGCTACAAAATCTTTATCGAAAAAGAGATTGTACATCAACAAATCTCTAAGATGCCGATGGCTACCATCAATTCAAATTTTAATCCAACTGTCCTGACTTCTTCTGCTATTGAGAATACGACAGATTTTACCATAGCAGCAGAAAGCACAGTGCATGCAGTAGTTCATGTTAAAAATACCGCTTTAAGGACGCAAAAGAATCCGTGGGCAGAATTATTTTACGGAAATGGAAACGGATCCAGGAAATATGAACAAGTTGGAACTGGGAGTGGTGTAATTATTTCTCAAGATGGTTATATTGTTACCAACAATCATGTAATAGAAGGTGCTACGGAATTAGAAATTACGTTAAATGATCAAAAAAAGTATTCAGCGGAATTAATTGGTACAGACCCAAGTAATGACATTGCTTTGTTAAAAATTAATACAGGTATTGATTTGCCATACATTCCTTTTGCGAATTCTGATAATGTTCAAATAGGGGAGTGGGTATTGGCTGTTGGAAATCCATATAATTTAACATCAACAGTAACTGCAGGAATTGTAAGTGCGAAAGGTAGAGATTTGGAAGGCAATAGAAATATTGAATCTTTCATTCAAACGGATGCTGCTGTGAATCCTGGGAATAGTGGAGGCGCATTGGTAAATACCAAAGGAGAGTTGATTGGCATAAATACTGCAATTTCTTCAAGAACCGGTTCTTTTATTGGTTATTCTTTTGCTGTACCCTCAAATATTGCTAAAAAGATTATTGACGATATCTTAGAATTCGGAACCGTGCAACAAGCAATTTTAGGGATCAATGTTGATGCTAATTATGATGAGGAGGGCGTAAAAATTTCAAGTGCTTTAGAATTGACAGAGAAAGGCCAAAATTTTGGACTAAAAAAAGGGGATATTATTGTCAAAATAAACAATGTTAAAATTTCAAAATTTTCAGATTTAAAAGGGCAATTAACAGCTAAAAGGCCAGGTGATTTTGTTGACGTTACAATTAATAGAGACGGAGAAATATATGTTAAAAAAGTTAAATTATCTAAATCTATAGAAAGGCATATTTCCTCAGTATTTCAATGGGAGTTAAAAGATATTACAAAAAAGGAGAAACAGAAAAGAGCGATTAATCGTGGCGTACAAATTACTAGAACTGGTAAAGATGGAATCGAAAACAATTTAAAAGGTTTCATTATTACAAAAATTAATAACCAAGAAGTAAGCAATGCAAAAGAAACAGTCCGTTTATTAGATAATTTGGCAAGTAACCGATATCGAATTATTATAGAAATGATTACTTTAACAAGTCAAACTGAAAAATATATTTATCGATAAAGCGTACAACAAGTAGAAGTTTAAAGTTCTGATGAAAGTCAGGACTTTTTATGGTTTAATAATTTTAACGAAATCGATTTCGTATTTCAAAAAAAAGAAATACTTTTGCCGAAAATTTAATAATTTTAGTATCCAATGGCAACAATAATTAATTATGAAACAGAAGTTTTGTCACAAGCACAAAACCGAAAAGCAACCGTAGAATTTATCAATATTGTAAATAGTTTGTGGTATGAAAAAGCCATTGAATTAGTATTGTTTAGGAATCCTTTAGTTGATAAAAGAGCTGGAGAGGTTTTAAACTTAATCAACTATGCAAAAGAGTTTGTTAGCAAACCAATTACCATTTCAGATGCTTTAGATATAGCAAAAGCAATACAGCAATTAGACTTACCAACATCAAAACTAGATATTGGAAAACTGGCTTATGAATATTATTTAAACCCAAAAAGAAGTACCGATAAAGTTGCTTTTGTAAAACATCAATTAAGAGACGTAAAAGAAATTGAAAACACAACACCCAAAGACGTTGTCTTATATGGTTTTGGTAGAATAGGGCGTTTGTTGGCTCGCGAACTAATGATCAAAATGGGGAAAGGTTCTCAATTAAGATTGAGAGCAGTTGTTACCCGTGGTGAAATCAATCAGACAGTACTAGAAAAGAGAGCTTCTTTGTTAAGCATCGATTCAGTTCATGGCGATTTTTTAGGCACTGTTGAAACCGATGTTGAAAACAATGCATTAATTATTAATGGCACGACGGTCTATATGATTGCTGCCAAACAACCTGAAGACATTGACTATACCAAATACGGAATTAGCAACGCCTTAATTATTGACAATACAGGTGCTTTTAGAGACAAAGAAGCCTTAAGTAGGCATTTAGTTCCTAACGGAGCAAGTAAAGTTTTACTAACTGCGCCAGCAAAAGGAATTCCAAATATTGTGCATGGTGTCAACCATTTAGAGCATCACCCAGACAACGTATCTATTTTTTCGGCTGCCTCATGTACCACCAACGCCATTACACCCGTTTTAAAAGTTTTAGAAGATAATTTTGGAATAAAAAAAGGCCATCTCGAAACCATTCATGCCTATACAAATGACCAAAATCTAGTAGACAATATGCACAGTAAGTACCGAAGAGGTAGAGCTGCAGCATTAAATATGGTAATTACAGAAACAGGCGCAGGAAAAGCCGTTGCAAAAGCATTGCCAGCCCTTGCAGGAAAATTAACCTCAAATGCCATTCGTGTTCCAGTACCCAATGGTTCGTTAGCCATTTTAAGCCTTCAATTAAAAACAGAAGTAACCACAGAAACCCTAAACGCTATTATGAAACAATATGCGTTAGAAGGAGACTTGGTAGAGCAAATAAAATATTCGTTAGATAACGAACTGGTTTCTTCCGATATTATTGGTACTACAGCTCCTTCAATTTTTGACAGCAAGGCTACCATTACAGACAAAGAAAGTATTGTTATTTATGTTTGGTATGACAATGAATATGGCTATTCACATCAAGTAATGCGTTTGGCAAAACACATCGCAAAAGTGAGAAGATATACCTACTATTAGTCTTCCAATCTTGTGTTTTCAACATAGTAAACACTTCTTATAAAAACCTGAGACAATTTTGTTTCCGGTTTTGTTTTTGAAGCTATTTCCTGCTTTCACTCCTCGCTTCACGCTAAAAAGCGTGAGAGCTCAAACAAACCATTCAATCAGGGCTAAACCTGCTTGTCAATTTATAGAAACCTAGAGGTGTCTGGAAACTCAATTTTCTCTTCGCCGAAGTCAGTTATAAAATTAAACTTTTCCTTAAATTAGCAATTCAAAGAAACCCAATGAAATTATTTTTATCATTTATAGCAATTGTATTTACAATGGTCACTTCAAGCGCACAAGAAAAATTACCTTTTCACGAAATACCAGCAACAGCTGAAACCTATACACCTCAAAATGTATTAGCAAGAATGGTTGATGGATTAGGATTTCGCTATTATTGGTCTACAGAAGGATTACAATCAGAGGATTTGTCCTATCAACCAAAAGGAGCAGGAAGAACCTGTCAAGAAACCATTATCCATTTATACGATTTGTCAACCGTTTTAATCAGATTGACAAAAACAGATTTCCCTCAGAAAAAGGAAAAATCACCAATGAATTTTACAGCAATGAGAACCCAAACATTATTGAATTTACAGGCCTTAAGCAACCGTATAAAAATAAGTAAAGATGTTTCAGAATTTGATACAACTAAAGACGGTAAAGTGACCATACCTTTATACAACTTAATAAACGGCCCCATTGCCGATGCCATTTGGCACACAGGACAGGTAGCAAGTTTTAGACGCTCTTCGGGCAATCCAATCAATTCAAAAATCAATCAATTCACAGGTACTGTAAGCGAATAAAGACAATGACAATTCAACAAAAAATAGCAGCACTTCGCGACCAATTACGCCAGTACAATCATAATTATTATGTATTGGACAGAGCTACAGTTTCCGATTACGAGTTTGATATTAAGCTAAAAGAATTAGAAGCCTTAGAAGAGGAGCATCCGCAATTTCTTGATGCAAACTCACCAACTCAAAGAGTAGGAGGTGGAGTCACAAAGAACTTTGAAACGGTTACCCATAAAAACAGAATGTATTCTTTAGACAATTCGTATTCCAAAGAAGATTTATTAGATTGGGAAAAAAGAGTGCAAAAAGTGTTAGGAACCGATGCTCTTGAATTTACATGCGAGTTAAAATACGATGGAGCCTCCATAAACTTAACCTTTGAAAACGGACAATTTATAAAAGCCGTAACTCGGGGAGATGGTTTTCAAGGAGATGATGTTACAAAAAATATCAAAACAATTCGTTCCATTCCCTTGCTACCAAATGGAGATTTTGTTTCCAATTTTGAAATGCGTGGTGAAATTGTTTTGCCTTTAGAAGGGTTTCGAGAAATGAATTTAGCACGAGCTGCAAATGGAGAAGAAGAATATAAAAACCCAAGAAACACGGCAAGTGGAAGTTTAAAATTACAAGACAGTGCAGAAGTAGCAAAGCGTCCATTAGACTGTTTACTCTATCAAGTACTTACCGAAGAAAGAAAATACAAAACACATTTTGAAAGTTTAGAAAGTGCCAGAAAAGTAGGGTTTAAAGTACCTAAAACTATTGCTCTTGCAAAATCGATCACTGCCGTTTTTGACTTTGTAAATCATTGGGATGTGGAACGCCACAATTTACCTTATGAAACGGACGGTATTGTCATAAAAGTGAATAATTTACAGCAGCAAGAAGAATTAGGATATACCGCAAAAGCACCAAGATGGGCCATTGCTTATAAATTTAAAGCGGAACAAGTTTCCACAATTTTACATGAGATTACCTATCAAGTTGGGCGTACAGGCGCCATTACACCCGTAGCAAATTTAGCTCCCGTACAATTAGCAGGAACCACGGTAAAGCGTGCTTCGTTGCACAATGCAGATCAAATAGAAAAATTAGATATTAGAATCAACGATACCGTTTTTGTAGAAAAAGGAGGTGAGATTATCCCAAAAATCATAGCAGTCGATTTCACAAAACGTCCAATCAATTCTCAACCCACTTTGTATGCTACAAATTGCCCAGAGTGTGATTCAGAATTAGTAAGAGCAGCAGGGGACGCAAAACATTACTGTCCCAATGAGTTTGGATGTGCACCTCAAATTACAGGGAGAATCCAGCACTTTATTTCAAGAAAAGCCATGGATATTGATGGGCTAGGAGGAGAGACCGTTGATTTATTACGCAAAGAAAACTTGATTTCTAGCTATGCAGATTTATATGATTTAACGGAAGCTCAGGTAATTCCATTAGAACGAATGGCTGCGAAATCTGCACAAAATATGGTTGCAGGAATTGAGAAATCAAAAGAAATACCCTTTGAAAAAGTGTTGTTTGCTCTCGGAATTCGTTTTGTGGGAGAAACAGTCGCAAAAAAATTAGCCAAACATTTTAAATCTACTGATAATTTAATGGTTGCAGATTTTGAAACCTTAATTTCAGTAGATGAAATTGGCGACAGAATTGCACAAAGCATCCTAGATTTTTCGAATGATTTAAGTAACATTCAAATGATAGATCGTTTGAAACAACACGGAGTTCAATTAGCGGTTTCTGCTGAAAGTTTAGAAAATCAAACAAACAAATTGGAAAGCAAAATATTTGTAGTTTCAGGTGTTTTTTTTCAATTATCACGAAATGAACTTAAAAAAGCAATTGAAGATAATGGTGGAAAAGTAAGTTCGTCAATTTCTAAAAAAACAAATTTTATTGTTGCGGGAGATAATATGGGACCCAGTAAATTAGCCAAAGCTCAAGATTTAGGCATTGCAATAATCTCTGAACAAAAATTCATGGATATGATTGATTAAAATACTTTTAAATTAAATGTATTTGATCAAACCAAAATAGTAGTTCCTTCTGACGATTTATTATTGTTTTCATCAAAATAAAAGTCAACTCTGCCTAGATTAATTCCATAAGCACCTACTTGATTTACCAACATGTTTTTGTCGGCACTGTTTCTTACAATCGTTGGTTTTGGTAAAAAAGTATGGGTGTGCCCACCAATAATTAAATCAATGTTTTTTGTGTTTTTTGCTAAATTTAGATCAGAAATTTTAGTTGGGTTTCGTTTGTAAAAATAGCCTAAATGTGAAAGACAAATGACTAAGTCACAATGTTCCTCTTCTTTTAAAATTCGACTCATGTCTTGCGCAATTTCTAAGGGATCAAGATATTCTGTTTCTTTGTACATTTTAGGATCTACCAAAGCTTCTAGTTGTATTCCTAATCCGAAAACCCCAATCTTCACACCATCTTTCAATATAATTTTATAAGGTTTTACATGGGTGTCTAATACGGTGTTTTTGAAATTATAATTTGCTGAAACAAAATCGAAATTCGCATTTGGCAATTGTTTGTACAAGCCTTCGATCGAATTGTCAAAATCATGATTTCCAATCGTGGCAACATCATACTTCAGCATGCTCATTAACTTAAATTCTAACTCACCTCCAAAATAATTAAAGTAAGGGGTTCCTTGAAAAATATCTCCAGCGTCTAACAATAATGTATTTGCGTTTTCTTTGCGAATACTTTCAACCAAAGTAGCTCTTCTAGCTACCCCGCCTTTGTTTGCGTGTCTGTGGTGTGATGCCTCAAAAGGTTCAATTCTACTGTGTGTATCATTAGTGTGTAGAATGGTGATGTGTTTCTTTTTTTTTGTGAAGCTGGGCAATGTTAAGCCTCCAACAGAAGTTAGAATTGCAGCAGCAGCAGTTTGATGTAAAAATTTTCTTCTCTCCATTTTAGTTGAGTATTACGCGATTATCTAAGGAAGTTCTCAGCGTGTCCAAACTTTTAAATTCGTCGATGATCGCATGCCGCATTTTGTAATCTGTTTTGAACAATGAAATAGGGTTCTTGAAAAAATCCATTTTATCTCCACCACTTTGTAAATAATCAGAAGTTAAAACAAAGTAGTTTTCTGTAAGGTCAAATTTTTGGTTATTTATCTTTAATTGATAGCTTTTGTCAGTATTGATGAGCAATTCAATATTTTTAGAAAGTGGATGCGCACTTTTGTTTTTGATAAAATAATCGACCAATTCGGCTACTTTCTTTCCAGAAAGTTCTACAACAACTAAGCTGTTTTCAAAAGGCATTAATTCAAAGGGATTTTTATTTGTTACAGTTCCTTTAGAAATACTTGCTCTAATTCCTCCATAGTTAAACATTGAAAAATCAATTTCCTTTCTAGTACGCTCTTTGAAAATCACGTTTGCTCTTTCGTAGCATAAGTCGGCGAGCAGATTTCCTAAAGAGCTTTGCAGTTTTCCATCGTATCGGTTAATATTTTTGGGAGCATACGAAATTACAGTGTTTATTTCTGTAATCATTTTATTTTTGTAAGGTGCTATTAGTTTTTTGTATGCTGGGTTCTCTGCAAAAGTACTGTCAATTGTAATTATTTCTGCAGTTGTTTTTACAAGGTGAAGTTTTTTTTTTTCACATCCAACAAACAATAAAAGTAGGCTGAAAACAAGAAGTGCTTTTTTCATAGATTTGGTAAGCTCTTTTTAATTAAATTTGCTTCAGCTAATTTAAGCTATTATCAATTACAGCAAATGGTTTTTTCAAAAATTAAAAAATATTTTTTACAAAAAAAGATTCAGCAGTCTTTCAAAACAAGCAAAAGAGTCTTTGCCAATAACAAGATAAAGAATATTGGCATTTTGACAACAATGGCGTTAAATGATGTTTATGGCTTTGAAGATAAAGTGAAAAAACTATTTCCAAAACATCGAAGTGTCAACTGGTATTGTTTTAGGGAATTTCACAAGAGGGACGAAAAATCATTTCATCATTTTTCTAACACAGATTTTAATTGGAAAGGGAAAATTAATGATGTGAGTTTACAAATTTTTGTAGACACTCCATTTGATGTGTTGATTTGTTATTTTGATACAAATCATGTTTATTTAGAAAGCTTGGTCAAACAATCACTGGCTAGTTTTAAAATAGGGTTTTCAAATGTCAATCAATCGTTGTTTGATTTAGAAATTTCAGAACGTATTGATAACGTTGATGTTTTTAATGCTGAACTTAAAAAATACCTTCAAATTTTGGGGAGTACAGCGGCATCATAATTCAACAAAAAAACAAGATGTTGTATAAATACCATGTTTGGAAGTTTTGATTGCTTTTTGCGATAAATAATTTAATATTTTTGTACCCAAATAAACTTAAAAAAATAATGCAAAAATTTGTAGGAACAGGAGTTGCTTTAGTAACCCCTTTTAAAATTGACAAAAGTGTCGATTTTGAGGCGCTTATAAAATTAGTTAATTTCAATATTGATAATGGTGTAAATTACCTAGTTATCAATGGGACCACTGGCGAAAGTGCTACGATTACACCAGAAGAGAAATTAAAAATAATTGAGGTAATTGTGACGGCCAATAATGGGAGGTTGCCTTTAGTTTTAGGTGTGGGAGGTAACAATACATCAAGTGTTGTCAATGAATTAGAAACAAGAGATTTCTCTAACATCGATGCTATCTTATCTGTAACTCCCTATTATAGTAAGCCAACACAGGAAGGCATCTATCAGCACTTTAAAGCAATATCAGAAGCATCACCAGTCCCTGTAATTCTATATAATGTTCCTGGAAGAACTGCAAAGAATATGACTGTTGAAACAACTTTACGTTTGGCAAACGATTTTAAAAATATTTTAGCTGTTAAAGAAGCAGGGAATAATACACAGCAATATTTAGAGTTGATCAAAAACAAACCTTCAGGTTTTTTGATCATCTCTGGAGATGATGATTTGGCATTGGCAATAACCCTAGCAGGTGGTTCAGGTGTGATTTCTGTGATTGGACAAGCTTTTCCGAAAGTATTTTCAGAAATGATTCAGTTAGGTTTGAACGGAAGAAATAAAGAAGCATACCAATTGCATTTTCAACTAATGGACGTTGTCGATGCTATTTTTGAAGAGAACAATCCAGCAGGAATTAAAACCGTTTTACAAGAATTAAAGATCACTTCAAATGAAGTTCGTTTGCCATTGGTTAAGGCAAGTGACGAGTTGCAGTCAAAAATTGCAACGTTTGTCACTAATTTTTAAAAAGAAGACCGATTATTTGTGCAGCAGAATCCTATCCTAAAAAAAAGATTTGTAGTGCTATATTCCTTATAAAAGCTAAGATTAACAAAGTTTTAGCACCCAATGTTGCTTTTTTATGGTGTTTTTTATGCATTATTGCAAAACACAGTTAATAGTGTTGAAAAATCGTTTTATTAATCCATATTTAATTAGTAATTTTGCCCGATGCAAAAAATTAAAAATTTAGCTTGTTTATTAGTACTTTGTGCAATGTTATTCTCCTGTGGAGAATATCAAAAAGTACTCAACAAAGGTTCTGAAGAAGATCAATATAAAATGGCTGTCAAACTATACGAATCTCAAAAGTATAGAAAGGCGCTGCGCTTGTTTGAAAAAGTAACTCCATATTACAGAGGGAAGCCACAAATGGAAAGAATCCAGTTTATGGTTGCGCAATCTAATTTTAATGAAAAAAACTATACAACAGCGGGCTATTACTTTGATCGATTTGCAAATAATTATCCAAAAAGTTCAAAAAAAGAGGAAGCTTCTTTTTTATCTGCTTACAGTTATAAATTAGCATCTCCTGTTTTTAGTCTAGATCCTACAGATACCAATAAAGCATTAGAAGCTTTTCAAGGTTTTATAAACGCCTATCCAGATTCAGAAAAACTTCCCGAAGCAAATAAACATTATGCTGAGTTGAGAATAAAGTTGCAGGAAAAATCTTTTGAAATTGCAAAAACATATTATAGAACTGCCGATTACGATTTAAGAAACTACAAAGCTGCAATTCAAGCTTTCGATAACTTATTGTCAGACTATCTAGGTTCTGAGTTTAAAGAAGAAGCACTTTATTACCGTTTAAAAGCGGCCCACGATTTTGTTCTAAAAAGTTTTGATAGAAGAAAACTCGAACGAATAAAAGATGCAGTAAATGCTTACGACAAATTGAAGAGAAACTTTCCAGAATCTAAGTATCTAGTAGATGCTAATGAAATGTTAGCTACACTTCACAAAGAGCAAACAAGAGTAGAGGACTTAGTGCAAAAAGGGAAATTAGAAATTACACAAAAAAGTAAATAACAATCATGGATTATAAAGAAACTAAAGCTGCTGTAAGTACTGTTACTTATGACAAAAAAGAAATTGAAGCGCAGACAGAAAATATCTACGAAGCGATTTCAATTATAGCAAAAAGAGCGACTCAAATCAATAACGATTTAAAGACAGAATTAGTTGATAAATTAGATGAGTTTGCTACTTACAATGATAGTTTAGAAGAAGTTTTTGAAAACAAAGAACAAATTGAAGTTTCTAAATTTTATGAAAGATTACCAAAACCAACAGCTTTAGCTGTAGAAGAATGGTTGAATAATAAAGTATATCACAGAACACCAGAAACAGAATAATATGTCTGTTTTAAGTGGTAAAAAAGTATTATTAGGTATCACTGCTGGAATTGCCGCATACAAAACGGCAAGTTTAGTCCGTTTATTTATAAAACTAGGCGCAGAAGTTCAAGTAATTATGACCCCTGCGTCTAAAGATTTTATTACCCCCCTTACACTATCTACACTTTCCAAAAACCCTGTTCATTCTACTTTTTATGATAAAGAAGCAGAAAATGAACTCTGGAACAATCATGTAGATTTAGGGCTTTGGGCAGACATTATGGTCATCGCACCTGCCACTGCAAACACCCTTTCAAAAATGACAAATGGTGTTTGTGATAACCTGTTATTAGCAACCTATTTATCATCTAAATGTCCTGTTTATTTTGCTCCAGCAATGGATCTGGATATGTACATCCATCCATCAACAAAGAATAATTTAGATAAATTACAAAGTTTTGGAAATGTCATGATTCCTGCAACTTCCGGCGAACTAGCAAGTGGTTTGGTTGGAGAAGGAAGAATGGCCGAACCCGAAGATATTGTATCTTTTATAGAAAAAGATCGTCTAAACAAACTGCCTTTAAAAGGAAAAAAATTGTTATTAACTGCAGGTCCTACATACGAAGCGATCGATCCTGTACGTTTTATAGGAAATCATTCGTCAGGGAAAATGGGGTTTGCAATTGCAAAAACTGCCGCAAACTTAGGCGCAGAAGTTATTTTAATTTCTGGACCAAGTGCACAAACAATTCAGCATTCATTTGTGAAAAGAATTGATGTGAAGTCAGCGGAGGAAATGTATACTGAAGCTCATAAATATTTTAAAGAAGTAGATATTGCGATACTTTCTGCTGCCGTTGCAGACTATCGACCAAAAAATGTGGCTACTCAGAAAATAAAAAAGAAGGATGCAACCATTGAAATAGTTTTGGAAAAGACCAAAGACATTTTAGCTTCCTTAGGTGAAATTAAAGGACATCAATTATTAGTTGGTTTTGCTTTAGAAACGAATAATGAAGAGGAAAACGCAATCGGCAAGTTGAAAAAGAAAAATTTAGACTTCATTGTTTTGAATTCTTTACAAGATAAAGGCGCTGGTTTTGCAACAGATACCAATAAAATTACTATTATTGATAAGGATTTGAGCATACAAACATTCGGATTGAAGTCTAAAGATGCAGTAGCTGAAGATATTATGAATGCTATTGTCGCCAAATTATAAGTGTAACTTATAGTCTTTATAGTAGTTGAGAATTCTTGTATATTTTAAGTCATAACACTGCTTAAACTTGATAAAAAATCAAAAAAATGCAACAAAAAATAGCTCTTTTCTTCCTGTTTTTTTTAACCTTTAGCGTGAGTGCGCAAGAACTAAATTGTTTGGTGACTGTAAATTCAGCACAAGTGAAAGGCTCCAATGTGCAAGTATTTAAGACTTTACAGAGCTCTTTGTCCGAATTTGTAAATCAAACAGAATGGACAGATAAAGATGTAAAAGTGGAAGAGCGAATTAACTGTGCCATGAATATTATTATCACTTCAAGAGATAATAATACATTCCAAGCATCCATTCAAGTACAATCTACAAGACCCGTTTATGGCACTACTTACGATTCTCCAATCTTAAATATAAGAGATGAGAATTTTTCTTTTACTTACAATGAATTTGATCCGTTTATCTACAATCCGAATTCTTTTGATAGCAACTTAATTTCTACTATTGTTTTCTATACCAATATCATTTTAGGTGCAGACGCAGATACTTTTAAAAAGTATGGTGGAGACAAATATTTAAAAGAAGCACAAAATGTAATGTTGCAAGCCCAACAAAGTGGCATTCAATCTTGGCAAAATGTGGTAGGAAAGCAAAATCGTTATTTATTGATTGATAATTTTTTATCTCCAAAACTAAAAAACTACAGGACGATCTTGTATGATTATCACAGGAAAGGATTTGATAATTTGCATAAAAACGAATGGTCTGCAAAACAAGCCATCGAAAACAGCTTGATTTCTTTAGAAACAATTTACAATAAAACCATTGGAAATTATCTTATTCGTTTGTTTTTAGATGCCAAATCAGATGAAATTGTGAATCTTTACTCTGGAGGAAGCAAAACACAAAACGCTTCATTAGCGGCCAAAACACTTCGTAAAATTTCTCCAAACAACAACGCAAAATGGCGTAATTTAGATTAGAAATAAAAAATAATATTTCATTAAAATTTAGTAATTTTAATTTATTAAAATATTCAGCCATTGTTGAGTTCCATTTCCATAAATAATTACGCATTAATCAATCATTTACATATTGATTTTTCATCCGGTTTGTCTATTATTACAGGAGAAACAGGAGCAGGAAAATCCATTTTATTAGGAGCTTTAGGTTTGGTGCTTGGAAATAGAGCCGATTTGTCTGCCTTAAAAGACAATTCAAAAAAATGCGTTGTAGAAGCAAAGCTTGCAGTTGGCACTTATGAACTTCAAGCCTTTTTTGAGAATGCAGATTTAGATTATGAGCAGGATACCATTATTCGAAGAGAAATTTTACCCTCAGGAAAGTCTCGTGCTTTTGTAAACGACACGCCAGTTACGCTTTCCGTTTTAAATGCACTTAAAGTAAAATTGATGGATGTGCATTCACAGCATCAAACAAGTGAACTGTCCGATGTAAATTTTCAATTTACCATTATCGATGCACTTTCTAAGAATCAAACAAAAATAAGTTCTTACAAAAGAGGTCTACAGCAGTTAAATACTCTTAAAAAAGAATTGCTCCAAATTGAAGAAGTTCAACGAGAAGCAAATCAACAATACGATTATAACCTTCATTTGTTTCAAGAGCTAGAAGCGTCAAATTTGATTGCAAATGAACAAGAAACCTTAGAAGCCTCTTTAGACAAACTTAATAATAAAGAAGAAATTCAGTTACACTTGTCGGAAGCATTGACGTTAACGATCAATGATGAAATAGGAATTCAAAGCTTATTGGCGTCTGTTGAAATTAAGCTTCAAAAAGTAGCCCCTTTTTCAAAAGAATACGAAGCAATTTCAGTACGAATTTCGAGCCTTAAAATTGAATTGGATGATCTTGTTGGCGAATTAGAAAATGCCAATGAGCATTTGGAATTCAATCCCAATGAAGCAGAGAAAATCAATGATCGATTGCAACTGATTTATGATTTACAAAAAAAACATTATGTAAATTCGATTGCCGATTTATTAGCAATTCAAGCAACACTTTCAGAAAAGTTATTGCAGAAAGAAAATGCTGAGGAGCACATTGCAGTCAAGCAAAAAGAAATTGAAGCGATTGCAGAAAAGCTAGACAAAGTAGCCATGAGTATTTCAGGTGCTCGTATAAAAACAGTTCCGAAATTAAAAAAATCACTAGAGCAATTACTCTCAGAATTAGGAATGGAGAATGCCCGTTTTTCAATTCAAATTACACCTACTCAAAACTACTTTCCCAACGGGAAAGACGAATTACAGTTCTTATTTTCAGCAAATAAAGGTGGTAATTTTGGCGAACTTAAAAAAGTAGCTTCCGGTGGAGAGTTGTCACGAATTATGCTATCCGTCAAGAAATTACTCTCTGAACATACACAGTTGCCAACCATTATTTTTGATGAAATAGATACGGGTGTTTCCGGCGAAATTTCAAATAAAATTGCACAAATTATGCAGCAAATGAGCCAGCATATGCAGGTAATTACCATTACGCACTTGCCACAAATAGCAGCAAAAGGAGCACATCATTACAAAGTTTTTAAAAGTGATGTAAATGGCAAAACGACGACTAACTTAAAGCAACTTTCTTCTGAAGAAAGAATTATTGA
>CATIQU010000016.1 GCA_949519155.1 Polaribacter sp. SA4-10
AGTGACACTGCTTGTATCCCAAGTGCCAATATCTTGATTAAATGCTGAATTACTACTAAACATACCTTCCATATTAGTGACACTGCTTGTATCCCAAACCCCAATATCTTGATTAAATGTTGAATTAGATTGAAGCATATAACTCATATTCGTTACACTACTTGTGTCCCAAGAGGTAACATCTATTCCGTTATAGGGATTAGAAGAACCATTAAATGCCTCCTTCATATTTGTGACCTTAGTTGTACATATTAAAAAATTTCCCAAAGGGTTAAAATTAGAATCATCTACAATTAAAAAATTTGATCCATTTAACTCATAATATTCTCCTACTACAGACCATGGTTTGCATTTTACGGTTACTCCATTAGAATCTAAGTAAAGAGCGTTATCAAGCTGTTGCTCTTCAGTACAGCCAAATTCAGTGACAATATCACTAGGTAATGAATTTGGACATTCATCAACATCATTTAAAACACCATCATCATCATTATCATCATCAATAAAACTTAAAGTATCAACTGTATAACTCCCACCATAAACGGTCCCTTGACTGTTTCTAGCAAATGCTCTATAGTAATAGGTGCTGTTTTCTTCTAAAGTCAATATTACATTAGTATTTCCAGCCATTCCTAGACCATCATCAACTACTGTAGATTGCTCTATTGTTGGATTTGGATTTACATCATAAACAATTCCCTTCTGTTCAATTGAATATCCTCCATCAGACTCAATACTATATCCAACGGCTAAAACAAAATGATTGTTTTGGTTATCTTGTGTAAGCCCTGAGGTATTAGAAACTGTTGTAATTGTCATTGGTGATGAATTGAAACTATTGCTTACAGTCCAAGATTCAAGAGTAGAGTCCCATGTTAATATATCTCCTTGTGAAACCCCCTGAGGTAGTGATCCTGAGTTATCAGAATACATGGCATAGGGAACACTTAACAGTTGAGAGGTTCCCATAGGCTCATACCCGTTCCCTGTATCTAGTTCTATTGCTAAATAATAACTTCCAAGTGACCAATCTATTTCTGAAAATATGCCAGTATTTGGTGTGCCTTGACCTATTATAAGTGATACTTGACCTACGTCATCAGTTAATATTGAATGGTCTTCTACATAAGTTGGACCCGCTGTTTGTGAACCTTGTAATATATTAAACTTAAAGTACACATTTTGATTTACTACTAAATCACCATTGGCATTTCTAACTGTAGCCTGATAGTTAAAACCTTGTGGTGCTTGAGCATTTAAATTCAGCCCTAAAAAAAGTAGTATTACAGTGCTTAGATAGTTTTTCATTGTTTAATAATTTTATAAGTATTGGTCTTTTGGTCTTTCGTAGTGATGGATATAAGATAGATGCCACTAGGGTATTGGTCTACCTTAATAGGGGTTTGTTTTGTAATTGTTTTTTCTACAAGCACCTTACCATTGACATCTGCAATGCGTATCTTAAAAGAGTCTTCTGTAGGGTGTGTAATGTAAAGTATTTTACTCACAGGATTTGGGAATACCTTCACCAATAGATTTGTATTTGGTGTTTCTATGCTTAAGGTTTCTAAATTTAATGAAGGGTAATAGCCATTACCTAGTTGTAGGCTTCCATCTTCTGCCGTCATAGCACCAATAACCACTTCACCTACTGTAGCACTTAATTTATGCGTACCGTTAGATTGATTCACACCTAAAGTACTTATTACTTGTTTAGACACTGACTGAGCTGACGCTTCAAAAGAAATAATGAATAAAAATAAGATTAGTAATATTCTCATAGCAGATAGTTTTCTTATAAAGATAATAAATATTTAAGAGAGTTAGAAAAAAATATCCCTAAATTTAATTTTCTAGTGTTAGCTATATTTATATATTTAGGAGCACAATTTATAAAAACCACTTTTTCACCTATAAAATTAACTTATTTGACTCACCATAGCGGGGGTGACGCACCTTTAAAATTTAGCTGGGGAGCAGACATATAGGACACATACAGAGTTTAACACATAAAAAGTTTACAAATGCATTTATTAATTAGATCTATTGAATTATTGTCAAACCAAAAAAGTTTGCGTGTAGGGATGGATACCATCAATAACTTATGGATTCTAATGCATTTTAAAGAGCTAAAAATTAAGAATAAAAAAATTTGTTATCAGCGTTATAATGGACATCACAATAACAATGCATATCCAAAAAGATGGTTAAAGAAGCCTTTTGAGACCACTGCAGAGCTGCTGGGCTACTTGTATGAAAAAATGTATGATATTCATTATATAGATATAGAATTTACAAATGGGTGGAGAATAAAAGAACATCCGCACCATGAGTTCCTTATTTACACCCCTTCTATAGAAGAAAGAAATACTTTACTAAATAAGTTGGTTTTTATTAGTGGATTTGACCCTATTGATATCACTAGCTTAAAACAGAACATTCCTTACTACTTTAAAGCTGGAGAAACTCTTTACGCTTTAGATAATGACCCTTGGCCAGATGAATTTTGGAGTAAAAAAGAGGTAGCTACTTGGAAACAAGTTTATGAAGAACGTGAGAGAAAGGAATATTTAAAAGCCAATCCAGAGGAAGCGCAAGAGAACTTAGGAGAGTCTTTCTTGAGTTATACCGCATTTAGATCTCCAAGAGTTATTGATGATAAACCACCCTTTTAATGAAGAACACAGAACATTTCACTGTCTTTATAAACCTAATTTAAGAGGATTGGAAATAGTCAAGATTTATCTTGTAAAATCCATTATTTTTTCTTAAATTATAGTGTAGGTCTTCTCTGTTAAATGAGAAGGATCAGCCTAGAGGGCCCAGTGGGTAGTTATAGGGTTAGACGTTGGATTGTAGGGAAAAGAACTTTACAAGTGCGCTGAAAACAGAAACATACTGTCCTGAGTTTTCTCCAACACCTATGAAAATTGTTATTATATAAAATCTGATACGGGGTGGACAAGCAGCCAAGGCTAGTGAATGAACACTGATTACTAAATCATCCCTGTGGTATAAAATGGACTGTCAGATGGAAATTAATAATTTAAGAGTGATGGTTTTTTCTAAATATTGGAAAATGCCAGGGATTTTCTTTTGCCTTTTTTGT
Source organism: Polaribacter sp. SA4-10 (assembly GCA_949519155.1). Classification (GTDB taxonomy): domain Bacteria; phylum Bacteroidota; class Bacteroidia; order Flavobacteriales; family Flavobacteriaceae; genus Polaribacter. Next base: position 3,110 of record CATIQU010000016.1, read on the forward strand.
AGTAAATTTTAATAGAAATAAATTTTGGAGCATGGTTGTATCATGGAATTGTTGTTTTCTGCTAAATAAGAACTCATGTCATTAACTATTTTCAATAATAGTAATTTCTTCATCAATAAAATCATATAACTGATCAATGAGTAAAAAAAGGTATCTTTAAGAGATATAAAAGTATTTCACAGCATTGAGCAAGAAAAAAGATACATATTGGTTTATAAATAAAGCTAAGGGACTTCATGGAGATAAATATGATTACTCATCATCTTTATATATAAATGCAACTAAAAACATCCAAATAAACTGTATTAAGCACAAGACAACTTTTTATCAAACGTCAAACAGTCATTTTAAGTCTAAATTTCCTTGTAAGGATTGTAGAACTGAATACCTAAGAGATCTTCACAGTGATGGGATTAATGGTTTTATTAAAAAAATGAAAATAAAACATGGGGATGTCTTTCTTTTTAACAACACTAATTATATAAATGCCAGAACTAAAGTTGAATTATGCTGTAAAAAATGTCATAGCACAATTATTTCAGAGCCTTTCACATTATTAAATGGAAAAGGTTGTTCTAATTGTTTTCAGCAAGAATCCAGAAACTCCTTTGGTGTAGACAAACTAAAAGAGATTAACAAATATGTGAGTAAGATTGGAGGCAAATGTTTAAGTACTGACTACACTAATAATGAAGAAAACCTAAAGTTTAAATGTAAAAAGGAACATGTTTTCTATGAATCTTGGAGTGATATAAAGTATTCAATGCGTTGGTGCAAGGAATGTGCCCCTAATAGATATGTTGGAGAAACCTTAACTAGAATGATTCTAGAGCATTTGTTGTCTATAAAAATGCCATCATCATACATAAAATCAATGGCCGGTCTTCAACTTGATGGATATTGCAAAGAGAAGAAGATAGCTTTTGAGTATCAAGGATATCAGCACTTTACAAAAGGAAGCTACTTTCATAATGATGCTGAGAAATACAAAAATCAACAAGCAAGGGATTCTCAAAAAAAACTTTTATGTAAGGAAAATGGAATCACTTTAATAGAAATATTTGAATTCAAAACTATTAGAAAATCAAGGATTCCAGTGTTTGTAAAGCAGGTAAAAGAACAATTAAATACCCTAAATATTAAACACTCCTCAGAGTTATTTATTCCAGAGCTAGATAAGTTATACAAAGGCAGAGAGAGTGGGTTGTATAAAACAGCAAAAAGAGTTGTTGAGGCAAATAATGGAACTATTCAAGATTATACTGGGTCCGTAAGCAAGCATGTTATTACTTGTAATTATGGACATGAAAGCAATAAATTATTAAGTGTAATCAAAAGAGATGGTTTTAATTGCCCTATATGTAAAAATGAATCAAAATTCAATAGATTAAAACAAATTATAGAAGCTAAAGGAGGAGCCTTATTAGATGTTAAACTAAAAAAAGGTGGATGGAGTAATAATTATAATTGGAAATGTGATAAAGGACATAGAAACTATACAAACGGTAAGAATATAATTCAAAGCATAACATGTAAAAAGTGCCAAAGAAAAGTAGATATAGATAAGTTTAAAGAAATTGCGTCTGATAACACGTTAACAACAAATCAAAAGCTAAAAGCATTAGCCTTAAGTTCATCAAAATTTTATTCTCTATTAAAGAAGTATAAGGTGATAAATACCCACAAACCTCAAGATAGGAGTGTTCAAGATTTAACAAAAAAAAGTAAAGGAGAAATATTTCAACTTGACACTAGTAGCTTTGAAATTATAAAGAAGTACAAATACTTAGAGGCTGTTAGAAAAGAATCAAATGGAAAGTTTAAACCAGAAGGAATTAGAGGGCAAATGAAAAAGAATAAAAAAGCTTATGGATTTTATTGGATTAGAGCTAAAGATTATGAGAATTATTTAAAGGTAAATCTTAAAGAATAACTGTCTATTTACTGCCAGTTAATTAAAATTTCATTAAATTTGAGGTAATGTATAAGCACAAAAAAAGCACCTACATCACTGTAAGTGCTTGAAATCATCTGTGGTCCCACTTGGGCTCGAACCAAGGACCCTCTGATTATGAGTCAGATGCTCTAACCAGCTGAGCTATGGGACCGAAATATTGGTTGGCAAATGTACTATTATTTTTAAATAGTTATACACTTAATTGAAAAAATTATTACACCGATCGATTCATCAACCAAAGTCCAAAATTCTTTAAATTTTGTTTACTATCGGTGCTAATCTTCATTTCAGCCAAGGTTTCAAAAGCCTTTTCCGTGTACAGGTTTATTTGTTCTTTAACCAATGTAGGAATGTCATACAGTTCAAAGATGCGCGTAACTTCTGCAATTTTTATCAAATTTTCTTTCAATTTTTGGTTGTAGAAAAAAGCCAATTTTTGTTGGTTCTCTTCGTTGGCAATCGCCAAACATTTTAAGTACAAGAATGTTTTTTTATTTTCAATAATGTCTCCAGCAATTTGTTTTCCAAAAGTTTCAGGGTCTCCAAAAGTATCCAAATAATCATCTTGTAATTGAAAAGCCAATCCCAGGTTCAATCCAAAATTATAAATTAATTGTGCATTTTCCTCAGAAGTTTCTGCAACAATAGCACCCATTTGTAGTGCCGCAGCCACCAAAACAGACGTTTTTAAACGAATCATATTGATGTATTCAGGAATGGTGACATCATTTCTCGTTTCGAAATCAACATCCAATTGTTGTCCGTCACAAACCTCTAAAGCCGTTTTGCTAAATAATTTTGCTAGTTTTTGAAACACAATCGGTTCGTAGTTTTCAAAATACTGATAGGCTAAAATGAGCATGGCATCTCCAGAAAGAATTCCCGTATTGGTGTCCCATTTCTCATGAACCGTTGCTTTACCTCTTCGCAAAGGCGCCGCATCCATAATATCATCATGTACTAAAGTAAAATTGTGAAACACCTCAACTGCCAATGCAGCTGGCAAGGCTTTTTTGAAATCTCCAGAAAAAATATCAGCAGCCATTAAAGTCAGTACAGGTCGAATTCTTTTTCCACCCAATTTTAGGATGTAATCAATAGGTTCGTACAAGTTTTTAGGCTCATCAATCCAATTTTTAGATTCCAAATAGTTTAGAAATTCCTTTTGATAATGTAGTATGTCCAACTTTAAATTTTTTGTAAAAATAATATAAAGAAATTTGTCGTAAGAATGAAATGTTAAATAATTGTAAAACTTTGGAAACTTTTTTTGTTTCTAAAGTTTCCAAATGTATCTTTGCGCTCAAATTATGAAGCAAAAAATTTTAGAAAAATCGAAAGAACTCTTTTTAAACTTAGGTTTTAAGAGTGTTACTATGGACGAGATTGCGACTGCATTGGGAGTTTCTAAAAAAACCATCTATAAGTATTTTACCAATAAAACAGACCTGGTCGATGCCGTAACAGAGTTTATGTTTGACACCATTTGTAACAGTATTGATGAAATATGTGCCCGAAAACTAAACCCAATCGATGAACTTTTTTTTATCAAAAGAGCCGTTTTAGAGCATTTAAATGACGAGAAATCATCTCCAGTATATCAATTGCAAAAATACTACCCGAAGATATATGCGTCCTTAAAACAGAAGCAGTTTCATATGATGCATAAAACCATCCAAGACAATTTAGAACGCGGTATCCAATCCGGATTGTTTCGAGAATCCATCGACAAAGACTTTATTAGTAGAATGTATTTTAATGGAATGGTTGGAATTAAGGACCAAGAATTGTTCCCTCTAAAAAAATATTCAATGAATACACTCATGGATTATTATTTAGAATATCATTTAAGAGGAATATCAACAGAAAAAGGAATAAAACAATTAGAAAATCAATTAACAAAAAAATGAAAATGAAACAAAAATTATTGCTATTTTTTGTATCTGTTTTGTGTTTTGGCTTCAATGCCCAAGAAAAAAGCATGCGCATCTCCTTAGACGAAGCCATCGACTTTGCGATCGAAAACAGTTACAATACCAAAGCTTCTAAAAATGGAATTTCTTCAGCAAAAGAAACCGTAAGAGAAACTACCGCTTCTGGTTTGCCTCAGATAAATGCAAGTTTCGACTATCAGAATTTTTTAAAGCAACCCGTAAGTTTAGCCGATTTTAACGGCGACGGTATTGATGAACAGTTTGTCTTCGGAAAAAAACAAAACCTAAGCGCCACGGTAACCCTATCACAATTAATTTTTGATGGTTCCTACCTAGTTGCTTTGAAAGCCTCAAAAGCCTATTTAAAAATTTCAGAACAAGCCAATGAGAAAACAGAGATACTAACCAGAGAAGCCGTTGTAAACGCCTACGGTACAGTTTTGGTCTCAGAAAAAAGCATCCTTATATTAGAAGGAAATTTAAAGATTTTAGAGAAAAATTTAAACGATGCCCAAAAGATTTATGAAAACGGATTTAATGAGCAAGAAGATGTAGAGCAACTAGAAATTACATTTGGCACCTTAAAAAACCAGTTAAACAATCTGGAGAGAATGAAAGGAATCGCCTACCAAATGCTAAATCTTGCATTGGGAAATCCAGTCAACACCTCCCTAGTTTTAACCGATAGTTTAGATACTTTGACAGAAAGTAATATTGACTTAGGTCTTATTTCTGAAACTTTTAATTTCTCGAAACATATCGATTTTAAAATTGCAGAAAACGATCGAGAATCAAAACGCTTACTCATCCAGCTCGAAAGAAGTAAAGCCTTGCCAAGTTTATCTGCTTTTGTAAACTATGGAAACCAAGCTTTTTCCGATTCATTTAGCTTTTTTAAAGGGAATCAACAATGGTTCGATTCCTCCTTATTAGGAGTCAGTTTAAAAGTGCCAATTTTTAGTAGTTTTTCCAGAAAAGCAAAAACAGCACAAGCCAGAATTGCGCTAGAAACTGCAGATGTTAGACTGGAAGAAGTCAAGCAACGGTTAAGTTTAATGGCGCAGAAAGCAAAAAATGAGTACCAACTGAGTGTAGAAAATTACACCACTGCAAAAAGAAACGTTCGTTTGTCGGAGCGCATCGAAAAAAAGCAACGCATCAAGTTTTTTGAGGGAATTTCTTCAAGCTTCGATTTATTACAAGCACAAAATCAATTATATACCCAGCAGCAAAATTACGTACAATCCATGTTGTTTGTAATTGCTAAAAAAGTTGCCTTAGAAAATGCATTAAACGTATCCAATAAATAAAAAAAAAGAGCATGAAAAATATATATTTAGTACTATTTACAGCACTGTTTTTAGCCTCTTGTGCAGAGCAAAAAGACGCTTCTTTAGAGACCATTTTAGCGTCTAATGATTTGAAACAAATAAAAGCCAAGAAGTCCGACATCGATCTACAACAACAAGCATTGACTCTTGATTTAAAAAAGATAAACGACAAGTTAGATTCTTTAGACGAAGATAAAAACGTCCCCCTTATTACTACGCTTAAAGTAAAAGAACAAGTTTTTACCCACTTTATAGAATTGCAAGGAAATGTAAAAACCAAACAAAATGTGTTGGTCTACCCAGAAATGCCAGGAATTTTAAAAAGTGTTTTGGTCAAAGAAGGACAACGTGTTGTGCAAGGGCAAATTTTAGCTACTATTGACGATGGTGGGATGTCACAACAATTGGCACAGTTAGCAACGAATGCCCAATTGGCAAAAACAACCTTTGAGCGTCAGCAAAGATTGTGGGAGCAAAAAATTGGATCCGAAATTCAGTTTTTACAAACCAAAACAGCCTATGAATTTCAAAAAAGTGCCGTTAGTCAATTGAAGCAACAATTAAAGAAATCAATTGTTATTGCACCGTTTTCAGGAATTATAGACGCTGTTTTTAAAGAAAAAGGAGTTGTAGTTGCCCCCGGACAAGGTTCTGAAATTTTTAGAATTGTAAATCTTTCGAACATGTACATAGAAACAGAAGTTCCAGAAACCTATATCCGTAGTATTACCAAAAATAAAACGGTAGAAGTAAATTTCCCGATTCTGAACCAAACAATGCAGTCTAAGATTCGACAAGTTGGAAACTTCATCAACCCAAACAACAGGTCTTTTAAAATAGAAATTGCAGTTCCAAATTCAAACGGAAACATTAAACCAAATTTAACGGCAAGGTTAAAATTGAATGATTACACAAATCCTAAAGCCATTTTAATTCCGCAATCTATTATTTCAGAAAACGCAGAAGGCGCTCAGTTTGTATATGTTGTTATCGATAAAAAAGACCAAAAAGCCATTGCAAAAAGACTCATTATTGAAACTGGAAAAACACAAGGAGACCTTATTGAGGTTGTTAAAAATCTTGCCGCTGACGCAGAAATCATCATCGAAGGGGCAAGAAGTGTGAATAACGGTCAGGTTGTAAAAGTGATCAATAAAAAGTAACAAAATGAACAATAAAAAGACAGCAATAGACAAAGAGTTTCAGCTCTCTTCTTGGGCTATAAAGAACAAAACAACCATTTATGTTTTGATGTTTCTAATTCTGTATTTCGGAATTTCAGCATACTTTACAATGCCACGAGAAAATTTTCCAGAGATCAACGAAACTAAGATATACATTAGCTCTGTATACCCAGGAAACACTGCCGAAGATATCGAAAAACTCATTACCAATCCCTTAGAGGATAAATTAAAATCGGTGAGTAATGTGGTAAAAATTACCTCCACATCACAAGAAGATTACTCCATTATTACCGTAGAGTTTGATGAAAAAATTCCAGTAGACAAAGCAAAACAGAAAGTAAAAGATGAAATAGATCAAGAGACCGCAGGGGAAGATTGGCCTACTTTTAACGGAGCAAAAGTAACGCCCAATGTTTTTGAACTGAGCATGTCTGAAGAAGTGCCCATTTTAAACATTAATATTTCTGGGAATTATCCAGTTTCCAAATTAAAAGAATACGGAGAATATCTACAAGATGAAATTGAAGATTTAACAGAAATCAAGAAAGTAGACATTCGTGGTGCCCAAGACAAAGAAGTAGAGGTAGCCGTAGATATTTACAAAATGATGGCTTCAAAAGTAAGTTTTGACGACATTTCGAACGCCATCAACCGTGGTAATATTACCATGTCTGCCGGGAATTTTATTACCAGTCAGCAAAGAAGAACCATTCGAATTATTGGCGAAATAGACCAACCTTCAGACTTAGGAGATTTTGTAATTAAAGCAGAAAAAGGAAACCCTATTTATTTAAAAGACGTTACTACAATTTCTTTTAAAGACAAAGACAAAACTACGTACGCAAGAGAAAATGGTGCGCCCGTGGTAATGTTAGACGTAAAGAAAAGATCAGGTGAAAACATGGTGACCGCAGCAGACAAAGTAGGTGCTATTGTAAAAGCGGCTCGTGAAAACAATTTTCCATCAGATTTAAAAGTGACCATTGCCAACGATCAATCTCCCAAAACCATTGGTCAAGTAGACGATTTGGTGAACAATATTATTTTTGGAGTGATTCTAGTGGTTATTGTATTGATGTTTTTCTTAGGATTTAAGAACGCCATTTTTGTTGGTTTTGCCATCCCAATGTCCATGTTTATGTCCTTAATGATACTAGGTGCTTTAGGATATACCTTAAATACCATGGTGCTTTTTGGTTTGATTATGGGTCTCGGTATGTTGGTAGACAACGGAATTGTTGTTGTTGAAAACGTATATCGTTTAATGGACGAGGAGGGAATGTCCCGAATAGAAGCTGCCAAAAAAGGAATTGGAGAAATAGCTTTTCCAATTATTATTTCTACAGCAACCACCGTAGCAGCATTTATTCCTTTAGGGCTTTGGCCAGGAATTATGGGGCAGTTTATGGTGATTCTTCCAATAACGTTATCCATTGTATTAGGCTCTTCTTTATTTGTGGCTATATTCTTTAACTCGGTATTGGTGTCTCAGTTTATGAATACAGAAGACAAAGACATGCCAATAAAAAACATCATTCGATTGACCAGTATTATGGCAATCGTTGGATTGGCTATTTTCTTCTTTGGAGGCGATTATAACGCACTGGGAACTCTCATTATTTTTACTGCAATCATGCTATGGGTATACCGTTTGGTATTAAGAAAAGCCGCAAATTACTTTCAGAAAAACACCTTAGTATCTCTAGAAAACTGGTATGAAAGACAATTAAAAAGAGCGTTAACGGGATGGAGGTCTTACGTTTTAGTGATCGGCACCTTCATTATTCTATTTGCCGCATTCGCAGGATTTGGCTGGTCATTAGGAGAACAAAGAACCAAAGTAGAGTTCTTTCCAGACAACAAGCCCAATCAGATTATTGTATATATCGAATACCCTGAAGGGACTGATATTGAAAAAACAAATCAAATAACACAGCAAATAGAGAAAAAAGTATCCAGCGTTTTAAATCAGGAAATGTATACGGATAATGGGTATAATTTCATGGTAGAAAGTACGGTTTCTCAAGTAGGAGAAGGGGCTGGAAATCCACAAACAGACGGAGGTTCCTCAGCAGAGATGCCACACAAAGGGAAAATTACGGCTTCCATGCGTGAGTACAAATATAGAAAAGGAGAAGACAGTGAAATCTTAAGACAAAAAGTCCAAGCAGCTTTGGTGGGGATCTACCCAGGTGTTTTAATTTCTGTTGAAAAAGATGCCAATGGACCTCCAGCAGGATCGCCTATTAATATTGAATTGAACGGGGAAGATTACGAAGAATTAATTTTTACAGCAGAAAGAATGCGCGATTATTTAAACACGCAAAGTATTTCTGGAGTGGATGAATTAAAGATTGATGTCAACAAATCCAAGCCCGGAATGCAGGTATTGGTAGATCGTAAGAAAGCAGGAGAATTGGGTGTGAGCACAGGGCAAGTGGGGCAACAATTAAGAGGTGCTATTTTTGGAAACAAGGCTGGTATCTATAAAGAAAATGGCGAAGATTATGACATCTATGTACGTTTTAACAAAGACGATCGTTATAATAAAAGTGCAATTTTCAACCAGAAAATAACCTTTAGAGACCAAGCAACAGGTAAAATTAAAGAGATCCCTGTTTCTGCAGTCGCAACTCAGAAAAACAGTTCTGGCTTTAGTGCCATTAAGCATAAAAACGTAAAGCGTGTTGTGACGGTATATTCTGCACTTTCTCCAGGAGAAACAGATGCTGGAGCCGTGGTTGCAAAAATTCAAAATTCGATGAAGAATTTTAAAGAGTTGCCCAAAGGAATTAAAATTGATTATACTGGACAAATAGAAGAACAAAATAAGCAAATGACCTTTTTGGTAGGTGCCTTTTTTACAGGGTTGCTTTTAATTTTCTTTATTTTAATTTTCCAATTCAATTCGGTTTCAAAACCCGGCATCATCATGTTGGCGATCTTTTTAAGCTTTATTGGTGTCTTTGGTGGTTTGGTGATTACGGGCGCTCCATTTGTGATTATGATGACCATGGTAGGAATTATTTCCCTAGCTGGTATTGTGGTAAACAATGGCGTTGTTTTATTAGATTATACCGAGTTGTTAATTGACAGAAGAAAATTACAAGACGGTATTTCTAAAGAAAACTACCTTCCTTTAGAAAGTTTGTATGACACGGTTGTAAAAGCAGGAAAAGCCCGTTTGCGCCCTGTTTTATTAACTGCAATTACTACCATTTTAGGATTAATTCCATTGGCGATTGGTTTAAATATTAACTTCTTTACACTCTTTAGTGAGTTTGATGCCCATGTATATATGGGAGGAGACAATGTAGTTTTTTGGGGACCATTAGCAAAAACAGTTATTTATGGATTGTTCATTGCAACATTCTTAACATTAATCGTAGTGCCAATCTTATTCTTCCTAATCACGAAGTTTAAAATGAGAATTAAAGGGCAATTAAAAAAATAAGTAACGCCAGTAATAAATCAGGCATTGGGTTTTATCACCCTATCTAAAAAGAGGATGTCGTTGTATAAATTGCATCCTCTTTTTGTATCCTTAAAAGAATGATTCAGAAAAAAAAATCGTTTACGGTCGATCAACTCCAGCGAAAGTTAGAGCAATATTGCGTGTATCAAGATCGGTGTCACAAAGAAGTTGAGCAGAAAATGCGCGATTACAATTTGATTCCTGAGGCGAGAGAACTTATTTTATTGAGTTTAATGAAAGACAATTTTTTAAATGAAGAGCGTTTTTCTAAAAGTTATGCACGCGGAAAATTCCGAATTAAAAGTTGGGGAAAACAACGAATTGTTAGAGAACTTAAGTTCAGAGATATTTCTGCCTACAATATAAAAACAGCCTTAAAAGAAATTGATCCCCAAGAATACATTGCGACTATTTATAGAATTACAGAAAACAGGAATGAAGTGCTTACAGAAGCAAACTACTATAAAAGAAAACAAAAACTTATCGATTTTTTAATGCGAAAAGGTTTTGAAAATGAATTGATTTTTAAAACAGTAAAGGATGTTTTAGAATAAAAAAAGAGCTTCACATTGTGAAGCTCTTTTTTTTATTTAATTACTTTTTTGAAGTACTATTCTAAGATAATTTTTTTCGTTGCTTGCTTTCCGTTCACACTAATTTTTGCGAAGTACAACCCTTTACTAAATCCGTTTAAATTTAGCTCGTAGTTTCCTGGTGTAATTTGCGTTTTCTTCAAAACGAGTTTTCC
>CATIQU010000017.1 GCA_949519155.1 Polaribacter sp. SA4-10
AAAGGAGTTCAAACTCCCATACGATGGCCTTCTGATTCTATAACTATACGATACATTAGCACCCAAGACTTCGGAGATTTCTCTACTAATCGATGCACTCGGAAATACTTTTTTAATGGGGCGTTTTTTTACACTTGATACTAGCGTACCATTTTTCATGAAAATGGAATTCCCATCCGTATTACTATCTTCATAACGAACGCCCCCTGAAAAAGACCATTTGCCAAACGTAGCATTAGCCTTGGAATACAATGCCAAAACAGTTTCATCAATTAAAAATTGGCTGCTTTCATTTTCATTAAACTGAAAAAAACTGCTTGTGTTTTCACTAAAAGACTGTAGGTCATTATCTGTACTTACATCTGAGTATCGCGTCCCTAAACTCAACGAAAGTTCATCCGAAAAGGTTTTGGTATAGTCTAATCGGTAAGTTTTTATAGTGTACTTCCCTTCCTGATTGTATTTTCTATTTATAAAAGGAATGTTACTCCCAGGAACATCGGACAGCGTGTTTTTGTTGTCGTTTTTGAAGTTTATATAATTAAAATCAACCAATAGTTTATCGGAGTCGCTTTTGTATTCATAGTATGGGTTGAAGTTGAAATCAAATCGATCTATGTCAAAGTTGTTTTCAGACAACAAAACATTTGATGATGTTGGGTCGGAGACAACAGTTTTACTCGATGCAATTCTATTGGAAGTTCTTGTATTGTAACGACCACCTACTCCAAAAATGTTCTTAGTATTGATGTAGAAATCAAAATTCCCGCTAATACTAAGATTACTCGGATTATAGGGTTCTATTGTAGCTTGGTTATAGGTTTGATTTCCAACAGTTCGCACCAAAAATAAGTCTTCTCTCCAGGTAGGTCTCGAATGATTTATACTCCCTTGCCAATTTAATTTGTTTTTATAACTCGCAATCGAAACACCTGTTCCGTATTCAAACCCTTCGTCTTCACCAACCCATGTATTCAGGTTTCCGTGTGTACCTAAGCGAACGTTTTTCTTTAAAATAATATTGATGATTGCTCCCGAACCTGATGCCTCATACTCAGCTCCTGGTTGTTCAACCACTTCTATTTTTGCAATATTATCTGCTGGAAAGTCGCGAAGCAAGGCTTGAACATCCATGTATTCCGTGGTTCTCCCGTTGATAAGGATTCTAACCCCTCTGTTTCCAGCAATAGAAATTCCATTATTCGTAACCAAAACTCCAGGAACCTTGCGCATGACATCCTGTAAACTAGTATTAATCATTTCAGAATTCTCCAAATCTACAACTAACTTTTCCGCTGTCTGTCGAATAATTGGACGTTTGCTTTTTACAACTACTTCATTTAGACTTTGAACTTCTTCTTCTAAAAAAAAATCAGTGATTTTATTTTTTAGTAGTTCAAATTCTTCTGTTTTTTTAACCTTAAACCCCAAAACAGAAACTTCAATCCAATAGGTTCCATCTTCAATATCTTCAAAAATATATGCGCCATCGTCATCAGAAACTACACCTTGAACAAACCCGTCATTTCCTTTTTGTTGAAGAATTATATTGGCAGATGGTAATGGAGTCTTAAAGTCATCTGTTACCTTTCCACTTATTGTATTCTGAGCTATTATTGGAGTCATTACAAACAATAATAAAATAGATACTATGCTGTTTTTCATTTATAATTTTTTTTATAGCACAAATGTAATAGCGTTTTCAATTCTAAATTGGAAAATGTTTTGAATGTCAAGTCAATGATTTAAACGTCAAGCTAAATATTGTTTAAGCTATTATTAGAAGTATGAAATAATTACGAATTCTTTTGAAAAAATTGCTATTTAATGTACATATAATTTCTAGATAAAGGAATTATTCCTGATTTGTTTATAAGCTCAAGTTTTAAGCCTTGTGCATTTCCAGATATATTTTTAACTTTCTTTAGGTTTACCATATAAGAACGATGGCATCTCATTAGACTAGAAGCTTCTTTTAGTTGTGTTTCAAATGATGAAAGTGTAACTCGATACGTTACTTTTTTCAATGTGTTTTCATCTAAAGAACTTATATCAGTGTAGTTTCCGTCTGCTATTGCATAATTAAAATCAAGCACGTTAAAAGAGAAAGTTTCATTTTTTAAATCTGTTGAAATTTGACGTGTAGCTTCTTTGGAATCCTCTAGGAACTCCTTTTTATTTTTTAGAATATTATTCGCTATATTAAGGTTAGTTTTCACTTTTTGGTGATAATCAAGGAATGTAATCAATGCTATTGGTAAAAAACCAAGAACACTTGTTCTACTTAAGATTAACCAATAGCTATCCCAACCAAAAGGGATTGAATTCATATAATTCGAATAAATGCTATTAAGGGTTGCAATTGCCAGTAGCAGTGCTACATTAAATATCATATGATGTCCTACTTTCCAGTTCTTATCAGAAAATAGATTCGGAAGCAACAGTGGGAAAACATATAAAAAAAACAATAAAACAAATGTGGTAATACACCCGAAAAATGACATGTGAAACACCTTATTTCCATCAGTGTTTAAATGGAAGTTAAAAGGCTCAAAGTAGAGTAAAAACAGCGCTATAAAAACCCCAGTTAATACTGCGATAATCAAACTTTTTAAAACTGGTTTTGGTGCTGGATATTTCTGGATAAGTATTCTTAACATTTAGCTTTTTTGCTTGCAGTTTGTCTGTTTGTGTATTGAAAGTCGCGGTTTTGTGCGAGGATTTTCCAACGGAAAATTAGTATATAAAAATGCAATTAGCTCTTAGTTGTTCCATAATTTGGCAGTTTTTTATACTCGGTGTTAAAAGTAGTTGTTTTTTTTATTCTTTTTTTCTCCATACTTCTGCTGACAGTCTCATTGAATATAATGCGAGACAAAAATAAGCAATAAAACCAATATTATGGTTTTCAATATTTTTTTGGGTAAAAACCATATAAATAGGACTTAAAAGCGCTATTCGTCCGATAATATACCTAATTTTGAAGACCCAATATTCATTTTTGAAAAATTTAATTCAAGTCATTTGTTTTATGTATTTTTTTTCAGGGTTTAAGTAATTGTAACACATTTTTCGAAATCACACGATTTTGATAATCTTCTTCTTGTTTTATGCAATATAAGAAAATCATACCATTTGCTCAATTCCGGACTTTTCTCAATTCCACGAACTTTTTAAATTAAGCACTTTGAGAAAACTCCAATAAGCGAGAGCGTATTCCACAAATTCGGTCACTGTTTGATTCCGAAAACTTTTTCAATTCCGATTGAGTAAGCAATTCCGAAAACTTTTCTGTTTTTGGTTTTTAATTCCGTGAAATTGCTCAATTTTCTTTTTTCTTTAGTTTGAAATAATTGTAAATAATTGAAATTATAATAATTGAATGAAATGAAATTTCCAATGCAATTAAAATGTTCATTTCTTTTAAATCGTTCAGTTTTAAAATTTAAAGAATCAATGCAGAGAGAAACGTTGAAACTATGTAAGTTTTATTCATAATTTTCTGTTTTGAGTACGTTCGGCAATGAATGGAAACGTTTAGTATAAGAAACGTAGGGCAGGAGATAAGCACTATATTTTGGTTTATTATTTAGCGGACTTTATTAATACTCACATACCCTTCCACTAAGCACAAATGCCTTATGTTTTTTTTATAATGTTATATGCTGCCGTCTAGTCTTTCATTTGATTATTTAATTTTTCGAATTCAGCTAACAACGTATTATGTTTTGCGTTCTGTTTCGTAATTGCCCTAGGTCTTAAATAAAACCAATTGATCGCAAACCAAAATGTGGTGATTGCATAGGTCATTATTCCCCAAGTAATTGTCATTTTAGAAACATATTCAAACATATAGAGCCAAATTCCTAAAGCAAGAAGTATAAAATAGACACTTAAAATCGTTGTCTGTTGGGATACTTGCATTTCTTTTAACTTTATAAGTTGTTGAAGGTATTCCTTACTATTGGGTTCTGTCTTATTCTTCGTAAGTAAAGAAAATTGTTTGTTGAAAGGGAGCAAAAAAATAAGCATCGCTAACATAGTTATTACGATTCCAATTTTAGTCGTTATTAATTCAGGTTGATAATAATACCAAATAAAGCCAAAAAATATAATGGTTAGTAAAAGTGCAATGTTGACTACTACTAGCTTTAAAAAGCTTCTACTTTTTAGTTTATTTGCTTTGTTATAAAGAATTTCCACATTTGGAGTTTCTATCTTTTGTGTATTCCATATCTTTTTTAAATCTATATTAGTTTCCATTTTTCTTGAATTTTTGTGTTAATTTTTCTTTTATTCTGTGAAT
>CATIQU010000018.1 GCA_949519155.1 Polaribacter sp. SA4-10
AATATTTTGATACGGTTTGTGAAGTTTTGCATTGGTTTTTTTAGTCTTAATATTTAGCATTGGGTCAGATATCATTCCAATACTTTTAGCTTCATTTATAAGAACACTCAAGTGCCTTTATTTTTTTAGATGAGAAATTAATCAAAAAAACACCTACGGTATTCATAGAGAAAAAAAACACCATTTGTTTGATCGCCCATTCCAAAACACGTACCTAGGGGCAATAAAATGAGCAGTCAATCTAATTTCACCCTAAAAATTAGTTATATTTGATCATAGATTACTATTGCCCCAAATAATTAAAAGAAGAACTCTCACGCTAATTTCCTTAAATGATTAAGATAAAATACTTAGGACTCTCGATCGCAATTTTTGGATGTCTGTTTAAACTGATGTCCTGGACTGGTGCAAGTTTGCTGTTAATCATAGGATTGGTGCTGCTGGGAATCTACTATTTACTGAAGGTATTTGAAAAAACCGAATTCAAAGAAAAATAAAGCAAATGTGGGGCGCAAATAAATGGACCGATGCAATGTTTAAAAAGTACGGGTGGGCAGTGCTTGTTTTAGGCGCAATGATTATAATTGCGAAACTTCTCAATTAAACCAGAAAGAAGACCTCTTTTAGTTCAGAGAGATTTAAAATAGGGGTGTAATATTTTATGAAATAATACGATTATGATGTGGAACCGATTTCTTTATACATGCAATACATTGACTTTTGAAGGCCTCTATTTCGATATCAGAATTCGTCATAATAAATATGTCAGAATTCGTTTTTGGTAAAGACAAGAATCAAAGACTACCCAGACTTCATAAAGGAACAAGAACTAAATAATACAAGTGTGGAGTATTGTCTTCACAGACACGCATTCATCTAGATTGCTCATTTTCAGCGTTTTTTATAGTAAACATATGAAATCAATTTTGACCCTCTTTTTTTGTGTAAGTTCCTTTTTGGGATACGCCCAAAAAGTACATGCAGTAAAATATGCCAATCAAGCAGATGTAAAAATTTTTGTAGTTGCGTATGAAAATCAAGCCGATTTAAAAGTGTACAAAGTAGCCTATAAAAACCAAGCAGACGGGAATAAAGGACGCTGGTATTTTGTAAAGTATGCGAATGCAGCCGACAAGAAAGTGTATTTTGTAGACTACCCCAATCAAAGTGACCTCAAAATATATTTTGTGAACTATTCAAATCAAGCAGGGTGGAGAAACAAGGCTAAAAAACAACTGTTTTATTAAAAATTCGAGTGTGCCCAATACATTCTATATTTTGTGATGGAAAACCTAAAAGTATTCATCCGTAAATTTATCAAAGAATAAAACTGCTCTTCGTTTTGGAAGGAACAACATTGTAACTCCCCAATTTCTGCAGGTTCAACGCTTTATTATCAGCCACAAAACTTACATTTTTTAAAAGAATTAGGTTATTCATAATAAAAATGTATTTTTGGTTATCCAAATTGGTTAACCAATAATGAAACAAGCAATACAACCCACAAAGCAAACCGCCATTTTTATGATGGGCGTTTCCGGTGTGGGCAAAAGCACCATAGGAACTTTGTTGGCGAAACAGTTGGAGATTCCTTTTTTTGATGGAGATGATTACCATTCCGAAGCAAATATTTCAAAAATGTCAAAAGGTGATCCCTTAACCGATCTCGATCGACACGACTGGTTGCACGCTTTAAATGCCTTGGCAACCCAACAATTAAAAACAAACAGTTGCATCATTGCCTGTTCCGCATTAAAAGAATCCTACCGAACAATTTTAGAAACCACAATTGCAGCATCCACAAAATGGATTTTTTTACACGGTACCTTTCAGCAAATTAAAGAACGCATTCAACATCGAAACCATCATTTTATGACCTCCGATTTGTTGCAATCACAGTTTGATGCCTTAGAAATTCCACAAAACGCACTGCAAATAGACATTCATTTATCACCAAAAGAAATGGTTACCCAAATTCAGAAAAGCCTTCCCTTAAAAACCCAATTTGGACTCATAGGTCTCGGCGTTATGGGGAAAAGCCTCAGTCGGAATTTAGCCCAAAAAGGCGTACGAATTTCAATCTATAATAGACATGTGCCAGAGGTAGAAGAAGACATTGCAATCAATTTTAAAAAAGAGTTTAAAGAATTAGCATCAGCACAAACGTTTGATGCCCTACCCGCTTTTGTAAAGTCGTTGGAAACCCCCAGGAAAATAATGTTGATGGTCAATTCAGGCCCCGCAATAGATGCAGTAATTGAAGACCTATTGCCTTCTTTATCCGAAGGAGATAGCATTATCGACGGCGGAAATTCAAACTACAATAAAACAAAAGAACGCTTTGATTTCTTAAAATCAACAGGCATTCACTTTATTGGAGCAGGAGTTTCAGGAGGCGAAGAAGGCGCCTTAAAAGGACCTTCAATTATGCCAGGAGGCGATGCAAAAGCCTACCAACAAGTACAGCCCTTTTTAGAGCTGATTGCCGCAAAAGATAAAAATGGAATCCCCTGTTGTAACTATATTGGAAGCGAAGGAAGTGGTCATTTTGTAAAAATGATTCACAATGGCATCGAATATGTAGAAATGCAATTGTTGGCAGATGTCTGTACCGTTCTTAAAGCAAAAGGGAACACACCAGACCAGATAGCCGACATTTTAGAAAGCTGGAAACCCACCACAAACAGTTATCTGTTAGAAATCACCATCACTATTTTAAGAAAGAAAGAAGGCGATGATTGGCTGGTCAATAAAATAATGGACACCGCAGGCAATAAAGGAACCGGCAATTGGGCCACCATAGCAACCGCAGAATTAGGAGTGCCCAGTACGCTGATTGCTTCCGCCTTATTTGCTCGGTATACATCCTTTTACAAAGCAGAAAGAGTCGCGGCAAGCAAACAATTCAACTCCGAGAACATTTCGCAACCAAAGATTACCATTGATGCCCTTCACAACGCCTATCAATTTGCCAGAATCATCAATCATTACCAAGGATTTAAACTCATACAAGAAGCCTCAGAACGTTTTAAATGGGACTTGAATTTAAGCGAATTGGCTAGAATCTGGACCAATGGATGCATTATCAGATCCGATTATATGATCGAATTGGTAACAATTTTTAAAACAACCAACAATTTACTTACCCACGAAAATACGGTCCAAGCATTAAAAACCCGAAAATCAGCCATTAAAAAAGTAGTCGCTGAGTGTGTGTTACACGAATTGCCAATTCCAAGTTTAAGCAATGCAATACATTTCTTTACGAATTTTATAACCGCCAATTCCTCCGCAAATTTAATACAAGCCCAACGAGACTATTTTGGCGCACATACCTATCAAAGAAAAGAAGATGCCACCGGGCAATTCTATCACACAGAATGGAACCTAAACGAACCAAAAAAACCAACAGAACATGGCAACACTTCAAACTAAAAAATCGTTATTACAAAAAATTATTGCAATCGTATTGGGCTTTGGTCCCGGAATTTTTGCCATCGGCTACACCATTGGTACCGGAAGTGTAACGTCTATGATTGTAGCCGGAAGTAAATTTGGAATGCAATTATTATGGGTGCTACTATTAAGCTGTGTATTTTCAGGAATTTTAATGTTTGCCTATGGAAATTATGCCCTGATTACCGGAGAAACCGCACTTTATGGATTTAAAAAACATTTAAAATTTGGAAAAGTGTTGGCCATTTTAATCATCGTAGGCATTACGTTTGGGCAATGGAATTCGCTCATGGGTATTTTAGGCATCTCTTCCAATATTATTTTTGAAATTCTTGCACTCAATTTCGAATCCTTACGCGCCTTTCAGTACGAAACCGTTTTAACCATTGCTATTTTTGTAATTGCCATTTTCTACCTCTTGCTGTTGGTAGGGAAGTACACTTTTTTTGAAAAAATACTCATCATATTTGTAACCTTAATGGGGCTTTCATTTCTGTTCTCCTTGTTTTTTGTACAGCCGCTCCCAATAGATGTTGTCAAAGGATTGCTGCCCACCATTCCAGAAGTGCCAGGAGGTAAAATGTTGGTCGCTGCATTTGTAGGAACCACCATGGCTGCCGCAACCTTTTTATCAAGACCCCTTTTTGTAAGAGGAAAAGGATGGACCATTAAAAATCTGAAACAACAAAAAAGAGACGCTATTACAGCCGCTATTTTAATATTTTTAATCAGCGCCATCATTATGGCAGTAGCCGCAGGTTCTTTATTTCACCAAGAAATTGCCGTTACTCAGGTACTCGACATGGCAAATACCCTAGAACCCGTTGCAGGAAAATGGGCAGTAACTATTTTCTTTTTCGGAGCATTAAGTGCAGGATTGTCCTCCATTTTTCCGTGTTTGCTAATTGCTCCATTACTACTCGCAGATTATCAGTCTGGGACTTTAGATACCAATTCAAAACAGTTTCGTGTGGTAACCGCCATTGCATGTTTGGTTGCCTTAATTGGTCCAGCATTTGGTGCCAACCCCATCGAAATTCAAATCCTATCACAAGTATTTAATGTTTTTGTATTGCCCATCGTTGTCCTCGGAATTATCTTATTACTCAACAATTTAAAGAGATTGAAAGGCTATCAAACAAGTACTGCAGTAGCTATCGGATTGTATGGCGCCCTGTTCTTTTCGCTTGTAATTTCTGTGAACGGAGTTTTGGCACTTTTAGACTATTTTTAATCACCCAAAAAGAAATAAAATCAACTTTTAGAAAACTAAAAAAATGAATAAAAAAAATATCAATTTGGCAATCGTTTTAGGAACCTTGGGTCTATTTACGCTTTTTAATAGCTGTTCCAACAAACCTAAAAAATCAGCTTCAAAAGAAATTCAAAAAACCACTTATTCCAGTGATATAATCCCATTCTCTAAGGATTGGAATTTAATATTAGGAGACGGTTCCAATGCAGGAAATGCGCTCAATTTTGAACAGAAAGACTTTTTCTATGCAACTACTGCTCAGAAAAAAGATTGGGTAGTTTTTAAGGCTCCCAATGCTGGGGATACCCACGGAACGTCAAACAATACAAGAACAGAAATGGCGCAAACAAAAAAGTGGTCGGCGCTTACAGATGCAAAACTGAACGCAACTCTTAAAGTAATGAATGTATCTTCCACAGGAGATGCACGCGTAGCTGCTTCCTATTCCGTTGTTATTGGTCAAATTCACAGTGCCGATGGACATGAAAATGAACCGCTTAAAATATTCTATAAGAAATTCCCTGGACACACCAAAGGCTCCATTTTTTGGCATTATGAAATCAATACTGGTGGCGATGACAATTCTGGAAGATGGGATTATTCCACCGCCGTTTGGGGAGATGATTTTTCAGTGGTGGGAGAAACTGCCGATACCTATCCAACAGAACCTGAAGATGGTATTGCTTTAGGGGAAACGCTAAGCTATGAGATTCTCGTAAAACAAGGCATAATGTACTTAACCTTTAAAAGTGAAGGGCATCCAACACAAATATTTACCAAAAACCTGATTGCTTCAGAATATACTACGGCAGCAGACATGCCGCAACAAACCCGAGATTTATTTGTACCCATTGGGCAAGACGGAGTAGAACGTGCAAATGCCTATGCAGGAGAAGGCCTGTTTTTTAAGTTTGGCGCCTACAATCAAACCAACGGGAAATCTCCGGAAGTTAATAGAAATTGGTGTTCAGGAGCAGAAACACATGGAGGAGACATCAAAAAACAATACAAAGATGGCAATTATGCAGAGGTTTGGTTTCAAGAAGCACGACTTTCTGTAAGCGATGCAGCCATTTCCAACGAAGGTTATTTCTCTAAAAATGATTAAATTTTCGCATTAAAAAAAAGGGTGCTTAACAGCGCTCAACCTATTTTAAATTCAATTACAAAACAGTCAAAAAATATGAAAAACACAAATAAATTAACAAATAAAAATGTGTTGATCACTGCCGGAGCACAAGGAATTGGTGCATCTATCACTCGTCATTTTATTGACGCTGGTGCCAATGTTGCCATTCATTATTATTCCAGTGCAGCCACTGCCAATGAATTGATGGAATATGCCCTTCAAAAAGGACAGAAAGCAGTCATTATACAAGGAGATTTAACAAAAGAAGCAGATGCAAATGCCGTAGTCGAAAAAACCACAGCTGCATTTGGAGGGTTGGATATTTTGATTAATAACACCGGTTCGTTGGTTGCGCGAAAAATGCTGAACGAAATTACTACCGAATTTTGGCAGCAAGTAATGGACATCAATCTTACCTCGATGCTATTTGTAACAAGAGCAGCATCGCCCTACCTCACAAAAAATGAAAACAGCAGTATTGTTAATTTATCTTCACTTGCAGGACGAAAAGGAGGACACCCTGGTTCACTAGCCTATGCAACCAGTAAAGGCGCTATTTTAACCTTTACGAGAGCCTTGTCTACAGAATTAGGACCCAAAGGTGTTCGTGTAAATGCCGTTGCTCCAGGGCTTATTTTAGGAACCTCATTTCACAATACACATACCACCAAAGAGTCTGCAGCAGCAACCGTTGCCGGAATTCCAATTCAACGCGCAGGAAACGCAGCAGATGTTGCGCGCGCCGTTTTATATTTAGCATCAGAATACGACGGATTTATTACTGGGGCTACTTTAGATATTAATGGAGGTGTCTTCAATATGTAAATCGTTCTAGGATTGATATTACGGTTACAAAAAAGAGGACAGTCAAGTAGTTATCTTATATAAAATTAAAAAATAGATTTTATTTAGCAACTAATAATGTATCTTTGGTTTAGGACAATGAAAATTAATTCTTATGAAAAAATATATAATTGCAATTACACTCGTTCTGTTTTGTTCAATAGTATCAACTGCTCAAGATAAGAAGGTTTCCGATGAAAACTCCTGGAGAACCATTGCGACCAAGAACCTTAAAAGGCAAAATCAAACACTAGTAGATTTTTTACGAACCCGAAATTTTTTAACTGGAGTTCAAAAAGCAGCATTAGTGACTCCTAGTAACTCAAAAATTGAAAAGTTTGATTATACTTACAAACAAGCGTCCGGGAGTTCATCAAAAATAAATACTCCTGAGCAGACCAATCCAAATCTATACAAATTTGGGAGTGGTTCAAGACCCTCTTCTGAAATGACCAAAGTATTTTTAGATCACGAACTTGTGATGGCGAACGGAGTTTCTCGTGTATGGGAACTAGAAGGGCTTCGGATTAGGGATCTAGAAAAAATTGTCTATTTAATAGGTAATTCAGAAAGGTCCTTGTATATTTTTAAAAAAAAATAAATTTTTAAGAAATTAAGGAAGCTCTTAATTCATTTACAAATTCCAAATAGCCTTTCACAACATTTTCTTTGAAAAGTGTTGGGTTTTCTAAAACTATTTTTTGAACCACCAATTCTTCCTCAGAAAAAAGAGAGACATGCATATCGTGCACAGAAAATAAATAGAGTTCAATAATAATTGGTAAGGTTGCAATTCCTTTAGTAGTTGCAATATATTGTCTGCTTTTTTTTGTGCCTAAAGGATCTAAGAATTCAATAAAACCTTCCTCTAAAAGCATTTTTAACCGATTGCTTAAAATATTCGTAGCAATTTTTCCCCTCGAAGCTTTAAACTCTTTAAACCGTGTTTTGTTTAAAAGCAACATATCTCTCAAGATGATTAAAGTCCACTTGTCTCCTACATAACTTATAGAAAGGGCAATTGGACAATAAGGCGTTTTATCAGTGGTCATTTGGCAAAATTACTGTTTTTTTTTAATAATAAAAACCCTTAAACCCTTTATTTATTACTGTTTGCTTGCCCATAACTCTTATACCAAATTATTATATGGAATAAAAATCATAAAAAAACTACTCATTTTAGTTGTTAAATACAATTAATAAATTGTATTTGATAATAATATTTAAATTTTAAAACCTGTTCTTATGAATAAAAATAAAATAGTAGCTTTCAATTGTTGAAGTTATATTCATAAAACCGTCTTTTAGGAGCGGTTTTTTATATGCTAAAAAGAGATTGGAATTAAACAGATAAATTAATATTCTTTTAGTATTTATTTTGTTCTTTTGTAAAAAAAAGTTGTGAAAATTTTTCAATTGAAGATCACAAATTTACATACGCTTCATTCTTGTTGTGTTATTCTTTACATTGCATCGCTCTTTTCAGACGTTAGCGAAGCTTCTGCACAAGTAGAAATAAAAGCCAATCTGCCTTTGGCAGCAGTATTGATCCCTAATGTTGGTATTGAGTTTCAAGTGGGAAAAAAAAAAGTCTTCAGTTAGACGTGCTAGGTTCTTTTTGGAATTCTATAGATGGACAACCACTTCAGGTAAATGAAACTTTTTTAGAATTTAGATATTATAGAAAATCAGATTTAAGTGGTTGGTTTGCAGGTGTTCATTTGGGTTATGGAATGTTTACTTTCCAAAAACCGAATGATTTGGTCATTTATCCACACTATAATAACGCAGAAGATCCGAATGGTGTGTATAAATCGGGGCGCTCTTTTTTTCATGGAATGACTTTTGGTTATAAAAAACGCTTCAATAAACGTTGGGCCATGGAACTGTTTATTGGAGGAGGTTATGCAATCTCTTTTTATAAAGGGTACGAAGGTGAAAAGCGCGTTGACTTTGAAAACGATGGTTTTGGTTACAGAGCTTTTAATCTTAGTGGTGAAGTGTTGTTGTATCGAGGAGGTTTAATGCTCGTATACAAAATACTTCCTTACAAGGAAAATAAAAACAAAAGAGATCGCTAAAGTTCTGTAAAAGAAAACCTGTTTTTTTTGATTTCTAAAGAATCTAGGAGCTCAAAAAAAATTATTCTAAAAGCATTTTTAACCGATTGCTTAAAATATTCGTAGCAATTTGTTCTCTCGAAGCTTTGAACTCTTTAAACCGTGTCTTGTTTCAAAGCAACATATCTCTCAAGATGATTAAAGTCCACTTGTCTCCTACTTAACTTATAGAAAGGGCAATTGGACAATAAGGCGTTTTATCAGTGGTCATTTGGCAAAATTACTGTTTTTTTTAATAATAAAAACCCTTAAACCCTTTATTTATTACTGTTTGCTTGCCTATAACTCTTATACCAAATTATTATATGGAATAAAAATCATAAAAAAACTACTCATTTTAGTTGTTAAGTACAATTAATAAATTGTATTTGATAATAATATTTAAATTTTAAAACCTGTTTTTATGAAAAAATTAATGATTATTTCAATGCTTTTTGTTGTTTCAATTGCAAATGCGCAATGGATTCAAGATATATCTTGTACTAAAGAAGCAAAAGTTGTTGCCAATCAAGCCATCGAGTACCTTACAAATTTAGAGTACCAACCCGCGTTAGGCGCTGCAAATGCTGCCCTACTTTTAGACGAAGATTGTGGTTGTGCAAAATTAACCTTAGCAGCGATTAGCAGTAAAAATCCAGCATGGGGAAGTCGATTTAAAAAATTAGATGAAATCGATGTTTCAAAATTAACCTCAGAAGAAAAAGGATGTACGCTCTTTTAAGATTATCTAATGATGATGAGATGACAAAATTGCAGAAAAGTTTGTAAGGTAAATTTCCAAACAGTCCGTTATTACATTTTTTAGAAACTTCAATTCAAGACTTTACGAGCTATAAGGTCTTTGCTGAAAAATTTCCAAAATTTTCTGGTTCCACTTATAACATGATTTCCTATGGATACATGTCAGGAGCTTTTGGTGATGAAAACTTTGCAGAAGCAACCCGTTATATTTAAATGTCAAAAAAATTGCACGATGGACCTAATGCTTTCGATTCTATGGGAGAACATTATGCTTCAATAGGAGCCTATGAAAAAGCATTAGAAGCACAGTTAATTGCGGTTGATTATGGTGTTTTTGCTTCTCCGTATGCAAATAATGCACAATTATACAAAGCAAAAAGTACAAAAGAGGAGGTACGTGCTACGGTTATTGAACATCAAAAAGCAATGCAAGCTACAATCTTAAAAGGAGATTACGTAGCCTATCAGAAATTTGAGCACCCAGAAATTACAGTAACCTCTGGAGATTCCAATTTAAAACCATTTTACATGCTTACTAAAATGCAATTTTTAGAAGATGCACCGTTAATTTGGGGTGCTTTCGATCTATCTGATATGAATGTATATTTTTCGCCAGATATGAAAACTGCAGTAGTAACATTTAATGCAGACAGTTCATTTACAATAAAAGAAACTAAGAAAAAAACAATCTATGCAACAAGAGGTTCTGCAACTTGGGTAGCAACAGCAGACGGATGGAAAATTTTACATTCTAACTTTTCACCAAGAAAAGGAAAAAAAGGTTTGCCAAAAATGAATTAATTTTTGGTGAACTATAAAATACAAAAGCCCTTCCAAATGGAAGGGCTTTTTTTAATGTGAGAAAGTAGTTTCTAGTGAGGTATTTTATCTTTCAGACGTCCATAGAGAAATGTACCACTAATAGAACCTGCAATTACAACAAGAATAGGCACATAGCCCGCTCCAACCAGTGTAAACATTGGCCCTGGGCAAGCTCCTGCTAATGCCCAACCTAATCCAAAAATGATTCCTCCGATGAGGTAGCGAGGAAAGCTTTTAGCCTTTGGAGTAAAGACGATTTTCTCGCCATAAAAAGATTTTATGTCAAAGCGTTTGATCGTTTGAATAACAAGGATTCCGAGAACCAATGCTGAGCCAATAATGCCATACATATGGAACGCTTCAAATTTGAACATTTCATAAATACGAAACCAAGAAGCGGCCTCCGATTTAAACATGGTGATTCCAAATAGGACACCAATCAATAGATATATAAGAGTTTTCATAGTTTAAAAGATTAAAGGGAAAATTAAATGAATCATGGTTAGGCCACCAATAAAAAAGCCAATAACAGCAATTAGAGAAGGAAGCTGTAAATTGCTCAATCCAGAAATAGCGTGTCCAGAAGTACACCCTCCAGCATATCTTGCTCCAAAGCCTACAAAAAGTCCTCCAAGTGATAAAAGCACGATATTTTTAAAACTTAGTAACGCACTTGTCGCAAACATTTCGGTAGGAAGATAGGCCGTTCCAGCACTTTCAAACCCAAAAGCCTTTAAATCTGCAATCGTCTCAGGGTTTAGTGCAAGCGCCGTGTCATTGCTTAAGAAATGTGCTCCAATATAGCCGCCAATAATAGCACCCAATACCACCACTAAATTCCATTTTTGAGATTTCCAGTCAAACTTAAAAAAATCAGTTGTTTTACCAGCACCACAAAGTGTACATAGCGTTCGTAAATTGGAAGACATTCCAAAACTTTTGCCAACCATAATAAGTAGGAATAGAATAAAGGCAATCATGGGGCCGGCAATATACCAAGGCCATGGTTCGTAGATTAATTTCATAAAGATTGTTTAGTGTTTAAAGATAAAATAGTTAGATATATTTGTATGTAACCCATGTTACGGTAGCTTCTTTTTAATGATTAAAGTTGTTTTTTAAAACTGCAAAAAATAAAATTTTGAGAAGTTTCAAAAGGAGTTTGATGCACGTGATGATGCGCTGACTGTTTTATAAACCAAGGCGCAAATAAAGAAGTTAATTCCGTTTCAGAATACTGAACAATTGGAATTCCGCTGCACTTCTTTGGTCCTGTCTTAGAAAAAGTACCAAGAACAACGATTCCATTCTCAGCAATTGCATTGTTGCTACATGCTAGGTATTTTTCAATATCGTTTTCAGAAGTAATAAAATGAAAGGCAGCGCGATCATGCCAAACTTCAAACTTTTTTTTAGGAGTAAAGTCTAAAATGTCCGAAACAATCCATTGCACTTTATGCGCTTTGTTGCCCAATCTTTTCTGAGCTTTGGCAATGGCTTTTTCTGAAATATCCAATACGGTAATATTGGTATATCCCTTGGCTAACAAACAATCAACAAGCAAGCTATCGCCGCCGCCGATGTCAATAATTGCTGCCGATTTTTCCAAATCCAGTGCTGCAATCATAGCAAGGGAAATTGTCGGTTCCTCTTGAAACCAACTTACTTCCGTTGCTTTTTTATTTTGATAAATAGTGTTCCAGTGGACTTTCGTGCTTTGAGTCATTTGTTGTTTTATGAGTTGGGCATCACTTTTGGAGCACTCCATGCATTCATGCCGCCGAGTAGGTTAACCGTTTCAGGAAACCCCATGTCTTCCATTATTGTACATGCATGGCTACTTCTATTGCCACTTCTACAATAGACAAAGTACATCTTGCTTTTATCCAATTGCTCGATTTCTTGCCTAAAAAATTCCGACTTAAAAAAGTCGAGCATTAGTGCATTTTCTACAATTCCACCAGCACATTCTTCCGGCGTTCTTACATCAATAATAACGGCATTTTCTGTTGCTGCAATTGCAGAGATCCAGGCTTCTTGAGATAGATTTTTCATCGTGTTTTTTTTATAAAGTAGAAGGACATACAAAGTCAGAAATAGGAATGGTAGTTTCTTTGATGGCATCAAAACCTCCTGCGATATCAATAAAATTATGAATGCCTCTATTTTTCAACATAGACGCAGCAATCATAGAACGATATCCTCCCGCGCAATGCACGTAAAAAGTTTCTTTTTCTGGGAATTCCGTTAAGTGCTGATTTAAAGAATTTAAAGGCGTATTGTGAGCTGCTAAAACATGTTCAGATAAAAATTCACCTTCCTTACGCACATCAAATACAGGAACTTCATGCTGAGCTTTCAGATCTTTAAAAGTGTTTGCAGCAACGGAGCTTACAGTATCATATTCTTTAGACGCTTTTTTCCAAGCCGTAAAACCTCCTTTTAAATAGCCTAAAACTTGATCGAATCCTACACGAGACAAACGTGTAATTGTTTCCACTTCCATTCCTTCAGAAGTAATTAGTAAGAGGGGTTGTTTCACATCTGCAATTAAAGCACCTACCCAAGGGGCAAAACTACCTTCCAATCCAATAAAAATGGATCGTGGAATATGTCCTTTTGCAAAATCATCTTGATGACGGACATCCAAAACTACGGCTTCGGTGTTATTGGCTGCAATTTCAAAAGCCTCTGGAGACAATGCTTGAGCGCTACGCGCTAGCACATCCGAAAAGTCTTCATAACCTTCTTTATTCATTTTAACATTTAGAGGAAAGTATTTTGGGGGGGGCGTTAATCCGTCCGTTACTTCTTTAATGAATTCTTCTTTGGTCATATCAGCTCGCAATGCATAGTTGGTTGCTTTTTGATTGCCCAAGGTATCTACGGTTTCTTTACTTAAATTTTTACCACAGGAAGAACCCGCGCCATGGGCTGGATACACAATGACATCATCTGCGAGCGGCATTATTTTATTTCGCAAACTATCAAAGAGAAAGCCTGCCAAATCTGCTTCTGTGATGCTGCCTGTTTTTTGTGCTAAATCTGGACGTCCAACATCTCCCAAAAACAACGTGTCTCCACTAAAAATAGCATGGTCTTTTCCGTTGGCATCTTTTAAGAGATATACCACACTTTCCAATGTGTGTCCGGGCGTATGAAGCACGGTAATGGTACTATTTCCAAGTTTAAATACCTGCTCATCGGTTGCAATAATAGCCTCAAAAGAGGTTTCTGCATTGGGACCATAAATGATGGGTGCTCCTGTTTTTCTAGATAAGGTAACATGACCACTTACAAAGTCAGCATGAAAATGGGTTTCAAAAATATATTTTATGGTTGCCTTGTTTGCGGTTGCTTTTTCCAAATAAGGGGTCACAGATCTTAAAGGATCTATAATGGCTACTTCTCCTTCGCTTTCAATATAGTATGCACCTTGTGATAAACATCCCGTATATATTTGTTCTATTTTCATTGTTGTTTTTTATTATTTTACAAAAATACTTCTTTTTCTAGCCTCCAACAGTAACATCTGTTACACAGGGACTCTACTTGTGCATGTGCTATTTTTATTTGAAAGCACGTTGTGGGTGTCTTTTTTCGTTGCATAGTCTTCCGCTTCATGCATCTGTGAAAATATATTTTCTTTCCCAAGAAGCGCCACAATACCACTGGTATGTAGAAGATCGTTTATGGGAGCAGATGTGCCAGAAAACAGCAGTTTAATTTCCTTTTTCTGTAGGTCTTCAATAATTTGTTTCAACAGATGAAGGCCGCTACTGTCTATATAGTTAATGGCTTCCATACTGAGAATTACCAACTGTAAAGCCGTGCCTTTTCGTTGTATATTTTGAGAGAGTATTGTTTTAAAAACGGAGATGTTTCCAAAGAAGAGTGGAGCATCCATTCGAAGGGCTAAAATAGCGTCTCGGTCTTCAATAAACGTTTCGAAACGATCCACCTCTTTAAAAGAATTGGAGTTTTTAATGCGCGCAATTACGGCAATGTGCGGAACAGAAATTCGATACAACAAGATTAGTAAAGAGACGAGCACACCAGTAAGAATTCCTGCAGTAATTCCCACGGTCAGTGTGGTTATAAACGTAAGGAGTAGGAGTACAAACTCATCTTTTCTGGTTTTATATAAGTAGATGGGGTACGAAAAATCGATCAATCCAAAGACAGCAACCATAATGATGGCTGCCAAGACTGCATTTGGCAAATAGTAAAACAGCGGCGTTAAAAACAACAACGTCAATCCAACGACTCCTGCGCTAATAAGTGGAGCGATGCCTGTTTTTGCGCCCGCTTGTTCATTGATTGCCGTTCTCGAAAAGCCTCCTGTTGTTGGATACGATTGAAAGAAAGCGCCCATGATGTTTGCGGTGCCCAAAGCCATCAGTTCTTGATTGGGATCCAATTCATATTCGGGATGTTTTTCTGCCACTGCTTTTGCCACCGATATGGCTTCCATAAAAGCGATTAAAGCCAATGTAACTGCAATTGGTGCGAGTTCTGAGATCCGATCTATCGGGATTTTTGGTATTTGAAAAGAAGGAAGTCCACTCGGTACTTTTCCAACAATCTGAACGCTAAAAGCATACAATTCAAAAAAGGAAACCACCCCAACCCCAAGAAATACCAGGGCGAGCGCTGCAGGAAAACGTTTGTGATATTTTTTATTTAATTTTTTAATGATTTGTATCAAAACAATAGAAACTACCCCAATACTTAGTGCATACATATTTGTTAAATGCATGTTTTTAAAAGCGTTTGTAAGCAAGAGGTGTACTTGATTGCTTCTCGTAATTTCGATACCCAAGAGGTGTTTCAGTTGGCTAAGTCCAATAATAATTGCAGCTCCAGAAGTAAAACCACTGATGACAGGTTTTGATAAAAACCGTACTAAAAACCCCATTCTTAAAACACCGAGTAGCAATTGAATGGCGCCCATAAACAGGGCCAAAAACACGGCCATGGCAATGTAGGTGTCAATACCAGACAAAGACAATGCGCCCAGTCCTGTGGCTACTAGCAGCGAGTCCATGGCAACGGGACCAACGGCCAATTGGCGAGAGGTGCCCATAAAAGCATATATTATTTGCGGTATTAAAGCGGCATACAAGCCAAAAACGGGCGGCAAGCCTGCAATCATTGCATAGGCCATTCCTTGCGGAATGAGCATGATTCCGACAGTCAATCCAGCCGTTAAATCGCCCGAAAAATATTCTTTTTTATAGGAGGGAAGCCATTGGAGTATTGGGAGTATTTTTTTGAACATTCCGTATTTTTTTTGCAAAAATAATTCGATAAAACGGAGTTTGCAGTAACATTAGTTACATTGTTCTAGATGTTTTTAATAAGAATGTAATTTCTATGCAAGGTTATTTTATTTAAATTCTCCAATTTTTTTAAGAGCCTAGAAATGACTACCCGAGAGGTATGCAATTCATACGCAATTTCTTGATGCGTGCTATGAACAATGCGGTCTTCAGAAATTCTTGATTTTTCTTTCAAATACTTTACAAGGCGTTCATCCATTTTTAAAAAGGCAATACTATCAATGGTAGCAAACATTTCATTGAGTCGATTGTGGTAGCTTTCAAAAACAAATTTTCGCCAACTTTTATACTTACCAGCCCAGATTTCCATTTTTTGCACTGGCACCATTATTAAGGTTGCATCTGTTTCTGCAATGGCTCTGATTTCGCTTTTTGTTTCTCCAAGACAACAGGTTAATGTCATGGCACAGGTGTCTCCTTTTTCTAAGAAGTAGAGCAATAATTCATCGCCATTATTGTCTTCTCTTAAAATTTTAATGGCACCAGAAATGAGCAGGGGCATCGAACGCACATAGTCGCCAATTTCCATCATTTTAGCGCCTTCGGCAACATCTTTATAGGTGCCTACTTGGTTTATTTCCTGTAAAAGTTCGGCTTCAAAAAGATGGCCAAAGTTATTTTTGAGCTCCTGAATCATAATTTACAAATATATTTATCCATATCACTTTAGAAAAAGCAAATAGTAATGGGGCGAGTACCAGTAGCACAATCACCATAGAAACTAGGGTAGTAAGGTACGTTAAATTGGGTAAGAAGAGGGTTTTTAAAATCCACAATGCTACAAAAAGCCCCACTGCCAAACCATAAGAAACATAGTAAGATCCTTGAAAAAACCCAGGTTCGAGGTCGTATTTCAATCCACAATGCGAACACGACTCTTTTACGAGGCCTATTTTCGTTAATTGATACGGATGCCCTTCAAAGAATGCTCCTTTTTGACACCTGGGGCATTTCATGCGAACAATTCGCAGGAATTTAGAATTTCGTCCTATCATAGCTGTTTTAAATTTGATGTAAAAATAACAAATGCTCTTCATTTTGGAAGTAACAATTGTTACAATTCCTAAAAAAAAACGAATGTGAATTTGGCTTCTAAAAAAGTGTTTTTTTACAGGATTTAATGAAATTTTTTTTTAAATCGAAAAAAGTGCATTTTTTAACCCGAATTTAGGGTTTTCGAAACAATAAAAAACCCACTTATTCCTTCAGTCGACCACTTGTCTGTTTATTCTCCCACTTATTACTTTGTGTAAAAAACATTCCTTTTTTTTAGGTTTCTTTGCTAAAATTTAAACAAATTAAAATGTAGATTATAATAGGTTTCCTTTTTTGCTTTTTTTCAATTACATCCATTGCACAAGCAAATGATACAATTGCTAAAAACGTTTTTTTTCATTATATGATTTTTAAAATCAATGATTTGAGCTATCTAATTTCTTGTACATAGGTTTATTGCTTTATAAGATACAATAAAGAGTGCTTTCTGACCGTTTTATTATTCAGAAGAAACATTGCGTAAAAACTATATTTTTTTGCTAGAAAAACAATATATTTGGAAACTTATTAAATAATCTGTACTAAATGAAGCAATTTTATACAAAGCTTAGCTTTTTGTTCTCCCTTTTTATTGCGATGAATACTTTTTCTCAAGAAACACTTCCAATTTATTGGGATTATCTCTCTGATAACGTGTATTTACTTCACCCAGCTGCTGCAGGAATTGGAAATTCGTCTAAATTAAGGTTTACTGCAAGACAGCAATGGCAAGGTATACCAAATGCTCCAGCTTTACAGACGGTAAGTTTTCATACCAAATTAGGAGAAGAAACAAATGCTGGATACGGTTTTGTGTTGTTCAATGATCAAAACGGATACCATTCGCAACAAGGTTTGCAAGGAACCTATGCCTACCATTTGCCACTTAGTGATGGTCGCCTTTTTGAACAACTTTCTTTTGGTTTGTCTTTTACATTTGTTCAAAATCAGTCCGATCAAAGGTCTTTTTTTGGAGATCCTGCGGTTTCACAAGTAATTGAAAGTACGAGTTATTACAATGCAGATTTTGGAATGTCGTATCATTTGGGAGGGTTCTCTTCTTATTTTACCGTGAAGAACTTATTGCTTACCGCAAAAAATCACTTAAATATTAACGAACCACTAGATTTAAGGAACTATATCTTTACTGCTGGCTATTATTTTGGTCAAGAAAATGCAGTGCAACTAGAGCCTTCTGTGATGATGCAGTTTAGAGAAGGTACTGGCGAACGGTTTGCCGATCTTAATTTAAAAGCCTACAAGACTTTTGGCAATACCCAATTGTGGGCTGCTTTGTCTTTTAGAAAAAATTTTGATACTGGTGCTATCGAGAACGCTCAATACATAACACCAATTGTGGGGTTGAACTTTAAGAACTTTATGTTTTCTTATACCTATACGCGTCAATTGAATGACATTGTGCTAAGTAATGGTGGTTTCAATCAAATAAGTGTGGGGTTAAATTTATTTACAAGAGAGCCAAGAGGTGCTGCTTGTCCAAACATTAATGCTGCTTTTAACGGCTTTTAGAAGTCAGTTTCTACAATTATCAAAGATTTTTCTTTCTCATAATCTGCTAGCAATGCGGTCAAAGTTCTTTTGTTACTATTAATAAAGAATTGATGCGAGCTCTTGTTTTTGGTCTGTGTTGTTTTTAAAAGATCGGCTTCAGACAATACTTTCTTAGTTTGTTTTGCAACGGCTTGTCCAGAATCAATAATGTGTATTTTTTTACCAAGAATTTTTTGAATCTGCGGAATTAAATACGGGTAATGCGTGCAGCCCAATACCAAGCAATCTATATTATCGGAAACCATCGGCAGAAGGTAGCTTTGCAATAAGCGTGTCATTTCTTCAGAATCCAGTTTTCCATTTTCGATGAGCGCAACGAGTCCAGATCCAATTTGTTCTTTTATTTGAATTTCTCGACCTAGTTCTTGAGATGTCTTTTCAAATAATGCACTGTTTAATGTTCCTTTGGTTGCCAAAATACCAATCTTGTTTGTTTTAGTTTGGAGTGCTGCTGGTTTTATTGCGGGCTCTATTCCTATAAAAGGTACAGAATAGTGAGCTCGTAAATACGCTATGGCATTTGTAGTTGCTGTATTGCAGGCAACCACAATAATTTTACAGTTTCTGTTGAGGAGGTACTCTGTATTTTTAATGGCAAGTGATATGATTTCATCTTTGCTTTTGATGCCGTAAGGTGCATGTTTACTGTCAGAGAGATATAGTGTATTCTCTTTGGGCAATAATTGGTTAATTTCCTTCCAGATGGAAGTACCGCCAACCCCAGAATCAAAGATGCCAATTGAAAAGTCTTTTTGTGTCATTGTGGTAAAAATAAAAAAAACCTACTCAAAAAGAGTAGGTTTTTTTTTATTTTAATAAAAGAGGTCCTTAATTTCTTGGTTTAGGATCTGCTAATAAATTTAACTTTGCTTTTACAGCTTCGTATAAATCTTCTCCTTTTTTAACGATTAACATGTTTGAAGTAAAAACGTATAAAATACCTTTTGTAGCTGCTACTGCGTTAATTGCGTCAATTGCTTTTTTATTGATTGGCTCTAAACCTTTGCTTTGTATTTGTTGCAATTCTTGTGGTGCCATTTGTTGCGCATTCTGAAGTCTTTGGTATTCTCCTTGCAATTCTGCTTTTCTTTTTTGGTTGGTTTCATCTGTTTGAGTTGTTGCCTCAGCATCGTACTTCTTTGCTTTGTTCTCAAACTTTTTCTTCATTCCTTCAATATCATCCTTCATTGTTTTTGCTTTCTTGTCTAAATCAGCAAACAATGCTCTTGTTTCAGACATATTAGCAACAACTCTTTCAAAATCAACATGAGCTACTTTTTGTGCATTTGTGATACCACCAAATCCTAATGTAAATACAGCAATTAATAGTAACGTTTTAAAATTTTTCATCCTTGGTTTAATTTAATTAATTATTATTGTTTTGTTCTTCTTTTTTCTTTTTTGCAGCTTCCTGCTTCTCTTTTAATAACTTTCTTTTTGCTTCTTTTTTCGCCGATAATTTAGCTCTTTTATCTGCAATAAGCACCTTTTTCTTCTCTTTTTTAGCTTTTAATTCGTCTCTTTTTTTCTTCTTCGCTGCCAACAGTGCTTTTTGTCTAGCACTTACTTCTTTTGGAGCAGTTTTCTTTTCTTGTTGTTTCGCTTTTCGATCTGCAACCTTTCGAGTCTTATCTATCGATGATAAAATAATTTCGCTAATATCGTATTTTTTATTTGAATATAGCAAAATCAATTCGCTAGATTTATCAAAAACGAAGTCATATTTTTTTGCTTTTACAATTTTTTGAATTGCATAGTAAACTTGATCTTGTATTGGTTTTACTAATTGCTTTCTAACGAGGAACATGTCTCCATTTGGGCCAAAGTACAAAGATTCTAATCTACGTAGTTCGTCCTGTTTTAAGGTAATGTCTTCTTCTTTTTCTTCGATTAAATCGTTGGTTAGAATTGCTTTTTCGTTTGCCAAATCTGTTTTTAAAACTTCAATATGTCTTGCTTGGGTGTCCAAGTTCTTTTTCCACTTTGCAATTTTGGCGTTCAAAGTGTTTTGAGCTTCTAAGTATTCTGGGAGATTTTCCAGAATATACTCCATATCAATATAGGCAATCCGTTGACTTTTTTGGGCATAATTCCCGAATGCGATAAGTGAAAGAACGATAAAAAAAACTATTTTTCTCATTTATATTATGTGTTTATAAAAAACTGTGCCAAAAAAGGACATCTTACACATGTACTATTTTCTTAGAACTGTCTTCCGATTATAAAATGCGTTTGCCAACCAGATTTTACTGTTTGACCAGGTAATGGGTCAAACCCATGTGCAAAATCAATTCCTAAGAGACCAAATGCGGGCATAAATACTCGAATTCCTAATCCTGCAGATCTCTTTACTTCAAACGGTTTAAATTCGTTGAAATTGTCATAAGAGTTTCCTGCTTCTAAAAATCCAACTGCATAGATAGATGCTGAAGGGGTATCTGTAATTGAATACCTAAGTTCTAACTGGTATTTGCTATACATAGTTCCACCACCATTTTCTAATGGTGTTAAACGGCTATTTTCATACCCTCTTAATCCGATGGTTTCTCTTCCGTCTAATTGAAAGGCAGCAACGCCATCTCCTCCTACAAAATATCTTTCAAAGGGTGTATGTCCAACTTCCTCATTGTAGTAGCCCAAATAGCCAATTTCAATGTTCTTCATAAGCACCAACTTATCGGTAAAAGCGCTATACCACTTACCTTTCATGCTTATTTTATAGTATTCTAACCATTTGTAGTTTTCTGCTATTTTATCGTTTTTTTCTTCTGCGGTCAAGTCTTCTGAAACAGAATAATCCTTGTCATTTAATAATGAATAAGGTAATGTTGCCTTTACTGCGACTGTAAATTCAGATCCATAAGTAGGAAAAATCAAACTAGGTCCCGATGAGTTTCTCGTTAAACTCACATTATACGCCAAGTTGTTTAGGGTTCCATTACTCAAAACATCACTTCCAACTCTAAATCCATAGTTGTTTAAATTGAAACTTTGGTAGCTAATGCTTTGTGATAATTGAAAGAAATCATCTGGCCACTTTAAACGTTGTCCTAAACCTAAGGATGCTCCAATGATGCCTAGGCTTTGATCTTTGTCTACCTCAAAAGTTTGAGGGTTCAGTTGATATTGACTTGATGAATAAATTGAGAATGATAAAGATTGTGGTTTTTTACCCCCTAACCAAGGCTCTGAGAATGAAAAACTATACGTATTGTAGGTTCTACTGGATTGTAAACGAATCGATAGTGTTTGACCGTCTCCCATTGGTAAAGGTTTGTATGCTGCTTTATTGAACATGTTTCGGAAAGAGAAATTGTTGAATGACAATCCGAGGGTTCCAATAAAGGATCCACCACCATAACCTCCTTGTAGTTCTATTTGACTTCCTCCTTTTTCGACCACATTGAAATTAATGTCTGCCGTTTTGTTTTGATAATCTGGAATTACATCTGGTGTTACATTTTGATCAAAAAATCCAAGTTGTCCAATTTCACGAATGGATCTAATAATGGCACTTCTGCTAAATAAGTCTCCCGGTTTTACACGCAATTCTCTATAAAGTACATGATCGTTTGTTTTATCATTTCCTGAAACAGATACTTTTTTGATGGTTGCTTTTTCGTCTTCCCGAATTCTAATTTCTACGGTAATAGAATCGTTTTCTACTTTTGTTTCTACAGCATTTACTGAAGAAAACAAAAATCCATTGTCTTGATACAAGGTCGATAAATCTTGTGATGTTGGACTTCCGTCTCCACTCACACGTTCTTTTAAAACAACACCATTGTAAACGTCTCCGTTTTCAATGCGTAAAAATTGTTTTAAGTATTCGTCTGTATATTCTTTATTTCCAACAAATAAGATTTCTGAAAAACGGTATTGTCTCCCTTCTTCCAATTCAATTTCTAAGTTGATGGTGTTGTTATCGTTCCAAGTAAGTTTGTCACTCAAAATACGCGCGTCTCTATATCCTAAAGCGCTGTACATCTTTAAAATACTTTCTAAATCTTCTCGATAGTCATCTTCAATATATTTTGACCCTTTCCAAAAACGTCCAAAGAATTTTCTTTTGGTGTTTTTCATCGCTTTTCTCAGTTTGTAACTAGAAAGTGATGTATTGCCAATAAAATTGATTTCTTTAATTTTGATTTTATTCCCTTTGTCAATCAGAATTGACATGTTTACCGCATTGATATCTGTGGTGTCATTTTTAATGACTAAGTTCACTTTTGTTTTTAAATATCCTTTGTCAGTATATTTTTTTTCGAAGTAATTTTTGGTGGTAACAATCAGATTGTCGGTTACCATAGCCCCAATTTTTAGTTCGGCATCTTCAATCAGTGTTTTGGCTTTCGATTTGCTTACACCGCTCACCTTTACCGTATTTAATTGTGGTAATTCTTGCACATCAAATTGTAGATAAACGTCTGTGCTATCTACTTTTTCAAGATACACATCTACATTGCTAAATTGCTTACTCTCATACAATTTTTTGATGGCACTGGTCAGTTTATCTCCAGGAAGTTTTATCTTCAATCCTGCTCTTAGCCCAGTAAAAACCCGAACGGTCTCTTCGCTAAATTTTTTTAAACCAGTAACACTAATGCCACCTAAAACATATTCTTTTCCTTCTACGAAAGAAATGTTTTTAATTAGAGTGTCATTCTTAATTTGAGTAATACTGTCTAATTTTGTTTGCGAATTTGCAATCAAATTAAAAAAA
Source organism: Polaribacter sp. SA4-10 (assembly GCA_949519155.1). Lineage (GTDB taxonomy): Bacteria > Bacteroidota > Bacteroidia > Flavobacteriales > Flavobacteriaceae > Polaribacter. The sequence continues at coordinate 23,039 of CATIQU010000018.1, forward strand.
AGTGCAGTAAATACTAATACAACAGAAATGCTATTCTGTAATTTGTTCGCTTGTTTTTCCAAATCTTCTTTCTCTATTCTGATATTCTATTATTGCATCATAAAAATGCGCTTCTCTAAAGTCTGGCCAAAGTATATCTGTGAAATATAATTCGGCATATGCCATTTGCCACAATAAGAAATTACTAATGCGTTGTTCTCCACTAGTTCTTATCATTAAATCAACGTCGGACAAATTAAATGTATATAAATGGTTATTTATAGTGTTTTCGTTAATTTCTTTTATTAAAAGTTCTTTATTAACAACTTTTTTAGATATGTTTTTGATAGTATTAACAATTTCTTCTCGAGATCCATAACTTAATGCCAATGTTAGTATGATTTTCGTATTGTCTTTTGTGTCAGAAATAACACCGTTCAAAACTTTTTGTGCTTTGGAAGGTAGGTTTTCAATTCTGCCAATCGCATTTACACAAACGCCGTTTTTTTGAAAATCTTTTAATTCTTTATTCAAAGAATGAATCAAGAGACTCATCAATGCATCTACTTCCAATTTTGGTCGGTTCCAGTTCTCCGTAGAAAAGGCATATAATGTTATTGCTTCAACACCAATTTCCGTAGCTGCTTTTACCGATTCTCGAACTGCCGTAAGGGCGTTTTTATGGCCAAAGACTCTATTCATTCCTTTACTTTTTGCCCAGCGTCCATTTCCATCCATAATAATGGCAACGTGTTTTGGAACATTTTGTAAATTAATTTGTAGCTTTCTATCCATAAATTATAATCCTTGTGTGTAACAGGCTGGTCGACCAAATGTATATACTAGTGAAATCCCTGTAAATGCATACCAATCGTTTCCATTGCCACCAATATCCAATGCAGGAAATCTCCCGGTTGCATAATCTAAATCGTCTTCAAAAGTATACCTTACTTTGGCTTCTATTGCAAAGGCAAAGGCGCCTCCGAGTTTTGATTTGTACCCTACTCCAAATGGAATTGCATAGGAAGTTTTGTTTGTATAGTTAATAGTACCATCGGCTGCAATATTTTGTACAGATTTATACTGAAATGAAGCAAGTTCTATCAGAATATAAGGAGTTGCCGTCTTTCCTGGTGAAGAAAGATCGTACTCATAAAAATTATATTCTAAACCCACTGCAAATTCATTTATGGTGTTGTTAAATTTAAAACCTCTTTCTTTTTTAAAATCGGTGCTAGCATCTTTGTCATCGCCTGCAATTGGGAGGTAACTAAAAGTGCCTCTTAGTGCTATTCTTGGGTTCCAGTTCCATTTATAAATCAATCCGCCTGCAAGTTGGTTGGGGTAAATATAATTGGTACGCCCAATATCTCCTACATAGTTTGCCCCTCCTGCGAAGAACCCAATTTCATTAATTTGACCCAATGAAATGGATGAAAAACTGATACAAATTATGAATAATATACATTTTTTCATGTTCAAAAATAGCGTGCAAATATATGGATTTCAATTTGCTTTAAAAAGTTAATATCCAGTCTTTTTTGAATAACAACGAATTTGCTTATTTATTGTGGGGATTTACTGAAAAAGGGGATTCATTTCGAATATCTTCTCCCCAGAGTAATTTACTCCGAAGCGTCTGTAAAAAAGATTGATTGTTTGGCAACATACTTTTTATTGTAAATGGTGCTTTGGCGATAAAAACTTTGGTGCCTATTGGAACGGTAGCGATCCGAGAATCTAATGAAATTAAAAACTTTTTCTCGCGTGCATCAACTTCTAATTCTATGGCGGTATCATCTGGAATGACCATGGGCCGTGCATTTAAGTTGTGTGGAGCAATGGGAGTGATAACCAAACTTTTTGAAGCAGGTAATATTACGGGGCCATTACAACTTAACGAATATCCCGTTGAGCCGGTTGGCGTTGCTATAATTAAACCATCCGCCCAATAATTGGAGAGGTATTCTTTATTTAAATAGGTTTTTACACCAATCATTGATGTAGTGTTTTTTCGAGAAATTGTAATTTCGTTCAAAGCAAAATTTAACTCTTCTAGGCTTTTTATTTCTGGTTCGGTTCGAATGCTTAATAAAGTACGTTCTTGAATTGTGAAATCGCCATTCATAACACAGGCGACACTTTCTCTAATAGCATCTTTTTTAATGGATGCCAAGAAACCCATTCGACCTGCATTGATTCCTAAAATGGGGATGTTTAAATCTCTGATATAAGTGATTGCTCTTAAAATAGTACCATCGCCACCAATGGTAAATAACAAATCAAAAGAAGTGTTTAAATCATTGAAATGTTCAAATGTTGGGTACTTTTTAATTAAAACATTGTTTTTGTTTAAAAGCGTATAAAATTTTTTTTCAAAAAAGACAACAACTTTTTTTTCTTCCAAGACACTTAAAAGAATTTGAACTTCTTTTTCTGCACTTAAAGAATAAGATTGCCCGTAAATTGCTATTTTTTTCATTAAATATTGAGGTATTTTTGAAGGTACTGAGATCTGTCTTTTAAATCGTCTAAATACGAATCATTTTCATTAGAGGATAGGATGATATATTCATATCTTCTAAAAGTTTGGATAATCTCACTGATTTCTTGAGAGACTATTTTTAAGGTTACCTGCACATTGCCCGTTTTTTTTTCGGAGATATAGGCACCTAGCAATTTGCCGCCATTTGCTTCCACTATTTGTGAAATACGACTCATTGAGAAATTGTTTTCTACTGTTTCTACAAGCATGGTTTCACTTTCTTCAGTCATAAACGGACTGGATGCAAAAACATCTAGGACATCGCACAAATCATAATATCCAAGGTATTTTTTTGTGTGATCTAAAACGGGGATTACCGTAGCATCATTGTCTGCGAAAATTTGTAGCAATACCAAAACATTGGTTTTTTCTTCTGCATAAAAATAGGTTAAAAGATGGCTATATTCCGATAATAAAGCTGCTTTGTTTTCTAAGGGCTGAATGTCGCTTTCAGAAAATAAACCTAAGAGAACACCGTTTTCTACCACATTAAAATGAGTGATCGGGTACTCATGAAACAACTTTTGGGCCCTTTCTACAGTGCTTTCGAGTGTTAAATATTTTATTTCTTTTAAGATGTAATCGGTAATGTTCATGTACTACGAATATAGGATAAAATCATTTAATGAGTTATCTTTGCAACCTAATTTTAGACAATGACAAAGTTAAGTGTAAATATCAATAAAATTGCAACTTTACGCAATTCAAGAGGTGGAGACGTGCCCAACCTCTTACAAGTAGCTTCCGATATTCAAGATTTTGGTGCCCAAGGGATTACCATTCACCCCAGACCCGACGAGCGTCATATTAAATATCAAGACGCGAGAGACCTGGTTTCTGTGGTACACACGGAGTATAATATTGAAGGAAATCCAATCCAATCGTTTATCGATTTGGTATTAGAAACAAAGCCTACGCAAGTAACTTTAGTACCCGATGGAGTAGATGCAATTACGTCAAACGCTGGTTGGGACACCATACAGCATCAATCATTTTTAAAAGAAGTGATTGGGGAGTTTCAACAAAACGGCATCCGAACTTCGATATTTATTGGTACCGATTTAAAGCAGATTGAAGCGGCCGCGAAAACGGGTGCAGATCGCATAGAATTATATACAGAAGATTTTGCGACCCAATATGATCTGGGAAACAAAGCAGCTATAAAACCATACACAGAAGCCGCTGTTTTAGCACATTCGTTGGGTTTAGGAATTAATGCAGGGCATGACTTGAGCTTAGAAAATATTCAATTTTTTAAAGAGAATATCCCACATTTAGCAGAAGTTTCTATTGGACATGCATTGATTGCAGAGAGCCTTTATTTAGGGTTGGAAAATGTTGTAAATATGTACTTACATCGATTACAATAATATGGAAATTTTACATTCAACCATTAAAGGAACCGGAAAGCCGTTGCTCATTTTACACGGATATTTTGGAATGAGCGACAATTGGAAAACACTTGGAAATCAGTTTTCAGAAAATCACGAAGTGCATTTAATTGACCAAAGAAATCACGGACGTAGTTTTCATGCACCTGCTTTTAATTATGAATTGTTGGTGGAAGACTTACATCGTTACATTCAATATCATCAATTAGAGGAAGTACAACTTTTAGGACATTCTATGGGGGGGAAGACTGCCATGTTGTTTGCGGTTACCTATCCTGAAATGATTGATAAGTTAATGATTGCAGATATTTCACCAAGAAAATACGAGCCCCATCACAACGCAATATTAGCAGGATTGAACTCGATTGATTTTTCCATACAAACCACAAGAAATTTGGTAGATGCAAAACTGGCGGAACTGATTCCTGAAGTTGGAGTCCGACAATTTTTACTAAAAAATGTGTATTGGATTGAAAAAGGAAAATTAGCGTTTCGTTTTCATCTAAAATCATTGACCGAAAATAATCCCTGTATTGGAGATGCCTTGCCAGAGAGCACATCTTTTGAAGGAAAAACCTTATTTCTAAAGGGTGAAAAATCGGGATATATTACAGAACGCGAGTTGCCAATTATAGCCGCTTACTTCTCAAAAGCGAAGGTGGTTGCTATTGCCAATGCTGGACATTGGTTGCATGCAGAAAATCCCAAAGATTTTTACAATTCGGTTGTTGATTTTTTAGCATCCTAAATCGATTTTATAAAAAAAAAATAAAAAACCCCAAGCATACACTTGGGGTTCTAAAGTATCCTATTTGTTGAAGTTTAAAAAGTTAGCGTTACTCCCACTAAAAAATTTCGGGTGGCTTGCGGGTAATACCCTGCGCCGTCCAAAGTTGTTGTAGCTTCTGAGGAAGACCAAGTGTCATTATAGGTGTAATAATACCCTCTGTCGACGTACTCTTTATTGAAAATATTATTAACCAATGCAGAAAAAACGACCGATTTAAAAATAGTTTTTGGTTGTAAGGCATACACCACATTGATGTCTGAGGTAAAAAAACTTTCTAAAACATCATTGGTAGAAATGGCACTGCTATAGTTACTCATAAATTGTTTACCAACATATTTTGACAACAGAGATATTTGTAAATTCTCTTCGGGAGCATAGGTGAAAATATTTCCAAGTACCACATCTGGAGAAAAAGACAAATTTGTATCTCCTAGTGCCACTGGTGTCGAATTCCCATCTCTGGTTAAAAAGAATTTTCTATTTTTGTTAGTACTAAAGGCAGCATTGGGACGAATGGAAAACGCATTGCTCAACCGAATGTCTGCATCCACCTCAAAACCCAATCGATAACTGCTCCCAGAGGTCGTTCTAATTGCTGCTCCAACATCATCAATCGCCCCTGTTAAAACCAACTGGTTTTTATAATCCATATAATAGATATTGGTATTCAGTTTGATGTTTTTACTTTTTGAACGCCAACCCAATTCGAAATCGTGTAGGGTTTCTGGAGTATCAATCCCACTTTCAAAATCGTTTCTGTTTGGTTCTCTGTTTGCAACGGCAAAAGAAGTGTATAGACTGTTTTGTTCGTTGATTTTATAGGTAAACCCAAATTTTGGATTGAAAAATTGAAATGAAGCATCCACATCAATCGATAGATTGTCTGAAGTAATTCCTTGGGTTTGATACTTTACAATTCTTTCTTGTAAATCCAAGTATCCAGAGAATTTATCTGAAACTCGAAATGTTGCTTTTGCAAATACAGAAAAGTCAGTTTTGGTGGCATCAGAAAAGTAGTATCGATCTCTAATATTGGTGTTTGGTGCTAAATTTTCTCCCCAAATAACTTCCCCAAAATGATCTCCGCTATAGTTTGAATAGGAAACTCCAGCAATGAAATTCATTTTGTCTGTTTTGTAGTTGGTGTTGAAATTAAAGACATAAAAATCATTTTCTAACCAACGTCTTACAATCACATCGGAGCCATCGACAATTAAATCATTAAAGTTTGCTGCATTTTCTTCCGCCTTATACTGCTCGAAAAACCCTGATCCTTTTGTGTAGTTGAGTCCGAGGTTCGTAGACCATTGCGCATTTAGTTTTTCATTCCAATGCAATTGATAATGGTTTTGATTGTAGTCGTCTACTTCATTGTCGTAGGTATATGGGTTTTGTCTTCGGTCTTCAATCAATTGTTCTGCACTGAGCCCATACCAAGCTTGGTATGTTTTTTCTTTACCGCCAAAAGAAACTGCTTTTATCAAAGTGTTTTTATCGGTGTAACTGGCTTGTAAATAATAGGATTTTAAATCTGCAGAGGTTCTGTCTACATACCCATCGGAAGAAATAGTAGATAAACGTCCTGCAATCTCTATGTGGTTGTTTAGTTTCCCTGTACTGAATTTTAACGTATTTTTTCGAGTATTAAAAGATCCAAAAGAGTTGGAAATCTCTCCATATGCTTCTTCAGAAATGGCATCTGTTAAAATATTTAAACTGGCACCAAAAGCCCCCGATCCATTTGTAGAAGTTCCAACACCACGTTGCAATTGTAGGTTTTGGGTAGAGGAAGCAAAATCGCCTAAATTCACCCAGAAAGTTCCATGGCTTTCTGCGTCGTTATAAGGAATTCCGTTTACGGTCACATTAATACGTTCTCCATTGGAACCTCTAACGCTCATGTAGGTGTAGCCTACGCCAGCACCAGCGTCAGAAGAAGAAACTACAGAAGGCATGTAATTTAATAGGATGGGAATGTCTTGTCCTAAGTTCCGTTTTGCAATTTCTTTTTTTGATAAGTTGGAGAAGGTGACTGGAACGTCTGCATTTACGCGGACTGCTGAAACCAACACTTCTTCTAAAATATTTTCCTCCAGAATTAATTCGACAATAATATTTTCATTTTGATTTATTTTTTGATCAAAATAATGCGTCTTAAAACCCAGATAGGAAATGGCTACTTTATAGGTTCCTTTAGGAATGTTTAATGAAAATTTTCCTTCAACATCGGTAGCCGTTCCTTGGTTTAATGGACTGATTTGAATGGTGGCACCCGATAAAGGTTCTTGATTTTTATCTAAAACTTTTCCAGACAATGTAACATATTGGGCGTTTACAAGCAGGCTTGTAAACAAGAATAAAAAAATGGTAATTTTTTTCATTTTAAAATTTTAAAACGAATAAAAAGAGGGAATTATTCTTGTGATTATGATTGAATAATTTTTTTGTAAAGAGTTGCTTTACGATTGCATTTGGAAAAAGATTAAAAACCTTTTTTTGAATACGTGTTTCCTAAACAGCATTACCTGTTCTAGGTTCAATGGGTATGATCTCAGCCGATTAAAGCACCCCTTTATGAGAACGCTGCAAAATTAAGTTGCTTTTTTGTAATGAGAAACTAAAAAATGATTTTTTTTAATCGAGTTCTGGTTTTTTGCGAAGTGTTTTTTTTACAGAAGTTCTTTGTTTTGTTTCCGAACGTCTTCTTACTGAAGCCCTACTTGGTTTGGTGGGCCTTCTTTTTTTAGGACGAATAAGGCTTTCTGTAATTAATCGCAAGAATTTTTGAATCGCAATTTCCTTGTTTCTGTGTTGTGACCTTGTTTCTTCACAAGATAAAATAAGGCGATTTTCTTTGGTGAGCCTCGCTGCTAATTTTTGAGTTAAAAGTTGTTTTTCGTTTTCAGATAATGATTTTGAGTTTTCCAAGTCAAAAGTTACTTCAACTTTAGAAGAGACTTTGTTTACATGTTGTCCGCCCGCACCAGAACTTCTAGTCGCTTTAAAATGGATTTCTTTGAGGATGTTTTCTTTGTTCATGTGTCTGCAATTTCAGCTTGAAGTAATTCAAATACTATAAAAATACACTCTCGAAACTGGGAGTTTTATTCTTTAAGAAAAACATTTATAGCTCCTTTTCAGGCAAAGAATCAGAAAAAGAGAACAAGTGGTCTTTTTGAAGAATGATTTCATCAATGGCTGTTGTTGCTGCTTTCAAACGTGTTTCTTTATCTCCTTTTAATAAAATATAATTTTTGTTGTGCTTTTTTAGAGCGTTTTCAAAAGCGGTAAACATTTCGAAACGCAAGGCAGGTCGGTCTCGTAAGTCATCTTCTTCCCAAGGGGTATCTATATAGGTTAGCAGGTATAAATCGTATTTATTTTCTTCGGAAGCTTTGTTGAGTTTGTTGTCTACAAAGCCACCATAATACTCCTCAGAGTAGACTTTTGTTTCTAACAAATCGGTATCGCAAATCAATACTTTATCGGCTTTTTTTGCCAACCTATTTTCCAAGTGCATTTGTCCAATTGCAATGGGTACTAAGTCGGAGACCTCACAGGTCTTCCGTTCGTTGTTCCACTTCTTCTGCAAATATTGTCTTGCAAATTCGGGTGTCCAAACGGTATTGTAATGGCGTGCCAACTGTTTGGAAAGGGTTGTTTTTCCGGTAGATTCTGGGCCAAATAAAACAACTTTTACTAAGTTGATTGGGTCTTGTTTAAGTTCTTTTTCCATGCGTAATAGCCAAAAATGGCAATAAATGTAAATCCTAAATATTGAAAACTTGTAAATGTAAATCCTTTGTAAAAATATAATGGAATTGAAATGATGTCTCCCACAATCCAAAACAGCCAATTTTCGATTTTTCGTTTTGCCATTAACCACATTCCTACAAAGAAAATAGCAGTGGTAAAGGTATCTGCATAGGCTACCCAGTTGGTCCATTTATCAAAAGTGGTGTATACGATGTACACAAAAATTAAAGTGGCAATAAATATAAAAGCTGCAATTTTTTTTTCTTTTTTAGTAGTTCTTGAAATTTTAGTGACCGCGATATCGTCTACTTTTCGTGTCCATAAATACCAACCATAAACACTCATGATAAAATAGTATCCGTTAATCATCATATCGCCTAAAAGTTCCCATTTAAGCAATAAGTATACAAAAATAGCTGTGCTTATCATCCCCGTTGGAAATACCCAAATGTTGTTTTTTTTCGAGTACCAAACGGATAAAAATCCAAAAATTACGGCAATAATTTCTAAAACGGTATCAATTGTTGAGTACGTTTTGTATTGAGCGAAAAAGAAGTCAAAAATTTCTGACATGGTTGTTTTTAAGCTGATTTTTGTGAGGCAAAAGTAAGAAGTTCTTGTGGAACTTTAGATTCTTTTTTTTAGCAAATATAAAAATAAAATTACATTACATAGGAAGGTTCATATTCAATGGGGTTCTTTTTTTTAATAGGCGAATACACATGTAAAGCCTTCAAATTCTAAAAATTCAATTTGATATGTTTTTGTTGTCCCATCAAAACGAATTTCCCCTATTGTTTTTTGGTTTTCAAACTTAAAATCTTCTATATGGATATGATGTAAAAATAAAAGTTTTTTCTTTCCGTAAATTTTATACAAACTTTCTTTGGCGCCCCAAACAATGGTGAGCTTACTAATTAAAGCCTCGGAATTTGCAATGGTCTTGTACTCTTCTAAGGAGGTGAATTTATGGGCAATTTTTAAAATTTTCTCTCGTTTTTTTTCAATATCAACTCCAACAGGGAGGTTTTCCGAAATAATAATTGCTGTAAAAGTATAAGAATGTGTGATGGAGATAAATTTACCATTTTTTAAATGCGGTTTTCCAAAGGCATCATAAATTAAATCAAAATCAGAATACCCAATTTCCATTAATAAATGTCGGATGCTTAAAAATCCTTTTTGATGCAATTCAGATTTCATTGATTGCAAGCGAGTTGTACTATTTTCTGACAAAGAAACCCCTTCTTTTAATTCATAAATTGATTCTTCAATCTTCCAAATCAGGACTTTAGTTGTTTTATTTACGGATACTATTTTGTAAAGAGCCATATTTTTTAAAATGTATTTTGTAACTTTGCACCTTGAAAAATTAGAACATAAATATACATAATTATGAGTGCAACTACAGCATATGTACCTTTCAAAGTTAAGGATATTTCTTTAGCAGACTGGGGAAGAAAAGAAATGGATTTGGCAGAAGCAGAAATGCCAGGATTAATGAGTTTAAGAGAGGAGTATGGAGATGCCCAACCTTTAAAAGGAGCAAGAATTGCTGGGTGTTTGCACATGACCATTCAAACAGCGATTTTAATTGAAACATTACAAGCTTTAGGTGCGGAAGTTACTTGGAGTTCATGTAATATTTTTTCTACACAAGATCAAGCTGCTGCTGCAATTGCTGCAACTGGAACGTCGGTGTATGCTTGGAAAGGGATGAATGAGGAAGAATTTGATTGGTGTATTGAACAAACCTTATTTTTTGGTGAAGACAAAAAACCATTGAATATGATTTTAGATGATGGTGGAGATTTAACCAACATGGTCTTAGATCGTTTTCCAGAATTAGCTGCAGGAATTAATGGATTGTCTGAAGAAACGACTACGGGAGTTCACAGATTGTACGAACGTGTTAAAAACGGAACGTTGCCAATGCCTGCAATTAACATCAATGATTCGGTTACAAAATCGAAATTTGACAACAAATATGGTTGCAAAGAATCAGCAGTAGATGCAATTCGTAGAGCAACAGACATTATGTTGGCAGGAAAACGGGTAACAGTTTGTGGATATGGTGATGTTGGTAAAGGTACTGCGGCTTCTTTTAAAGGTGCTGGTTCTATTGTTACTGTTACAGAAATTGATCCTATTTGTGCGCTACAAGCTGCAATGGATGGTTTTGAAGTAAAAAAATTAGAAACAGTTGTTGGTAATTCTGATATTATTATTACCACCACTGGAAACAAAGACATTGTACGTGCAGAACATTTTGAAGCGATGAAAGACAAAGTAATTGTTGCTAATATTGGTCATTTTGACAATGAAATTGATGTTCCTTATTTAAATGCAAATAGCGAGAAAATTGAAATTAAGCCACAAGTTGATAAATACAATATTAACGGAAACGATATTATTTTATTAGCAGAAGGTCGTTTGGTAAATTTAGGTTGTGCAACAGGACACCCTAGTTTTGTAATGTCAAATTCATTTACCAACCAAACATTGGCACAAATGGAACTTTGGAACAACGCTGCTGCTTATGGAAACGAAGTGTACATGTTGCCAAAACATTTGGATGAAAAAGTAGCCTTTTTACACTTGGCAAAAATTGGCGTTGAGTTGACGGAATTGCGTCCAGATCAAGCGGAATATATTGGAGTTACCCAAGCTGGTCCTTACAAACCAGAACACTATAGATACTAGATTTTTTTAAATTCTTATTCAAAGAATTTCATACCTACTACTCAAAAACCTTTACAATTGTTTGTAAGGGTTTTTTTTGTCTTTTCAGCTAAGGAATTGACACTTTAAAAAATCAGAACAATTATGAGTCTTTTTCCTGAAATTATAAAGTTAGATCTAAATTTTCTGGACTTATTAACAAACACCTTTTAAACGTATTTACAGATTTGATTATAAAAACCACTTATTCCAAAAATAAGCCCACTTATTCCCCATACCGCCCACTTGTTTATTGGCGTGAAAATTATCCAATAAGTTGATATACATTTATAAAAAATTTAATCATTAATTATAAACGTTATGAATTTATTAAACATTTTTAGAAAACCTTATTTATCTTTAATATTAGCGATGTTAGTATTATTTACTTCTTGCACTCAAGGTGATTCAATTATTACAGAAAATAAAAATAATGTACCTTTAGAGTTAACTATAAGAAAGCATATTATTTTATCGAAACAACTTCAAAAAATTTATTTAAACCAAAAACATCAAACAGTTGACTTATCAAAAAAGATACCTCAATTTTATACTAACAAAGAAAGTTTTAAAAAGTTTCTAATAAATAATAATTTTACAGATATCAATAAAATACTTACAGTTTCTGAAGATATAAGTAATAACTTAAACAGTTATTTATCATCAATAAAGGCAGGTAAATTAATGACCGAAACTGAAGTAAGAGAAGTTTTAATAACTGAAATCAGAAAACAACAACAAATAAAAAAAGAAACACAAAACTCTACTGATAGGTCTTGTATGAGTGCTCTTGATAACGCTATTGAAAATTGTGGGGAAAATTACGCAGTGTCTTTAGTTGTTGTTACAGTTTCTGGGTTTATAAGTTTTGGAATAACCACTATAATCGGATATGCTGCGGCTACTGGGGTAATGGTAAAGTGTTGCGATGATGCTGCTAATGCCTATGAAGACTGCATTAACTAAATATATATAATGAACAAAAAAATCATCATATACGTCCTTTTGACAATTACATTAATTATTCAATATTTTGATAAAGACGGTAGTTTTCGTTGGGCGCAATACATTATTCTTGGAATAATGGTTTTAGCAGCAATTTACTACAATATAAAAAAACTTCGAGATGAAAAATAATGTTTTAATCTATTGGTTTATCTTACAAGTCATTTTTGTTTTTATTACAACTGGATTTTTAGTTAATGGAAAATCTGATTTAGCTGGTAATTTATTTGTTATATTCATTGTTCAGTCACTCATATTTGTATGTTTTCTACTTTATAAGAGAAGAAAATGGTTCTTTAAATAAGAGTATTAAAAACTAATAAATAGGATGAAATTAAAATCGTTTTCTTGGAAAGAATTTAATAGAATTATATTATTCTTATTGATAGTTACATTCTATTTTACAAGTAAATTTGGTTATTGTATAGGAGTGATACACTTGTTTTTAGCTATACAAAACTCTGAAAAATACGGAATGAGTAAGTTGTTGATTCGAATATTAAAATAGTTAGTTTGAACGTTTGGGTTTTCCACCTATTCGGTGGATGCTCAAAAAGTTTTTGTTTTTCTATTTTAAGATCGATTTTAAATCATTAGAGATTCATATAAATGTCCTCAATCTCTTCTTGGGTTATCTCTAAATAAGCTCTTGTTCAGATTACCTACTACTCAAAAAACCTTACAATTGTTTGTGTGGTTTTTTTTTGTCTTTCTATGTGTATTTTATCCCTTATAAGATGAGTACTCAATTTTTAGTATCTTTCCTGAAAATAGAATTTCGCATGAAAAACAGCAATACTATTTCCTTAGAAAATAGTTTGAAACGCTTAGAAAGTTACATTCCAAATCTTGAACAGCGAAATCCAAAGATTTCAAAAGTGAATGTTGCTTGGCAGTTGGACCACAGTTTAAAAGTGTTCAACGGAGTTGCAATCGTCTTGCAGGAATCAGACCCAAGTTTGTATTTAGATAATTTCAGTCTAATGGGAAAAGTACTCTTATACATAAACTTTATTCCGAGGGGAAAAGCAAAAGTCCCCAAAAAGCTAGCCTCTCCAACAATTATTTTGAAAGAAGATATTTATGTACAATTGACACTTGCAAAAAAGAATCTTCTTGTAGTGCAAAAGGCAGATAAGAACGCTTATTTTAAACATCCAATATTTGGGAATGTAAATCAAGAAAGGGCACTGCGCTTCTTGACGGTACATACGCATCATCATTTGAAAATTGTAAAGGCTATTTTAAAATAGGTGATAATTGAAAAAATGAACGAGTAGAAGAGCTTAAGTTTATTGGCTCTTTTTAAAGCTTTTATTCTTTTTTTCCTTATTGAGCATTCTAATATAGTATATCATATAAAAAATAGTTAATGATAAATAAATAGAGGGTCTTTTAAGTTCTCTAAAAATATTCCTATCAATATTTTTAGTTCCCCAATCGACCCCACTTAATGAGTATCCCGATACAATGGTCATTATAATCATTAAGAATTAGGCAACTATTTTAGCGATTTTGATCATAATTCTTTTTTAGTAATTTGATATTTAACAAAACAGAAAATAGTAAACGATTTTAAAATAACACCTCTTATAGAATTTTTCCCATCTATCAAATATGCACCCTTCATTACATCGTATATTGTTTTAGCTATTGATTTCGTATTGACAGTTTTTTATTGTAGTTAAGCATATTGTCTAATTTTAGTTATATAAATTGAACTTTGTTAATCTTCATATTTCTGAACTATTATTTATAATTTGATGCTTAATTATTAAGTAAAAGTATATTAAACTATTAAATAATTTTCATGCAAATAAACAAATGGGCAATTATGGGAATAAGTGGTTTCTCTGAGGAATATGTGTTTTTTGAATTTAGTGAATTGTGGTAAAATCTGAAATTTTTGAGCTGTAAAACGTATTTTTAAAGTAGGAGATCACCCCAACCAACCCTCACGATCCAAACTTCGATATTGAATCGCTTCGGCTATGTGGTCTGGTAAAATGCTGTTTTCATTTGCCAAATCGGCAATGGTTCTGGAAACTTTTAGAATCTGATCATACGCTCTGGCACAAAGGTTGAGTTTTTCCATCGCTGTTTTTAATAAGGTCAAACTTTCTTTGGATAGTTTACAGTAGGCACGTATCTGTTTTACACTCATTTGCGCATTGTAATGCACGTTTTTAGACTCCGTAAATCGTGCTGATTGAATTTCTCTTGCAGCGGTAACTCGCTTTCTGATGACAACAGATGCTTCTCCTTTTCGTTCTTCAGATAGTTTTTCAAAAGGCACCGGAGTTACTTCAATATGAATGTCTATTCGATCTAATAAAGGTCCCGAAATCTTACTTAAGTACCGTTGCATTTCTTGTGGCGATGAGGTCATTGGTGAATTCGGGTCGTTAAAATAACCGCTCAGACTCGGATTCATACTTGCCACCAACATAAAACTACAGGGGTAAGTAACGGTAAACTTTGCTCTTGAAATCGTTACATCTCTATCTTCTAAGGGTTGCCGCATTACTTCTAAAACTTCTCTTTTAAATTTAGGTAATTCATCCAAAAATAAAACGCCATTGTGTGAAAGAGATATTTCTCCTGGCCTCGGGTATTGACCACCACCAACAAGGGCTACGTTTG
>CATIQU010000019.1 GCA_949519155.1 Polaribacter sp. SA4-10
AAACACGTGTACAAACTCCACGTCTTTGAGGACAAGACGACAAAGCAGCCGATTTACTCTTCTTAGTTATTTTGGTTCTTCCTTTACGAACTAATTGTTGAATAGTTGGCATACTAAATAATTCTTGTTTTCGTTTATATTAAACCTGTCTCTTATTTTCTAAGAGTCCGCAAATGTACGACTAATTTCTAGGTATACAAATAGCAGCGAGTTATTTTTTTAAAAATGACGCTTTTCAGTATCCTATTAGTCCATTTTATTTTACTTTTGAAAGATTAATTTCATATTATTTTGAATATAAAAATAGCTTTCTACCTTCTCACCTTCTTTTTATTCTTTTTTTCAAACGGAATAAATGGACAAAACTTGTTTTTAAAAATTGCTGCTACGAATGAAAAAAATAACCTTGAACTTTCAAAAATTCAATTTCAAAAAAAGCATTTAGACATTACATCTATATATAAAGAAACAGCAATCATTGAGAAACATTTAAAATCGACAGGGTATTACAGTGTTCGGGTTCAAAAATTTTTAACCGCAAAAGACACCATTAAAGTTAACTATAGTCTGGGTACAAAAATTCAAACCGCCCTCCTATTTATTGATTCCCTTCATTTTAAATTGCTAAAAAAATTCAACATAAAAAATGGAATACTCAAAACCCCTGCTGCCAACTTAGAAAACACTTTAATAGAAATTACCAAACAATTGGATGCTAATGGATTTTCATTTTCTGAAACTTCTCTAAAGAACACGACCATTAAAGGTGAGGTTTTGTCCGCTGATCTCCAAATCAAACAATCCCAAAAAAGAAACATCAATTCGATTATTGTCAAAGGCTACGAAAAATTTCCAAAATCGTTTGTGAAACATTTTTTAAAAATCGACAAGCAAACCGTATTTACCAAATCAAAATTGAAGGAGATTTCTAAGCGATTGCAATCCGTTTCATTTGTTACGCAAACCAAACCCATTGAAACCTTATTTAAAAAAGATTCAACACTGGTGTATCTCTATTTAAAAAAGAAGCAAAAGAGCAGTTTTGACGGGTTACTCAATTTCAATTCTAATGCATCTGGCGCACTCCAATTAAATGGCCATTTAGACTTGAAGTTGCACAATGTTTTTAACCGTGGTGAACAATTAACGATCCTTTGGAATCGTTTTGACGAGGAAAGACAGGAGTTGAATTTGAAAACACAAATTCCGTTTCTATATAATTCTCCATTAAGTAGTCGTTTCGAATTCTACCTATACAAACAAGACAGCACATTTTTAAATACCCAATTCAATACAGATGTTAGCCTTCTTCTTAATGAAAGAATTCAATTGGCTGTAAATTATGATTACATCGCATCGAAGATAATTAAAAAAGAATTAAACACTGCAACAACGGCTGCTTTTAAGAGTCAATTTATTGGAGCTTCCATTCAATACAAAGTCCCAATGAATGATGTTTTTTCAAGTCAAAAAACACAACTATTTATCAATCCAAAAGTGGGTCATAGAACATCAAATTCACAAACTTCAAATCAGTTAAAAATAGAATTATTTGCTTCCTACATTTTCGAATTTAACGAAAGAAACAGCTTGTATGTTGCCAACAATTCGGGCTATCTAAATTCAGCTTCTTTTTTACAGAATGAAATGTATCGAATTGGTGGCGAAAAATCGATACGAGGATTTAATGCCCAAAGTTTGTATGCTAATAAATACTCCTTTTTCAATGTTGCTTATCGTTTTTTAGTATCTAAAAAATCTTTCATTTATACGATTACTGATTTTGGTCAATTTAAAGATCTAAAGTCCTCAAAAAAAGCACTTAGTATTGGAGCTGGTTATCAATTTTTAACAAACAATTCACAAATAAACCTGAATTATGCATTAGGAAAAATCGACAACCAACCTTTTGATTATAAGAGATCTACACTAAATATCAGCTTCATGACTTTTTTTTAAAAAAAAAGCAAGCCAAAATTCACACAAAAAACATCTAGTAAATTTAACACATTTTAACAAAATTCTTTGTTTACTGGATAAATTATATAGATATTTGAAGTAATTAATTCAAATTAAATAGATAATGAAAACAAAGTTAAAAGGAATTCTAACGCTATTACTAGCGTTGGTTGTGCAAATTACTTATGCACAAGACAAAACTGTTTCAGGAACTGTATCCGAAAGTTCGGGTGCATTACCAGGAGTAAGTATTGTTGTTAAAGGAACAAGTAATGGAACGGAAACAGATTTCGATGGTAAGTACACAATTAAAGCAAAAGCGGGCGATATTTTAAGTTTTAGTTATATTGGGTACTTAACTATTGAAAAAACTGTAGGAACTGCAACTACAATAGATGTAAGTATGCAGGAAGATGCCAATGTGTTGGACGAGATCGTTGTAACTGCATTAGGGATTAAAAGAGATAAAAAATCTTTAGGATACTCACAACAATCTGTAAAACCAGAAAACTTAGTAAGAACTAGAGAAACAGATTTAAACAACGCATTAGCTGGTAAAGTTGCCGGTGTTCAAATCGTTGGAGCACCTTCTGCTGGTTTCAGTAATTCTGGAATCCGTTTAAGAGGGCAAAGTATTTCTCTTTATATTGTAGATAATGTAAAGGTGAATAGCATCTCTGACATTAACACAGATGATATCGCAGATTTATCTGTATTAAAAGGAGCCGCTGCAACAGCACTTTATGGACCTGAAGCAAATAGTGGTATTATTGTAATTACTACAAAAACAGCGAAGAAAGGTGAGTCTACAATTACTGTAAACCATAGTTCTGCTATTGAAAATGTATATTTATTACCAGAATACCAAAACGAATATGGTGGTGGTTATTCTCAAGATTTTAACACTTTCAGTTACAATCCAGCACAACACGATGCTTCTTGGTCAGCTTTTGATGGACAGTCAATGGTTGAATATTATGCAGATGAAAGCTGGGGTCCTAAATTAAACGGACAAATGGTTCGTCACTGGGATTCTTGGATTCAAGGTGATCCTGAATTTGGTAAATTAAGAGCTTTTGAAGCGAATCCAAATAACGTTAAAGATTTCTTTGATACTGGAGTTGTAAACAACACAAGTGTAGATTTCACTAAAGCTGGTGAAGGATACAGTATTAAAGGTGGATTGGTAAATGTTGACAGAAGTAGTGTGGTACCAAACTCTTTTAGAAGACAAGTACAGGCCTACACAAACCTAAGATTTAACATTACAGATAAATTAGAGGCGTACGCAAACATCAACTATCAAGATAGAAGAACAAGAAACTTCCCTGACAATGGGTATGGGAATATTGCTTCAAACATGAACCAATGGTGGCAACGTCAATTGGATATGGACAGAGTGAAGAATTACAAAAGAAATGGACAATTTGTGTCTTGGAACATTAACAGTCCAACAAACACAAAACCATTATATTGGGATTCTCCATTTTTTGAAACCAATGAAAACTTAAATTTTCAGACAAAAAATTCTACTTATGGTAGAATGGGATTAAACTATACTGTAAACGATAACTTAAACGGATATCTTGAATTAAGAAAAACATCTGCTTCTTTTGAAGCAAACGATCGTTTTGCTTTTGGTGGTTTAGGAACTACTTCATATAGCGAAAACGAAAGTTTTTCTTATAGAGATGAATTGTTTGGTATTGTAAATTACTCAAAAGATTTAACGGAAGATTTAGACCTTCAAGCAAGTGCAGGTTTCGAACTTGTTACTTTAGGGGGAGAATCTTTAAGTGCAGCTACTGTTGGTGGTTTAACTACTTTAAACTTTTACAGCTTAAGCACTTCTGTTGACAGACCAACTGTTACAAACAGTCAATTTAAACAAAAGAGTCAAGGTGTTTTTGCTAAAGCTTCTTTAGGATACAAAGACATTATCTTTGTAGACGGTTCTGCAAGATTTGATTGGGGTTCTACTGCAAATCCTGCTCAAAACAGAGTTGAGACTTATGGAGGTTCTTTCAGTTTTATCTTCACAAAATTAATCGAACAAAATGACATCATTTCTTTCGGTAAATTAAGAGCGAGTGCGGCTTCTGGTCCATTTTTCCCATCTAGATATAGATTGACTCCAACTTTTGATATTGGTACTCCATTTGGAAGTAGCGGTACTTTAAGTAGTCAAGGAAACTTTGCAAACCCAATACTTGCAGGTGGTGAAAGAGTAGATTACGAATTTGGTACGGAGTTAAAATTGTTTAAAAACAGAGTAAACTTAGACATCACTTACTTTAATAGAGTTGATAAAAATTTACCATCTGTAGTATCTTTAGACGGATCAACAGGTTTTACACAAACATATTTAAATAGTGGACAACAAACCTCTAAAGGTTTAGAAGTTGGGGTTAATTTCTCACCAATCAAAAATGAAACTTTTGACTGGAATGTGTATGCAAACTTTTCTACATTAACAAGAACTGTAGATGCAATTGCAGACGGTGTTGATGTAAATGTTTTATCTAGCTCTTGGAGAGGGATTCAATTACAAGAAAGAGTTGGTGAAGAATGGGGAGCTATCTACGGTAGAGCTTTTAGAAGAGATGCAGACGGAAATGTCTTATTATCTTCAACTGGAGCGCCAAGATATGATACCAACCAATACTTAGGAAATGTGTTACCAGACTTCACAGGAGGTTTGTCGAACAACATTCGTTATAAAAACTTTAATTTAGGTTTTGATATCGACTTCCAAAAAGGTGGAAAAGTATTTTCTGTAACGAGAATGTTTAACAACTACTCTGGTTTGGGTGAAGAAACAGTTGGAAACAACAACTTAGGAAACCCTGTAAGAGACGCTGTCGCTGATGGTGGTGGTATTTTAATTGAAGGTGTTGACGAAACTTCTGGAGCACCTGCTTCTTACAACATCAATGCTTCAACTTATTGGGGTCGTTTATTTGCTTTACACGAAAGATGGTTATATGACGCTTCTTACATCAAATTAAGAACGGTTCGTTTAGACTATGATATCGATAGCAAATTTTTAGCTAAAACTCCATTTAAGAAAGTTAATTTAGGTGTATTTGCAAACAATGTATGGTTGATCCATTCTGCAATTCCAGGATTAGATCCTTCTGAGATTGAAACTAGTGATGGTGTAAATTGGACTGAAGGTGGTCAATTACCAAATGTTAGAACCATTGGTTTTAATGCAAGATTAACGTTTTAATTAAAAAAAGTATTTAAAAATGAAAAATATAAACAAAGTAAAATTACTACTCCTTGCAGCATTCGTTTCGTTTACTGCTTGTGATACAGTAGATTTTGGAAATACGAATGTAGATCCAAATAGCCCTAGTAATGCAGTACCATCTCTTTTATTGACAAATGCTCAAAGAGGAATGAGTGACTACATTGCAAGCACAACATCAAACTTGTATGTGCAATACCTATCAAATGGTCAATATGATGAAGAATCAAGATATCAAACATTAAACTGGAGTACCGATGGTGCGTATGGTTTATTACAAGATATTTCTGAAATCATTAAAATAAACAGCGGAGAGAATACAAAAGTTGCTGCACAAGCATATGGTTCTAATGGGAATCAAATGGCTGCTGCAACCATTCTTAAAGTTTGGTATTTTCAAATGATGACTGAAAGATGGGGAGATATTCCTTATTCTGAAGCGAATGATGTAGAAAATATCACAAAGCCAATGTACGATTCTCAACAATCTATTTATATGGCATTGTTTACAGAATTAGATGCTGCTATGGCAATGATTGATTCTGGAAATGGCCCTGATGGAGACATCCTTTTTGGAGGTGATATGGCAAAATGGAGAGCATTTGCAAACACAATCAAAATGACAATGGGATTACGTTTATCTAAAGCAGATGCTACAACAGGTAGTGCTAAATTTAATGAAGCAATGTCTGGAGGTATTTCATCAAACTCAGGAAACATAAGCTACAACTATCTTTCGGAAGACTCGAATGATAACCCATGGCAAGATCGTTTTGAAACAAGAAAAGATTATTTATTAAGCGACGTGTTCGTGAATAAATTAATTGGTACTGGTTCAAATACAGCTCCAGAAGATCCAAGATTGATGATGTATGCAGAAACTGCAACTACATCTGCAACTTTTATTGGAGCTCCTTACGGGTTCTCTAATTCTGCAACAGACAACTATTCTTTTATTACAGATAACATCATTAACAAAGGAGATGCTCCTTTAATGATTTATACGTATGCTGAAGTATTATTTGCAAGAGCTGAAGCAGCTGCTAAAGGATGGACTTCTGAAAGCGCTTCAACACTTTATGGACAAGCAGTAATGGCTAGTATGGCACAATGGGGCGTGAGCGCTTCGGATGCTGCAGACTACTTAGCTGCAAACCCTTATTCTAACGTAGCAGATATTGCTTACGAGAAATGGGTTTCTTTATATTTACAAGGATATAATAGTTGGGCTGAATGGAGAAGATTTAAAGCAGAAGGGAACGATGGTAGAATTGCCTTAGTTGCCCCTGCAGATTTATTATCAAATGCAACAGATATTCCACAAAGACATGGATACTCTGCAACTGCTGGCTCTTTAAATGAAACAAATTACAATGCTGCTGTGAGTGCACAGGGAGCAGATACATTAGACACTGTTTTATGGTTGTTTAAATAATATTTAAACCCCAATAAAGTGTATAGCACCCAACCCTTCTAAGGGTTGGGTGCTTTTTTGTTAAAAATAGTAGAATTAATTGAAAACAATAAGCGAAAGACTTACAGGGAATTAGCGTTTGATTTAAGAAAAAATAACAAGATTTGGATTTATTTTGAACGAATTAGTGTTAAAAAATTGTTTTTTTAAGATAATTTTAAGACTTTTGGGGTTAATTAATTCAAATAATTATACAATGAAGACAAAGTTTAATGGAATTTTAACGCTATTACTGGCGTTTGTAGTGCAAATTACCTTTGCACAAGAAAAAACTATTTCAGGAACTGTTTCCGAAAGCTCGGGAACTTTACCAGGAGTTAGTGTTGTTATCAAAGGAACAAATCAAGGTACAGAAACTGATTTTGATGGAAAATATTCTATTAAAGCTAGTAACGGAGCCGTTTTAGTCTTTAGATATTTAGGATATAGTGCAGTAGAAAAAACAGTGGGTGCATCAAACACAATTAACGTAACGTTATCTGTTGATGAAAACAATGTTTTAGATGAGATCATCGTTGTAGGATATGGTACAAGTACGAAAAAAGCTTTTGCTGGTACAGCGTCTACAGTAAATCAAGAAAATTTAGAAGCTAAATCTTTCTCTAACGTATCACAAGCACTTATTGGTGAGGTAGCTGGTGTAACTGTTATTAACAGCTCTGGTCAGCCAGGTTCTGTTGGAACAATTCGTATTAGAGGGTATGGTTCTGTAAACGGTAACAGATCTCCATTATATGTGGTAGATGGTGTTCCTTATTCAGGAAGTGTGAACTCTATCAATCCTTCGGATATTAAGAGCACAACAATCTTAAAGGATGCAACTGCAACTGCAATTTATGGTTCTAGAGGAGCAAATGGTGTAGTAGTAATTACTACAAAATCTGGTTCTTCTTCTAAATCTTTTATTGAAGTAGATGTAAAAACAAGTATCAACGATCAATTGATTCCAAGATATGATGTTGTAAAGAGTCCAGAAAAATACATCGGTTATGTATGGGAAGGAATCAAAAACAAAGCAACTGTTGATGGGAGACCTGATCCAGTAGGTTATGCAAATGCAAACTTATTTACAAACAACTACGTTGCAACTGGGTACAACATGTGGAATGTTTCTAGTGCTTCTGACTTAATTGATCCTGCAACAGGAACTGTTAGACCAGGTGTTACAAGAAAATACACGCCATTAAGATATGCAGATGTCGCTTTTGATGCTGCTATTAGAACAGAAGCAAACTTAAGAATGAGTGGTGGTAGTGGAGACACTAGATACTTCGCTTCTTTTGGTTATTTAAATGACAATGGGTATTCTATCAATACAGGATACAAGAGATATACTACGCGTTTAAACTTAAACACGAAAGTGAAGCCTTGGTTAAAAATCAACTCAAACATTAACTATGCATATTCTGAGAATATTGCAAACGGTCAAATTCAAGGTTCTGAAAACATTACAGAATTTGCTGATAAAATGGCACCAATTTTTCCAGTTTTCTTGAGAGATGACAATGGTGAATTAGTTCCTGATACTTTTTATGGAGGATTTCAATATGATTATGGTTCTCAATCTGGATTTAGAGACAGACCAAATGCAAATGGATTGAATCCTATTGGATCTGCGAAGTACGATTTTAATGGTACAGACCGTCATGAAGTAAATGGTAACTTTTCTGCAAACATCGATTTAATGAAAAACCTTACTGCAGAGATTCGTTATGGCGTTCAGTACTCTACACAAGAGAACAAGAACTATACAAATAAGTTTTATGGAGGTGGTGTTACAACAAGTGGAGATATCACTGTAACTGACTACTCTCGTTTAACTGAAAACATTCAACAAATTTTAAGATACCAGAATTCTTGGGGAAGTCATTCTTTTGACGTTTTAGCTGCACACGAAAGTAATGCATTTACTCAAACAGGATCTTCTGTATCGAAAGCACTTCAAATTAGTGCATTCTTATTAGATTTAGACAATTTCCAAAGTACACTAGGACAACCTTCTGGTTATACAAATGGTTATACAATTGAATCTTACTTTAGTCAATTCAATTACAACTACGATCAAAAGTATTATTTAACAGGATCTATTAGAACTGATGGTTCTTCTCGTTTTGTGAATGAGAAATGGGGTACATTTAGTTCAGTTGGTGCTTCTTGGGTGTTAAGTGAAGAAAGTTTCTTAAAAGAAAACAGTTTTGTTGATTTCTTAAAAATAAAAGCTTCTTACGGAACAACAGGGGATCAAGCAGGTGTAGGTTTTACATCTGGATATAACACTTTTAACGGTGGTAATTTAGCAGGTGGTATTTCTTTAGCTCCTGGTACAAATGGTAACCCAGATCTTACTTGGGAAACAAGTAGACAATTTCAAGTAGGTACTGAATTTACATTAGGTACTTTCTTAGATGGTTCTGTTGATTACTATAGTAAAATTACTGAAAACTTAATCTTTAATAGATTTGTTGGACCTTCTGAAGGAATTTCTTCAATCACTGTAAATGATGGTGAATTAGAAAATGCTGGTATTGAATTTGATTTAACAGGACACTTAGTGAACAAAGAGAACTTTTCTTTGGACTTATCTGTGAATGGTGAAATCGTTGACAACAGAATTGTTGCAATGCCATTAGATCCAGCAACTGGTGAACAACAAGTAATCAACGGTGCATTATCTGTTGGAAGATCAATCTTTGATTTCTTCGAACGTGAGTGGGCTGGTGTAGATCCATCTGATGGAGCTCCAATGTGGTTCCAATACTATGATGATATTAACAATAACGGTGTTTTTGATGCTTCTGAGCCTACTTCTGGTAGTTCTTCTTGGATTCCTGCTGACGCTGAACTTACAAACAGATCTGGTTCTATTGTTGAATACCAACAATTAGTTCCTGGTGCAAACATTCAAAAAAGAGTAACGAAGACGTATGCAGATGCTTCTGATGTATATCTTAACAAATCTGCAATTGCAGATGTAAGAGGTGCTTTCCGTTTGACTGGAAAGATTCATGACTTTACGTTCTCTACGCAATTTACTTATAGTTTAGGTGGATATGCTTATGATGCAAATTATGGTGAATTAATGTCGGATCGTTTTGGAGCAGTTGGTAACAACTTCCACTCTGATATTGCTAATAGATGGACAACTCCTGGTGACATTACAGATGTACCAAGATTAGCGGATGGTGCAGATCAAAATGCAACTTCTTCTTCTTCTAGATTTGTAACTTCTACAGATCATTTAGCTTTAAACAATGTAAATATTGGCTATGATGTTCCTAAAACATTTTTAGCTGGTAAATCTTTAGAGTCTGTAAACGTATGGATGTCTGCGGATAACTTATTTATGAATTCTGCAAGAAGAGGTTTCTTGCCAACTACAAGCGAGAGTGGAAACTCTGGCCGTAGATTATATGCGCCAATGTCTACCATTACAGTTGGTGTTAGAGTAAAGTTTTAATAATAAATAAATAAACAAGATGAAAAAAATTTTAAAATATGGATTACTTTCTACAGTAGCTTTAATGAGCTTTAGCTGTGGTAACGATTTCTTAGAAGATCCTGCTTTAACGAATACTGCAAGTTTAACTTCTGCACAATTCGAACAAGCAGCTGCTTTAGATCCTGAAGTAACAGGCGCTTTAATGTCGGGTGTGTATTCACTTACATTTACAACAGGTACTGGTGGAACAAGTGGTCATGATGATTTCGGTATGAAATCGTATGATGTCTTTTCTGACATGCTTTCTGGAGATATGGCTTTAAGTCAAAGTGTTTACGGATGGTACAGAGCTTCTATTACAGAATTTGGTGCACCTCAAGATTTTACTTTTGGTGACAACAGACAAGTTTGGAGATACTACTACAGAATCGTAAGAGGATGTAACGAAGTTATCGACGGATTAGGTGGAATGGACGCAACTCCAGAAAATGCTGAAAACAAAGCAATTATGGGTCAAGCGAAAGCTTTAAGAGCGCATTCTTACTTTTATTTAGCACAATTCTATCAGAAAGAATACAATGCTGATGAAGCAATCTTACCTATTTATAGAACTGCAGTAGACCGTAATGGTCCTAAAGTATCTGCAAAAGAGATCTATGACTTAATGGAGCAAGATTTAACAGATGCTATTTCTTTGTTACAAGGATTTACAAGAGACAACAAAACGCAAATCAACCAAGATGTAGCAAAAGCGCTTTATGCGTATGTATTAGGTGCAAGAGGTACTGATTATGCAAAAGCTTACAACATGGCATCTGCTGCAATTGCATCTTACCCAGTAATGGCTGGTGCTGAAGTAACAGGTGGATTTAACAACGTTGCTACTCCAGGATGGATGTGGGGTGTTGACTTAAACCAAGAAATTGATTTAGGATTGGTTTCATGGTGGGGTCAAATGGATTACTATAGCTACAGTTACCCAGCTTATGGAGATTTAAAAGCGATTGACGCTTCTTTATTCGCACAGATTCCTTCTGATGATATTAGAAAAGGTCAGTTTTTAAACAATACTGCTTTCGCACAACACTTAATGCCTTTATTTAAGTTTTATGATTCAGATAGAGTACACCAAGGTACTTCTACTACTGTAAAAGCAGATTATGTGTATATGAGAGTTGCTGAAATGCATTTATTAGCTGCTGAAATGGCTGCTTTTAATAGCAACGACGGAGCTGCAAGAACGCATCTTAAAAACTTAGTTGGTACTAGAGTTCCAAGTGCATCTTATATTGATGGATTGTCTGGACAAGCGTTGAAAGATGAGATTTACTTACAAACTCGTATTGAATTATGGGGTGAAGGTAGAAGTTACTTAGCTATGAAACGTAATCAAGCGACGACTACAAGAGGAGCAAATCACCTTTCATTTGTTGGAGAAGCAATTCCTTACAATGATGAAAGAATGACTTTTGAAATTCCTGAAGGAGAGATTCAATTCAACCCTTTCATTAGCCAACAAAACCAATAATAACTTTTAGCGATCATTTTTCACTAAGTGATCGCTAATTATTAAAACTCATAAAAATGAACAAATTAAGAATACTTTTATACATGTGTATAGCTGTTTTTACATTAAACAGTTGTACAGACGAAGTAGAGCCTCAAGATACTCCATACATTACTTTCGAGACATCTAGTATGGACATTACTTTTGACCAAGGTGGGTCTGTTTCACAAGAGGTTAAAATTTTTGCTGCAAACATTAAAGATGCAGACAGAACTATTGGTATTTCTGTAGTTGGTGCTTCAACAGATGTTGATGCTGCTGCTTACATAGTACCTACAACAGTAACAATCCCTGGGGGTTCTAATGTTGCTATTTTAAACATCGATTTAACAGATGTAAACATGTCTCCTTTTGCAGCGCAAACTTTAGTTGTTTCTATTGTGAATGCTACGGAAATTTTTACTGGTGATGACTTAACACTTAATATTGGTTTAAACTGTCCTAACAACGGAATTAAAGTAAAGATGGAATTAGGTTTTGATAGCTGGCCAGAAGAGATTTACTGGAGATTGGTTGACGTAAATGCGGGAGTAATCGTATTGGCAAGTCAAGCACAACCTGGATATGGTGCTTATGACGGAATGACTGGTGGTATTACCATCCAAGAATGTGTTCCTTCTGGAGATTACCAATTACAAATCTATGATGGATATGGTGATGGTGGTACTTCTTATGTAGTAACTGCTGACGGTGTTCAAGTTGCAAATGTAGGTGCATCTTCTTATGGAGCTAGTACTTCTGTAGACTTTAGTATCTAAAGAACAAAAACATACTTTAAAAAACCATCTCTTCTTAGAGATGGTTTTTTTTGCGCTTAATTTAACATACCTTTGCAGCATGACAACAGAAACAACAGAATCAACAAATATATTTGGGATTAGAGCTATTATTGAAGCAATAAATAGTGGTTCTACGATGAACAAAATTTACCTTCAAAAGGGGTTAAGAGGGAGCTTATTTTTTGAGTTGAATCTTTTGATCAAAGAAAAAGGAATTACCACCAGTGTAGTACCCGTAGAAAAATTAGACCGCCTTTCAAAATACAGCAATCACCAAGGAGCAGTTGCACAAATTTCTCCAGTAGCATTTCACGATTTAGAACCCTTAATTGAAAAAGTACTTGAGAGTAAGAAAGCACCTATATTCTTATTATTAGATCAACTGTCTGATGTGCGTAATTTTGGAGCAATCTTAAGAACTGCAGAATGTACAGGTGTAGACGCTGTTATTGTTCAAAAAAATGGAAGTGCTCCTGTAAATGCAGAAACCATAAAAACATCTGCTGGTGCAGCTTTTAAAATTCCGATTTGTAAGGTAGACCATATTAAAGACGCAATTTATACGCTACAAGCTTCTGACATTAAAACAGTTGCTGCAACAGAAAAAACGGAAACATCAATTTATGAAGTGGCACTTAACCAACCCATCGCAATCATCATGGGATCTGAACATCGTGGTGTAAATCCTTCCATTTTAAAAATGGTCGATTTTAAAGCGAAATTGCCTTTATTGGGAGAAATTGAATCGTTGAATGTATCTGTTGCCTGTGGCGCTTTTCTATATGAAACCATCCGACAAAGAACTGTAAGTGACAATTCATAAATAGGGGTTCACCCCTATTTATCAGTAATCGGTGTCTTTAACTCATTATGAAGTTCCTCCTCAATTTTAGGAGGTGCAAAATTACCATTTTCATCAAATAATAAATCGAACGCTGTTTCTTCGAAATAAGGTTCTGTTTTTTTGATGCCTTTATTTATATACAAGAAGGCAAATGCAAGCCCTACTACAAAACCGGACAAATGGCCTTCCCAGGACATACCGTCTTTGATAGGTAAAACATACCAAATCATACTTCCATATAAGAAAATCACAATTAGGGATACAGCAACTAATCTAAAGTGCTTTTTAAAAATACCACTAAAGAAAACAAAACTAAAAAGAAGATACACAACACCACTTGCACCAATATGATAAGATTCTCTTGCGATGACCCACGTAAGAAAACCGGTAAGGATACCTCCATACACTAAAACTTTTAGCGCAACTTCTTTATAAAACATGAAGACACTTAACAGGAGCACAAATAGCGGGATTGAATTGTTAAAAAGATGCTTTGTATTGCTATGAATAAAATGGGTTAAAAAAATACCTCTAAACCCCTTAAAATCTCTGGGAAACACACCGTACTTATTAAAATTGTATCCAAATTTAATTTCGATAAAATAAAGCATCCAGATAAGCACAATATACAAGACTGGTATTGTTAACATGGATTTTGAAAAGTGAAGTTGATTGTCGTGTTTCATTATTATAAAAGTAACAAAAAATGAACCAAAGTAAATTCTTGCATATTCTGTCAGAAAACTTTGTTATTTTTACCCTATGAATGAACCTTTGGCAGAAAGAATCCGTCCGAAACATCTAGAAGATTATATCAGCCAGCAGCATTTGGTTGGTGAAAATGGTATTTTAACAAATCATATCAAACAAGGAATCATTCCCTCATTAATTCTTTGGGGACCTCCTGGAATTGGTAAAACCACCTTAGCAAATATTATTGCAACAGAATCTAAAAGACCATTTTATACACTTAGTGCCATTAGTTCTGGAGTAAAAGATGTGCGAGAGGTTATTGAAAAAGCAAAAAAAAGTGGCGGACTGTTTACCGCAAAAAATCCCATTTTATTTATTGATGAGATTCATCGGTTTAGTAAATCTCAACAAGACTCTCTGTTGGGTGCCGTAGAGAAAGGATGGGTCACCCTTATTGGTGCGACTACAGAAAACCCAAGTTTTGAAGTCATCCCTGCCCTACTCTCTCGATGTCAGGTATATATTTTGAATTCATTTGACAAGGACGACCTCATCAACTTGTTAAAGAGGGCCATTGAAAAAGATGAAATCATCTCTAAAAAAGACATTCAACTCACAGAAACAGCTGCTTTACTGCAAGTTTCTGGTGGTGATGCACGAAAATTGCTCAATATTTTTGAGCTGATTGTTGGTGCAGAAGAAAGCATTGAAATTACAAACGAATTGGTCCTGTCTAAGGTTCAGAAGAATACGGCTCGGTATGACAAAACTGGCGAACAACACTATGATATTGTTTCTGCTTTTATAAAATCGATACGAGGGAGTGATCCGAATGCCGCAGTGTATTATTTGGCACGAATGATAGAAGGTGGTGAAGATGTGAAATTTATTGCAAGAAGGATGCTTATTTTGGCTTCTGAAGACATAGGCAATGCAAATCCTACGGCGTTTATATTGGCAAACAATACGTTTCAGGCCGTTGCAGTTGTTGGACATCCTGAATCTCGTATTATTTTGAGTCAATGTGCAGTATACCTGGCCAATTCTGCAAAAAGTAATGCTTCTTACATGGCGATTAATGAGGCTCAGAATCTCGTAAAACAAACAGGTGATTTGTCAGTACCACTTCATTT
Organism: Polaribacter sp. SA4-10; assembly: GCA_949519155.1. GTDB lineage: Bacteria > Bacteroidota > Bacteroidia > Flavobacteriales > Flavobacteriaceae > Polaribacter. The sequence goes on from CATIQU010000019.1 coordinate 15,142, forward strand.
ACGAAATGCACCAACAAAATTGATGAAGGATATCGGCTATGGCAAAGAGTATGCATATTCTCATAATTATCCTGAAAATTTTGTGAGTCAAGAATTTTTACCACAAGAAATTTCAGGGAAGAAACTATATGACCCAGGAAATAATCCTCGCGAAAATCAGTTTAGAGATCTATTACGAAAAAGGTGGAAAGATAAATATGAGTATTAATGATGGCTAATCAAAAATTAAATTAATTCCCATCTGAAAAGAAACACTGCTAGCATTTGCCAAGTTTTTAAAGGCTAAAAGATTGTCTGCAATTCCAAAAAGGGATACACTTCCTAATTGTGTTGAAATTCCAACACCTACATTATGATAAGAATAATCATCTACAGTATAGGTTACTTTTGCATGTAGTTTCTCTGTAAATGTCTTCTCATAAAAGCCCGTAATTGCGAATTGTGGCCGCAAAGGCCTCATGGTCGTATGAATTTGAAGTCCAAAGGCATCCGTATAAAATTCTTTGAATGTATTATCATAACAATACTTACTTCTTCTTTCATCACCAAAACTATATTTTAAAGCAGCATTTACTTTTGCTGGTCTCCAAGAAGTATATGAATTTGTATTATTCCCTCTTGGCACTTTTTCTTCAAAGTCTGCGTTTAAATCTGCCCAATAATTTGCTGGATTGGAAGGGTCAAACAAAAAATTTACACCTTCAAAAGTATAGTCCCCCTTTACAGTAGTGTTCTGGACTCTTTTTGAATAATTAATATAACCAAAATCAGTAATACTTCCCGTAAATTCTAATTTTGGTGAAATGTGATAGGTCATTCCAAAATCGAGCCCAATACCCAAGCTCCCACCTAAAAAAGATTTGGTGATAAGGTCCATCGGATTTTCAAGGTATTCATTATCTTCCACCAAACCTGCAGACAAAAAATTCAAATCAATTGTATTTAAATAATGTGTGTAGATATTATTTGCTCCTAATTGTGTGGTAATCGTACCTGAATTATTCCGCGTTTCAAAATTTAATGTCGAAGAATATATTTTAAATCTTCCTCCTAGGGTTAGTTTTGGGTTTACTTTTCTTGAAACACCAAAATGTAACGTACCAATAAAATCTGCTTTGTATACTACTTGTGACAAATCAAAACTTTTATTGAGGTAAGAAGCATTTCCTTCATTTAAGAAAGTGACAACGTCCTTTGGCCAGTAACCAATAACATCCAATTCTTGGTAAAAACCAAAACTGACATACGTTTTATCGTCAAGTCTAAAGCCAGCATTTAATACATCAATTTGCATGTTCAATTTTAAGTGGTCTTCTGCATCCAACTTATTTAAAAGGTGAAAAATTTTTGTATTAAAATCGATACCGTCTTCGGAAAATAGGTCGGTTAACTTGAAGTTTTTTGCTGCAATTTCTGTTGAAAAACCAGCGAGTAACGGAACCCCTATATGAAATCTATAGTTCGTTTCTGCTCCTGGGTTAAGTAAAAGCGTCTGTGGATTTTCTGCAAAACTATATAATACTTGTTTATTTTGCGTGAGTGCACCTAAAGGTGTCAAGAGCATCAAAAGAAAAAATATTTTTTTCATAATTACTCAGTTTCAATAAAATAAGTTCCGGAAGATTTAAATTCAAATTCACTTGGATCATTTTCAATAAGCGGGTTCGAGGAGGAAGAAGAAAGTGCTACCAGTATTCTTACTTTTGTCGCATTCACAATCGTTGGATTAGAACTAATTTGTATGATTTCTTGGTGAATAAATGCTAAGTTTTGTGATGAAATAATGCTCGTGCTAAATGTGTAGATAATAGTTCCATTATCATCTAAAAACTCTACCAAAGCAGTAAAATTTTTCATTATTTCGTTCTTAACCTCAATGTCAATAACGATTTTCTGTAAATTATCACGAAGAAAAGAATTTTCTAAAATGCGAAAATCAGAAATATCTGATCGTCCGTTTAGGATTTCTGCACCCGTTACTGAGTCCATAAAATCATTCGGAAATAAAGTGAAATAAGCGAGCGATGTTTGTATGACTGGGCTGTGATTAAAACCTTCTGCTTGGTTAAAATCTAACTGCTCTGAGCATGCCACTAAGAAAATAAGAAAAAAGAGGAATCCTGTTTTAAAATGTTTCATTATTTTTTAAAAATATCACTTTAATTTCACTAAAATTAAAGCAATTGTTTAATCTCAAAAAGAGACCTTACGGTTTCAAACGTATTACTTTTCGTATTATTATTTTCAAAGTCACAATAAATTGCTTTGATACCAAAGTTGATCGCTCCTTCTATATCGGCCTCTAGGCTGTCTCCAATCATAATTGAATTTTCTTTTGTGGCTTTTGCAACACTTAATGCATGCTCGAAAATTATTGGATTTGGTTTTTTAACTCCAACAGACTCCGAAGTAATCACTTGATCAAAATAATGAAGAATCTTTGAGCTTTTCATTTTCTTCGCTTGCACTTCTTCAAACCCATTGGTAATAATATGCAATTGGTATTTGTCTTTCAAATAGTTTAAAATATCAATAGCTCCTTCAAAAAGATGATTGAAATGTGGCATTACTTCTATATACTGAATGGCCAATGTATCTATTAATTGGTCAGAAATAGAAAAATGAACTGCATCAAAAGCTTCTTTTAATCTTTGGTATCGCAGTTGCTCTTTACTCACTTTTTCTTGTCGATACAACCGCCAATACTTAAAATTAATGGGTTTGTAAACTTCTAAAAAAATAGCAATATCGAGATCAATCTCATAATCTTTAAATAATTTTTGAAAAGTAAGATCTGAATTTTTTTCAAAATCCCAAAGAGTATGATCTAAGTCGAAAAAGACGTGTTTAATATTCATGCGTTAAAAATAGAAAATATTAAATAAAGAACTCAATTACTGGTTATATTTGTGAAACAACTTTTAAACAGTTTCCTGTTGAATAAAAAGCTTCATATCTTATTTTTATGCGGATGGTATCCTTCTCGGGTTTCACCTAATAATGGTGATTTTATTCAAAGACATGCAAAAACGGTCTCTTTACTTCATAAAGTAAGTGTTTTGCATATTGTTTCTGATAAAAGTTGTGTTGAAGAAATTGAAATTGAGTCAAAAATAGAGAGTGGGGTTCAGACTTATATTGGATATATTAAAAATACAAAAAACCCAGTATATAAAGCTTTCCTTTTTCACAAAGCATACCAACAAATACTTGTAGAAATTGGTTTTTTTGATCTAATACACCTAAACACATTGTATCCTTTTGGGTTGCTTGCACTACATCAAAAAATAAGAAACAAAAAACCATATCTAATTTCTGAGCATTGGACAGGGTATCACAAACCCCAAGCAAACGATTTGTCTTTTGTAAGGAAATTTCTTTCGAAAACTATTACTAAAAAGGCGGCCTATATTTGTCCAGTTTCAAATAATTTAAAAGAAGCCATGGAATCTTTAGGATTAAAGGGCAACTACAAACCAGTGCCAAACGTAGTAAATACGGAGGTATTTTCACCTAGTGAAAGCACAAATTCAATATTTACAATTCTACATGCTTCAAATCTTGTCAACAAACATAAAAATATTGAAGGAATCCTGAGTGTTGTTGCCAAGCTTCAAGAAAAAATAAGTCCTTTTGTTTTTAAACTGATTGGTGAAGACTCAAAGCAATACAAACCTTTAGCCAAAAAATTAAAAATCAGTGCTGATGTAATTGTCTTTGAGGATCATGTTTCACACAAAAAGATAGCGGAGGAATTAAATAACAGTAATTTGTTTGTTTTATTTAGTAATTATGAAAATTTGCCTTGTGTCATTTTAGAGTCATTTGCTACAGGAACACCCGTAATCTCTACAAATGTTGGCGGCATCAAAGAACACTTTCCTAAAGACTTTGGTTATTTGATTGACAAAGGGGACACGGAGGATTTAGTCGCCAAAATAATTGAAGTACACACTAATTTCAAAGTTGACAAGCCTAAAATGCATGCCTATGTTAAAAGTAATTTTTCTGAGAAAGTAATTGCACAAAAATTCACTAACCTATATGAATCCTCATTAAAACTAAAAAACTGAACCAAGTAATTAAATATTTATCTAACTTCAAGAAAAGGGCTGGGAACTATGTCTTAGTTGCTACAGTTTTAAGTCGAATAATTTCTTTTTTAGCTTCTTGGGTTGCCCTTAATTTTATAGAAAATAAAGAATTAGGTGTGGTCTTGTTTTCTTATAATATTGTGTTGTTTTTACTTCCAATTAGCGGCCTTGGCTTACATCAAAGTTTGCTATTTTTCAGTACACGCCTAAAAAACAAAGAAGAGAAAAATAGTTTATTTTTATATGTCTTAAAAAATGGAACTATTGCCTCGTTTTTACTAATTATACTAATAATTACTGCCAGTTTCTTTATTCCTTTTCAATTTAAAGATTCACAAGGCTATGTAATAATCCTCTCATTCCTCATTTTACCAACCTTTTTCTTGGAGGTAATCCGAGCGCAATTGAGACTAAATCATGATAACAAAAACTATGCTTATTCAGAGTTTATGTACAGTTCTTTTTTACTGCTCTCTGTATTAATTTTAAGTTTTTTATTTAATGAAAAAGGCTACGTAATCGCATTACTAATTACCCCTTTTTTAGCCTCTTTCTTTTTTATTTCAAAGCTCAAAATAAAATTTACAACCATAAAGAAACTTCCCGTTTTTAATATAAGTTTCTGGAAATATGGCTTTTTTACAAGCTTATCAAATGTCGTTACACAACTCCTTTTTGTTGTAGATGTTTTATTGATTGGATATCTATTAGACGATTCAGAAATGGTTACTAATTATAGATATATATCACTAGTTCCATTTAGTTTATTATTTATACCAAGGGCCTTTATCACTACAGATTTCGTAATGATTACAGAAAATATTTACAATCAAAATTATATTAAAAACTATATTAAAAATTATATGTCTTTTTTTATATTTATGAGTTTTTTAATGTTGATGTTTTGCTCTTATTTTTCTTCCGACATTTTAATGTTTTTTGATAAAAGCTATCAACAATATATTTTGAGTTTTAGGGTTTTAATTTTTGGAATAATAGGAATATTTATTTTTAGAAACCTGTTTGGTAATTTATTATCATCTATTGGTTATGCGAAAACAAATTACTATATCGCTGTGATTTCTCTGCTTATAAATATTTGTACAAACTATTTTTTAATACCAAACTATGGACTTCTAGGCGCTGCAATAACTACGGCAGTCCTTATGTGGTTTTCAGGGATTTTATCTGGAGTATGTTTTTGGTATTTATATACTAAAAAATTATCTTTTAAATAATTTTAACAAAGGAAAGAGGTTGTTGTGTTTTAGCAATCGATAAGTTTCTGTTTCTGCACCGAAGCTTTTATAGTAATTAGCAATAGACTCCATAGAAGATCCTCCAAAATTATAAATATCAAACTGGTTTTGATATCTAAAAATAGCTCGATCATTAGAGAATGTATTTGCTCCATTATCTCTGTTGTTAATATCCGATGCGCAAACTAACTGGGTTACTTTGTTATTGAATTTAATAAAAAAGGCCGCACTAACTAACACCTTGTTTTCAGAATATACAGTGAGCAGTTCCCCTGTCTTATTCGCTAAGCAAAATTTGATTAACCGTAGCAAATTTTCAAAGTCCTTTTCATTAATTTTAGCCAATCGAAGTGCAATATTACCCTTAAAAAGAGAGACTAATTTCTCTGGTGCATCCGTCCAATTTTCATTTAAATTAGCATTTTTTGCTTTTATTAATTCTCTTTTTCTATTTCTATTGTATTTTTTAAGAATACTTTCATACCCTTCTTTTAAGAATAAAAATTGTAGCGAATTTATTTGTGTTTTATTTTTATTTTTTTCGACATAATTTCCTGTATTTAGGCGGAGTTCTGCAAATTTAAAATGAGCTTTTAAAACCTCTAAAAAAGAATCAATTTGAACCTTTTCCCCTTTAGAGTACAAACCCAATTCTAATATCCAAAGCGGGGTGTAAACATATTTAATTCCATATTTTTTCCGATACGGAATCGGCATAACAGCTTCATAGTCATTCAACACTAAAACTATCCAATTCGTACAACAAATATCTAAATACCATGAAAACCCAAAGAGGTTAGATTGCGCAGATATTGCAATACAAGCATCATATTTCTCAACATCTAAATCTGTTCTTTCAATGCGGTGTATCATCTTTAAGAAGTGGCAATTTTTAGCATAGATTCATAGAGTCTTTTCCAACCTCTCCAGCGTAAATAATTACTCAAACTTTCGTTATGAAATAAGGTAATGAATAGTCCATCTACCGCTTTCACTTCGTTTTTAAGGTCTCTTATTCTGCCCAAAGATTGCTTTGGAGTTAATTTCATGTAATCATTTAAAGTTGTATCCATTAATGCAAAGGGAAACACTTTTAATGGGGTTTGTATTTCGAAATCTAGGTCATAAAAATAAAAAGGCGTACAGGTTCCTGCTCTAAAACCTACATTGCTGGCATATCCCATCGAATAATCTTCTTCGATTTCTAAATCGATTAAATTTTGATAGGTTTCGGGAAGGCTAAAACGCAGATAATGTTGTCGCGATCGTTTTGTTGGCATGTTGGTAATGTCTTCCAAACGTTTTTTTTCTTTCTTTAACAATACCGAATTTTGCATGGTAAAATAAGAAGGATGTAATCCAACTTTTGCATAATCTACAATCGACTTAATCAACAATCTAAATTTATTTTTTGCTGTTGACACATTGGTATCAAAGGTGGTATAATCTGCAATTAAAAAGAAGAAGAGGGTTTCTACTTTGTATTTGTTCTTGTACTCTAAAATTTTGTCAAAAGTGTTAAATGGATCTTTTTTTAGATTAAATAAGACTGCAAATCGATTGATAATATTTAAAAATTTGAGTGTGTAAATATCATTTAGAAACCCGCCAATAGAACGGAGTAAACTTTTATATTTATATGCAAATGCATTGTCTACATCTATGGTAGAAATGAATTTATAATTTCTTTTAGGATACGTATAGGTTGGAAATTTTTCTTTAAAAATTGATAAAAATTTATACGCCCAAATATCGATTACTGGTTTTTCTAGAAATTGATGCTCATAGGCGATGCTTTGTTCAGCAGTAAATCGGCCATGTATGTCTTTTACATGTGGCAAATACTCTTCATAACGTGAAATTAAATAAAAGCTTGCTGCAAAGATGTCATAGGGAATGGATGATTTTGAACCTGCATTAAAAAAGCACGGAATTTCATCCCATTTTGCTATATTTATCTCCATATCATTGACACCCTGCTCAAACATAAGGTCACTGCTTCGAACAAAAAACTCGCTTCCTAACGGATTCTTGGTATAGGACATTTTAGGACCGTTGTGGGCAACAAAGTCTTCAATTTTTGAAGTAAAGTCGACAGAGGTCAATAAAGTCCTTGTAAAAACATGTTTGAAAACATATCGAATTCTTGGGGTAATCTTATGTGTGTAAACGAGTATCAAATAAAAAGTTTGAGTAAGTATTAAGGATGGTGAATTTACAAAATTCCATCATCAGCAAAGCTAAAATACGATTTTTCGGTAATAATTAAATGGTCAAGTAATTTTATGTCTAAAGTTCTCCCCGCATCTTTAATTTTTAGAGTGACCTCTTTGTCTGCTTTACTTGGTGTTAATTTTCCTGATGGATGATTGTGACAAACAATTACACCAACGCATGCCGCGACCAATGCTTTCATATACAGCAATCTAACATCAACAACAGTGGCTGTTAAACCACCTTTGCTTAAACGGTGTTTGGCAATTACTTTGTTTGAGTTGTTTAGAAATATCGCCCAAAACTCTTCATGTTGTAAATCCCCGATAATCGGTTGCATCAAATGAAATACTCCTTTACTGGTGGAAACTTCAGGAAGTTCTGAGGCGGTTTCTAATTGCCTTCTTTTTCCTAATTCTAAAGCGGTAATAATGGCAAGGGCCTTTGCGATTCCAATTCCGTGGAATTTCGTTAATTCTTCAATAGATAATTTTGCCAACTCGTTCAGATTATTGTCGACGGAAATTAATATTTTTTTGGCCAAAGAAACTGCGCTTTCTTTCCTGCTTCCAGAGCCAATTAAAATGGCAATAAGCTCTGCATCTGAAAGCGATTTCCTTCCTTTTAAGACCAATTTCTCTCGGGGCCTATCATCTAAAGCCTATCCTTTTATCGTTAACTTTTTCATTCATAAATTTTTACTAAAAGTACAAAAAACATCTAAAAGTACTTAAAAACAGTTTTTTTCACGTTTTCTGACGAACTCTTTTTTATCTTAGCAGTCTATTCCTATATTTTAAATATGAAGATTATTATAGCTGGTGCTGGAGATGTAGGTTTTCACTTAGCTAAACTACTTTCTTACGAATCTCAGGATACGTATATTATAGATTTTGACTCCGAGAAGTTAAACTACTTAAATAATCATTTAGATGTGATTACCAAAAAAGGTGACGCTACTTCTATTAAATTATTAAAAGAGATTGGCATTGACTCGGCAGACTTACTAATTGCAGTTACAGACAGCCCAAACACAAATTTCACGATTAGTGTTATTGGAAAATCTTTAGGTGTTAAAAAAACAATTGCACGAATAGATAGTACTGAGTTTTTAAACACAACTGAAATCAATTTCAAAGATTTTGGAGTAGATTTCATGATCTCTCCGCAAGAATTGGCCGCAGACGAAATTAAAATGCAGCTAAATCAATCTTCCTTTAACGAAACTGTTGCTTTTGAAAATGGGTTGTTTAATGTAATGGGTACTACCCTTACCTACAAATCTCCTATTGTTGATTTAACAGTAAAAGAAGCAAAAAAGAAATTCTCTGATGTCGATTTTATTACAATTGCCATCAAGAGAGATGGTGTTTCTCAAACGATTATTCCGCGTGGAGACACCAAGTATGAAGTAGACGATCAAGTTTATTTTTCTGTACCGAACTATAGCATCAAAAAATTATATCCAATTATTGGAAAAAAACATTTGAACATAAAAAATGTAATGATTTTGGGCGGTAGTAGTATCGGTGAAAAAACAGCAAGAAATCTTTGTAAAGATAACTTCAACGTTACGCTAGTTGAAAAAAATAGAGAGAAAGCAGCCGCTTTAGCAGAAGAATTAGGTAATACATTGATTATCAATGGTGATGGTAGAGACTTGGAACTTTTAGAAGAAGAAAATATTCGAGAAATGGATGCTTTCATTGCTGTTACTGGCAATTCTGAAACCAACATCATGTCGTGTTTAGTTGCAAAATCTAAAGGCGTCAAAAAAACAATTGCTTTGGTAGAGAATATGGATTATATCGACATCTCTCAAACAATTGGAATTGAATCTCTAATCAACAAAAAGTTAATCGCAGCGAGCAATATTTTTAGACACATTAGAAAAGGAGAAATTTTAGCTTTGGCCAATTTACACAATATTGATGCAGAAGTTTTTGAATTTGAAGTACAACCCAATGCAAAAATAACAAAAGCGCCCATTAAAGATTTACGCTTCCCAAGGGAAGCTGTCTTTGGCGGAATTATTAGAGACGGAAACGCAATGATGTCTTTTGGAGACATGCAAATTCAAGATGGAGACAAAGTAATCGTCTTCTGTTTACCCGAAGCCATTAGCACCGTAGAAGGTCTTTTTAATTAAGATGAAAAATTTAAACACAAAAATAATTTACCGTTTTCTTGGCATTACTGCTGTTTTAAATGGGTTGTTTATGTTTATTGCTTTTCCTTTTAGTTATTTTCATGAAGAAACGGAAAAATGGGGAATCTTACAGGCTGGTATTATTACGATACTAGTGGGTGCTTTACTCTACTTCTTTAATAAGCCAAAAAACACAAGCATTCAAAAAAAAGAAGGCTACTTAATTGTAACTTTGGGTTGGTTGACGCTCTCCATCACAGGAATGCTCCCCTATCTTTTATCTGGAGCTATCCCCAATATCACCAATGCATTTTTTGAAACTATCTCTGGATATTCTACAACAGGATCTTCCATATTAACAGATATTGAATCTATGCCAAAAGGAATTTTATTTTGGCGAAGTGCTACGCATTGGATTGGTGGAATGGGTATTATTGTGCTTACCATTGCCATTTTGCCCCTCCTAGGAATTGGAGGAATGCAATTGTTTATGGCAGAAGCACCTGGACCATCCACAGACAAATTACATCCAAGAATTACAGACACTGCAAAACGGTTATACTTTATTTATGTGGTTTTAACTTTGGTGGAATTCTTATTGCTTAAAGTTGCTGGAATGACTTGGTTTGATGCTATTAACCATGCCATGTCTACCGTTAGTACAGGAGGTTTTTCTACAAAAAACACCAGTATGGCATACTATAATCATTTGCCATTTGTGCAATATATTGTCATCTTTTTTATGCTCGTTGCGGGAACAAATTTCGTGTTAACGTATTTTGCCTTAAAAGGAAAAATTCAAAAAGTATTTCAAAGCGAAGAGTTTAAATATTATTTATTTGGCATTATTGGAATTTCTGCTGTGATTACAGTTATAATTCTCTTTTTCCAAGATCCAAACTTACAAACATCAATTCACCATCCAGCAATATTTGGAAAAAATGAAAGCGCCATAAGACATGCCCTTTTTCAAGTAACATCTGTCGTAACAACAACTGGTTTTGTCTCGGCTGATTTTACGATGTGGAGTTTTTTTGCTACAGGAATCTTTTTTGCATTGTTTTTCTCTGGTGGATCTGCTGGGTCCACGAGTGGTGGAATTAAGGTAATGCGACATATTGTAATGCTAAAAAATAGTTTTTTAGAATTTAAAAAAGCTCTACATCCCAATGCAATTATTCCAGTAAGATATGACGGTAGAGCCGTTAGTCATACAATTGTATTTAATATTATTTCATTCTTTATCATCTATATGCTCATCTTCATAATGGCCTCAGTAACGCTAACCCTTTTAGGCTTAGATTTCATCTCTGCTTTAGGCGCTGCGGCCTCTTCATTAGGAAATATTGGTCCAGCAATTGGCTCAGTAAGTCCGGTAGATAATTTTGCGCATTTATCGAGTACAGCAAAATGGTTTTGCTCTTTTTTAATGTTAATTGGACGTTTAGAATTGTTTACGGTATTGATTTTGTTTACTCCATTTTTTTGGAGAAAAAACTAATTAACAAACCTTTGAAAGCTTGAATTCTTTCTTTTGGTACTCAAATTATGTGATTTATGTTTTTTTGATAGTTTCTAAATTTTTGATATGAGAAAGAAATTGAACTTGCTTTTTAAACCTATTGAAGACAAAACAATTGTTTGGTTTGCTAAAAAAAACGAATATATTGTTCTAGAAGATACAGCTGCACATCTATTGAAAGAACTTAATAAAGGAGTTGAAATCAACACTATTGCAGAGGTACTTTCACAGGAGATGTCAATTCCAAAAGAAGCATGTATTGGTTTTGTTTCAGAACTTGAAGAACGTTATTTTAAGAACAATTTAACTGAAGAACCTGAAGCTATCCTTGACATCGAGAGGGTGATAATTCCGAAAAATTTAGAATTTCAAAAATTTTATAAAATAAATGACCTTATTTTTAAGGTTGAATATTCTAATGAAATAGGACTCTCTTATGTACATCCAAAATTTGCACATTTAGAAGTAAACACAACAGAGCACCAACACCATTTTGTTGTTTTCATTGAAAACAAGCACCTATTTTTGGCTGTAAATAACACGATCATCAAGGGTTGGAAGTCGAATGAAATTCATTTTTTTCAAGGAAAGTTTTCAATGGAGTTAATACAGGCAATTCACCAAAACAAAGAAGAAAATTGGATGGGTGTTTTTCATGCTTCTGCTGTGGGAAATTCAAAAAAAACAGTTTTGTTTTTAGGAGATTCTGGGAATGGAAAAAGTACCTCCTTAGCAATATTACAAACAAACGGATTTTCATGTGTTGCGGATGATTTTGTCCCTATCGATATAAAAAAACAAGAAGTACATAGCTTTCCAGCGGCTATATCTATCAAAAAAAATAGTTTAGACACCTTGATACCCATTTATCCAGAATTGGTTACAACTGCTGAATACCATTTTAAACGTCTGAATAAAATCGTTCGCTATTTAAAGCCAAACTGTACCGATTATAAACAACATTTACCTTGTAATGAGTTGATCTTTATAAAGTATCAGAAGAATGCAAAATTACAGTTTTCTAAAATAAATAAAATAGAAGCTTTTTCTCAGTTAATTCCAGATTCATGGATTTCACCAAAAAAAGAAAATGCAAAAGTTTTTTTAGATTGGTTTGCTTCTTTAAAGTGCTATCGACTAACCTACTCTAACAATGATGAGATGATTAAAGCTGTTTCTAAAGTATTTAAAAATGACGCATAAAGAATCATTTTATTTTGATTATGAAAAATAAAATATTTGTATTAGATGCTGAAGCTACTTTTTTTGTGAGCATTCTAAGTAAATAAATTAATGATTATGGATATCGATTAAAAACCCTTAGCTTAAAGCACTCCTTTGAAGCTTATAGATTCGAAAAAGTGTAATATAGCGCCTCTTATAACACCTTAAACTCCTTTATATACGATTTTTACAGAATATATTGAACTGACATCTTTGTTAATGGATAGCTCCATTCACATAAAAAAGATTGCTTCCAAAAAATAGCGACGGAGGCGTGCTTTAAAAAACCTTCCTTTATTGTATTAAAACATATTCAACTAGAAAAAACTCTTGCTGCTTTAATTAGTTTGATTGTTAAAAAATCTTATCGCACTTCAATTATTCAAAGATTTAAATCGAAGTTAAACGCTTAACCTCCTCAAAATCTAATCCTCCGTAATTTCCAGAACTCATTAAGACGAGTGCCGTGTTTTTTAGATTCTCAGAAAACAGAAAATCTTTAAATTCTTGCGGGTTTGTATAAATAATTAAATCCTCTCGTTGAAATGCTTTTGCTATTTGTGCAGCTGTAACTTGTGCTAATTGTTTTATTTTAACCGCATCTGGCGAATAAAAAACAACGGCTTTATCTGCTGCGTCCAATGCACCTTTGTACTCCTCCAAAAAAGCAGCATTTAAACTTGAATAGGTATGCAATTCTAAACATGCTAGCACATTTCTATTTTCGTACTGATTTTTAACAGCTTTGGTTGTTGCTTCTACTTTAGAGGGTGAATGTGCAAAATCCTTAAAAATTACGCTCGTATTGTTTTCAGCAATTTTCTCTAAACGTTTGCTTGCTCCAGAAAAACTTGCAATTGCCTCATAAAAATCATCTTCATCTATGCCCATGTGTTGACAAATCCACTTTGCACCTGCCAAATTTTGTAAATTGTGTGTACCAAAAATCTCTAAAGGCAAATCTCCTTCAGGAGTTTCTAGGTAGGTAATTCCGTTTTCTATAAAGTGCTTGGGGGTTTGATATGGATATTTCTTAATATGGTTTTCGGAAGATTCGACTACATCTTTTACAGTTGAATCCTCTTCGTTATAAACCATAATTCCTCCATGTACCATCGAATCTGTAAAGATATTAAATTGGGACACATAGTTTTCAAAGGTTGGAAATACATTGATGTGATCCCAGGCAATACCGCTTAACAAAGCAATATTTGGTTTGTATAAATGAAACTTTGGACGCCTATCAATTGGTGAACTCAAGTACTCGTCTCCTTCTAAAACAATAAAGTCATTTTCTGCTGTTAAATGCACCATGGTTTCAAAACCTTCTAATTGTGCACCCACCATATAATCAACATCTCTTTCATGATAATTTAAGACATGTAAAATCATTGAAGTAATGGTTGTTTTTCCATGAGAACCTCCAATAACTACGCGGGTTTTATTTTTAGATTGTTCGTATAAAAACTCTGGATAGGAATAAATTTTCAATCCTAATTCTTGTGCTTTCAACAATTCTAAGTTATCTTTTTTTGCATGCATTCCTAGAATGATTGCATCAATATTTTCGTTTATTTTTTCTGGAAACCAACCAAATTCTTCGGGCAATAAACCATATTTTGCTAACCGAGATTTGGATGGGTCGTGAATCGTATCATCACTCCCAGAAATTTGATCTCCTTTAAGGTGCAATGCAATTGCGAGGTTGTGCATAGCACTTCCGCCAATAGCTATAAAATGTAGGTTCATAAACAAGAATTTTTAAAAAGGTAAAAATACAAAAGCTTTATGCAATATGGTTTGACTTTAAAGGGAAACTCCAAAAAAATAGAAGGTGTTATTTTTCGCTACCTTGGTTTAATTAGATAAAATTTTCGCTGACTTATCCTATTCTAAAACAACTCTAGTTGGAGTATCTAAACCATTGATAATACTTTCTGTTCCCTTTGCAACGGCTTGTATTGTTTGGGTAATTACGGTCATGTTTAACGTTGCAGCTTCGTCGGATGCTTGATGGTAATCCTTATCTACGTCTATTGGTGTTGTTGAAAATGTATGGGAAGGCACTCCTAATCTTGCCAATGAAGCATTGTCGGATCTAAAAAACAAATTAAACTTTTTGTAGGGATCTGGAAATAATTGATACCCCGTTCCTACCAAATTTTGTTGGATAATCTCTCCAAAATCAGAGCGTTCAAAACCTGTTAACCAAGCGGTATTTGGCCCAAAACTCGGCGTTTTTCCGATCATTTCTAAATTGATTCCCGCTACGAACTTACTGGCATCAATTCCTTTTCCAAAATATGTGGATCCTTTCAACCCCATTTCTTCTCCGGTAAAGGCTACAAAAACGATGGTTCGCTCGTTCGTTCCTTTGTTTTTAAAATATTCAGCCAAAGTTAAAACTCCAGTCACTCCAGAGGCGTCATCATTGGCACCATTGTAAATAGAATCTAACTGTCCTGTTGTTTTACGAATGCCTAAATGGTCAAAATGCGCCGATACAATCACAAATTCGTCTTTCTTACTTTTTCCTTCTAAAACACCAATAATATTACTTGCGGTAATATTTTCTTCAGTCCTTCTATTCTGAAAAGTAAAAGTTTGTCTGTAGGTTTCTAAATCTTGAAAAGTAGAAAGCCCAATTCGTTTGAATTCATTTTCGATATATACCGCAGCTTTTTCAATTCCTGGAGTACCAGTTCCTCGCCCTTCCATTTCATCAGAAGCCAGGGTGAATAGGTGTTTTTTAACGGTAATTGAATCAATTTCAAAAGCAATTGAAGTGGCTTCCTTTTCAATCGTTGTTGGGTTCTTTTTACATGATATTGCAATCAGTAACAATAAAATAATGGGGGATATGCTTTTCATTTATATTTGATTTTAAAAGGATAAATATAGCTAATTTAATTTCGTATTTTTGCACAAAATATCGACAAATGATTTTATCTGAAATTCCAAACATTAAACATACTGACGCAAATAATTTCTTTTTACTTTCTGGCCCTTGTGCTATTGAGAGTGAAGAAATGGCATTAAGAATTGCTGAAAAAGTTGTTACAATTACAGATAAATTAAGAATTCCATATATTTTTAAAGGAAGTTTTAAAAAAGCCAACCGAAGTAGAATTGATAGTTTTACTGGAATTGGCGATGAAAAAGCCTTAAAAATTTTACGTAAAGTTTCTGAAACTTTTAACGTTCCAACGGTAACAGACATTCACGAAGCATCCGATGCTGCAAAAGCGGCCCAATATGTAGATGTTTTACAAATCCCTGCCTTTTTAGTGCGTCAAACAGACTTAGTAGTTGCAGCTGCAAAAACAGGAAAAGTTGTCAACTTAAAGAAAGGACAATTTATGAGTCCAGATGCGATGAGGCATGCCGTTCAAAAGGTAAAAGATGCGGGTTCTGACAAAGCTTGGATTACAGACCGAGGAACCATGTTTGGCTATCAAGACATGATTGTAGATTTTAGAGGCATTCCAGAAATGCGTGCATTTGCCCCTACTATCCTAGATGTTACACATTCTTTACAACAACCCAATCAAGCTGCAGGTGTTACGGGTGGACGTCCAGAAATGATTGAAACAATTGCCCGAGCGGGTATTGTAAACAACGTTGACGGCTTATTTATTGAAACGCATTTCGACCCTGCAAATGCAAAAAGTGACGGTGCCAACATGTTGCATTTAGACAATTTAGAAGGGTTATTAACCAATTTAGTGGCGATTCGAAAAACCATTAACAATTTTTAACGCATTTGTCGTGATTAAAAACAACTCATTTAAAGTACTTTTTATTTGCTTTAATAGGGCTTAAAATGAAGTGTTTAAAATTTGTATCTTAGCACAAATTGATATTCCCCCATGCGTAAAAACACTTATTTACACGACAATAATGAAGTCAACCTTATTCTAAAAGGTTTTACAAGCATTCTTATTGGTTTTTATCTTTTCTGTGGTGCTTACCTCATCAAAAGTATTTTAAACGGTTTTCTAATTGATGACCATCTTACGGGCATGTTTTCGGCAGAAATTATTGAATTTGTTGCACTCGGAATCTTGTTTCTAGTGTTTGTATTCAGTTCCCTTGCAGTTGTTTTTGCAGGAAAACGAGTAGCAAAAAGACATCAATTTAAATTGTGGAATGCCAAAACAAAAAAAACGGCTTTCAGATATTTGTTTCTGATTGCATTCTTTGCATCACTTCTTATTATTTTAATGAGAGTTGGGATGATTGATTTGATAACGCCTGCTTTTTTAGTTGCCTATGGCCTTATCCTCTATCTCTTAAGAGGTAATTATCGAAAGAAACGATTCTTACTTTCTGGATTGGCTATTGCTTTGGGGTGCTTATGCTTTTTTATACCGGGCTATTGGTCTTCTGCTATTTCAATTTTAGGAATTGCACATGTGGCCTATGGCATTGTGGTAAATTAATTAATACCTCCGCTGAATTTCTTTCACTAAGTTTTCTAGTCCATTCAATTGCAGCTCATACACCAAGCCCATTTGCTTGCCCAATTTGCCTGCAGGAAAGCCCTTGGTTCTATACCAAACGATATAATGCTCTGGTAAATCAATGAGAAAAGTCCCTTTGTATTTTCCAAAAGGCATTTTCATTTTTGCCAAATCGATGAGAAATTGTTGGTCTTGTATCATTTATTCTTTTCCGTCAAGATAGTCTTGTAAATAAGAAAAACGAGGTGTTAATTTTCCGTTTTCCGTCATTTTTGCACGTGCTAAAATACCGTCTTTATCCTTGTTAAAAAAAGCAGGAATCACATATTCTAAAAACAATTCTCCAAAACCTTCACTGGCATCTTTTGGCAACTCACAGGGCAAGTTGTCTACCGCCATGACTACGATGGTATTTTCTGCTTTAAAGTTTACTTCTTTTTCGGTGATTGGATTGTAGCCGTATATTGGATCTGCAATGGTAGAAGGTCTTATGGTAGCGGCTACTGGACCGTCTATATCACATGAGATATCTGCTACAAATTGAATCTTAAAATCTTGTTTTTTTGCATCTTCTCTTGTAAATAGATAAGGTGAACCATCTCCGAAGAAATGTCCTGCAATAAAATAGTCAGTTACTTTTGCAAAGCGCATAAAATTGGCTTCGTATTTTTCTGGGTGGTTATAGAAGTCTCTATTATTTAGTACTTGCCCATCTGTTCGTTTGTTATAGTCTAAAACATCGATCATGCAATAGACTGGCTTTGTAAATGTCTGGGTCAAATAGGCAGTAACATCTACCTGTGTTATTTGCATTGCATCTAACATTTCTTTGGCGCCTCTGGCAACTTTTCCATTTCCGGTAAGTAGTATTTTAATGTTTGGAAGTTGAATGCTTTTTAGGTGATGGATCAATTCTTGCTGGCTGCCTTGGGTTTCTGCTTTGGGCAACTGAAAGGTTTCCTTTTTTAAACCAATCGCTCTAAAGCCATTATATGCACCTACGATGCCTGCATATCGTCCAAACCCAATCAAACGCATACCATTTTCTTTTACAATTACTTCGTGGTCGTAGAGTGTTATATTTTTATCAATAACAGCTTGTAATAATTTTCTATTATAGGGTTGTTTTTTGATGGTATGACTAAAGAAAAAATATTTTTTATTTGGAAGTAAGGCTTCAATTGGCACTTCTTTTACACCTATAAGCACATCACAGCCTGACACATCTGAAGTTACTTCAAAACCTTCTTTTTGATAGGCTTCGTCTGTAAAAACTCTAATAGGTGAAGCTTCTACTTTTATATTTGAAGAAGTAAACTTCTTTTTGAATTCCGATAGCTTTTCTGGTGAGAATACAACCCTCCTATCTGGCGGGTTTTTACGTTCTTTTATAATTCCAAACTTCATCCTTTTGTTGATTCTAATATTTGTTCGAAGATATTGGATTTTATAAAGATGGGCAACTAGATTTTTTATACTTTTGTAAACTAATTAAAAAAAACTGGGGACGACTGGTTTTGACAGCAAGTTCTGTTAATTGGTAAGCATATCAAGGACTGAAATCATTCTTGTAAAACTCATTTCAACTTTTTAACCGGCGAAGATAACTACGCTTTAGCTGCTTAATCCGAATCACAGTAGGATTGGCCTCGGCACACTAGGTGTGCAAGCTTTATGTCCACGAAAAGCCTTGGTTTACGGCGTTTCACTTTTGGGCATCGTAAAAGTAAACATAGAAAACTTGATGCTTTGGCAAGTTTTTGAAATAAAAAAGATACGTTTAAAATGGATTGTTCTTAATCAGTTTTAGGCCGACAATCAAGTAAGAACTATATATGTAGAAAGCTTTTTTGCCGCTTGTTTGGACCCGAGTTCGATTCTCGGCGTCTCCACAATTAAAAAACTCAATAATCTGATTTATAGAATATTGAGTTTTTTTTATTTTATAAAACGACATTTTTGTGTCCGTAATTGTGTCCCATTCCATTTTAAGCGATTTAAAACTCAAGTAGAAAAAAAGTAATCGATAAAATAGTTAGAAGTAGTTGCAAAAACATTATTCTATAAACTACTTATAATTAAAAAGTTAACCCTACAAAGCTATGAAGAAAATAATTTTAAGATCCGATAAACATAAAACTAAAAATGTATTGTTAATTCAGTTTGGACATAATGATGAGGTGAAAAATAATTCAAAAAAACTTGAAACCATTTTTTGGAGTAGAACTTTAAAAAGTTTTTACACTG
>CATIQU010000020.1 GCA_949519155.1 Polaribacter sp. SA4-10
AGCGGATTCGAACCGCTGTAGATGGTGTTGCAGACCACTGCCTAGCCACTCGGCCACGACACCTTATTGTATTAAAGGTTTGCAAATTTACATAAAATTACAAGTATTGCAAGGCTTTTTTTGTGTTATCGCTTTTTTGAGAGAATTACCACTACTTCTTCCACGTCACCACCGATGGGTGGGTTTATTTTTGAAACCGAAACCGTCGCTTTTTTTATCATTCTAAGTTCTTTGAAAAAACGATCTAAAATTCGCTGGGCTACTTCTTCTAAAAGCTTTGAGCGAATGGCCATTTCTTCTTTTACAATATGATTTAAATGCACATAATCTACCGTATCTTCTAAAGCATCTGTTTTGGCAGACTTTTTTAAATCGGCTTTTATCACAACATCTACACGGTACTCCGAACCAATTTTTGCTTCTTCGTCTAAACAGCCGTGATATGCGTACAACTTGATGTTGTTTACTTTTATAATTCCCATTGAATTTCTTTAAGCCCCGAAAGGATTTAAAACCTTTTCAGAGTTTTGTCTTATTTATTTTCTTCGATTTTCTCCCACATTTTATCTGTATTCAAACGAAAAGAGCCAACATAGTCAAAACTACATTGCTCTGGTGAAATGATAGATAAAAAAGGTTCTTTGTTTTTCTTGTTGTACAAATGATAGGTTTCGCCAAAAATGGGCTCAAAACTAAAGTTCGCATTGTAGATTAAATCGTTGTACTGAAACTTTTGCATTAAGGTTTCATACTCTTTTTTTACCTCATCAAACTTCGACTTCAACTGTTTGTTGACACGCTGTATGCCGTCATTTTTCCAACTGGCAGTATTTAATGGCGTAATTACGGGTGAGCTTGCAGAAGTCCCATAGGGCTTTAGGGCTGCGTCGTATTGTTGTGTTTCTTCATTAAAAACAACCAAATCTGGTTTTTTTGCTTCCTCTTTCATACGCTACAAAAATACGACAATAAATAAGTAGTAAATTCTATTTTCAAGGAATTTTAATGGAGATGCCTAACTCCGTTCGCAATTCTAGTGACATCGTTTTTAAGGGTCAGTTTGTCGCTAATGTAAGATTGAAACTTGTGGATTTTGTTTTTTATTAAAATGGTATGTTAGACCTGTGTGTGATTTATTTTTTAATTGACCACGCGATGCAATCTCACGGCAGTGAGGAAAATAAAATCATTTAAATTCATAATTTTATTTTTTGACTAAACACAAATACACTATATTGTATTTTCATTTTTAACCAAAAATGAAAATATAGATATTCTTGTTTTCATAAAATCTGACCTTAATCATAATTATTTGTCGAATTTAGAGGTATCCTAAGAACGGGGAGTCTACAAGTGAAGGTTTTTGATAGAGTTGTTTTTCCCATATAGTTCCAACCGTAGAAAATATTTTTTTTGGTTTAATTCTGGAAGCGTATTCCATTTAAAGTCCAAAAAATATCCAAAATCTTTTAAAAGGTGTATTTTTTAAATCATAAATTATTCTTCTGTCGATGGTTTTTCCGCATTACGCAAAACCTCTCGTATAAGAAACGTATGGCATGTGATAAGCATTATCGTTTCGGTTTATTACTTAGCTAAAATAAATATTTTGCTTTTATCTTATCTTATATAAACGCCAAATTTCATATTTAGCGGACTTTATAAACAAAAAAAAGCGTTCGGTTTAGCACCAAACGCCCTATGTTTTTATACATCTTTATTGGCAACCGTTTTATATATTAAAGGTCACTTTTGTTGAACTCGAATCTAATAAAGAAAAACTATGGTTCCCTCTTTTTTTAGCCAACCCTTTTTCTACCATTAAATCAAATTCAGTAGAAGATTTTTCAAATTTCTCATATAATTTATCTTTACTAAACTTCTTATCTAATGTTTCTATGGCTTTTTTAAGCTCTTTCGTTAACTGTTTTTCCATAATTAAATAAATTTTCTTGTATGTACAAAGTTACGATATCCTCTTTTAATGACAAAATCTGATAATAATTCATAATAAGAACGTATCAAAGCTCTCATTTTTTCATCATCACTATAATCATCTATTTCAAGTCCTAATTCCTTTAATGTTTCAATATTTATTGGCCTTCCATGTGATTTCCATAAATTATTATCACTTAATTTATCTGCAATATCTTTTGCTCTAGTGATTTTTTGTTTTTCAGTTACTTCTTGACCTATTAAATCTGGATTTGACCTATGTTTATT
Organism: Polaribacter sp. SA4-10; assembly: GCA_949519155.1. Taxonomy (GTDB): domain Bacteria; phylum Bacteroidota; class Bacteroidia; order Flavobacteriales; family Flavobacteriaceae; genus Polaribacter. The sequence continues at coordinate 2,224 of CATIQU010000020.1, forward strand.
CCAGTTTTTAAATTTATATTTTACAATCCATTTTTCAAGTAAAGCAATTGTTAAGTTCTTTGCTTGTTCATATTCTTTTAATTCTGCTAAGTCAAAATCTTTAAGAATAATAAACTCAGCTTTAGTTAATTCATCATTCTGAGCTTTAGTTATTAGTTCATTTATATTATCTAAATAACCTAATGCAGCAACCCATTTTTTATCTTTATTTTGAACTTGTGGGTCAATTGGTCCTAATACAGAAAAATAGTCCATGAATATACTGTCTCCACTCATACAAAATATTGTTCCTGCGCTATAGGCATAATCAGTAACAATAAAATTCACTTCTGAATAATGCTTTCTAATTATATTTACAAATCTTTCTACAACAATTGCACTAAACCTCCAGTAGTTAAAATGACAAATAATTTCTCTTTTTTATTTTCATCTTTAGCTAAATCTCCAACTACAGATAAAAAATGATTTTCTCCTCCTTCAAAAGGCCCGAAATAAACAAGAAAGTCAGCATTAAAATGATTTTCTAATTCTATCAGTTTCTGATTTAATAAATTACTAACAATATTATCTACTGATGGTTTCATGTTTTTTGTCTTTTTTTTATTGGTTGCCAAAAATTGTATAACCAAATTGTAGTTATATCGCTTATCCCTGCAATTTATAAAAGATTGTTTGATAAAACAAAAATAAATTAACATAGGTGTATTTAGTGTGATTTAAAAAAGGGTTTTTGTTTTTAACCGTTAAAAACGGTTAATGAAAAATATAGCTGTAAAATAGCTCTAAAAGACGAAAATAAATTTGAAACAGCAATAGAAGCTCTCGGCTTCATACCTCCAGTTTTGAGGAACATAAAGTAAAAAAACAGACAACAGAAAGCCAGACCTGAAAGGGAGTGCTCAAAATAAAAATATACAAGTTATTTTATGTAATTTTGTTGCTTAATTTTTCCACAAAAGAATATGTCTGAAGAGAAAAAACCACTGAATTTTTTAGAGCAAATTATTGAAGAAGATTTGGCAAACGGAATGCCAAAAGAAAATTTACGTTTTCGTTTTCCACCAGAACCAAATGGCTATTTACACATTGGTCATACCAAAGCCATTGGAATTAGTTTCGGTTTGGGGCAGAAATACAATGCACCCGTAAACCTTCGTTTCGATGATACAAATCCTGCAAAAGAAGAGCAAGAATATGTTGACGCCATAAAGAAGGACATTACTTGGTTGGGATACAACTGGGCGGAAGAATGTTATTCGTCCGATTATTTTCAGCAATTATACGACTGGGCAGTGCTATTAATAAAGGACGGAAAAGCCTATGTTGATTCGCAATCTTCTGAAGAAATGCGTGCGCAAAAAGGAACCCCAACACAAGTTGGAACCAATAGCCCTTTTAGAACACGTTCTGTGGAAGAAAATTTGAACTTGTTTCAAGAGATGAAAGAAGGAAAACATGAAGAAGGCACCCATACTTTGCGTGCTAAAATTGACATGGAAAACCCAAATATGTTGTTGCGTGATCCGTTAATGTACCGCATCATGTTTAAATCGCATCATAGAACTGGCGATGATTGGTGTATTTATCCAATGTATGACTGGACACATGGTGAGAGTGATTATATTGAACAAGTTTCACATTCTCTCTGTTCTTTGGAGTTTAAACCCCACAGAGAATTATATGATTGGTTCAAAGAACATGTTTTTGAATACAGTAAAACCGAATATCCAAATCCAACAAAACAACGTGAGTTCTCTCGTTTGAACTTAAGCTATACGGTAATGAGCAAGCGTAAGATGTTGAAATTGGTAGAAGAAAATATCGTTTCTGGATGGGACGATCCAAGAATGCCTAGCATTTCTGGCTTAAGAAGACGTGGTTATACGCCCGAATCGATCAAGAATTTTATTGAAACAATAGGGGTTTCTAAACGGGAAAACAGTATTGATGTTGCCTTGTTGGAATTTAAAATTCGTGAGGATTTAAATAAAACTGCCAACAGAGTAATGGGAGTTTTAGATCCTGTAAAAGTAATTATTGACAATTATCCAGAAGGAAAAGAAGAGATTTTAATTGCAGAGAACAACCCAGAAGATGAAAATTCTGACACAAGAGAAGTTCCTTTTTCAAGAGAAATTTATATTGAAAAAGAAGACTTTAGAGAAGAAGCAAACAAGAAATTTTTCCGATTGAAACTCGGAAAAGAAGTCCGTTTAAAAAACGCTTATTTTATAACAGCAACCCGTTGTGAAAAAGATGAAAAAGGGGAAGTTACCGTAATTCACTGTACTTATGATCCATTAACAAAATCTGGAAGCGACACCGAAGAAAGCAAGCGTAAAGTAAAAGGAACTCTGCATTGGGTTTCTGTAAAACATGCTGTAAAAGCAGAAGTAAGGGCCTACGACCGTTTGTTTTTAGACGAAACACCAGATGCGCATAAAGACAAAGATTATATGGAGTTTGTAAACCCAAATTCTTTAGAAATTATCAATGCCTTTGTAGAGCCAAGCTTACAATCTGCAAAAATTGGTGAACGTTTTCAATTTCAACGTTTGGGCTATTTTAATGTAGATGACGATTCAACTTCAAACAATTTAGTATTCAACAAAACCGTTGGATTGCGCGATTCTTGGGCGAAAAAATAATACCTAATAATTAAACTACGTATCATGAAAAAAATACTGCTTTTATGTTTCCTTATTTTAGCTTCTTGTAAAGCCAAAAAAGAAATACACCAAGTTGCCGAAATTTCTTGCGGACAGTGTCAGTTTGAAATATCCGAGCCTATGGGCTGCGATTTAGCAATACGTTTAGACGGTCAGGCTTACTTTATTGATGGTGTAAATATTGACGATTTTGGAGATGCTCATGATTTAAATACAGGTTTTTGTAACGTTATTAGAAAGGCAAACGTTGATGGTGTTCTTGAAAATGGGCGCTTTAAAGCAAGTACTGTAAAACTAATTGAATAAAAAAAACCTCAATTGCTGTCGACTCAGAAAGCGGTAGAAAATAAAAAAGTCCGAAAGAACCCTTCTTTCGGATTTTTTATACTCTTTTTTATATATAATATATATAGTATATTTGTTTTGGTGAAACATACATAAGTAGCGACGATTATGAAAAAACTAATAGAAATAGAAGATACAGTTCTTACAAAACTAAAAGTCCTGTCTGCTTTTGAGGGATTAAGCGTAAAAGCCTTAATGGAAAAGGCAGTTGAACTATTTGTTAAATCGAAAGAAAAAGAACAATTAGACCGTTTAACACAAGAACAAAAAGAAGACATCGGTCTTTTACTTTTAATGCAACAAACCAACAGAACGGATACAGTTCCTGAAGAAACGTTCTTGAAAGCTTTACAGTAATGGAAATTATTTATTTAGGACAAGCCTTAAAAGATGTAAAAAAAATTAAGAATGATGGATTAAAAGCGAAGTTACTTCGTGTTATCACTACTTTAAAATTAGCAGAAAGCTTGTCAGAAATTCAAAATACAAAGGCAATATCTGGTCATCCTGAAGCTTATAGAATACGAATTGGCGACTATCGATTGGGCATTTTTTATTCAAAAAATACAATTACAATTGCTCGATTTGTGAAGCGAGAAGACATTTATAAGTTATTTCCATAAAAAACCCGAAAGAACACTTCTTTCGGGTTTTTTGATACTTCAATTTTCTTTTTCTTATGGTGCAGGGTTTGGAATTTCCGCATGCACTGCATTAATTTCGGCAATGGTTTCAGCACTCAAGTCAATATGAATACTTCCAATATTTTCTTTCAATTGATCCATTCTCGTAGCGCCAATAATATTACTGGTTACAAAAGGTAATTGATTGATAAAGGCCAATGATAACTCCGTCAATGTAATTCCATTTTTAGCCGCAATCGCTTCATATCTTCGCACTGCTTCCGTAGAACCATCGCCCATATAACGCGCAATAAACCTTGGGAATAAGTTTCCTCTAGATCCTTCTGGATTCTTTCCATCTAAATACTTTCCAGACAAAACACCTTGTGCTAATGGTGAATACACCAATAGACCAATATCCTCTCTTAAGGAAACCTCAGACATTCCGTATTCATAAGCTCTGTGAATCATAGAATACGAATTTTGAATGGTAACAGGTCTTACTAAATTGTTTGCTGCTGCTGTTTGTAAGTATTTCATGGTTCCCCAAGGTGTTTCATTTGAAAGTCCAATGGCTTTAATCGTACCTACTTTTACAAAAGCGTTTAAAACTTCTAAAATCTCTAAATGATTTTCTGCTTCTTTTGTAGATGTTTGGTAAGGATAATCTCGCACACCAAAACAGTTAACACCTCGCGATGGCCAGTGCAATTGATACAGGTCTAGATAATCGGTTTGCAATCGTTGTAAACTGCCCTCTATAGCTTCTGTAATGTTTTGTTTTGTAAAACCTCCGGTTCTAATATGTTTTGTATAATCTCCAGCACCTGCAATTTTACTAGCCAAAACAACCTTTTCTCTGTTGCCTGTTTTCTGAAACCAATTTCCAATAATTCGCTCCGTATCTGCATAGGTTTGAGGAGTTGCTGGTACCGGATACAATTCCGCCGTGTCAAAGAAATTGACACCTTGTGTTAGGGCATAATCCATTTGCTCGAAAGCTTCCGATTCTGTATTCTGGTTTCCCCAGGTCATGGTTCCTAAACATATCTTAGAAACTTTTAAATCTGTATTTGGTAGTTTTGTGTATTTCATTTATTGGGGTGAAATTGGTTTTTTTTAATCTTATAACTGAAAACGAAACAACGAAGTTAAAAACTAAATTGCGAATAAAATAATAAGCGTGTAATTTTTAAAAACTACACGCTTATTAAATCAATACTATATTTTCTATTTTAAGATTGCTTCAATTCCTGGTAATGTTTTTCCTTCTAACATTTCTAACATAGCACCTCCACCTGTTGAAACATAACTTACCTTTTCTGCAAAACCAAATTGTTTAACGGCAGCGACAGAATCTCCTCCTCCTACTAAAGAAAAAGCACCATTTTTTGTTGCTTTGTCTATTGAGTGTCCTAATGCAATCGTTCCTCCTGCAAAAGATTCCATTTCAAAAACTCCCAAGGGACCATTCCATAAAATCGTTTTACACTTATTGACAACGACATCAAATTTTTCTCTCGATTTTGGTCCAGCATCAACACCTTCCCATCCATCAGGGATTTCATTAATATCAAGGATTTGTGTATTGGCATCATTCGAAAAATCATCTGCAGCAATTACATCTACTGGAATGTGAACTTCCACTCCTTTTGCTTTTGCTTGCTTCAAAATCTCTAAAGCCAATTCCATTTTATCGTCTTCGCAAATAGAATTTCCAATCTTACCTCCTTGTGCTTTCACAAAGGTAAAACTCATACCTCCACCAATAATTAAATGGTCCACTTTGTCTAAAATATTTTCAATCACCGTAATTTTTGAAGATACTTTGGCGCCTCCTAAAATGGCTAAAACTGGTTTTTCTGAATTGTTTAAAACCTTATCGATGCTTTCAATTTCTCTTGCCAATAAGTTTCCAAAACATTTATTTTGCTCAAAAAACTGTGCAATAATTGTTGTGGATGCATGTGCTCTGTGTGCAGTTCCAAAAGCATCATTTACATAAATATCTCCTAATTTTGAGAGCTTCTCTGAAAAAGCAACATCTCCATTTTTCTCTTCTTCATAAAAACGTAAGTTTTCTAAAAGCAAAACTTCTCCTGGTGCTAGGTGTGCAACTGCATCTTCTGCATTCGCTCCAATACAATCTTTTACAAACTTCACCTTGCAGCCCAACACTTCTTCAACAGACGTTACAATGTGCTGTAAAGAAAATGCTTCTTGAAATCCTTTTGGTCTTCCTAAATGAGACATTAAAACACAACTTCCTCCTTGCGCTAAGATCGCTGATATCGTAGATTTTGCAGCTTGAATTCTTGTTGCGTCCGTTACTTGAAATTCATTGTTTAAGGGCACATTAAAATCTACACGAATAATGGCTTTCTTATTTTTAAAATTAAAGTCTTCTAAGGTTTTCATTGGGTTCTCGTTTTGCACAAAAATACCGAATTATTAAGGTTTAAAGAAATCGAAAACTAAAAAACTAAGATATCGTTTGCGTAGTAAAGAACAGCTCATAAAAAAAGAAACCCCTTAAAATGAAACGGAAATCTTGTGTTTTAAAAAGAAATCTTTTTTGATTTCTAAAATTCGTGGATTAGTGACGAACTAATTTTATATTTGCTTATGCTTTTCAATCAAATTATAGGTCAAGAACATATAAAAAATCATTTACGTACTTCTGCGGAGAATGGTAGAATTCCGCATGCGCAACTTTTTATTGGGAACGAAGGAAGTGGCACTTTGCCAATGGCCATTGCATATGCACAGTTTTTATTATGTAATTTCTCTGACAACACAGAGGCTTGTAATATAAAGTGTGACAAGCTACAACACCCAGATTTGCATTTTGCTTTTCCTGTGACAACAAGCGATAGCGTAAAAAAGCACCCTGTTAGTAATTTGTTCCTAGAAGATTGGCGTCAATTCTTAAAAGAACAACCTTATGCAAGTTTGTTTAATTGGCTGCAACACATTGGTGTAGAAAATAAACAAGGAAATATTGGTGTTGATGAGGCATTAGATGTTGTAAAAAAATTACAATTAAAATCATACGAAGGGGGCTATAAAGTGATGATTATTTGGATGGCAGAAAAAATGAATATTGCTGCTGCCAATAAGCTCTTAAAACTCATTGAAGAGCCGCCTCAAAAAACGGTCTTTTTATTGATTACAGAAAATGAAGAACAAATTATAAATACAATACGCTCTCGATGCCAAGCACTCCATTTTCCAGTGTTAGCAGCGCAGGATATTGCAACAGCTTTAATAGAACGAGAACAATGCTCTGAAAGTGAAGCCGCTAAAATTGCGCACCAAGCAGAAGGGAATTATAACAAAGCGGTGCAATTACTAAAAAATGATGGTGCCGATTTAATTTTTGAAGAATGGTTTGTCACTTGGATTAGAACTGCATTTAAGGCAAAAGGAAATGCGTCTGTTGTCCAACAATTAGTATCATGGTCGGACACCATTGCAAAAGCAGGTCGCGAAAACCAAAAACGTTTTTTAGCCTATTGTCTGCAGTTTTTTAGACAAGCTTTATTGCTGAATTACAAGTCAGCAGATTTGGTTTTTATGGAAACTAAAACAGGTTTCGATCTTTCTAAATTTGCGCCTTTTGTGCATGCAGGAAATATTTTAGACATCGAAAAGGAACTCAATGATGCGATTTACCACATTGAAAGAAATGGAAATGCTAAAATTATTTTGTTAGATCTTTCTATGAAATTAACACGCTTTTTGCATAAGAAAGAGGGTTCTCTTACTTCTTAAAATCTCAAATCTTAAGTGATCTTACCGAAGAGATACTAAACTCCTTTTTCAGTTCTTTTAACAACATATAAATCTGCAATTGTAGGGTTTTTAGGGCAGCTTTTGAGTTGTGTAAATTCATCTCCAACTTTCACAAAACCGGTGTGCACTACTTTAAAATAAACACCACACATTGTAGTATTCCAAAACTGTTTTACAATTTTCATATCGTTAAAACGAACGCCTAGTTTATAGCAGGGGTTTCTTTGCACAGTCACTTCTAAAATAGCCTCACCCACCTGAAAAGTGTCTCCTTGGTGCAGTTTGGTTTCATCCAAGTCATCAACGGTTAAGTTTTCGCCAAACATCCCAGATTGCCAGTCTAAATCTGGATACAACGGTTTAAAATAATCGTAGTGTTTTAATGAATACCCATAAATAGCTTGTTGGATTCCACCATGGTGTTTTCTATTGGTAATTTCGTCGCCAGTAACCGCTTCTGTGTCTAAAAAAATTGGTGTAGCAACTGGGTATTTAAAAATACCTGTAGTGACTCTTTTCCCTTTCCAATCAATCTCTTTTTTTTCTCCTATGTTCGTGGCAACAATCTTCATACGTGCTTTATTAATACCATTTATTGAACTAAAAAATCTAGTAAAACATCGGCTATTTTTCGATTGTCTGCTAATTGCGGAATCTTATTTTGCCCTCCAAATTTCCCAATCGATTTCATGTATTCGTGAAATCCGCCTTTTTTAACTTTTCGAATCACCAAAGGGCGTAGAATTTTACCGGCAATCAAATCGAGATAATAAATATTTTGTACCTGCATAGAAGCATCTATTTTTGTGCCAAATTCTACTAAATCTTCGGGTTCGTTTTCAAACTCTAAAAACCATTCATGATAGGGCAAACCGTTTTTTGGATTCACTTGTGGCGCCACCGTAAACTCACTGATATTAATGTTTGTGTCTTTAATAGCATCATTCAAAGCCTTCTCAACTTCTTTTCCAATCACGTGTTCTCCAAAGGCAGAAATAAAGTGTTTGATACGTCCAGTCACTTTTATTCTATAGGGTTTTGTATTTGTAAATTCAACCGTATCTCCAATATTATAGCCCCACAAACCTGCGGTTGTGTTTAAAATGATGACATAATTAATCCCTTTTTTTACATCTTTTAGCGAAATTCTTGTTGGATTTTTGTCATAAAATTCACTGGCAGGGATGAATTCATAAAAAATACCTGAATCTAATTGCAACAACATTCCCTTTTCGGTTTGCGAATCTTGATAGGCAATGAATCCTTCTGATGCTGGATACAATTCAATATAATCAATTTTCTTGCCTATTAAACTTTCGAACTTGTTTTTGTAAGGTTCAAAATTAACGCCTCCATAAATGAAGAAATTAAAGTTTGGAAACAACTCTGAAATTGATTTCCCTGTTTTTTCTATGAGTTTTTCAAAATACATTTGTACCCAAGACGGAATTCCACTAATGACAGACATGTCTTCATTAACGGTTTCTTTAACAATAGCATTTACTTTAGTATCCCAATCATCTATACAGTTGGTTTCCCAACTTGGTAGTCTATTTTTTAATAAATATTGAGGAATATAGTGTGCTACAATACCACTTAAACGCCCTAGTTTAACCCCATTTTTATCTTCTAAAACAGGGCTTCCTTGTAGGAAGATCATTTTCCCATTAACAAAGCTGGCATCGTTTTTAGCGACAATATAAGCTAGTAAAGCGTTTTTTGCCGCCTTTATATGCGTTGGCATTGAGTCTTTGGTAATGGGAATGTATTTAGCACCCGAAGTAGTTCCTGATGTTTTGGCAAAATACAACGGTTTCCCCGGCCACAGTATATTAGCTTCGCCTGCTACCATTCTGTCTACATACTTCCTTAAACCTTCATAATCTTGAACTTTAATGCGTTTTTTAAAATCTGCATAGTTATGAATATTGACAAAATCATGGTCTTTCCCGAAAGCTGTTTTACTTGCTTTAGAAACTAAATTTTTGAAAACTTTTTCTTGTGTTTTGTGTGGATTACTTGCCCACTTATTCACTTTTTTTGTGGCAATTTTAGCAAAAGGTATTGCGAAAAAAGATTTAATACTCATTATTTAAAATCTATGTATTTAATAGGATCTACTGCATATCCGTCACTCCAAAGCTCAAAATGTAGGTGAGGTCCTGTTGTTAATTCTCCTGTAGAACCAACGCTTGCAATAGCTTCGCCAGATTGCACAAAATCGGATTGTTCTTTCAATAAGTTTCCATTATGTTTATATACGGAAATATAATTATTGCTGTGTTTTAAAATAAGTACATACCCTGTTTCTGTGGTCCATCCAGAAAAGATAACTGTACCATCTGCAATTGCTTTTACGGGTGCACCTGTATTTGCTAAAATATCTACTGCAAAATGTTTGGTAGTGGGATCAAACGTTTGAGAAATTTGCCCATTTAAAGGAGCGAAAAAAACCAAATCTACATTGGATTTAATGTTGTTGATGATCGGAAAACGGTCTCTTCGATCGACACTTTCTCTGAATAAAGAATCTGCTTTGGTGGCATCTAATTCGTTTTCATTAATAAAACTTCTTTCTTGTTCTAATAATAAAGAGTCTATTGTTTCGGGTTTTAATTCTCCGGTCAATACAGGTCTTAATGCTTTTGTATAATTCTCTAAAATAGCTAATTGTATTTTTAAGGAATCTGCTTTTAAGGTAGCGTTTAATGCATTTGTTTTTAATAATGTGGAAGAATAACCGGGTATGTATTCTTTAATTGGTGTAAAAGCAATAAGCACAATGGTCAATACCATTAACAACATTGAAAAAAAACCTCCAAATACAAATACATTTAATCGCGATATTTTTAATGAAAAACGCTCTTTAAAAGTATCTTCATTTAATACAACCAAACTGTACTTGTCAGTTAACTTCTGTTTAAATTTGCCTTTTTGTTTCTTGTTTTTTACCACACAATTATATTTTGGTTCTTCACAAATATACAACGAATAAATAGTGAAATTATTTTCTATAAAAATTCATTTCATCAATGTATTCCCAAACTTCTTTGGAGAGAAGCGGTTGTATATTTTTGGCTGTTTTTATTCCATTTCGAATCATTGTTGATGAAATTTCTACAATAGGTGCTGCTATTTTATGAATTCTTGGATGCTTGTCGAATTGTGTTTCGGTGTTCCCTTCTGAAATCCTCGGATATACATAGACTTGATGATGTTCTAAAATCGTTTCAAAATTCTTCCATTTATGAAAGTTTTTTAAATTGTCTTCGCCCATAATCAAACAAAACTCTTTGTCTGGATATACTTCTGATACATGTGCTAAAGTATGGGTGGTGTAATTGGGTTGCGACAATTTAAACTCAATATCTGAGGGTTTTATTTTTGGGTAGTTTTCTGTCGCCTTGTACACCATTTCAAAACGGTGATGATTGTCAAGCAAAGAACTTTTCTTTTTAAATGGATTGTGAGGAGTAACTACCATCCAAATTTCATCTAAGTTTGAATGCTCTAATAGATGATTGGCAATGATTAAATGCCCAACATGAATGGGATTGAAGGTGCCAAAGTATAATCCAATTTTCATTTTAATGCATTTAGCTGTTCGACTTTCTCTATTTGTTTAATTCTAAATAGTCACTCATTAGTGCTTCTGCTTCTTTTAAAGCAACTTCTAAATCATAATTTTTGATAATCTTATCAAACTGTGGTGCTGTTGCAAGTTCTACAGAGGCTTTTGCAATCCGCATATTTATTTTATCCTCACTTTCTGTGCTTCTTTTCTTTAAGCGAATTTTTAGTTCATCAACACTTGGTGGCTTTACAAAAACTGACAAGGTGTTTTCTGGAAATTTCTTTTTTATTCTCAATCCACCAACAACATCAATATCAAAAATTACATGTTTTTTTTGTGCCCAAATGCGTTCTACTTCTGTTTTTAATGTACCATAGAAATTGTCACGGTACACTTCTTCCCATTCCAAAAAGGCATCCTCTTTTATTTTGTCCTTAAAATCTCTTAAAGAGATAAAGTAATAATCTTCACCATCTTTTTCAAATCCTCTTGGTTCACGTGAGGTTGCAGAAATAGAAAACTCTAAATTAAATCGTTCCTGTTTTAATAAATGACGTACAATGGTTGTTTTTCCGGAACCAGAAGGTGCAGAAAACACAAATAATTTCCCTTTAAAATCTTTCATATTGTATAGATTATGAAATTTCGAATACTATCGAAATTATTTCCGTTTATAAAACGTTTAAAATTTGCTCTTTGATCTGCTCTAATTCATTTTTCATTTGAATTACGGCTTTTTGCATCGGTGCAAAATTAGCTTTAGAACCTGTGGTATTGATTTCTCGTCCCATTTCTTGCACAATAAATCCTAATTTTTTACCATTTGATTCTTCAGATGACAATGTGAGTAAGAAGTAATCTAAGTGATTTGCCAAACGCACTTTCTCTTCATTAATATCTAATTTTTCAAGATAATAAATAAGTTCTTGCTCAAAACGATTTTCGTCTGTATCTACTTTCAAATCGTCAATCGCTTTTTTTAAACGCGTCTTCACGTTTTCTACACGATCACCATCTAATGCTTTTACCTCCTCCAAATACGTTCTGATGTTTGTAATTCTTTCTTTGAAGTCTATTTCTAAAGATGCTGCTTCATCAACTCTGTATTGTATAATCTCCTGAATGGCAACGTCTATATTTTGACTGATAGTACTCCATTCATTTTCATCAAATTCTTCGCGCTCTGCTTTCAATGCCTCTGGCATTCTAATCGCCATTTTCAGCAACTCTAAGTCTGTTGCTCTACCAGTTTCAACGACACCTCTTAGTTGTTCCATGTATTCCTTTACAAGACTTTGATTGATCTTTGCGGAAGTTTCATTTCCTGTCATTTCTACAAAGATTGAAAAATCTACTTTTCCACGTACCAAAGCACTCGCCAATCTTTTACGAACAGACAACTCTTTTTCTTTGTAGTAAGAAGGAATTCGAACGTTTAAATCTAGGTTTTTACTGTTTAAAGATTTAATTTCTATGGTTACTTTTTTGGTAGGCAATTGGAGTACAGATTTACCATAACCTGTCATAGATTGAATCATAAAATAGTCATTTTAAATGAGTTGCAAATATAGTTTATTTCGTAGTATTTCTGGGTTGTTTTGTAACTAAATACACTCCCGAAAAGATGATCACTGATGCCCCCATTTTTACCAAATTTAGAGAATCGCTTCCCATAGATAATGCGAAAATAGTAGCAATTACAGGTTGTAAATAAATAAAAACACCTACCGTTGTTGGTTTCAATTTAGACAAACCATAAATATTAAAAAGATAGGTAATACAGGTTGTAAATAGAATGACAAAACCTACTTTTAAATAAATATCCGTTGGCATAGTCGTCCATGAAATTTCAATGAATTCACTAAATGAGAATGGAATAACAAGAATAAGTCCAAATAAATAGAACCATTTTATAAAAGTAATCGGGTTGTATTTTGAAATTAGCTTTTTCACCAAAACCAAATACAATCCATAAGACGCCGCATTTACAAAAACCAGAAAGTTCCCCAGAGTACTGTTTGTAGTGTTGTCTTCTGAGTTGTTTCCATAAACAATTAAGAGGATCGTTCCAATCAAACCAACAAAAACACCAATGATTTTTCTTTTAATAATTTTCTCTTTCAATAAAATACTTGAAAAAATTAAAACCATAATTGGTGAAGTTACCATCATCACCGAAGCACTTATTGGTGTTGTAAGGCTGAGGCCTTTAAAAAAACACAACATGTTCAATGCTATTCCAAAAAACGAGGCCAAAATTATTTTCTTATAATCTTCTTTCGCTATTTTTTGTGAATTCACAAACAACCCAGCAATCCAAAAAACAGCAGTTGCTCCAGAAACTCTTAATAAAATAAAGGCATAAGGCTTTACATAAAGCGGCATCACATCTTTTGCAATGGTAAATGTAACGCCGTAAATTAAGGTTGCAATAGAGACTAAAATGAGTGCAATACTTCTTTGGCTCATGAAAATGAATTGTAAAATGAAGTCGCAAAGTTGAGGATAATATTAACCAAATACACAAAAAAAGAGTTTCAAGTTAATGAAACTCTTTGATCTAGGTTTGCTGATTTTTGGTAATTAATACTCATCTCCGATTGATTATTAAGAGACAACAAGATACACATTTAAAACTATTCCGTTTATATTTGTCAAATAAGCAGCAGCAATGAATATACATCACCTCTCGACGACACCCTCTATTTTAAATAAATTCATCTCAGAAATTAGAGATCAAACAATTCAAAAAGATGCTTTACGGTTCCGAAGAAATATTGAAAGAATTGGAGAAATATTAGGGTATGAATTGAGTAAAGAACTCGCGTATGAATCCGTTGAGGTTACCACTCCCTTAGGAAAAAAACAGATAGACCTTCCTAAAAAAGAGATTGTTCTCTGTTCAATATTAAGAGCAGGACTTCCGCTTCATCAAGGGTTATTAAACTATTTTGATGCTGCTGAAAACGCGTTCATTTCCGCATACCGTCACCATCCAAATAAGGATGCAGAATTTGAGATTGTAGTAGAATATTTTGCCGCACCTGCAATTGAAAATAAAATACTTTTATTGGCAGATCCAATGTTGGCAACAGGTCAATCTTTAGTTGCGGTCCTTGAAGCTATCAAAAAACAGGGTATTCCCAAAGAAATTCATATTGTTTCAGTAATTGCTTCTCAAGAGGGAATCAATTTTATTAAAAATCATTTCCCTAAAAACACTCATTTATGGATCGCTGTGATTGATCCAGAATTGAATGACAAAGGATATATTATACCAGGTCTTGGAGATGCAGGAGACTTGGCTTTTGGAACTAAACTATAAGAGTAAAGGTCCCAAAAGAGCAATCAGCACAAAAAGAATAAGCCCGATTTCTTTTAGAAGTTTTCGTTGTATCGATTCAAAACCATTTGCTAAAATTACAGCAACTGGAAAAGCAGCCATTAACAATTCGGAGCCATCTCGATTAAAAGTAAAAAAGAGATACGAAATACTCAATAAAAGATGAATTAAAAGCAAAATCCAGCTTTTTTTAAAGCGGTTATTAACAGAAAACACATTTTCTGTTTTCATAAAAACAGCAAACAACAAAAAGATTGAGAGCCCTCCCAACGGAGCTAAAAACCTAGTTTCTTTATACATACTAAAGTCATATGTAGTATATAAGATGAATTTATCGGTAAAGAGCGATATTTCACCGATCCAAAAACTGTAAGTAAAAAATAGAAAATTTGGTATCAGAAAACCAATTACAGAAATCAATACCGTTTGAAACCGAACCCTCTTATGAACGATTAATACCGCAAAAAGAAGCAGTGAAAATACAATTAAAAACGGATTCATAAGACACATTACACCCAACCAAAAACCAGCGTCAAATAGTTTTTTAAAAATCTCTTTTAGTGTTTGAATACTATACACTTTTCTTAAAAACAAGAGATGTATGAGGTGTTCGAAAACATCCTGATAGCCATACAAATAAGTGCTAAAAAAAGAAATTACTAAAAGATAAAACAAAAGAGCATACGAATTGTCTTGCGTTAATTTATTCTTAGAAACGATAAAATTTACACAGAAAAACAGGAATGTGAAAATAAGGAAAAACACTAATTTCTCAACAATAAAAAACAGCGTAACTTCCACCGTTGAAAACGAATGAAAACTATTTAAAAAAAAGGCACAAACAAATACTAGTAATAAAACTATAAAATTGATTGGTTTTGATTTGCCGAAAAAATTGGCTAACATTATTTCTTTTGTTATTTTTGCAGCGTAAAGATAAATAAGTTATGATAGCAAGCAATATTTTTAAGTGGATTGGTACTTTATTTACCGAGTATTTATTTACCCCTTTTAATGAAATTCGTTCCGATTTGGCATTAAGAGAGTTTGGATGGTGGATTTCAAATGGTGTTAATTGGCTTTTTATGATTGTCTTTTTATTCCTTTTACGATACTGGATGAAAGAATCATACAAATTTAAGAGAGAAGGAACAGAAGATCGCGCTTAATACTACATTCTTTGGGAAGCAAAAATAAATTAAAACGTTTTAACGAAAACGAAACGTTCGAAAATGTCATTCAGCCATCAAGAGAAGAAGTTGTCAATAACTTCTCCTTAAAAGGCAAATGGCATTCTTTTTTTAAAAACGAAAATCCGATAGTTTTAGAATTGGGCTGTGGTAAAGGAGAATATACAATAGCCTTAGCACGTAAAAATCCGAATAAAAACTACATTGGTATCGATATTAAAGGGGCACGCTTTTGGCGTGGTGCAAAAACAGCTATCGAAGAAGACATACAAAACGTCGCTTTTATCAGAACTCAAATTGAATTGGTAGATTTTATTTTCGCTGAAAATGAAGTTTCTGAAATATGGATTACATTCCCCGATCCACAAATAAAGTACAAGCGCACAAAACATCGAATGACAAATGCGTCCTTCCTTAAAAAATATCATCATATTTTAAATGAAGAAGGCATCATGAACTTAAAAACCGACAGCGAATTCATGCACGGTTACACATTAGGTCTATTGCATGGTGAAGGACATGAGATTTTAAACGCAAATCATAATGTGTATAAAAATGAAGGGTCGCCAAAAGAAGTAACAGAAACACAAACTTTTTACGAAAACCAATATCTAGAAGTCGGAAAACCCATTACATATATTCAATTTCGATTAAAGTATTAATCCTTTTCAAGCACGAATTCACTACAAGACAAGGCTTGTTAAAACACTTTGGCTATGTTTTCTATATCCCTATGTGGTCAGATTTTTTTCTTGAAATAAATTAATTATTTCCTACCTTCACAATGTGAAAGATTCAGGTAACTTTTTCGAAAAAGTATATAAAACCGCACGCTTAATTCCGTTTGGTCGTGTCACAAGCTATGGCGCCATCGCCACCTATTTAGGTGCAGCACGTTCAGCCAGAATGGTGGGTTGGGCAATGAATAACTCTCACAATCAAAAAGAAGAAGTCCCTGCGCACAGAGTTGTAAACAAAAAAGGCCTATTAACAGGAAAGCATCATTTCGATGGCACAAACCTCATGCAACAATTACTAGAAAATGAAGGAATTGTTGTGATTGAGAATCAAATTCAAGACCTAGAAAACATCTTTTGGAACCCAATGGATGCGTTAGCCTCTAAAAATAAAGATATCTAAAATAGATCTTCTTTACTTTTCGGGAATCAATCCATAAATAATCACAATCTATACTCTTTCTTTTCTCCCTTCGAAGATGTATCTTTGCAATCAAGATTAAATAAAAATAAGGCGTGAGTTTTAAGAAACAAGATATATACAAAGCATTAGAAACAATTACGGCTCCTGGTGAAGGAAAAAGTTTGATTGAAAACAATAATGTAACCAATGTTGTCAGTTTTGGCAACGAAGTTGAAATAGACGTAACCATAAGCAACCCTACTTTACAAGCAAAGAAAAAAATTGAAACGGAAATTTCAAAAGCCATCAAAACAATTGTTGATGAAGCTATTATTGTAAAAGTAAACGTGCAGGTTGTAAAGCCCGTTGCTAAAGAAAATCCAAATTTAATTCGAGGAAAAGAAATTCCGAACATCAAGAACATTATTGCTATCGCATCTGGAAAAGGTGGAGTTGGTAAATCTACCATCACCGCAAACACAGCAATCACTTTAGCTAAAATGGGCTTTAGTGTTGGCGTTTTGGACGCAGACATTTATGGCCCGTCACAACACATTATGTTTGATGTTGAGAAAACAAAACCATTGTCTGTAAATGTAGACGGACGTTCGAAAATGAAACCTGTAGAGAATTACGGAGTCAAACTATTATCCCTTGGCTTTTTTACAGACCCAAATCAAGCCGTTATTTGGCGTGGACCCATGGCTTCAAAAGCTTTAAATCAATTAATTTTTGATGCCGATTGGGGTGAATTGGATTTCTTATTAATTGACCTACCTCCAGGAACCGGAGATGTTCATTTATCCATCGTACAAGCATTGCCAATTAGCGGTGCAGTAATTGTGAGTACACCACAAAACATTGCCTTAGCAGATGCAAAGAAAGGAGTTGCAATGTTTCAGCAAGAAAGCATTAACGTGCCTGTTCTGGGAATCATCGAAAATATGGCGTATTTTACACCAGAAGAATTACCAGAAAACAAATACTATATCTTTGGACAAGACGGTGCTAAACATTTAGCAGAAGACATCAAAACTGAGTTTTTAGGTGAAATTCCTTTGGTACAAAGTATTCGAGAATCGGGTGATGTAGGACATCCCGTTGCTCTACAGAATGGCACTGTTTTAGAAACATCATTCTCAGAAATCACCAAAAAAATGGTTTCAGAACTGTTAAAAAGAAATGCAAATTTACCTCCAACAGAAGTTGTAAGAATTACAACAATGAGCGGATGTAGTTCTGTAAAAAAATAAGGAATATGGAAGCACAAGAAACATTACAAAATGTAGAAAAAGCATTAGAAGAAATTCGCCCATTCTTAATGAGTGATGGCGGAAACATCGCGCTTTTATCTATTAAAAATAATGTTGTTAAGGTACAGTTACAAGGTGCATGCACAGGTTGTTCCGTAAACCAAATGACACTAAAAAATGGTGTTGAGGCAACGATTAAAAAATATGCTCCACAAATTTTGGAAGTAATTAATGTAGAATAATAAACAGCAGTTCGTTTTTATAATAGATTTAATTAAGAATGATTACCACAGACATTTTAATTATTGGCGCAGGGCCAACAGGACTATTTACCGTTTTTGAGGCAGGTTTACTAAAACTCCGGTGTCATTTAATTGATGCTCTCCCTCAGGCTGGTGGTCAGTGTTCTGAGATTTATCCGAAGAAACCTATTTATGATATTCCTGCATATCCAGAAATTTTAGCAGGTGATTTAACCGATAAATTACTGGAACAAATTAAACAATTTGAACCAGGGTTTACTTTAGGAGAAAGAGCAGAAACCATAGAAAAACAAGAAGACGAAACCTTTATTGTTACTACCAACAAAGGCACAAAACACCATGCAAAGATTGTAGCGATTGCTGGCGGACTCGGTTCTTTTGAGCCTAGAAAACCTCCAATTCCAAATATTGCCGATTTTGAGGACAAGGGAGTCGAATACATCATTCGGGACCCCGAATTTTACAGAAATAAAAAAGTAGTCATTTCAGGAGGTGGAGATTCCGCATTGGATTGGTCGATTTTTTTAACAGACCTTGCGGCTTCTGTCACTTTAATTCATAGACGAAATGAATTTAGAGGCGCTTTGGATTCTGTAGATAAAGTACAAGAATTAAAAGACGCGGGTAAAATTAGGATGATTACCCCTGCAGAAGTGAAAGCAATCGTTGGAACCGATAAAGTTGAAGGAGTTGCTATTGTGCAAAATGGTGGCGAAGAATTTACGATTGAAACAGATCATTTTATTCCACTTTTTGGCTTGTCGCCAAAACTAGGTCCTATTGCAAATTGGGGGTTAGAAATTGAGAAGAATGCCATAAAAGTAAACAATGCATTGGACTACCAAACCAACATTCCTGGAATTTATGCCATTGGAGATGTAAACACGTATCCAGGAAAATTAAAATTGATTTTATGTGGTTTTCACGAAGCTACATTAATGTGTCAAAGTGCTTACAAACGTATATTCCCGAACAAAAAATACGTAATGAAGTATACAACAGTTGGAGGCATAGATGGTTTTGACGGAACCAGAAAAGAAGCACCTAAGGCAGTCGTAAAGAAAATTGAATAATGAATCCAGACATTACTTTAAAAATAACGGACAGAGAGGGAATACTTCATGAGATTCAGGCCCCTACAGATATGGCGATGAATTTAATGGAAGTGGTTCGCTCTTATGAATTGGCAGAAGAAGGAACTATTGGTATTTGTGGCGGAATGGCCATGTGTGCCTCATGTCAATGTTACGTGAACTCCGATCATCAATTACCAGAAATGAGCATTGATGAAGACATGATGTTGGCAGAAGCCTTTCATGTAGAAGACAATAGCCGATTAGGTTGTCAGATTCAGATGACTCCAACAATGGATGGATTAGAGGTAGAATTAGCACCTGAAAGTTAGAAGTCCCCAAATTAGTTTTCTGTATATTTGTGGAGAACACTCACAAAACGTTCCTATGTTTCCAGACTTATTAACTTTTTTAAAGTACTTGATAAAGCGCAACCCTGAATGAGGTTTTGATGTACTAAAATGTCAAAGCAACAATGTATCGATTCTATTAAATATTGAAATTGATCATTGTATTTATAAATTCATTTACTACAATAAATCATGCCTTTTTATCATAAATTAGGGAAAATCCCACCCAAAAGACACACCCAATTCCGTAAAGAAAACGGGAGTTTATATTACGAGCAACTTTTTGGAACCATTGGTTTTGACGGAATGTCTACCAACAGTTATCACGAGCACAGACCCACGATGGTCAAGAAAATTGGAAAACAATATTCTGTAAAACCAAAAATTGCGAAAGCGAACAACATTCAGTCTTATCGATTTAGAGGCTTTCAAGTATCGCCAGAAAACGACTACTTAGAAAGCAGAAAGATCGTTTTAACAAATGCGGACTGTAACATCATTTTATCAGCACCAAAAAAAACGACTACAGATTATTTTTACAAAAACACAGACGCTGATGAAGTCATCTTCATACACAAAGGAACAGGGAAGTTAAGAACCCATCTTGGAAACATCGATTTTAAATACGGAGATTATTTGGTAATTCCTCGAGGAATTATCTACAAGTTGGACTTTGATGATGAAAACAATCGTCTTTTTATTGTTGAATCCTACTCGCCAGTTTATACCCCAAAAAGATATCGAAATTGGTTTGGTCAATTATTAGAACACGCTCCTTTTTGCGAACGAGACATAAGAAGACCACATGAATTAGAAACCTATGATGAATTGGGTGATTTTCTAATTAAAGTAAAAAAACAAGGAGAAATTATAGAAATGACATATGCTTCACATCCTTTTGATGTGATTGGTTATGACGGTTATAATTTTCCGTACGCCTTTTCAATTCACGATTTCGAACCCATTACTGGGCGAATTCACCAACCACCTCCGGTGCATCAAACGTTTGAAACTAATGCCTTTGTCATTTGTAGTTTTGTACCCCGCATGTACGATTACCACCCAGACTCAATTCCTGCACCTTACAATCATAGCAACATCGATTCTGATGAAGTATTGTATTATGTAGATGGCGATTTTATGAGCAGAAACGACGTAGATCAAGGACATATTTCTTTGCACCCCGCTGGAATCCCTCACGGTCCCCACCCAGGGGCAACTGAGCGTAGTATTGGTCATACAAAAACAGAAGAATTGGCGGTAATGGTTGACACATTTAAACCTCTACAAGTAACAGAAGAGGCGATGAAAATTGCCGATGAAGAGTACTATAAATCTTGGCTGGAATAAAAAGGAAAGAAGAAAGAATAGAGCTTGTTTCAATCTAAGGTGAAATTGATTTCAACAAGGAAATATCAAATTTACAACATGGAGAACCTCTTCGTTTTAAAAAAAAGGTCAGGTACACAAAAAACTAAAAAAATCATCAAAAGATGGCAAAAGAAATAGAATCAGTAAACTACGGTTTAGAAAAGATATTTGCAGGCGCACAAGACTTCCTTCCATTGTTAGGAACAGATTATGTAGAATTTTACGTAGGAAATGCAAAACAAGCGGCGCACTTCTACAAAACAGCATTTGGCTTTCAATCACACGCATATCGAGGATTAGAGACAGGGTCTAAAGATTCCGTGAGTTACGTATTGACTCAAGATAAAATAAAATTGGTATTGACAACGCCATTAAATAGCAAATCACCAATCAATGACCATATTGTCAAACATGGAGACGGTGTAAAAGTTGTTGCTCTTTGGGTTGAAGATGCCAGAAAAGCCTATGAAGAAACCACTTCAAGAGGTGCAAAATCTTACATGAAACCAACCGTTGAAAAAGACGAACATGGAGAAGTTATAAGAGCAGGAATCTACACTTACGGGGAGACAGTACATCTATTTGTAGAACGTAAAAATTACAACGGCGTATTTTTGCCAGGTTTTCAAAAATGGAAATCAGCATACAATCCACCATCAGCAGGTTTAAAGTATATTGATCACATGGTGGGAAATGTGGGTTGGAACCAAATGGATGTGTGGGTAAAATGGTATGAAGACGTAATGGGGTTTGAGAATTTCTTATCTTTTGACGACAAACAAATTCACACAGAATATTCTGCGTTAATGAGTAAAGTAATGTCGAACGGAAATGGACGAATTAAATTTCCAATTAACGAACCCGCAAAAGCAGCAAAGCGTTCTCAAATTGAAGAATATTTAGATTTTTATGAAGGTGCAGGCGTGCAACATATTGCCGTTGCAACCGATGATATTATAAAAACAGTAAGTCAATTAAAAGCAAATGGTGTAGAGTTTTTATCAACACCTCCTGAAGAATACTATCGCTCTGTTCCGGGGAGATTGGAAGAATTTAGTCATGAATTAAGAGAGGATATTGAAAAATTAAAAGGGTTGGGGATTATGATTGATGCCGATGAAGAAGGGTATTTATTACAGATTTTCACGAAACCAATTGAAGACAGGCCAACCTTATTTTTCGAAGTCATTCAAAGAATGGGCGCCAGAGGTTTTGGTGCAGGGAATTTCAAAGCCCTATTTGAATCAATTGAAAGAGAACAAGCAAAAAGAGGAACATTATAAAAATCATAAACCCATAAACAAACTCTTTTGTTTATGGGTTTTAAAGGAATACTAATGAATCATCACAACTTTAAAAACATTAAATCACCTTTCTCATAAATTCACTTTTGAACAAGTAAGTAAGTGAATAAAATTTTAACTAAAATAGAAGAAATGAGGAAAGATGAAATATTAAAAGCTATCGAGGAAAAATATGACAAGCTCGGGGTTCCATTAGACGCCATGCTAGAAGGTCTGTTGTGGAGTACTCCAATTACATATTGGGATTATATGCAGACAGACGCATTGTTGGGGTTACAAACTCCAAGAACCAACCAACCCGATGAAATGGTATTTATTATGTATCATCAAGTCAATGAGTTGTTGTTTAAGATGGTTTTATGGGAAATTGATCAAGTTGCAAAAACAACTGAAGTTTCTGCAGAAAAATTTGCAATGCACCTAGACAGAATCAGTCGGTATTTTGATATGCTAAGCAGTTCTTTTACTGTTATGGCAGATGGAATGGAGCGAGAACAATATTTAAAATTCAGGAATACATTAACACCGGCAAGCGGTTTTCAATCTGCACAATATCGAAAAATTGAATTTGCTTCTACAGAATTAATTCATTTGATCGATGGGCGATTTAGAGATACAATAGACCGAAACTCGTCTTTTAAAAATGCCTATGATCATTTGTATTGGCAAGCTGCTGGTGTAAATCATAAAACAGGAAAAAAATCAACCTTAATCAATTTGTTTGACAATAAGTATTTGGGAGACTTTATTGATTTTATGGAAGATTATAACGAAATTAATTTATCTAAAAAATTCAAACAACTTCCAAAAGAAGTTCAAGAAAACGAAGTGTTAATTCAAGCAATGCGTCATTATGATCATACTGTAAACGTAAAATGGGTGCTTGCACACTACAATGCTGCTGGGAAATATTTAGGTGGAAAAGACAAAGACATAGAAGCTACTGGAGGGAGTAGTTGGCGAAAGTATCTACATCCAAAATTCCAACGTAGAATTTTTTATCCGTATCTATGGTCTGAGGAAGAGTTGAAAAATTGGGGGACTGATTTACAATAAGTTCATTAAAAATTACTTTTATAATTTTTGTAACACAATTTATCAATACTTTTTTATATGTTTGAAATCCATGAAAAAGAGAACCTTCTTATTTGCGCTGTTTTTTATAGCCTTAACAACTTTTAGTCAAGAAATTAGTCCGAAAAAAAATACAGTCTTTAAAAACGGCGAGTGGCTTCGTTATAAAATGAGCTATAGCGGCTGGATGCGTGCCGGAACCGCTGTCTTAAAACTCGAGGAAAAGGAACTTAATGGTGAAAAAGTTTTACATGCTACTGGCACTGGATGGACTTCTGGAATGATTAAATGGTTTTTCAAAGTAGATGATACTTATGAAAGTTATTTTAATAAAGAAATTGTAAAACCTTACTTTTTCAAACGTAAAATAGACGAAGGCGGCTATAAAAAAAATAGAAATACTACGTTTAATTATAAAACCAAAAAAGCACTAGTTCAAGATTTTATTAAGAAAAAAGATACGTCGATTACATTTTCAGAGGTTCAAGACATGCTCTCTTCTTTTTATTACTTAAGAACTCAGAACGTTGATACCTTAAAAAAAGGAGATGAAATTAGTATTGACATGTTCTTAGACTCACAAATCTACCCGTTTAAGCTTCGTTTTTTAGGAAAAGAAACTCTAAAAACAAAAGTCGGAAAGGTAAAGACTTTAAAATTTAGACCCTTAGTTCAGGCTGGTCGAATTTTTAAAGCACAAGAAAGTGTTACAATTTGGATTACTGCAGATAAAAATAAAATCCCAATTAAAATGAAAGCCAACCTATCAGTGGGTTCATTAAGAGCCGACTTAGAGGCTTATAAAGGTTTGTCGAATTCATTTGAAAAAGTTTTTAATTAAATTCTTCCCTTAAATCGCTACGAAACCGTTCACTTAACTTCCTGAAATTCATTAAAAAATTACTGCATTTTATTTGTACTTTTGATGTCAGTTGAAATATGACCTATAAAATTCATTTCGTGAAAAAACTATGTACCCTTATCTTTCTTTTTTCTTTAATCTTTTCATGTACTAAAGAAAAAGAAAAACCCCTGGAAAAAATTATAGTACCTCCCGTAATTATTAAAGAATACGGATATGTATTGAATGATTATAAGGTGATAAAAGATACGATAAAAAGCGGCGAAAGCTTTGGAATTATCTTAGACAGACATCATGTGATGTATCCTACGATCAACAAAATTGCAAGTACTATAAAAGAAACCTTCGATGTAAGAAGGGTGCGTGCAGGTAAGCCCTATACAATTTTAGCACACAAAGATTCTACAGAAAAAGCACAGGTTTTTATTTATAACCATGACAAAATAAATGCAACAATTGTCGCGTTTTCAGACTCCACAGTTACGGCGCATCGCTATAAAAAACCCATTAAAATTATAGAAAAAGAAATTGGTGGAAAAATATTTTCGAGTTTGTCTGTGACCATGGATAGCCTACATGTAAATGCAGGATTGACTAATACAATTGCGGATGACATTTATGCTTGGACTTTGGATTTTTACAAACTCCAAAAGGGAGACGAGTTCAAACTTGTTTATGAAGAAAAATACATAAATGACACCATATTTGCAGGGTTCGGGAATATTAAATCTGCCGTTTTTAAACATAAAGACAGGGATTTTTATGCCTTTCGATTTTTAGCCGATAGCACAAAAGGTTTGGTAGACTATTATGATGATGAGGGTAAAATATTGAGGCGTCAGTTTTTAAAATCACCCATAAAATTTGGTTCAAGAATTTCTTCTCCTTACAATTTAAAAAGAAGAATTAGACACTATGGTTATCGAATAAGACCTCACAAAGGAACCGATTTTGCAGCACGAGAAGGAACGCCCATTATGGCAACTGCTAGTGGAATCGTTATCGCCTCAACCCAAAAAGGAGGAAATGGGAAGTATGTGAAAATTAGACATAATAATACCTACGAAACCCAATATCTTCACATGAGAAGGCGAAACGTGAAAAAAGGGCAATTCGTAAAACAAGGAGATATTATTGGATGGGTAGGGAGAACAGGAAGTACAGAAGGCAGACATGTGTGTTATCGTTTTTGGAAAAACGGCAGGCAAGTAGATCCTTTCAAACAAAAATTACCCGCTGCTAAACCCTTAAAGGAAAGCATTAAAAAAAGATACTTGGCGTTTATTAAAACACCTAAAACAAGATTAGACAAGATTGAAATCACTGAAACAAAAAGTGAATCACCAGATATAATTGCTGAAAATTAAAAATAAATATGGCTTTAAAAAAAATTAACCCAACCACTACAAAGGCTTGGCAAGATTTATCAGAACACTTTAATGAAATTGAAAAAACGACTCTTAAAGATTTACATCTAGAGAAAAACAGACAAACGGAGTTCTCTATCCAAAATGAAGATGTTCTTGTCGATTTTTCAAAAAACAGAATTACCAAAAAAACTTTAGACCTTTTAGTTGCTTTGGCAAATGAAGTAGATTTAAAAGATGCTATTGAAAAACAATATGCTGGTGCAATTATAAATGCAACAGAAGGTAGAGAAGTATTGCACACTGCCCTAAGAAGCACGTCAGATGAACCTGTATTTGTAAATGACAAAAATATAAAACCCCAGATTCAAACTGCATTACGAAAAATAAAAAGTTTTAGTAATAAAGTAATTTCTGGTAAATGGAAAGGGTTTACAGGCAAAGCTATCACCGACATTGTAAACATTGGTATTGGAGGTTCTGATCTTGGGCCAGATATGGTTGTTGAATCTTTAAAGTTTTACAAAAATCATTTGAATACCCACTTTGTTTCTAATATCGATGGGGATCATGTTTCTGAAATTATTAAACATTTAAACCCAGAAACTACCTTGTTTGTAATTGTCTCTAAAACCTTTACCACACAAGAAACAATTACAAATGCAAATACAATTAAAAATTGGTTTTTATCGCAAAAAAAATGCCCTGCAACTATTTTTGATGTTGCGAAGCATTTTGTTGCCGTGTCTACAAACTTAAAATCTGTTGAAGATTTCGGGATTGATAAAGCCAATATTTTTCCAATGTGGAACTGGGTTGGGGGTCGCTTCTCTCTGTGGTCTGCTGTTGGAATATCCATCAGTTTGTCGGTTGGTTTCGCAAACTTTAAAGACCTTTTAAACGGTGCAGAAGAAATGGATCTTCATTTTAAAAATGAAGAATTTGACAAAAACCTTCCAGTAATTTTAGCCTTAATTAGTATTTGGTATAACAACTTTCACAAAGCAGAAACGGAAGCAATCTTACCATTCACGCAATATTTAACAAAATTATCTGCCTATTTACAGCAAGCCATTATGGAAAGTAATGGGAAGAGTGTTGATCGGAATGGTGAAAAAGTCAACTACCAAACAGGAACTGTTGTTTGGGGAAGCACAGGCACCAATATGCAGCACGCATTTATGCAGTTGGTTCACCAAGGAACCAAATTAATTCCATGTGATTTTATTGGCTACAAAGAATCGTTGTATGGCCTCACAGATCATCATCAAAAATTAATGGCAAATTACAATGCACAAATGGAAGCTTTGGCTTTTGGTAAAACAAAAGAAGAAGTTCATTTAGAATTAAAATTCTCTGGAGATCAAGATCAAATAGCAACCCTGCTCCCTTTTAAAGTTTTTGAAGGAAACAACCCAAGTACCCGTATTTTGTTTGATAAATTAACTCCAAAATCTTTGGGGAAACTAATTGCCATGTATGAACACAAAATTTTTGTACAAGGAATTCTTTGGAACATTTACAGTTATGATCAGTTTGGAGTTGAATTAGGGAAAGAACTGGCAAAAAAACTGCTAAATAAATCATAAAATTAACATCTGCCTTTTTTTTTCTATATTTGAACAACCAAAACTTAATAAAAAATGAAAATAATTAAAAACTTATTATTTGTAGCTTTATTCTTTATGGCAAGTACTGTCATGGGGCAAATCAAGGTTACAGGAACAGTTGTCGATGAAAACAACCAACCCCTACCTGGATCTAGTGTTCTTGAGAAAGGTACAACCAACGGAACAGAATCTGATTTTGATGGTAAATTTGCATTAAACGCAAAATCGAATTCAGGAGTTTTAATAATTTCTTATATCGGTTACAAATCGATGGAAATCTCTTTTTCTGCCGCAAAAGCCAATGTTGGTTCTGTACAATTAGTTGAAGATGCAGATTCATTAAGTGAAGTGGTCATTATTGGTAAAGGGATCATCGATTTAGCAGGGGGAAGAAAAACACCTGTTGCGGTTTCAACAATTAAAGCTGCTGAAATTCAAAGAAAAATTGGAACACAAGACGTTACCATGACATTAGTAAATACGCCTTCTGTATATGTCGCAGGACAAGGTGGTGGTTTTGGTGATACTCGGATTTCTGTAAGAGGATTTGATCAAACAAACACCTCTTACCTATTAAATGGACAGCCAATTAATGGAATGGAAGATGGTAAAATGTACTGGTCTAACTGGTCTGGAATTAGCGATATTGCAAGTGCAGTTCAAATTCAGAGAGGTTTGGGAGCTTCTAAATTAGCCATTTCTTCTGTAGGTGGTACTACCAATTTTGTAACAAAAACAACAGATAAAAAACCAGGAGGTTATTTTTCTACAGCTTTGGCAAATGATGCCTACTTTAAATCTACTATGTTTTACAACACAGGACAGAATGAAAGTGGTTTTGCAACCTCTGTAATGTTCTCTCACTGGCAAGGTGATGGATATAACGAAGGAAACAAAGGACAAGGACAAACTTACTTTGTGTCTTTTGGATACAACCCAAATGAAAAGCACAACTTTAACTTCTTAATTACGGGAGCGCCACAATGGCACGATCAAAACTATTCTAAAAGTATTTCTTCTTACTTAGAATACGGTAGAAGATACAATAACAACTGGGGTACTTACCAAGGTGAATACAAAACAGAACGAAGAAATTTCTATCACAAACCCGTAATGAACATTAACTGGGACTATGCGATTAGCGATGATTCTAACCTTTCTACAGTACTCTATGCTTCATGGGGACGTGGAGGAGGAACTGGAAACAGAGGTAATAGAGAAAGAACGAGTACTGGTTATGTTGATTATGATGCAATCTACGCAAACAATGCATCTGCTGTTGATGGAAACTTTGGAAACGGAGCTTACATAACAAGAGCATCTATGAACAACCACAGCTGGTACGGGATGGTTTCTAACTTTGAAAAGCAAATTAATGACAATTTAGTTTGGAATGTTGGAGCTGACTTAAGATCTTATTATGGAACCCACTTCAGACAAGTGAAAGATTTACACGGATTGTCTTCTTGGACAGAGGACAGAAGATTAAAGGATGCAACACACAATCGAGTTGGTGATGTTGTTTCTGTAACAGCAAACACTGCATTTAGCGCAAATCCTTGGGCTACTTTCTTTAATTCTGCAAGCGAA
Organism: Polaribacter sp. SA4-10; assembly: GCA_949519155.1. Lineage (GTDB taxonomy): Bacteria > Bacteroidota > Bacteroidia > Flavobacteriales > Flavobacteriaceae > Polaribacter. Next base: position 31,020 of record CATIQU010000020.1, read on the forward strand.
AACGAAAGAATTGATTACGACAGTAGTGAAAGAATTTCTTATGCTGGAATGTTTACGCAACTAGAATATGCTACAGACAAATTATCAGCATTTGTACAAGGTTCATTATCTCAACAAAATCATCAAAGATTTGATAGATATGATTACGATGCAAATTCTCAAGACTCCGAAAAAGTAAGTAATGTTGGTTACAACGTGAAAGCTGGAGGTAGTGTTATTGTAGATGAAAGTAACAAAGTATATGCGAATGCAGGTGTTTATTCACGTCAACCATTTCATGATGCAATCTTTAATACGTACGATAACAGAGTCAGTCCATTTACACAAAACGAAGATATTTTAGGATTGGAATTAGGATATTCTTATGCTAAAAATAACTTTAGTGCAAATGTAAATTTATACAGAACCTCTTGGGAAAATAGAGTGGTAAGTTCTTCTAGAGTTGTAGACGGAGTAATTGAAAACACATTAAACTTTGGTGCTGAGCAATTACACCAAGGAATCGAGATTGACTTTAGAACAAAGATGCTAAATGACAAACTAACTTTTAAAGGATTTACTTCTATTGGAGATTGGGAATATGTTGGAAGTACAGTTCGAAGAGTAGTTGATGAAAACCAAGTAGTCTTATCTGAATCAGACAATGATGTAGACGGTGGTAAAGTTGGTGATGCAGCTCAATTCACTTTAGGCTTTGGTTTAGACTATGCAATTACAGATAACTTATCTGTAGATTTTGACTGGAGATTGTATGATGGTCTATATGCAAGTGTAGGTGCAGTAAAAGAAAACTTAGAATTACCTACTTATGACATTGCAGATTTAGGAATTTCTTACCGACTTTTTATTGGTGAAAACAAAGACAAGAATTTAGACTTCAGATTGAATGTAAACAACTTGTTCTATGAAGTGTACTTATCTGATCTTAGAGACAATGATGAGGCTTCTACAATCGCATCAGAAAACTGGAAAGGGATTAACAAATCTAACAGAGGAATGTTTGGTTGGGGAAGAACTTGGAATGCTTCTGTGAAATACAGCTTCTAAAAAATCTTTATTTTTTTTAAAACCACCTCAATGAGGTGGTTTTTTTGTTCCTGGTTTTTGGTATTGAAAGAAGCACAAGATGTGTAGATTTTCTGAATTCATTTTAGTACCTATAGAAAAATATAATATCGCGTTGTAGACTATTTTTGACGATAGAATTATAACAAAAAGGTTAACAACTCATTAATTAAGGTTTAATTGAGAGAGAAATTGACGACAAAAAAAAGCGGAAACGCACATAGCACATGTTTTTGTTAACGATTTTAACACAATTAATATGCGTTTTACATTTACGTGCCTTTTGTTAACAACCCTGTTGATACTTAATGGATTGAATTCCAGATAATATATTGAATTTTATATACATTTAATCTTCTTAAAGTTTTGTTAAAACTTAACATTAAGTTAACATTGTAACTCTTCAAAATTTGGAAATTTGCAAGATAATTTAACCCCATAAAATTTATTAATGAAAAATTTTAAAAACTTATTATTTGTAGCAATGATATTCGTATCAGCTTCAGTATTAGGACAAACTAAAATTTCAGGAACGGTTGTAGACGAAAGCAATCAATCATTGCCTGGAGCAAGCATCCTTGAAAAAGGAACAATGAATGGAACGGAAACTGATTTTGACGGAAAATTCTCGTTAAAAGCAGGATCTAAAACAGGTGTTTTGGTAATTTCTTTTATCGGTTACAAAACGAAAGAAGTAGCTTTTACTTCTGAAAACGCAAACATTGGAAATATCCAATTAGAAGAAGGTGGAAGCACTTTAGATGAAATCATCATTACTTCTACATCTTTTGCAATTGACAGAAAAACGCCAGTAGCGGTTTCTACAATTAAAGCAGCGGATATTGAAAGAAAATTAGGAACTCAGGAATTTCCAGAGGTTTTAAAGTCTACACCTGGTGTGTATGCTACGAAATCTGGTGGTGGTTTTGGAGATGGTAGAATTAACTTACGTGGATTCAATTCTGAAAACGTTGCCGTAATGATTAACGGTGTTCCCGTAAATGATATGGAAAACGGTAAAGTATACTGGTCTAACTGGGCTGGATTGTCGGATGTGACTTCAGCAATGCAAGTACAGAGAGGTTTAGGTGCTGCAAAGGTAGCGGTTCCTTCTATTGGAGGTACTATTAATATCTTATCGAAAACGTCTGACGTTAATAAAGGTGGAAACGTTGTTGCTTCAACTGGAAACAATGGATACCAAAAAGTTGGTTTCACATTATCTACTGGATTAATGGACAACGGAATTGCTGCAACTGTATCATTCGCTAAAATATCTGGTGAAGGTTATGTTGAAGGAACACAATTTGAAGGATCTAACTATTTCGTTAACTTCTCTAAAGAAATCAATGAAAATCACAAGATTTCTTTTACAACTTTTGGAGCGCCACAAAGACATGGTCAAAGACAAAACATGAGTACCGTTTCTACGTATAGAAATGCAGAAGCTGGAAATCAATTTAACCCAGATTGGGGTTACAAAGATGGTCAAGTAACACATATTGAAGATAACTTTTACCACAAATCTCAAACTTCATTAAACCATTATTGGACAATTAACGACAACACATCTTTATCTACTGCTGCATACGTATCATACGGTAGTGGTGGTGGTGGTGGAACTGCTGGAACTAACAGAGATTTATTTGGTGTTAGACTTGGTGGTGCAGACCAACCTGTAGATTTAGACAACATTGTTGAAATCAACAGAGCAAACGGAGCTTTAGGTTCTGAAGCAATCTTAAGAGCTTCAAGAAATGATCATGAATGGTATGGATTATTATCTACATTCAAAACAGACTTAACGGATGAACTTACTTTTATCGGTGGATTGGACGTAAGAACATACACAGGAAAGCACTTTAGAGAAGTAACAGATTTATTAGGAGGCCAATATTACTTTGACAACGAAAACGTGAACAACCCTAATGCGGCTTTAGTCGTTGGAGACAAAATGGGCTATAATAACGACGGTCAAGTAGGATGGTTAGGTTTCTTCGGTCAATTAGAATATGGAACAGAAAACTTTGATGCATTTGTATCTTCTTCTCTTCAAAAAACTTCTTACCAAAGAATTGAATACTTCTTATATGACTTAAGTACAGAAGCTGGAAAAGACTTAGCAACTTCTGAGAAAATCAAATTGGATGGATATAGTATTAAAGGGGGTGCAAACTACCGTTTAGATGATGTTCAAAATGTTTTTGCAAACATTGGTTATTTCGAAAGACCAGCTGCATTCAATGCTGTTTTTAACGGATACAACAACACGAAGATTAACAGAGATGCTGAAAATGAAAAAGTTTTCAGTATGGAATTAGGATACGGTCTTAGAGCTGAGAAATTCGCAGCAAATGTAAATGTATATAGAACACAGTGGAATGACAGAACTTTTACAAGAAGCGTAAGAGCTACTGAACCTGGAGCTGAAGACTATACGGCAAACCTTTTAGGCGTAAACGCATTACACCAAGGTATTGAGTTTGATTTTACCTATAAGCCTTCTAACGACCTTAACTTTACAGGGATGCTATCTTTAGGAGACTGGAAATGGGACAACAATTTAGAAGATGTGCCAGTATTTAATGAAAACCAAGAAGAAATAACTACACTTTCTTTACCAATTAAAGGATTGAAAGTTTCAAACGCTGCACAAACAACTGCTGCATTAGGTATGCTATACAAGTTCTGGGACAGAACAAGTATTACCGTAGATTACAACTACTTTGCAAACTTATATGCTCGTATCGATGTTTTAAACTATGCAAACGCAACAGAAGCACCAACCGATTCTTATAAAGTACCTAGTTACGGTACTGTAGATGCGAGTTTACGTCACAGTTTTAACTTTGGAAACTTTGACACTACGCTTACTGCACGTGTAAACAACTTATTGGATACCGAATACATCGCAGATGCTATTGACGCTTCAGATCCATTAGTATACTTTGGTTTTGGTAGAACATTCAGTTTAAGTGCAAAAATTAAATTTTAAAAACAACAAACATGAAAAAAATATTTTATTCATTCGCAATCCTTTCTTTGGTGTTTACTTCTTGTAATCCTATGGAAGACATTTATGAAGAAGTAGATGCACAGGAAACGATCATTTCTGGTGAAGCAATAATCACGTTGACAGAAGACAACTACCTTGAAGATTTAGGATTAGACAATAGTTATTTCGATACCAATGACGATGCTAAATCAATGCTTCCTGAATTTTTATCAGATCTTTACCCAGCATGGGGTTTAAATTCGTCTGTTTTAGTAAACTACGAGTTGGAAAATGGAACTGATTTAGCGATCGTAGAAAACTACACAAACGCTTCTATTTATTCTTTAAATAATACAGAATATCCTGGATCTGTAGATAATGCAGTAGGTTTTTACGAAACTGAAAACCCTGCAAACTTTATTCCAGCAATCTTATCGAACAACGTAACCAATCCTGAAGAAGGACAAGTTACTTTGGTAAAGTACAAGCAATATGTTGGCGAAACCATTAATGGAATGACCCAGTTTTATACAGCAGATTTTAAATCAGCAGGTACATTATTAGATTATGACGCTGTCAATGTTACCGGTGCACAAGCATGGGAAGAAACACAATCTTATGGAGCTAAAATGTCTGGTTATTCAGGAGGTAGCAATGAAAATGAAGATTGGTTAATCTCTCCATCAATAGATTTATCAAGTTTTTCTAATGCATTAATACAGGTAAATCAGGTTTTAAACTACGGAAGTTACGATTCAGTAAGTATATTGGTTTCTACAGATTATACTGGAGACGCAGCTGCAGCAAACTGGGATGTTCTTAATTTAACAAATGTTCCTGGTGGAAATAGCTGGAGCCCTGTATTATCTGATGAATTAAGTTTATCAGCATATGACGGACAATCAATAAACTTAGCTTTTAGATATACATCTACAAATTCAGCTTCTGCAACTTGGGAGATTTTTGATGCGAATATAAAAGCACCAGGTGTTGAAGGAGAAACAAAAAATGAAGAAGTTTACTATATTTATTCAGGTAGTGAATGGGTAGTAGCAGAAGGTGCATATTACTTAACCTCTGCAGATTATGATTCAATGGGTGAAGAGTCTGGACAACCAGGAAGATATAATAACTTTTCTTCTTCTGTTGCACCAAACAACTACATTCCAGCATTTTTACAGCTTACCTTCCCTTATGCTCAAGAAGAAGATACAATTTTAGTTTTCTTTAAATATTATAGCGGTAGTACTGGTGTAAGAGGAAATGAATTTACGTTTACTGATGGTTCATGGGTAGCACATCAATCTAAACTGAAGTTTGGACATGATGGTAACAACTGGGTTCCAGATAACACGATTAAATACACATTAACTGCTGCTGATTATGAGTTAGTTGGTAATGGTAATTATGGTAACTTTGATGTAAGAGCAGGAAAGGACGAAGAGTCTGTTGAAGCACGTTTGGCAAAAATCAATACGATCTTGTTAAACAACAACCCTGGTGATGCAGATGGTCAAAAATACTTAGTTTCTTATAATATTTATAATGGAGCTGCAGGTGTATGGACAATGGCTGTTGTTAGGGAAGGTTCAGCATATATATTACAATAGTAAAATACCAATTTTTACTGTTTTTAAAACCACCTCATATGAGGTGGTTTTTTTATATAATAAATAGTTAACTTTACCACCTTAATAAAACGACGAATTACATTATGAAAGACATACATTCTTATTGGGCCTATTTGGTTTTGGCTTTTTTAGCTTTTGCTGTGGTGAATGCCATTATTGGATTCACACAAAATAAAGAATTTAAAGACAAAGATCTTAGAATCGGGCTATTTACCTTGATCGTTTCGTACATTCAATTGTTAATTGGCTTCGCTTGGTATTTTATGTCCCCTTGGTATAAGGCGCTAAAAACAGACCCTAGTGCAGTTATGGGAGATAAAGCTACCCGATTATTGGCAGTAGAACACCCAAGCATGATGATTATAGCCATTGTATTGATTACAATAGGTTGGTCTAAACATAAAAAGAAAACAACTGATGCTGCACGATTTAAGACCTTTGCGATCTTCTATGGTTTGGCACTTTTAATCATTCTTTCAAGAATTCCTTGGAGTAACTGGATCTAAACGATGAAATTTATAAGCTACCTTTTATCACCCATTTTCATAGTGGTTTTCTTTCTACTATTGGTTATTTTTCACCCAGTGCAGTGGTTGGGCTTTAATCTTTTTGGTCTCAATGGCCATAAAGTAGTCGTAGACACACTGAATTGGTTTTTAGTAAAATCGTTGCTCATTTTGGGAGTTCCAGTTTACTTTGAAAACAAGCACAAGCTCTCAAAAGAAAACAACTATATTTTTGTCGCCAATCATCAAAGTTTGTATGACATTCCACCATTAATCTTATATTTAAGAAAGTATTCTCCAAAATTTGTTGCCAAAATAGAACTGGGAAAGGGAATTCCAAGCATCTCATACAACCTTAAGAACGGTGGCGCTGCACTAATCGACCGAAAAGACCCAAGGCAAGCCTTAACAGCTTTGGCAGAATTTTCTAAAAGAATTCATAATAACAAGTGGTCTGCGGTGATCTTTCCGGAAGGAACACGAAGTACAACAGGCAAACCCAAGAAATTTGCTACAAATGGCATTAAAATGATCGCGAAGTACAATAAAGAAGCGTACATTGTTCCGATAACGATCAACAATTCTTGGAAGGTATATAAATACGGAAAATTTCCACTTGGCCTTGGAAGTCCAATTACCATAAAAACACATGAACCTATAGAAATAGCTTCTTTAACGTTTGAAGAATTAATGACAAAAGTTAAAACAATAATTACATCACATATAAAATAAGTATGTCTATACAAAACATTCGAAAAGAAGTAATGAAGACTCTGGAAAAGAATATCGACACCTTTGTTGATAAATTTTTAATTCCAGCAGAAAAAATTTGGCAACCCACCGATTTTTTACCCAACTCACAAAAGGATACTTTTATTGATGAAATAAAAGAAATTCAAGAATTATCTAAAGACTTAAGTGATGATTTTTGGGTGGTTCTAGTTGGTGACACCATCACCGAAGAAGCACTTCCAACCTATGAGTCTTGGTTGTTAGACATCGATGGTATTTCACAACAACCCGATAACGGTTGGGCAAAGTGGATTCGTTCCTGGACTGCAGAAGAAAATAGACATGGAGATACTTTAAACAAATACTTGTACTTGTCTGGAAGGGTAAACATGCGTGAAGTAGAAATTACGACACAGCATTTAATTTCAGATGGTTTTGATATTGGAACAGCCTCCGATCCTTATAAAAACTTTGTGTATACGAGTTTTCAAGAATTGGCAACCTATGTTTCACATAACAATGTCGCAAAAATTGCACGTAAAAAAGGACACAAAGCCTTGGCTAAAATGTCTAAAATTATCGCAGGAGATGAAATGCGTCATCATGTTGCATATACCGAATTTGTAAGACAAATTTTTGCCATTGACCCCAGTGAAATGATGTTGGCATTTCAACACATGATGAAACACAAAATTGTGATGCCCGCATTGCATTTAAGAGAATCATTTTCCGAAAAAGGAAGTCTATTTAATGATTTCTCTACCGTAGCCCAAAGAGCAGGTGTATATACCGGTTTCGATTATATTGATATCTTAAGAAAACTAAACGCCGCTTGGGAAATTGATAAAATTACAGGCTTAACTGCAGAAGCAGAAAAAGCAAGAGACTACTTATTGAAGCTCCCGGACAGAATGTATCGAATTACAGAACGTATTGTAATTCCAAAAACAAAGTTTCAATTCAAATGGTTGAATCCAATATAAAGAACACCAAATCTCCTTGTAAAATTACAAGGAGATTTTTTTATTAAATCACTTTTAAATAGATTTATATTGTACCTTGTTTTTCAAATTAATATCAATGCAATCATTTATTTCTGAAACAATAGAGACTATTTTAAAGACTACAGAATCATTTGAAAATGTGGTTTTTGTATTGCCTTCTCAAAGGGCAGGTGTCTTTGTAAAACAAACGTTGAAGGATAAAATTAGCACAGGTTTCCTTCCCGAAATCCAAAACATCGGTGGCTTTATCGAAGAAGTATCAGAAACTTCGAAAGTAGATAGCGTAGAATTATTATTCCATTTTTATACCATTTATAAAAGTGTTGAAAAAAACCCAGATTCGTTTGACAAATTTTCATCATGGGCATTTAAAGTACTACAAGATTTCAATGAAATCGATCAGCATTTAGTCAATGCAAAAGAAATATTTGTGTATTTAAGAGATATTGAACGCTTAAAGAAGTGGTCTATCGATGGTGTTTTTAAAGAAACAGAGATGGTGAAAGATCATTTTTCTTTTGTAGAAAAATTCGGTGAATTTTATCCTAAACTGTACACTTTTTTAAAAGAAAAAAGCATCGGATACCAAGGATTAATTTATAGAGAGGCAACGCTAAAGATAGATACTTATCTCCGAAAAAATCAACATAAAAAATTCTTTTTCATTGGTTTTAACGCTTTAAACAATGCAGAAGAGGTCTTGTTTCAGAAAATGTTAGCAGACCATAAAACAACTATTTATTGGGACATCGATGCCGCTTTTTTAGATAAAAAACGACAAGCAGGTCAGTTTATTAGAAAATATAAAAGCACTTGGAAGCATTATGAAAAAGGTGATTTAAATACGATTGGAACTACTTTCTTTGATGAAAAAAATATTGAAGTCATTGGGCTTTCCAAAAATATTTCTCAAATAAAATACGCAGGAGAAATTTTATCAAAACTACCGAAGCTGCAGAATACTGCAATGGTATTGTCAGATGAAACATTGCTGCCAATTACGTTAAGCTCTTTACCAAAAAATGTAGATGCCATTAACATCACAATGGGATACCCTCTAAAAGACATCCCTTCTACTGCTTTAATATATAGTGTGTTTCAAATATTCTTATCACAGGAAAAATTACAGAAAACAACAGAGAATAGTTTTTATCACAAGGATGTCATTCGTTTTATAAAAGAACCTGCGATCTACAAATTACTTCAGCAAGACAACGTTTCAATTGCAGAGGAAATAGCGACCGCAATCGCCAAAGAGAACAAGACTTTTATCGATCTTGCTGATCTAAATACTTTCTTACAAAAACTAGATAGCAATACACAAAAGATAATAGCGGCTATTTTTAAACCATTTTCATCGATTGCAGATTTCATTTCGAGAATCCTAGATTTAATCAACTTACTAAAAGAAGACGCCAATCAAATAGAAAAGGAATTTTTATTCCGTTTTCACACGATCTTTATGCAACTTCAAAATTTGCATAATGACTATCACTATTTTCAAAATCTGAAGACATTGCACTTGTTTTTTAAGCAATTAATTGGTTCTGAAAGCCTATCTTTTCAAGGAGAGCCCTTAAAAGGATTGCAATTAATGGGCATGTTAGAAACACGTGTTTTAGATTTTGAAAACGTCATTATTACTTCTGTTAATGAGGGTGTTTTACCCACCAATAGTCAACAGCAATCTTTTATCCCTTTTGATGTAAAAGTGGAGTTTGACTTACCAACTTACAGAGAAAAAGATGCTATTTTCTCTTATCATTTCTTTCGATTATTGCAAAGAGCTAAAAATATTTTTATCCTCTACAATACAGAACCAGATGTATTTGGAAGTGGCGAAAAAAGTCGTTTTGTCACCCAATTAGAAATGATGCGTGAAGACATTCAGCAAAAAAGAATCAGTCCAAAAGTAGTTACAGAAAAAGCAACTTTAAAAGAAATTCCTAAAAACAAAGCGGTCTTAAGTAGCTTAAAAACATTGGCTCGTAAAGGAATTTCTCCTTCGGCGTTGACCAGCTACTTATACAACCCAATCAAGTTTTACAAACAAAAAGTTTTAAAAATTAGAGAACTAGACGATGTCGAGGAAACCGTAGCATTTAACACTTTAGGAACCGTTGTTCATGAAACCCTGGATGAATTGTACACCCCTTTTGTAGGGCGTTTTCTAGAAGCAGAAGCAGTTTCTGAAATGCTCAAAAAAGCAAAACCTCTGGTCGAGAAGCATTTTAAAATATGGTTTAAAAGTGGTGATTTGAAAACTGGTAAAAACCTCCTTATTTTTGAAGTTGCCAATCGCTTTGTTGCCAATTTTCTGCAACAAGAACTCACTTTATTAAAAGACAAAAACAATCAATTAAAAATAATTGCTACCGAAGAGAACTTAGCCGCAACGATTGAAATTGAAGGATTGGATTTTCCAATAAAAATTCATGGGCAGGTAGACCGAGTCGATGAATTGAATGGGGTAACCAGAATTATCGATTACAAATCTGGAATGGTATCTAGCACAAATTTAAAAGTACCCACTTTCTTAAAAATAAGAGATGAAAAATACCACAAAGCCATTCAGGTATTAATGTATGCCTTCTTGTATACAGAAGGAAAAAAACATGACTTTAGCAAACCAATAGAGGCAGGAATTATCTCATTTAAAAACTTGAAAAGCGGGTTTTTATCGACGGATTTCTCTACCTCAAGAACAAAAGATTCCTTGATTACAAAAGAGAGATTAGACGAGTTTATGGAAGAAATAAAGTCGTTTTTACTAGAAATATATGATCTAGAAACTCCTTTCATAGAACCTCCTAATTTGAAATATTAAAGCTTCCCGCGTAAAATTAACAAAGGAACATTACAATAAAACTCTTCTTTTAAAATCACGTTTTTCTCCCAAAGCTTTTTAAAGAAGCCTCTTTTACGTCTAAAAACACATAATAAATCAGGATTCATTAGTTTCATATTGCTTAAAACACCCTGGTAAGTGGTTGCACTCTCTGTTACAGTTAAAGTGGTTTTGAGTGTTTCTAAATCGGAATTTAACACCAAATCTTCATCGGTATGGTTGGGGGTCTTTACCAACAATAAATTTACTGCTGCATCAAAAGTACTTGCAAATGCTTGCAAAGGTTTTAAGGTCTTTCTTTTGTTGATAATACCGGATTTAAAAGCAGTTAAAATAGATTTTACCGGTTGGTAAACATACCCGTTTGGAATGATTAAAACAGGAATCTCTGTTCTTTTAACGATGCTTCCGGTAGTTCTTCCTAAAAAAACCTCATCCTTAATCGAATTGCTTTTTGGCCCCACAATAATCAAGTCAATTCCAAGCTCATTGTCTATAGAATCTATGGTGTCTAAAACACTTCCCTTTGCCGAAATTAATTTAATTTCAACATTTTTTCGGTTTACAGAATTCACAACAGAACGCATGTACAAATTTGTTTCACGTTCGATAATTGAATCAATATTAATAATCGTTCCAGCTTTTGTTTGAAAATTGTATGCTCTAAAAACAAAAACTTTTGCATCAAATTTTGCTGCAAAATCAATCGCGTATTGCAACGTATTTGAAGCGTTTTCTGTGGATCCGACAGGAACTAAAATATGTTTCATTATCTAGTGTTTTTTATATCTGCAAAGGTACAGATTTTTATACGATTCGCATTTTTAAGTTGGGAGGAAGTGTACCTTTGTGAATGAAATTTATTTTATTTGAAAACCGATATTCGCTTTAAAAACATTAACAAGTTAGCAATTCCAGCACTCATTGCAGGAATTGCAGAGCCTCTTTTATCTATTACAGATACTGCAATTATTGGCCATATAGACACCAATGCCACAGAGAGTCTGGCAGCAGTAGGCATTGTGGGTGCGTTTATATCTATGTTGGTCTGGGTTTTTGGACAGGTTAGAAGTGCCATTTCTTCGATTGTTTCTCAATATGTTGGGGCGCATAAATTAGACGAAGTTCATGATTTGCCTGCCCAAGCAACGGCCATTGTGCTAACTGGAAGCTTGATAATTTTAGCAATTTCCTACCCTTTTGCAACAACTATTTTCGAATTTTACAATGCATCAGGGTTAGTCTTAGACTATGCTGTAACCTATTTTAAAATTCGAATTTTTGGTTTTCCTTTTTCATTATTCATTTTTGCTATTTTTGGTACGTTTAGAGGTTTGCAAAACACCTATTACCCCATGATGATTGCCATTACTGGTGCGCTGTTAAATGTTGTCTTAGACATTATGCTTGTCTATGGAGTTGAAGGAATTATAGCTCCCATGCACATTGAAGGAGCTGCCTATGCCAGTGTAATTTCACAAATTGTAATGGCGGGGATTGCGGCTTACTTATTGTTGAAAAAAACATCGATTTCTTTGAAAGTTCAGTTGCCTTTTAACAAAGAAATTAAACGCATGATGGGGATGATTTCCAACTTGTTTATTCGCACCATTGCGTTGAATGTGGCACTATATTTTGGCACTTCCTATGCTACAAGTTATGGAAAAGAATACATTGCTGCCTATACCATTGGGTTGAATCTTTGGTTTTTAGGGGCATTTATGATTGATGGTTATTCGAGTGCTGGAAACATTTTGTCTGGAAAGTTATTAGGAGCAAAAGAGTATCAAACACTTTTAAGACTAAGTCGTAAATTAACGAAATATGGATTTGTAATTGGGATATTTCTAGCCATTGTTGGAGGTCTTTTTTATGAGTCTATCGGAACTGTTTTCACAAAAGACCCAGAGGTTTTAGAAAAGTTTTATGCCAGTTTTTGGATCATCCTAGCCATGCAACCCCTCTGTGCCATTACCTTTATTTTTGACGGAATGTACAAAGGCATGGGGGAAATGAAAATACTGAGAAACTTACTGCTCTTTTCTACGGGGGTTGTTTTTATTCCTGTTTTACTGTTTTTTGATGCGTTCGATTATAAACTACATGCCATTTGGATAGCGTTTACTTGTTGGGTAGTTGTACGTGGATTCCCGTTAATTCTTCTTTTTAGACGGAAATTTATACCGCTTGCTCAAAAAAAATAGAAAACTCTCTTTTCAAGAAATAGATTTGATGAATAAAAACTTACTTTTGACTTAAATTAGTAACAAAATGAACACAACGCGCGAAAACGGCAGTTTATTTACCAAAATAGCACATCAGATTGCGACGGTAGAGTTTGGGCATCCTGCTAGCAATTCTTTCCCAAGTGAACTCTTGGAACGATTGACAAAGGAATTGCATTCACTTTCGAAGAACGAAGCAATTGCAGTAATTGTATTAAAATCTGAAGGAGATGGCGCATTTTGTGCTGGTGCTTCTTTTGATGAGCTTGTAGCGGTTAGTAATTTAGAAGAAGGCGCGCGCTTTTTTGCGGGCTTTGCCAACGTAATAAATGCCATGAGAACCTGTACCAAATTAATTATTGGTCGTGTTCATGGAAAAACCGTTGGTGGTGGCGTTGGTTTAGCTGCTGCTTGTGATTATGTTTTTGCAACGGATAAAGCTGCTATAAAATTATCGGAATTGACCATCGGAATTGGCCCTTTTGTGATTGCTCCCGCGGTAGAACGAAAAATGGGACTGTCTGGCTTCTCTGAACTCGCACTGGATGCTACTGCTTGGAAAAGCGCCTATTGGGCAAAAGAAAAAGGGTTATTTGCTGGTGTTTTTGAATCAGTAACAGAATTGGATACGGAAGTCACTTTGTTGTCAGAAAAATTAGCAAGCTACAATCCAGATGCTTTAATAGAAATGAAAAAAGTGCTTTGGAAGGGCACTTCACATTGGGAAACACTCTTGAATGAAAGAGCTGCTATTTCGGGACAATTAGTCTTGTCTACATTCACCAAAAATGCTTTAGCTAAATTTAAAAAATAAAAACAACAGGTTTAAAACAATATTGATATGGGAGGAGATTATTTATTTGCAGTCTTAGCTTTAGGAATCGTAATTATGTACTTTTACAACAAAGTTAAAAACAAAAGAAACCGACGTAAATGAGCACAATAAGAATTACAAAACAATTCAATTTTGAAACAGGGCATGCCTTATATGGGTATGATGGAAAATGTAAAAATGTGCACGGGCATAGTTATAAATTGTCTGTAACGGTTTCTGGAGCTCCTATTATTGATAATTCGCATGTGAAATTTGGAATGGTGATTGATTTTTCTGATTTAAAGAAAATTGTGAAAGAGGAAATTGTAGATATTTTTGACCATGCAACGGTATTCAATCAAAATACGCCACACATCGAATTGGCGAAAGAATTACAAGCCAGAGATCATCATGTGATTTTAGTTGACTATCAACCAACAAGTGAGATGATGGTCATCGATTTTGCTGCCAAAATTAAAAGTAGATTGCCAAACAATATTAACTTATTCTCTTTAAAACTACAGGAAACTGAGACGAGTTTTGCGGAATGGTTTGCGAGTGATAATTAAACGTCGATAGAACTCTATATTTACTTTCCGTTAAAGGTATTCATGGTGTTGTTTAAGCCTGCTGTTCCAAAGGAAGGGATGACTTTTGCAGCTGCGGGCAAACGCTCAATGAGAAGGCTAGTTTCTTCTTTGTTCCATTCGCCTAAAACGAAATCGGCTTGTCTTCCTTTGCTATAATTGCCACCAACGCCAAAACGGAAACGGGCATATTCTTGAGTGTTTAGTTTTTCTTGAATATCTTTCAGCCCATTGTGTCCTCCGGCAGATCCTTTTGCTTTTACACGAATGGATCCAAAATCAATATGCACATCATCGGTTACCACCAAGAGGTTTTCGATGCCAATATTTTCTTGTTGCATCCAATATTTTACGGCTTTCCCGCTTAAATTCATAAAGGTACTTGGCTTTAGCAATACAAAGGTTCTTCCTTTCCATCGAAAAGTTGCTACATCGCCTAATTTAAGGGTCTCGAAGGTGGTCTTGTGTTCTTGGGCAACTTCATCAAGAATTTTGAACCCGATGTTATGACGTGTATTTGTGTAGGGGTCTCCAACATTTCCCAAACCAACAATTAAGTATTTTTTCATGACCTCCTCTTTATAAGCAACTTTGGCTCGAAATAATTTAGCAAAGTACTTTTTCATATTCATTTTTCAAAAATACTAATTAATCTCTTGTGTAAGCGTCTCAAATAAATTTTAGGCATAAAAAAAGCGTTACTTGAAGTAACGCTTTTTTTAAACTGTATTTTTTAAAGCTTATTCTGCAGCTTCTGTAGTTTCTGTAGCTTCTTCTGTAGCTACTTCTTCTTCGTCTTCAGTTGCATTACGAGAAGTTCTTACTTGAACAACTACGGTATTGTCTGGGTGCATAAAGGTGTACTCATCATTAAATAATGAGGTTACCAATAATTTACTACCAATTTTTAATTCCGAGATATCTGCAGTTACATAATCTGGTAAATTTGCTGGCAATGCTTTGATCTTTAATTTACGGTTTGTAAAACGTAAAGACCCACCATTTAATACTCCTGGAGAAGTTCCTGTTAATTTTACTGGAATCTTCATTGTTACTTCTTTATCATCAAATAACTGATAAAAATCTACGTGTAAGATTCTATCTGATACTGGGTGAAATTGAATGTCTTGTAAGATTGCCGTTGTTTTTTGTCCATCAACATCAAGACTTGCGGTAAAAACGTCTGGAGTGTATACCAGTTTTTTAAATGCTTTCTCTTCTGCTGAAAAATGCACTGGCTCATTTCCTCCGTATATAACGCAAGGAACCATACCAGCATTACGTAGAGCCTTTGTTGCTACTTTTCCTACGCTTTCTCTTTTTGATCCTTTAATTGTAATTGATTTCATTACTTTTTTATTAATTGTTTACATTAAAAATTGTCCACTTATTGAGGTATTGTCCTGCACTTTACGCATAACATCCGCAAATAATGGGGCGCAAGATACCACTTTTATTTTAGAAGTTGCTTTCTTTAAAGGAATAGTATCTGATACAATAAGCTCTGTTAACGCAGAGTTTTCTATTTTCTCGTAAGCACCTCCAGAAAGGATTGGGTGTGTACAAATGGCACGCACACTTAGGGCACCTCTTTCTTTCATTAAATTGGCGGCATGTGCTAAAGTTCCTCCAGTATCAATCATGTCATCTACTAAGATCACATTCTTTCCTTTTACGTCACCAATTAACTCCATATGAGAAATGACATTTGCTTTTTTACGTTGTTTGTAACAGATCACTACATCGGAATGCAAATGTTTTGAATAAGCATAAGCTCTTTTAGAACCACCCATATCTGGAGATGCAATGGTGAGGTTTTCTAATTTCAGGCTGTTGATGTAGGGCATAAAAATAGTAGAGGCATACAAATGATCTACGGGTTTTTCGAAAAATCCTTGAATTTGATCTGCATGTAAATCCATGGTCATAATTCGGGTTGCTCCGGCGGTTTGCAATAAATTGGCGACTAATTTTGCGCCAATGGCAACTCTGGGTTTGTCTTTTCGGTCTTGTCTTGCCCATCCAAAATAAGGCATCACTGCGGTAATGTGTCTTGCTGAGGCTCTTTTAGCAGCATCAATCATTAATAGCATTTCCATTAAATTGTCGGCCGTTGGAAATGTGGAGCCTATTAAAAAGACTCTTCTTCCTCGTACAGATTCTTCGAAAGCGGGCTGAAATTCGCCATCGCTAAAATGAGTTGTGGTTACTTTTCCTAATTCGGCACCGTATATTTTGGCTATTTTTTCGGCCAATTCGGTGCTCTGAGAACAGGCAAAAAGTTTTGGGGCAAGTTGATTTGAAGACATTTAGTTGTGGTTTGTTGTTGTGTCTCACAAAAATATAAATTATTTAATGAGTTTGGATGAAATTTAAGAGATTAAAACTAAAAATATTTATTAGCTTTGCAGTGTACTATAAATTGCTCAAGTGGCGGAATTGGTAGACGCGCTGGATTCAAAATCCAGTTTTTTCGGAAGTGCGGGTTCGATTCCCGCCTTGAGTACTAAACGGGAGACTTTCGAAAGATTGTCTTCTTTTTTATTTTTAATACTCTCCAACTCATTGATTTTACTATAAATAAACCCAAACCCTTCTTTAAATATTGGGGTTCGATACTTTACTCCATCAAATTCTATTTTTTCTTCAAATATCGAACTTATCAATTTACTTTTTACCGAAACGTTTGCCTGTTCAAAAAATGTATCTAAATTTTGCATTAATATCAATCCGTATTCAATGTGTTCACTTAAATCTTTTTGATAATCGTTGAGGTTTTCTAATTCCTGTCTTTTATCTAATAAGGCTTTATTCAGATTTGCATTGTGTAATTTGTATATCTCATCAGAAATTACTTGGTCTAAAAGTTTTTCAAGGAGTTTTTGTTGTCTTTCTTCTATCCTATTAATACTTTCTTTTGTTGCTTTAATTTGGGTGTATTTACTTTCCTTTGATGACTTGTAGTGTTCTTCCAAAATCATTTCAAACAAATCACAAACCTCATCAGGAGGCTTCAGACCTTGAAGCAAATTGATTAATTCTATATGTGCATCTTTAATTTTAAAACGTTCATTGCACCCCTTTCTTGGATTACAATGATAATAATAGTGTTTAGACCCTGTCTTGCTTTTAGAACCACTTCCTGTTAGGTTTCCTCCACATTTTGTGCATTTCAAAT
>CATIQU010000021.1 GCA_949519155.1 Polaribacter sp. SA4-10
ACCCTTAATTAATAAAGTTCTACTGCTACACCCAACCAGAATTTATACAGATCGCTTAAATATTTATCCGAGTTTAATTCCGAAAGAAATTCACAAACGTTTTCAATATTGTACCAACAAGATTGAAAGAATGAATCTGAATTTAAGAACGCATATAAAAAGATTGAGTAGAAAAACCATTTGTTTTTCGAGAAACAAAATATATTTAGAAGCGCATTTGAAAATTTACTTTTGGGGGTCGTACTTCTAAACTGTGTAGGTAACTTTATCAATCAATTCCATCTCTAAGGCTTCCAATGATTTTCCTTTGGTTTCTGGTAAGATTCTCAGTAGAACAAAAAAGCCTATTAGGGCAGTGATTCCGAAGATAAAAAAGGTGGTTGCATTTCCTAAATTTGATAGTTCCCAAGGAAAAATTAACTGCACAATCGAACTAATGAGCGAATTTACAAAGGCAATAATACCAATGGCCAATCCTCTGTATTTTATGGGATACAGTTCCGATAATAATACCCACATAACCGGACCTAATGAAAATGCAAAACAGGCAATAAAGCCTAAGATTCCTACTAAAATTAGATTTGCATTAATGGTCGTTGCTGCTGCTAAAATGGCACCGTCATTTTTACGATAGGTTTGGTTGCCTAAGGCTGTTTTAATGACCGCTTTAAAATCGACATCATTTGCATATTCTTTCTCTGCAAAAGGCAGTAATTTTTCTGAATCAGAGAAATCGAATTGATTAATTTTTTCTTGGGATAACTTGTAGGTTGCTTCATTAAAACCATAAGCACAGATTAGAAGACTTACTGCAATTCCTGCTGTCCCTATTAATAGTAAAGGCCTCCTTCCCATTCTATCAATTAGATAGATGGCGACAAACGTAAAAATTACGGAGATTGTACTCAACAGCACGCCTGAAGAAAAAGCGGCATCCGTTCCAATTCCGGTTTGTTTAAAGATAGAGGTGGCATAAAAATACACTGCGTTTATTCCTGTAACTTGTTGCAATACTCCTACTACGAGACCAATTACTAAAATAAATCGCAATGATGGTTTTAGGATCTCCTTAATTTTTAGCGCTGTTTTGTTTTTATCGGTATGAAGGCTCTCCTCAATAGCCTTAATTTCTTGAGTCCCTCTTTCTATTCCATGAATTTTCACCAAAACTTGTTTCGCTTCTGAAAACCTTCCTTTTAAATACAACCAACGTGGGCTATTTGGAACAAAAAACAAGAGAATAAGATAAGTCAATGCTGGAATAAACTCCACTCCTAACATCCATCTCCAGACGTTTTCATCGGTAAGAAAGGTACTTTCTAAAGTGTTGTATTTATTAAAAAAATAGTTACTTAAAAAGGCTGCAAAAAAACCAAAAACGATATTTAGTTGTTGTATTGAAACTAACTTCCCCCTGTTTTCTGCTGTAGAAATTTCTGCAATATAAATGGGTGCCAAAACCAATGCTGCACCAAAAGCAATACCACCAATAATTCTAGCAATATAGAGCATCTCATAAGAAATTGTAACTGCAGACAATACGGCAGAAACGGCATATAAGAGGGCAACAAAAAGGAGTAGTTTTTTTCTTCCGAAATGATCGCTTAATCTGCCTGAAAACAACATGGCAAACATAGCTGCAAATGAGGGTGCACTTACTACCCATCCAGATTGAATTTCAGTTAAATTAAATGCGGGTCCTGCATAAGACATAACGCCTGAGATAATTCCTGCATCTAAGCCAAAAAGGAAGCCTCCTAATGCAACAATAAAACTGATAAAAATGAGATATACCTTCTGATTCATAATTATAATTAGATTTAAAAAGTAAATTTAACTTAATTATGTTGAGCTACATAGGTCCTTACGTTTCTTTTAAAGTAAGATTTATTGGTACAAATCTTACATTTTAAAATTTGACCCAAAAAAACATGTAAGCAATTCATGTATTAATAGGAATGAGAAGAGGTTTAATTATTATAATTTTGAAATCGCATTGAACCTTTAAAATCCATAAGTGGAATGAATTCATTTTGAGCAGCCTCTTTTTTTCCAATTAGCTCTTCTAAAGAAAGGATGTTTTTTAAGTTAGTTC
Organism: Polaribacter sp. SA4-10; assembly: GCA_949519155.1. Taxonomy (GTDB): domain Bacteria; phylum Bacteroidota; class Bacteroidia; order Flavobacteriales; family Flavobacteriaceae; genus Polaribacter. The sequence goes on from CATIQU010000021.1 coordinate 2,096, forward strand.
TTGTTGAAGAATTGAGTTTACTTTTTAAACCATTACCTTCAGTAAAAAGTAGATTGACCTTACGCATTAAGTTTTCTAAATTTTGAATTTTATTAAATTCAAAATAAACAATGGCATTTAAACTTTCATGATTCTTCAAATACCTTACTCCTGCTTTAACAGCTACTTTTATACCTTTGTCTTTTTTGATGTCTAAAACAGCAATATTATTTGTTTGGCGGTATATGTTTTCGAGTTTTCCGATTGTATTGTCTTTACTTGCATTGTTTACATGTTTAAATCTAATAAAAGAATGTCTGGAAGTCTGGTTTTCTTCTTTAAATATAGAAGTGCCTCTTCTCCGTTAATTGCTTCATCAATTGTATGATTTAATTTTAAAAATGAAATTGTTCTTTTCATTTTCATAATTTCAATACTATTATCCTCTATCAGTAAAATATGCATCTTTTTATTCAAAATACTTGTTGAACAGTTTATTTCTTAAAACCGTATTCATCAATTTGTTAAACATTTAATAATATATCGAAAAAATGCAATTAAGTATTGTTGAAATGTAATTAAGTGTGTGTGTTTCAATTTCATAAACCATCATTTTCTTACTGCTTTTTCGTAAAGAACAGCATCTTTATTGAAAAAACCTAACGGTAATAAATAAGTGGTCATATATTAGTATAAGTGGCTCAATAGAGGAATAAGTGGTTTCAAAAAACAGCGAAATATGGTTTTTAAAAGAAGGTATATTAAAAAATGAAAAACAATTTTTATTTTTACTTGTACTAAAAAGAGCTATTTGATGTCCTTAATACTGATGTGAGATAATGAAGTAACTAATTATTTTCTCTTGTTAAGATATATATTGTATACCAGGCCAAATAAGATGAAAGATACCCCCAGTAACGTCCAAAGATTATACATTTCTCCAAACCAAGAAACCCCAATTAAAATTGTAAAAATCACTTCTAGATATTTTAAGGGAGCAATTACAGTAGTTTCATCAGATTGAAACGCTTTGGTCATATATAATTGTCCTACATAACCAAAAACTCCTAAACTTAGAAGTAGAATCCATGCAATTAAATTTGGTTGTATCCAGTTATTTATTGACATAAGTCCACCGAAAACAAAAGCCATAACCATGAAATAATTGATAATTACTAAAGGATGTTCTTTCGTACCTAATTTCCTAATGACAACAAAAATTAATCCTAAAAACAATGCAGATGTAATGACTAATAACAACCCCATTGTATTAATATCTATTCCAAAACCTTTGATAATTGAAACCCCAATAAAAGCCACAAAAAAGAGCAACCATTGTATCTTTTTTATTTTTTCTTTTAAGAAAATTAACGCAAAAAAAGCAGCAAATATTGGTGATGTATACCTTAAAGAAACAGCTGTTCCAACAGCCAGGTAGTTTAAAGACTCAAAAAAACAGGTTAATGAAATAACGCCAATAAATCCCCTAGTGAATAGTAATTTTTTATTGTTTCCAAGTATTGGGATCTTATTTTTTATGATAAGTGGAAGCGTAAAAGCTAGGGTTCCAATAGCTCTAAAAAAGACAATTTGATATACATTATATGCGGTTAAATATTTTACGATTGCATTCATCACGGCAAAGGCGATAACGCTGAAAATCATATAAAAAATTGCTTTGTTTTTTTTCATTTTAAAAAAAGAAACCCTTCAATTAAAAATATTGAAGGGTTTTCATATTTTGGTTAAAAATACTAATTATTTAAGCGACTTTATAATGTCTAAAGCATTTTTAGTAACACTTTCAATCTTAGCATAATCAAAATTACCTTGAGCATCTTTTGCCATTAATTTAGAGCCCATTCCCACACAGGTAACTCCTGCATTAAACCAACCTTCTAAATTTTCTCTCGTTGGCGAAACTCCACCTGTTGGCATAATACTTGTCCATGGTTGCGGTCCTTTAATTCCTTTTACAAATTGTGGTCCATAAATATCACCAGGAAATAATTTTACAATTTCACAGCCAAGCTCTTCAGCTCTGGCAATTTCAGTTAAAGTTCCACAACCAGGAGACCATAAAACTTTCTTACGGTTACAAACGATTGCAATGTCTTCTCTTAATACTGGAGTTACTATAAAGTTTGCGCCTAAGGCCATATACAACGATGCTGCTGCTGCGTCGGTAACAGAACCAACACCCATTACCATTCCTGGTAATTCTGCAATCGCATACTTTGTAAGTTCTCCAAAAACTTGATGTGCAAAGTCTCCTCTTGCAGTAAACTCCATTAAACGAGCACCTCCATCATAACATGCCTTTAAAACTTTTTTACTTACTTCTAAATCATTGTGAAAAAATAAAGGAACCATTCCTGTATCTTTCATTACTTGTGCTACTTCTAATCTTGAAAATTGCGCCATAATTTATGTTCTTATTTTTTTATCGTGAGAAAATGTGATTATCTAGCAACTCTACCTGAAGCATCACCCCCCATTAATTTTTCTACTTCTGCAATCGTTGCTAAATTAGCATCTCCTTTAATCGTATGCTTTAAACAAGAAGCTGCAACGGCAAAATCCAATGCGTTTTGATCATCTTCTGGGTATTTTAGTAATCCGTAGATCAAACCACCCATAAAAGAATCTCCTCCTCCAACACGATCCACAATATCTGTAATTTGATATTGGCGTGTTTGTAACAATGTCTTTCCGTCATATAAAACACCTGCCCATGTATTATGAGAAGCAGAGATAGAACCTCTTAGCGTAGTAATTACTTTTTTAGCTCTTGGGAATTTTACCATCATTTGCTCACAAACAGACAAAAATGCTTCTGCCTTTACGTTATGACCTTCTGTTTGTACTGAAATTCCTTCAGGCTTAATACCAAAATGCATTTCTGCATCTTCTTCATTTCCTAAAACAATATCACAATAAGAAGTTAGTTCTGTCATGATCGACTCTCTGTGTGCATCGTCACAAAAGTTCCAAAGTTTTGCTCTATAATTTAAATCTGTAGAAATCGTAATTCCTTTCGCACTTGCAGCTTTTACGGCTTCTAAACAAACATCAGCAGATCCTTGAGAAATAGCTGGTGTAATTCCGGTCCAATGAAACCACTCTACCCCATCAAAAACAGCATCCCAATCAATCATACCTGATTCAATTTCAGCAATTGCAGAATGTGCTCTATCATACACAACTTTCGAACCACGAGATACGGCTCCAGTTTCTAAGAAGTAGATACCTAAACGGTCTCCACCCCATACAATTTTATCAACGTTTACACCACGCTTTCTCATTTCCATCATGGCACATTGCCCGATATCATTTTTTGGCAAACGCGTTACAAAATCAACATCAACACCATAATTTGCTAATGAAACTGCTACGTTAGATTCTCCACCACCATAAACAACATCAAAATTGTTTGCTTGCGAAAATCTTAAAAATCCCTGTGGAGCTAATCTTAACATGATTTCTCCGAAAGTTACTACTTTACCCATTTTATTTGTATTTAATTACTATTTCTATTTACTGGTTAAACGTTTAAGCAGATTGACAAAAGAAAATCAAAACTTCTTTTGACTATTGAAATTTTGATGCTAAAAACAAAGTTGTTACATTTGTTTAAACGTTTAAGCAAATATATACAAAATTCGTGAAAAAAAAGAAAACTACCATCAAAGATATTGCGAGCGTTTTAAATATTTCTGCAGCCGCGGTATCAAAAGCGTTACACAATGATTCCAGAATTAGCGAGAAGACAAAAATAGCAGTCCGACAAGTAGCCGAAAACCTACAATACCAACCCAATCATCTTGCAAGTGCATTAAGAAGTGGAAAAAGTCATTTGGTAGGTGTTATTGTTCCAAGAACCAACAGTAACTTTTTTTCATCGGTGATTCAAAATATTGAAGAAGTCTTAAATAAAAAAGGATACAGTATTATCATCACACAATCCAACGAGTCTTATCAAAAGGAATGTGATAGTATAGATACCCTACTCTATACTCAGGTAGATGGTATTATTGCTTCTATGGCAAATGAAACCGTGGACTTAAGTGCTTATGAAAAAATAAAATCAAAAGGGATTCCACTCATTCTTTTTGATCGAGGTGAAAATGATTTAAATGTAGATTATATCGGAATTGATGATTATAATAGTAGTCATTTAATTGTAGAACATTTGGTTGAAAATGGCTGCAAAAGAATCGCCCATATTGGAGGATATAAAAGAACTCGAATTTTTAACAATCGAATTCGTGGCTATATTGATGCGCTAAAAAAACACCATTTGCCATTAGATGACGAATTACTAACTGAAAGTGGCTTAACGATTGAAGATGGAAGGGGAAAAATGTTGGAATTATTAAGTTTAGATACTCAACCTGATGCGGTTTATGTTGCTGGAGATTACGCTGCTTTGGGGGCATTACAGGTTTTGAAAGAAAAGAATATTAGAATTCCAGAAGACATTGCGCTCGTAGGTTTTGGGAACGAACCTTTTACAGACATGGTTACGCCAAGAATATCCAGTGTACATCAACACAGTGCTGAAATTGGGAAACAAGCTGCAAATACCTTTCTAAAATATGTGGGCCAGGATGCTATTGATCAACAATTGAATAAAATAATTTTAAATGCAGAGTTGATTGTTCGAGATTCTTCCAATAAAAAAACCTCCCTTTAAATACATAAAGAGAGGCTTTAATTCAAATTAAAATAAAAAGATCTTAGATACCTAATGCTTGTCCACCACCAATTTGAATGGTTTCGGCTGTCATAAATGCAGCATCTTTTCCTGCTAAGAAAGAAACAACTCCTGCAATATCTTCGGGTTGTCCTAATCTACCTAACATAATATTATTTTTCCAAGAAGCGAACACTTCTGGTTTCGTTGCTTTAATTTGTGCATGAAAAGGCGTATCAATCGTTCCTGGTGAAACTGCATTTACACGAATTCCATATTCTGCTAAATCTTTTGCCAATGCTCTTGTAATTGCATGAACTCCTGCTTTAGATGTTCCGTAGATTCCTGCTCCTGGTCCTCCTGCATTCCATCCTGCATTCGAGGTATAGTTAATAATCGATGCATAATCACTTTTCTTTAAGAAAGGAATTGCTGCTCTTGATGCAAAAAAAGTTGAATCTAAGTTTAAAGCCATCACAAATCTGTAAAAATCAGTGGTCATTTCTTCAAAACGTGATCTACCTCCTAATCCTCCTGCATTGTTTACAAGTACATCAATTTTTCCATACTTTTCTCCAATTGCATTGATGTTTGAAGTTACTGCATGCTCATCAGTAACATCAAAACCTCTATATTCTGCGTTAATTCCTAGAGCGGTTAGTTCTGCTACTCTATCTGCTCCTGCTTGGTCTTCAATACCGTTTAAAACAACAGTAAAACCATCATTTCCTAATCTTTTGGCTACTTCAAAACCAATTCCGCCAGTAGCTCCTGTTACAACTGCTACTCTATCGTTTATTTTACTCATTCTATTTATTATTATTTATTTTAATTTTAAATATTATTCTTCTATTGTTTTTCTTACGGGTTCAATTTTCTTAATTAATACAAAAATTGATACAACTCCTAGTATTACAGATATTGTTATGGCTATAAATGCCGGGGTATAAGACTCTGTGGTAATTCTACCAATAAACCAATTCATAATCATTGGAGAAACTGCTGCTACTGAACCAGCTAAACCTGCTAATGTTCCAACAGAAGGACCTCTAAATAAATCGCTTGAAATTGTTTGTATGTTCCCAATTGCAAATTGAAATCCGAAAAGGACTAAACCAGCTAAATAGATAAACGTCATGAAATTGTTTTCACCTACAAATTGGATAATACCTACGAAACCTAAAAAGACTAATAAACCACCTAGGGTTATAGTAATCTTTCTTGCAGCGTCTACAGATTTTGTTTTCATTAAATATCCTGAAAACCACCCCCCAACAATACTACCTACTGCTGCCATTAGATAAGAAATCCACATCGTTGCTGCTATCTCTTCGATACTTAAGTTAAAAGTATTATGCAAATAGATTGGCATCCAACCTGCAAAAAACCACCATATTGGTTCGATAAAAAAACGACACATAAGGACTCCCCATGATTGTTTGTAGCTTAATATTTTAAAGACAGATAAACTTTTTGACGGTTTTGCGTCTTCACTAAGATCTTTATCGATTCTATCAGCAAGGATTAGATCTCTTTCTTCTTGAGTTACCCATGGGTGCTTTTCGGGTGTAGATTTATTTAAGAATAACCATGGTATTACCCATAATAAACCAACTGCTCCTAAAATTATATACGTTGTTTTCCAACCAAAAGCTGAATACAAATACACAATTACAAATGGTGCAATTACATTACCAATAGATGCTCCAGAATTAAAAATCCCTTGTGCTATGGCTCTTTCTTTAACAGGAAACCATTCTCCATTGCTTTTTACAGCTCCTGGCCAATTACCTGCTTCACCTAAACCGAGTAAACCTCGAAATATAGACAACGTAATAATACCTCTTGCAAACGCATGAAAAGCGGATGCTAAAGACCAAACGATAATTGAAACCGTAAAACCTAATCGGGTACCTATTTTGTCGTATAATTTACCTGACAAGAATTTACCTACAGCATAAGTTGCCATAAAAACATTTAGCATAATGGCATAATCTGAATTATCCATTCCTAAATCTTTTCCCATCTCTGGCCAAAGAAGTGCAAATGCTGTTCTATCTATATAATTGATTACAGTTGCAATAAATATGAGGATAATTATCCACCATCTTAAGCCTTTTATTTTCATTTTAGTATGTTTATTAGTTTACTTCAGATTATAGCAATATTGATATAATACTTTAAAGTGTTCTTTCATCTTTTGTTTTGCTAATTTTGGTTCTCCCTTTTCGATAGCGTTATAAATAGCTTGATGCTCTTTAATTCCTTCATGTGACAACCCTTTATCACAAACGTGATATTTTTCAAAGTTGGTAATGATTTCTGGAATAATAATAAGCATAAAATTATTCATAATGCTATTTCCACTGGCTTTAGCAATCGCTAAATGAAATAGTAAATCTTCTTGTACGGCATCTTCACCGTTTAATACTTTCTTTTTATAGGCCTCTAAGGCTACTTTTAATTCAACTAAATCTTTGTCTGTTCTTCTTAAAGAAGCCAACCTAGCGGTTTTTAACTCTAAAAGGATTCTTGTTTCAACTAAAGATTTAAAATCTGGATCTTCTAATCGAAGAATGTCTTCAATCATACCATTCATGGCAATTACTCCAATATTGGCAACGAAAGTGCCACTTTGTGGAATGGATTTTAAAAGACCATAAAATTCTAACTTTTGAATTGCTTCTCTTACATTACTTCTGGAAAACTCAAATTTTTCTGACAACATTCTTTCTGAAGGCAATTTGTCTCCAGGTTCTAAATTTTTCAAATTGATTAGATCTCTAATATTTGAAATGATTTTTTTTTGAATGAAAAAGTTATCAGGCCTTGTAAGGGTTTCGAGTTTCATAAGCAAGCAGTTTTCTTTTAGACAATTAAATCATAGCAAATTAATTAACAAATTTAATAAAAAAAGTTAAACAATGTAATAGCAATCTATTACATTGTTTAACAATATATTATTATGGTAATCTAAGAGAAACATCATCTACTCTACTTTCAACACCTGAATTGAACATGTAAATAGATACTTTTGTATTGTTTCCAGAGTTAAAAGGCAATTCTACTTTTACGTAATCATTCGAACTTGTTTGATCTGTTCCTTCGAAAGTAGCAAGCGTAGCTGCTACTGCTGCAGAAGGATCGGTAAACCCATCACCGGCTAAAACTGAAACTGTCATATGACCAGTTCCTGATGTTTTCATCGTGTACCAGTATTCTAAGATGTAATTTTGGTTTGGTGAAACTTCCAATTCTTGATAAGCTACCCGATCTCCTGCTGAAGGAAATTTTGCTGCTTGTGAACCTGAGTTTGTAGGGCTTGAAGTAATTTGAATTACCCCACCTAAATCACTATTTCTCCAAGAATCACGACCATCACCTGATCCACCATCTAACATTCCGTCTTCAAAACTTGCTTCTAAGATTGCTGGCAATAAGATTACTGGAACGATTGGCATTACAACCTCTACTTCACTCGAAAAAGTACTTGTTAATCCATTTGCGTCAGAAGACGTTAAAGATACTGTATAGATTCCTTCTGCTGCGTATGTGTTTGAAGGTTCTTTTGATGTTGATGCATTTCCATCTCCAAAAGTCCATGCATAGGTTGTAGAACTTATCGATTGATTTGAAAAATCATATGTTTGCCAATCTCCATTGCTTTCCGTTGCAGAAAACATTGCTGTTGGTGGCGTTAAATCTTCAATTGAATTTGTTTCTGGAAGCACATTGTCTTCACAAGAGAACATAAATCCAGCCAAAGCGACCAGGCTCAACATTTTTAAATTAAAAATATTTGATTTTATTGTATTTGCTATTTGTTTCATAATATTAAATATTAATTTGATTAGTAACCAGGGTTTTGAGTTAATAAACCATTACTTAAACCAATCTCAACTTGAGGAATTGGTAATAAAAGATCCGTCGTAGAATAACCTAAACCGTTTGCTGTAGAAAATGCAGAAAGTACATCTTGTGCCAATCCTAAACGAACTAAATCAAAGAATCTGTGATTTTCAAAAGCCAATTCTGCTCTTCTTTCATCTGCCAATTCTTGTTTAGAAATACTTGTTACAACATCCGTTAAACCTGCTCTGTTTCTTACCGTTTGTAAAGAAGCAATTGCATTTGAACTCGTCGTACTTGCACCACCCGCCATAATCGCTTCTACGTGCATTAATAAAACATCTGAATATCTTAAAACTACCCAGTCATTCCCAGCAGATGTTGGGTCTGAAGAAGTTGCTGGAATCCCTAAGGCAGCATCTCCGTTTGGTAAATACTTTACCACTTGGTATTTTCCAGCTTGTGCTACATCTTCTCTATAAGACAATGCAGTTCTGTTACCTCCGTTTGCATCTAAAAATGCTTTTGCATCCATAGAAACGTAGTTCACACCACTTGTTCTACCAACAGCATTTAACCATTCCGCAGAAAAGTTTTGACTGTCATCATTTGAACTTGGTACATATCCTATTGCAAAAATTACTTCGTTGTTTCCTTCGTTGTAAAAAACATCTTTGAAATCATTCTCTAAAGCAAATCCTCTAGATGGACTCATGATACCCTCTAGTAAAGTTTGCGCTTCACTATAACGTCCTAATGTTAAGTATACTTTCGCTAAGATCCCTTCTGCTGCTGCTTTACTTGCCTGGTCGTTTGCACCACCATCGCTTAAGTTAGCAACCGCATCTTGTAAATCAGATACAATTAAGTCATACACCAATGAAGAAGAAACTCTTGTAAAAGCCGTTTCTGTATCTAGTGGAGAAATCAATTGGTCAACTAAAGGAATGTCTCCAAAAAGACGCACTAAATTGAAGTACGCATAACCTCTTAAAAACTTCGCTTCTGCAGCAAATGCCGCTTTGTTCTCTGGAGATGCCGCATCTAATTTATCTAAAACTAAATTCGCTCTAAAGATTACATTGTAGTAACTTCTGTAATAATCTGCAACAATACCGTTGGTAGATTCGATGGTAAAAGACTCAAATTGAGCAGCTTCTCCTTCATTACTCTTTGTTTCGGTATTATCACTTCTCATTTCTGTTAAGTAAAACTCTACCTGAACACCGTGGTTTAGATTGTTGTTCGTGATTTTTAAAGCATTGACTCCTTGAATTCCGTCGTAGATGTTAAGAAGACCTGCTTGAATTTCTGAATCTGTCGTATAATAATTCTCAGCATTGATCCCAGTTTCTAATTCTGGAGCCAAGAAAGTGTCTTCACATGAGGCAAAGCTCAAGGCAAAAACAGCAATTAATAATAAATTTATTTGTTTCATAATACTTTCTATTTTAAATTATATAATCCCTTAAAACTGTACATTAACTCCTAAAGACATAGTACTAAATACTGGCGAACCAGCTCTTTGGTATCCATAAGTAGTAGCACTTGTATTGTTTATTGACTCTGGGTTGAAACCTGTATAGTTACTTGCTGTTAAGTACAAAAGGTTTTGTGCAGAGAAATAAATTCTAGCATTTGACATCTTCATTTTTGAAACTAATTTTTCAGAAAGGTTGTATCCCAAATTCACATTTCTTAATGCGATGTAAGAAGCATCTTGTACAATACTGTTTGTAAAGATTTTTGCTTTAATGAACTCTTGATTTGGCGTTGTTGCTGTATCAAAATCTTGACCACTGTTAAATTGGTTAAAGATGTATTGGTCTCCCATGTTACGAACCTCTGCACCATGACTTCCTTGGAACATGAAACTAAAATCAAAATCTCCCAATTTAAAATCATTGGTAACACTCCAAACGAAATCTGGATACGGGCTACCTAAAATAGTTTTATCATCATCATCAATTAAACCATCTCCGTTTAAATCTTTTACATACACATCTTGTGCAGATGCTCCGATTGGGTGGTAAGGATTTTTGATATATTCTAATGGAATTTCAGTATCTACTACCCATCCATAAAATGAAGAAATTGGACTTCCTTCCTGATTGATCCATTCTGAAGCTCTTTTTGAATCTACACTTTGAATTTGACCATTAGAGTCTGCAAAATTTAACAATTCATTTTTATTTTTTGATCCTAAGAATGTAGATGACCATCTAAAGTTTTCTGCAGAAATGTTTTTCGTACGAATCTCTACTTCGATACCACTGTTCTTTACTTTTCCTAAATTTACCAACGCATTAGAAAAACCAGTTGTCGATGAAATTGGGTTGTTTAATAGTAATTGATCACTTGTTCTTGTGTAGTAATCTACAGAACCTGAAACTTTATTGCTAAACAATGCAAAATCTAAACCAGGATTGAATTCTATTTGACGTTCCCAAGAAAGATCTGGGTTAGGAATGTTAGAAGGGTTTACAATTAAAGATGGAGTACCATTACTAACACCTGTTGTTGTATTGTCTAAAACAGCTAAATAAGGATAGTTATCCACTAAAGGATTTCCTGTTCTAAAGTCGTTGTTTCCAGTAACACCGTAACTAACTCTCAACTTCAAGTTATTTACAACATCGTTGTCGATTAAGAAATCTTCTTTAGAAATGTTCCACCCCATAGAGAATGCAACAAAGTTTCCATATTTTTTATTCGGTCCAAAAACTGAACTACCATCTCTACGAACACTTGCAGAAGCTAAGTATTTATCTGAGTATGCATAATTTACTCTACCAAAGAAAGACAATAAGGTTCTTTCCCATTTGTACTCGTTGCTATCTGTAATAGATTCAGCACCACCAAGTGTTTGATTGGTATCATCTGCAAAAACAGAACCTTGCATGCTTTCGAAAGTTCTTCTTCTTTGTTCTAAAGAAGTACCTATTACTGCACTAATTTCGTGGTCGTTGATTTCTTTAGTATACGCTAAAGTATTATCTACAGAATATCTTGTTGTTTTTGTAACAGTACTATCTAATCTAGAAGCACTTGCTCCGTTTCTATTAGACTGCACTCCTTGGTAACGAGAACCTCTTGTGTATTGGTAGTTTACAGAACCTGTAGTGGTAAATTTTAAATCATCTGTAATTTTGTATTTCCCGTATACACTTCCTAAGAATTTGTTTCTGTATTCTACACGATCACGTTCTAAAATCTTGGCACCAGGGTTGGTGTTTGATGTATTACTAATATCTGTACCACTTCCTGTACTTGGCTGACCAGCAACTAAATCATAATCATCAAACATACGTTGTATTGCATAATCTCCAACTTGAGCATTTGCATATTTCCCATTATCTCTATAACGGTTTACAAACTGAATGGTGTTCGCATCTAAATACAATGGCAACCAAGAGGGTTGTCTTAAGATATCATGGGTAGAACCATCAAATCTTTTCTTAACTGTAAATGAAGGGTTCGCTTTAACTCCTAATGTTAATCTTTTATTTACTTTGTAGTTAAATTTAGCACTAACCGCTGTTCTGGTATAGTTATCACTTAATAAAACACCTTCATCATCTAAATAACTTAATGCAACATTAAAAGTAGCTTTGTCTGTACCTCCACTTGCTCTTAATGAGTGATCGGTATACATACCACCATCAAAAATAATATCTTGCCAGTTGTTGTCTACTCCTATTAATTGCTTTACTCTAGTTTTGTCTGAAAGCACACCTGTAGCTGCTAACTCGCTTGCTACCGCTTCTGCTACTGATGTATGGTATGCATCACTTTGTCTTGCAGATTTAAAACCAGTGATCATGCTATAACTAAGTTTCATGTCACCACTTTTACCAGCTTTCGTCGTAATCATAATTACACCATTACCAGCTCTTGCACCATAAATGGCACCCGATGCAGCATCTTTTAAAACTTCAAAAGATTCGATGTTGTTCATATTTAAAGATCCTAAAAAATCTTCATCTACAACCACACCATCAACAACTACTAAAGGACCTGAGTTACCATTAATAGAACCCGTACCTCTAATTCGAATGGTAGGAGCAGAACCTGCTTCACCTTCTGTAGCTTGAATGTTTACACCTGAAACTTGACCTACTAAAGCATCATCTACTCTGGCGATACCCATTTGATCTAATTTTTCATTTTTAACTTTCGAAATCGCTCCTGTTAAGTGAGATTTTTTCTGAGTACCATAACCAACAACGATAATCTCGTCTAAAGAATTATCATCTTCCGCCAATTGAACATCAATTGTTGTTTGATTAGAATAAGTAACATTTTGTGATACAAAACCTAAATAAGAGAATTGAATTACATCTCCTTGGTTTGCTTTGATTTGATAATTACCATCAAAATCTGTTGATGTCCCTTTTTGAGTTCCTTGAACGAGAATGTTCACCCCTAGAATAGGTTCTCCATCTGATTTAGAGGTAACAGTTCCTTTTATTGTTACTTCTTGTGCAAAACCACTTAGGCTACATAGAAGAATCGCAATAAAAAATGACTTAAGTTTAAAATTCATAATTAAGTATTTAAATTATTTTAGATTAATGTTTGTATTTTTTTTAAGCTAAGTATCTAATAACAAACAAACTAGACACTCAATAAACGCTCAATTAATTGATTAAAAATCATGGTAAACCAAAGTGGTTGACCAAATTGGTTTACCAAATATAATGTTAAAATTTTATAAACCAAAAAAATCTTAAAAAAATGTTATTTTTTTAGTTTTATAAAAGCATTGAAAGCCACAAAAATCTATTGCATAAAATCTTCTCTCATTGGACTGAATACGTCAATTAAAACGCCCGCTTCAGTACAAAAAGCTCCGTGCAATACGTGAGGTGGAATGTATACAGTGTCACCTCCTTTTACTGTTTTGGTAGCATCCCCAATTGTAAAATCGAAAGAACCCGATTCTACATAGGTTACTTGAGAATGATGGTGTTCATGTAGGGTTCCAATTGCTCCAACTTGGAAATCAACTTTTACAAGCATGATTTTATCGTCATACCCCATTATTTTTCTTTTCAAACCTTCTCCGACAGTTTCCCATGCCAATTCATCTCCAAAGATGAATTCTTTACTTGCTCCAAATGATTTCATACTGTAATTTATTTAATTGATTTATAATAATATGCGCCCTGAAAGTGATAATCTTTATTGTCTATACGTATCGAGTGCATTTTTTCGGATGCATTGTCTTCATTAGAAAGAATCAAGAGGCTGTTTTTCTCTGAAGTACTCACTTCAACGGCTGTATACGCTTTTGTATCTAACAAAACCTTAACAGATTCTACAGGTGTATAGGCATTATCAGCTTTTTCTGTAACCGGACTGTAAACACCGTGCGATGCAATTACAGAAGCAAACACAGCATGTTTTACTGCTTGCTTTCTAATAATTAATGTAGGATCTTTTCGTAAATTGAATTCAGGATCATTCGCACCAATTCTTGCAAAGAGGATTTCATCCTTTTTATTAGTTGCTGCTGTAATGGTGTAAAATTTTTGATGATTCAACCATGTAAATTGAATGCTTTCAGAGTTTGCAACTCCTACCCCTTCATTCCAAAGATGTTGATATCCATATTTATTTCCTAAAGGCTGTAGTTGTTTTGGTGTTTGATAATCAAAATTGGTGGCGATGATTTGACCAAAATAGTAATGCGGCAAATCAAAAGTATGTGCTTTGTCCGATTGAATTCTATTGATGTCTATAATATAAGGTTTTGCATCTTTCGCATCCTTCACCATAATCATGGTTCTGTGCAGTTCGGTTCCTGGATACGCATTGGTTTCTTTAGCGCTTACAATTTGAAAGTTTGGATTTGAAACATCAAACAAATATTTTTCGGAATGGTTTTTACTCCCAGTTGCAAAATCGTATTTAAAATGTGATGTTTGATCTTGCACCACCGTATTATGCGCAATGGTATGTTTGGCAAATGTTTTGTTTTCTTTTAAATAACCTCCACCATTTTTCTGCTCTACATTTACAAAACGAGACAAGCCATAATCTTGTAAAACCTCTTCTCCATTTTCATACAATGAAAAAGACAGTTTATCATAGTGCCCATGACTTAAACCTTGTGCAGAATATTTTAAAACCAAAGCGAGTGTTTCATCTCCTTTTTGATGTCTTAAAATACCAATACCGCCTTCATTCCCTTGAGAACCATCTCTTAGCTCCATGGATTGTTTGATAAACGGTTTTTCTTTATTTGCATGTAAAGCTTCTGCAACGCTTAAACCTGTTGCATCTAACTGTACTTTATTTTGTTTTTTGGCTACGGAAAGTAATGCCGGGTTTTGATACCCATAATAGTATGCAATGTCAACCGCTGAGACTAAGGAAGATGTATAATAAGACATTCCTTTTTGACCATCATTCAATGGAAAAAACTCTCCATCTGCGTCTGTTAGATTCAATAAGGCGTCTACTGCTTTTATTAAAACACCATCTTTATATTCGAAAATTTTTAAATCTGGTTTTTTATTTTGAAGCGCTTCTGCAAAAATCAAGAAAGGATACATCGCGTATCGTTGGTAATATGGACCTTCTGTATAAAATCCGTCTGGCGAAAATGGAGAATCTAAATTGGCTAAAAAGCCTGCTTTTCCATCCTTATCAAAAATAAAACCACCATCATTGTCTTTTGCTTTTAAATCTACATCTTCCTTTTTTAAACCATATAAAGCTCTATCGACTAATTCATCATCATCCATTACCAAACCAATCATACCCACAGCAACATTTCCCCAAGTAGAATGATTATGGACTCGATTGAAATACTGCGGTGTTTCTAATGAAAGAAAATCAGCATATGGACGAAACAATGTCCTGTTTAAATAGTCCGACTGCTCTTTTGGCAACCAAGAGTATATACAATCATATGCTTGACTGGAATAAACCAACCAATTGGAATCATTTAAACATTGCCAAAAAATCTTACCTCTGGCATAACTTCTCGTTTGGGGATGTCTCGGTAATGTTGGAAACATTTTTGCGTATTCCAAAAGCATGTCCCTTATATAAATGGCATACTTTTCGTCACCTGTAAGCTGAAATAAAATCCCCGCTTTATGCATCGTAGCATAATTTATTTTATGCTGCGTGTGCGTATAACCACCCGCCATATCTTTTGGAATTGGTACATCAATTCCTTTTTCTAATTGCGCGTTTACGGCCTGTTTTGCTTTTTCTAAAGTTGCATCAAATAAGGGCACCTTACCAAGTTTGGATTTAATTTCGGAAACACTTTTAGTGGTTAAAATTAAATTAGGATGTTGGTCATTAGATGCAACAGTTGCAATATTCTTCGAATTCTTTGAACATGAAATTATGAGAACAGAAGCAAAGAAAAGTTTTATAAAATTATTCATTGAAAATTTGAGTTTTGTGGTTTTATGTTGTGCTTTATTAAATGATCATTTTTTCTCTTTGTTATAGGATTCTCCTATGTGTATGGAAGCCTCTTTAAACCAAACTTCTGCATAACTTCCGTTTGCATATTGTTTTGTTATATCATCATCATAAGTTTCGGATTTTGTGGACTTCCCGTTAGCCTGATTATAAGCACCTTGTTTAAAATACTGTATTTCATTTGCATATGCTGTTTCACGTTCAATACCGCCACCTTTTTTTCTATTTGCATACACTCTTTTAACTTGTTCTGGAATGTCTTCTTTTGTTGCAAATTCCGATTTAATTAAACTCTTAGTAAATTGAACTGTTTTATGATTTTTACGTGTAAAAGTGAGGTACATAATCCCTTTATACACATTTACTTCATAACTAAATTCTTCGCCCAAGGCAATACCCTCTTCTGGTTCTTCTGGGAATTCTGTTGGACTTGAACCTACCACTGAAAAATCGTGTCCCCAAACTGCAGTTGAATAATCAAATCTTCCAATATTATCTCCTTTTGTATTGATTTCATAATTCCAAAAAACAGAACCTTTTTTATGTCCTGGGAATTTTTTGTAATATATTTTTAAAGGCTCATTTTCATGACCTTCATCGCTATGAATTTGCCCTATTACTACAGCGTATGAAGAGGCAACTCTTGCATCCCCAGTAGTAGAAATGTGTTGTACTTTTAATGTTCCTGTTAATTTTCCACCAGTTTCTGGAATCCAATGTGCTTTTTGACCAAGTTCCGTTCTAGTGTTACTTGATGTTCTTGAAGTAACACCAGAATTGGGTGTTTTGTAGACTACCCAATTTGTTCCACCTTCATTTTCAACATAGAAAAAATTGTGTTTTTCGTAATTTACCAATGAATCAGTATAAGTCCCGTCGCCTAAAAGGATTTTCCATTCATCCATAAAAGGAATCACATCACTTGGATAGATTGTTTCTGAATTTTCTTTTGTTGTTGTTTTTTTTATTTTATTTGAGCAACCATTAAAAATTAGTATAGAACAAATGAATACAAATGTGTAAAAAAAAGATTTTTTAGTGCTAATAACCATATTTATTTATTTTAGATGGAATTTATCTTTTTATGGCTCCAAATGTATTTCCTTGCATTAAACTTTTTACATTATCAAAAGGAACTAAATTTACGTCTCCCGGAACCGTGTGTTTCAAAGCGCATGCTACAGATGCAAATTCAATAGCTTCTTTGTCTTTATAGTGTAACAAACCCTAAATTAAGCCTGCTGCAAAAGCATCACCAGTACCAACTCTGTCTATAATGTGTGTAATATTTAACATATCACTTTTAATATATTGTTTACCATTATAGATTTTTCCTTGAATTTGGTTATGTGAAGCACTTAAAGTTCTTCTGGTTTTTTTAACCACCTTTTTTATATTCGGAAAATTAGCTATTAATTCTTTGGCTAAAGATTTAAAACTATCTTCTAATTTACCCAACCCAAACATTTCGTGAATACCTCTACTTCTGGTAATTATAACATCGCTGTTTTTTACCAAATCAGGAATAACTTCTTGCATTGTTTTTCCATATTTCCACATATTATCTCTAGAGTTAATATCTCCAGAAACAGTTACTCCAAGCTTAATTGCTATTTTAATAGCTTCTAAACAACACTTTGATGCTCCTTCTGAAATGGCTGGTGTAATACCAGTCCAATGAAACCAATCGGCATCTTTTAGTATATTTTCCCAATTTACCATTTCTGGCTTAATTAAAGAAAATGAAGAACATTCCCTTTCATAAATTACCTCACTAGGTCTATGAACAGCACCTTTTTCAAGAAAATACTTCCCCATCATATTATCGCCATAAATAACATGTTCTGTACTTAACCAATGTTTACGCAAAAATTGTGTTGCTACTTTTCCAAGGGCGTTATCAGGAAAACGAGTAACATGACCTGCTTTCATACCTAAATAAGCACATGAAATAGCAACATTTGCTTCACCTCCTCCGTAAACAAGTTCAAAGGATGATGCTTGTGAAAATTTTTCATAGCCTGGTGGTGATAAACGCATCATAACCTCGCCAAATGTGATTAATTTTTTTGCCATAAATTCTAATACATCAACTTCATTACTAAATTTTCTTCGGTTTTTATTTTACCAGAATTACTTAAAGTATTGTAAGATTCTACATTGTTTTTTGCTCCCCATAAAATAGAAACAAATTTTACGTTATTGTTTTTAAAGGTGTTATTATTGATATTCACATTTACAATTCCGTTATGATTTAGAAGTCTTTTATTTTTTTCTTTTGCACCACAATTAGTAAAGGTGCTGTTAGTTACTAAAAGGTTTCCGCCAATTGTAGATTCGTCATAACCACCTCTGTAATAATCTACAACGTTTTGTTTTACATTGTTAAAATTACAGTTGTCAATGGTTAAATATTCGGTATTATAATCACCTCTATCGTTTGTTTCTTCGGAAAGTTCGATTCCGTTTTCACAATTGGAAATTGATGTGTTTGTAAAAGTAATGGCTTCAGAAAACGATTGTTTATAAACTCTTAATGCGTAATTGAAGTTGCTTATTTTAGAATCTGTAACTTCTAATCCAAAATGATTAGACATATTCTCTTTTAAACTTGCAAACGCATAATTAGAAGTATTTCCTTTTAATTTGATATTTTTTACTGATAATTTTCCATAAGGATGTAATTCTATTGCTGGAGTATTTGCTGCTCCATTATATAAAATTTCTGCTTTTCCTTTCGATTGAATGGTGATTGTTTTATTAATTACTAAAGATTTTGAAATTTGGTAAGATCCATCATTCAAATTAATAATATCTCCATTTTCTGCTTCATTAAGTTTCGCTATTAATTCCGAAGTATTAGAAACTGTATGTGTCTTAGCTTCTTTAATTTCAACTTCATTAGAAAACCAATCTGCTCCATATTTTGATTTATCTAAAAGATCTAAATTAAGGTTTTCGGCATTTAAAATAGCCCCAATTTTGTTTGATTTTTCTCTAGATTTTCCTAATAAATCACTTGTAATTGATTCAAAATCAAATCCATTATAAATTTCAACATCATCAAAACCAGAAGTTGGAACAGAAAGATTTGCACCAATATCTGTTAAGGTTAATTCCTTAGAAATTAAACCATGACTGCTTGCAATTTCAACTCCGCTATTATAAATAATATTACTTTTAAAAGTAACGCCATCAGCTTTATCGTGTTCAATAATAGGATTTGCATCTCCAACAGAATTGTAGATTACATTGTTTACAACCTCTGTTCTTAATGGTCTTGCAGAACGAATTTCCGATTTTGGCAAAACAGCAGCTTGGGAAATATTAGTTCCAACTCCAAATTGCCAAGGCGAATTTGAATCTACATACGTGTTATAGGCAACCACAACATCTGTAACTTGGTTATACCTATTTAGTGGAGATTTAGGAATTCCATTCATAACTGCCAAGGGGCTTCTAAAATTCTTTCCTTTTAATTTGTAGAAAAGATTATTTATAACCCAATGCCCTGTATTAATAATTCTAATTCCACCATAATTTTCATTTACTCCATCTCCAATAAAGTAATTCCCATCAATGGTAACATAATTTCCATGACGTGTAACTACAGATCCTTCACTTTTATAGAATACATTGTTTTTAATTAGATTAAAATTGGTTTTACTAGAAATAATCTCAACTTCTCCATTACATTCTTCAAATAAGTTATTTGCAATAGTTGAATTACCCGGAGACATCGAAGTAAAGCTACTTCCTAATTGAATAGTTTCTCCTCTAGCACCCCCTTTTCTTGGTCTTGGACCAAAATGATTATTTATAATTTGATGGTAATTCCGAATGCTTTGGTTTCCTTTTAAATCTACTCTAACTGTTGGGCCACCATTTGTTTTACCAGCAATATAACAATGGTCTAATGTATTGTGTTTTCCGTAAAATTGTACCCAAAGATTATCTTGGTCGCGTTCTAAGTTATTAAAATCTAGGATTACACAATTTGAAACGCTACTGTTATTCGCAACTTTACTTTTGCTTGTTCTAAAAGCAATTACGTTTTCAGAAGGTGAATGTCCGTTTCTAAAAAATAGTCCACTAACTTTTAAAAAGTTTCCGCTAATTTCTAAATTAGAAACACCTTCAATAAAAACTTTACCTGGGGTTTCTGCTCTTAAACTTATTGGATTGTCTTTTGTTCCTTCTCCAACAAATTTAATTTCTGCGTCTTTGTAAATTCCATTTTTTAATACAATATCATCACCAGCTTTTGCTTCTTTAATTGCATTTTCTAATTCAGTTATATTATTAACTAAAATAAAATTTGTAGTTCTTTGACAAGAAAAGAGTACTAAGAATAGACTAATAATTAAAAGATATTTACTCATCGATATTTATTTTTAGTGTGTTACTGTTAAATCGTAATATTTTAAACGTGAAAAGGCGCCCGTTTGCGTTGTTGCTAAATAATTTCCTGCTTTAAAATAGTTTTCAAAAGGCCATTTGTCCAAACTAACATCCTCATAAACATAAGGTGTTTCATTATTCAATTGCAATTCAATTTTTCCCTCTGTTGCTGTAATTCTAAATTCGAAGGCATCAAAACCAACAGCTCCCATATTGTGTTTTTCATCGACCCACGTACTTGTAGAAACATCAAATAAGTCATCTCCCGAAGTTGCATCGTTTACCAATGATTTTTTATAAACCCATAAATCTCCATCAATCCAACGCATTTTAATTAACGGCGGACCGTTGTTAGAAGTCAGATTTAACCGCGCCATATCTTCAATAGATATAATGCCATGAATTTGCATCACAATCGTGCTGTGATATTGTCTACTTGAGTTATTATCTTCTGAGATTGACATCATCTTTAATTTCCCATGCATCGTTCCACCCGTTTCCAAAGTCCAATTAATACGTGCATTGGAGGGCGTAATTAACTCTCGAAGTTCGGTTCGAGAATAACTACTATTCGTGGTTGATGTTGCTGGGAATGTATAAAAAATAAGAGATGCGTCTGAGACATCGTCATACATATATGGAGCAATGGCGGTAATGTTTCGGTAGCCTCCGTTGACCAGCACGTTGGGTTGGTATTCGTCAGGACTTCCATTATTGTTCTCATCAACTGGTAATGTTAATTTCCAATTCAAAAAATTAATATCAGAAAAAATTGCTGTTTCTGTATCATCTATTTCCTCTTCAATTTCTTCAACAATTACAACAGGATCGACATCTTTTTCCGAACAAGAAACGCAGAAAAAAAACAACAACAATACAAGACTAAAAATAAAGTTTATTTTTTTCATTATTTTATAAAAACATAAAATTGGTTTACCAAATTGGTTTACCAAATATAGTTACTAAAATTGGATAAAAAAATTTATCTTTTTATTTGACGAAACACTTCAAGACTTTAACCATAATATTGTCTTTTTTAAATACAATAAAGTACAGTCCATTCGACAACCCAGATAAATTTAATCGATTGCGATACAATCTATCTTCAAGAGGTAAAGATCTCCCTGAATAATCATATAATTGAAGGTTATCAAAACTATCTGGATCTACATTTTGAATGGCCACCTCTCCGGATGTTGGATTCGGGTAAATAAGAATTGCAGCTGCTTTTTCCTTTAAATCTTCAACGGATAATGTTCCTGATACTTCTTCAATACTAAAATCTGCAAACAAAACAGTTTCATCTTTTAAATCAGATGCATTGTTTAAACTCCTGTAAATCCCCCATTTGGGTCTTGCAAATTCAGCACCATCTTGCCAAGTATCCATTACATTGTCCTGGTAAGCTAGAAGTACCTCTTCTGTGGAAATATCCTTTATTTCAATGCTATAACTCCCAGTATCTCCAAAATTTATCAATTCATGAACGGAAATCCACTTGCCTCTAAATGATTCTAAGCTTGCTGTCTTTAATGTATTTTGGTCATTGGTAGCTGTATATCTTAATTCTACCCTATCGGGGTTTGATTTCCGCAAGGTTAAGCTAATCATTGGTATAGAAGCATAAGATCCGCCTACAGATTTTATTTGGTGAATGTGCGTAAAGCTGGAGGAAGGTTGAAAATCAGAACTAATTTTAAATTTCCATTTGTATTCCACCGTTTCTCCAACAACTGCTTTCAAGTTATCGGGGGAACTTGCATAGGTTTTTATTTCATTTCTCTGACGATCAAAATTGATGCAACGATCGTTATCTGGAGTAACATGCACGTAAAATCGAAATACATTTTTATTTAAGTCGGTATCAAAAACTTCGTCAATATGGTTTCCAAAAGAAGCGTGATTGCAATCTGGAACTTCAATTGCATTATAATTTGGCGCCAATACAGAATTGATTAATGCGTAGGTGTCCCCCGGGCCATCTGCAGTTAAAACTACTTGTGACGTTGCACTAATGGATGTGAAAAAAAAGGAAATTAAAAAAATACTTCTCATAAAATGGGTTCTTATTTTTGGAGCAAACCAATAGTTGCTTTTTTATTTTTCTCTTTTAATAATGCCGATTCCTTACTCGGTATAAATAGTGTTTTATCTTCCCATTTAGGGCTTTTGTATAAGAGGTCAGATTTCCTTGCTCCTTGACTTATTTTCACATAACCACTATTATTGATCAAACAGTTAGAAATTTGCTGTGATATCCCTTTCAAAACGATGGGCGTTTTAATCTTATAACTGTTGTCAAATACTGAATTTACAATCTTCACACGATGAATTCCATCAGCTTTAATTATTTTTCCTTTTTCGCGATTGTCAACATTGTAAAAAACACAATTTTCTACCAATAAATCACCACCAGAAATCATGTTATTTGGAATTTTTCTGACATAATTGATGGCAGATTCTTCAATATTTTTAAACGCCGAGTTTTTAACGATAATAAAATTTGCATTGAACATTCCCATCTTCTTATTGTCATAAGACAAATTAAGACCTCGATAATTATTTTCAAATCTCGAATTCACAAAACTAAGCGTATCTGCTTTTGTACCATTATAGGCTTTAAAAACACTACCGCCTTTTTTATTTTTAAAATTTTGAAAAGTAACCGTATCAACAAATAAGTTATAACTAGCTCCTTGTAGTTTATCTGGAGATACAATGGCATATTTTAAGTTTGAGTTTTTTCCATCTATAAATACATGACTCATTTTAAAAGTGACATTTTCTTCTACTCGGAAGAGGTAATCAATGGGTTTCTTAATATTTTTATTAGCGGCAATAATCGTTGCTCCCCCTTTATCTCCAATAATTGTAATGTCTTTGGTTATTTTTATTTTCTTCTCCAAAAAGTACTCACCAGTTTGTAAATACAGTGTTGATCCACTTACTGCACTGCTAATTGCTTTTCTTAACGTTTCTAAACCCGGTTTAACGACGGTGACTTGTGCATCCTGAACGGGAGGAATAATATTAGGAGTCCATCCTGGACCCGCTCTTAAAGTAAGTGCTTTAGGTAGTTTTTTAGAATCCAAATTGAAAGCACCTGCAGCATAAAGTGTTCTTGCTTTTTTTGTAATGTCTTTTGTTGGACTCTTTTTATTTTTAAATACACTGGTTAAGGCAATATTGTTTGCCGTGGGTATTGGGAATGAACCAATTTCTTTCCAATCTATTTGGGTAGGAATGAATCCGTTTTTGGCAATAGATGGAAGTGTATGTATATAGTTTTTATGAAAAGAAATTCCACGAACATCATCGGCGAAAATAATATTATTGGCCGAATTTACATTGTAAATAATATTATTCGAAAAGTTGGTATTTATAGGAGCCAATGTTTTTTCAGCATCTTTCCCCTCCCCAAATGAAATAGGTCCAGAATTTATAATGGTATTATTTTGGATATCAACATTTTTTACCTGGTGGTATCTATTCAACGGAGAGTTTGGCACGCCATTCATCACCACGATAGCACCTCTATAACCATCCCCAGCCAATCCAATTAAAAGATTATTTCGAATAATATGACCTTCATTAATAATTCTGATCCCTCCTGTTTTAGAAACACCATTTCCCAAAAAAACGTTGTTTTCTACCAGGGCGTTGTTCCCGTGTCGTAAGGTTAAAGTTCCTTTACTTTCTAAAAATAAATTCTCTCTAAAAATATTATCTCCAGATTTATTCGATACAATTTCAATTTCCCCATCACAATTTAGAAAAACATTACTTTCTACTACTGTTTTTGATGATTTCATAGAATTGGCACTTGTTCCAATCCGAATTGTTTCTCCTCCGTTGGTTCCAAGCTCCGGTCTGTTTCCAAATATATTGTGATCAATGCGGTGCCTATTCTCTATGTGCTCCGCTCCTTTCAACCATACAACCAAAGTTGTTCCAGGACTCGTCTTTCCAGTAAAATTATTATGATCTACTCGGTTATTTTTCCCCCAAAGATCTACCCAATGATCTTTAATACCCTCTTTTACTTTATAATAAGAAATTGTAGAATTCGTAAATCGGCAATTGTTTGCATATTCTTTCGCATCATTTCGAAATTGTACTACAGACTTAAAAGATGGATTTCCATCTTTAAACCACAATCCACTTACAATAACATAGTTCCCAGAAATATTTAAGGTAGAATTTCCTGTTATGAAAACTTTCCCTGGAGTTTCTGCCTTTACAATAATTGGACTCCCTTTTATTCCATCTCCAAAAGCGTTCATTTTAAAATCATTCCAAACACCGTTTTTAAGCACAATAACACTCCCTGGTTTTGCAGTTTTTATCGTTTTATTATAGTCTGAAATGGAAGAAACGAATACCTCTTGTGCAGCAATAAATGAACTTAAAAAGAGTAAAAGTATTACGACAATGTGATGTAAATTTTTCATATGATAAAAATTGGTTAACCAATTACTAAATTATAAAAATATTTCAAACGAGCGGTTAAATACCGAATTAATATTTTAAAGCTGAATTAAACCTATTGGATTATTAATATTATTGATACTATTGAAATCATAAAACCAGGAATATTTCAAAAATAAAACGAATTCAAAAAACTATTTCATGAACGAATTGCAAAGTAATAACTACTTTTGTACTTAATAAGGCCACCAATTTAAAAACGGATTGTATTAATTTTATTTGATTTCAATGATAAAGAAAATTCCCAATTACATTCAATATATCATTAAGAACGTCTTCTTCTTATTTGCATTTATCGTTCTATTTAGAATTATTTTTTATAATTTCTCAATGGAGTTAGATGGTGTATCGGCAAATGAAATTAGAAAATCATTTTTATTAGGGCTTCGGTTTGATTTAAAATTAGCCATTCTTTCCTTTTTTCCATTAGCACTTTTGATATTGATTGTGAATTTTACCTTTTTCAAAAAAAGTATTTATAAGAAAATAAACAATATCTATTTAACGCTTACATACATTGTTGTTTTACTTTTTCATGTAGTTGATTTTGGCTACTACGAGTACCTTGCGATGCGCTTAGATGCAAGTGCACTTCGTTTTTTAAGTAATATAAAAATCTCTTCACAAGTTTTATTTGAAAGTTACCCAGTTTACAAAGGTCTTCTAGGCCTCATTATTTTTAGTTTTCTCATCTACAAGTTCACCAATTATAATTACAAAGCAATCAATACAAACAATCGTTTCCTCTCCAAAAAAATGAAAGCTGCTTATTTTACAGGTGTTTTTCTTTTACTTTCTTTTGGTGTATACAACAGCCTTACATATTATCCATTACGTTGGAGTGAAGCCTTTTTCTCCAAAAATAATAGCGTAAATCAGTTTGGATTGAATCCTGTTTTATATTTCTTTGATAGTTTTGCTTTTAGAAGTGAAGGCATTGACATGGAAAAATTACAAACCTATTACCCTGTCATTGCTGCGCATTTGAATTTACCAAAAGACCGTATTTCCTTTAAGAAAAAAGTAACTTTTAACAACCCCTATAAAGAAAAACCCAATATTATTTATGTGATGTTAGAATCTACTGGAACTGCACCAATGAGCTTTTATGGAAACCCATTAAACAGTACACCAAAAATGGATTCAATCCTTAAAGAAAGTGCGAGTTTCTCTAAGTTTTATGTACACAAACCAGGAACTGCAGGAAGCGTTTTTGCAAGCATTACAGGCTTGCCCGATATTGACGATGTAAAAACAGTTTCCAGAAATCCGTTAGCAATCGATCAGCGAATTATTTTTGATCAATACAACGGATATGAAAAACGTTATTTTATTGGCGGAAGCGCCAACTGGGCTAATATTAGAGCTGTTTTCCAATCGAATATAGAAGGGTTAAAAATATTTGAAGAAGGGAGTTTTGAAGAAGAAATAAGAGCAGATGTATGGGGAATTGACGATTATGAATTGTTTAAAGAATCGAACAAAGAACTCAAAAAAATGCATCAAAAAAAGCAACCATTTGTTGCCTATATTCAAACAGCCACCAATCACATGCCGTTTACGGTACCAGATAAAAAAGAAACGTTTAGACCAATTCTTGACAGTGAAATTTCAGAAGAAACATTACTCAAAGGAGGTTTTCGATCTTTAGGACAGTTGAATGGAATTCGATATTTAGATTTTAACGTGGCACGTTTTTTAGAAAGAGCCAAAGAAGCAGGCTATTACGACAATTCTATATTTGTCTTTTTTGGAGATCATAGGGGTGGTATGAAGCAATTAAATTTTTTAGATGACAATGAGGATGATTTAGGAATTCAAGTGCATCATGTACCGTTTTTTATACATGCACCAAAATATATAAAACCACAGGTTTTAGACAAATATGCCAAATTGATAGATGTATTCCCAACAGCAACAAGCTTAGCCAAATTAGACTATACAAACTACACTTTAGGAAGAGACTTACTAGACAGTACAAACACAGACACTGCAGCTTTTGTCTACATTCAGAGTAAAGGGGAAAGAGCGGTAGGACTGATTAAGGATGGTTTTTATTACGAAAAAAATAACATTTCTAAAAAAGCCAGTTTGTATCGCTTGAATGCAGATAAGCAAATAGACGTTAAAAAACAAAATCCTTTGATTGCCCAAAGTATGGACAGCCTGCTTTCAGGGTACTATTACAGCACCAAATACTTGTATTTTAATAACAAGAAGTTAGCTAAATAATCGATGCTCTGCTTTTCGATACAAATAGTAATAACCATTGGCAAATAGTACTCCCATTAAAATTCCTAATGTAACATCAATTGGAAAGTGCACTCCTAAGTACAATCTACTATATGCAAAGATGAGTGGAAAGCAAATAATGAAATAAATGTATTTGTACTTTTCTCTCAATACCAAAATGGTAAATACTGCGAAAAATGTAGACGTTGCAGCATGACCAGACACAAAACTAAAACTTTTTGGTTTTATAAAGGTTCTTAAAATTTCTTGAATTTCCGGATCATTATTGGGACGCAGTCTTCCCGTAGAATTCTTAATTAAATTGACAAATTGATCGGAAAAGGCAACCAATAAAATCATGGAAAAAATGATAAATCCACCACGTTTCCAACCGTTTGATTTGATCACTAAATAAAAAATAAAAATAAACAATGGGGCCCAGCTAAACTGATTGGTGATTAATAACCAAAAAGAGTCCCATTGCTCATTTCCTAAACTGTTTAAAAAAACTAAAAGATCTTTGTCTTTTTGTAAAATAGATTCTAACAAATTATTTTCCAACTTTTAAAATTTCTACTTCAAAAACGATATCTGCTTTTGGAGGAAATATTCCACCACCTTTTTCACCATAAGCGATATAGTATGGTATGAAAAGGCGTGCCTTCTCTCCTTCTCGAAGCATCCTCAAACCTTCCTTAAATCCTGCAATTAAAGGTCTTTCTTTATTGTCCAACTGAAACGTAAATGGCTTTTTACCGGCATCTAAAGTAGATTGCAATCTCTTACCATCTCCTAAGAATAAGGTGAAGTTGATTGTTATTGGTTGATTATCAACTACTTTTTTTCCACGAGTATTTTTTAACTTTAAAACCTTTAACCCAGAGGCCGTAGCGGTTACATTGTCTGCACCCAGTTTTGTGTAATTTTTAGCTTTCACTTCTAAAAACTGATTGTATCGAACCTGTTCTGCTTTATTTGCCGCTGCTTTTTGTTCTTTCTGAGCATTGGCTAAAGTGATTTCTGCTGCTAAAAATGTTTTTGCAGCAACAAAATTTTCAGCCTTCTCTCCGATTCTTATGATTTTAACAGCAAATATGGTATCGGATTTTACAATTGAATGGACAACATCCAGCCCTTTAATTACAGCACCAAAAATACTATGCTTACCATCTAACCATGGTGTCGGTTTGTGGGTTATAAAAAATTGACTTCCATTGGTATTAGGCGAGCCAGGGTTTGCCATAGAAAGCACTCCAGGAGCGTCATGCTTGTATTTAATACCTCCAGCATTGTCTTTAGGGAACTCGTCGGCAAAAAGGTATTTAGAGCCTCCACTACCCGATTCTACATCATCTCCTGATTGAATGATGAAATTTGGTACTACACGATAAAAACGAAGACCATCATAAAATTTCTTTCCTTTAAACTTAGCACCTACTTTAGGATGTGTCCCTTCTGCCAAACCAACAAAATTGGCAACTGTTAACGGAGTTTCTTCTTGATATAATTCTAAAAGAACATTCCCTTTACTTGTTTGCATATCTGCATAGAGTCCGTTATTTAAATCTTTATAAGCAGACTCACAAGAAAATGCACCAATCAGTAATAAAATTACTATTTTACAATTCTTCATCGTTTATTTTACAATTTCCAACAATTCAACTTCAAAAACCAATGTAGAGAATGGCTTGATAAGTGCTCCTCTTTCTTGGGTGCCATATGCCAATTCTTGGGGAACAAAGAATTTATATTTAGAACCCACATTCATTAGTTGTAATCCTTCAGTCCAACCTTTAATTACCTGGTTTAGACCGAATACAGATGGAGTCCCTTTGTCAACAGAACTATCAAATACTTTACCCGCAATTGTAGTTCCATGATAATGTACTTTGACTCTTGTTGTAGGTCCAGATGGTTGCGCACCCTTTCCTTGCTTCATCACTAAGTATTGTAAACCACTTGCAGTCGTTTTTACACCTGACTTCTTTTTGTTTTCTTCTAAAAAGGCAATTCCTTCTTTTTTAACACCAGAAAATTTTAAGGCCGCTTCTTTGTCCTTTAGATCAAACTGTGCTTTTCTTTTTTCCAATTGTAATTTTTGAAAAAATGGATTTAATATTCCATTCAAATCTTTTGGATTGATCAACATATTTAAGGAATCCATTCCATTTCTAAAACCTTGTTGGTACAAATCTACATCTGCTTTGTCCCAATTTGCTTTGATCTTTACCGCCATATCCAATCCTAAGGAATAGCTTACAGAATCTAATTCGTTTTCTAATGATTTCTTTTCTACTTGTTGGTTGTTACAAGAAACTAGTCCAGCTAAAACAGCTGCAAATGCTAAATTTTTAATTGTTTTCATCTTTCTTTTTTTTTATATTTAATAATGTTACGGTACTTTTTATCGTTTGATTTACTTCAATTTTATTTCCATCACCAGCAATTCCAAAAGCATGATAGGATGGAATTACAAAAGTAACAGTTTCTCCAACTTTCATCAACTTTATTCCTTTTTGTAGTCCAGAAATAAAATCTTCTTTATCTACTTTATAGTTTTTTATCCCAAGAACTGCTTTGCTATAAAGTATAGTTCCTTGCAAGTCGGTAATATTATATTCAAGAATAACTTCATCTCCAAATTTTGGAAGAGGGCTGTTTTTTATTTCTTTATTTAGGTAAACATACCAAAATCCATTTTTAGAAACTTCATAGATCTGAGTGGAATCTTTATTTATATACGCTTCTATACCTTTAACTTCTTGCGCATTTAAAACTTTAGACGTTCCAACTGTTTCGGAAAGCAATGTACAAGATGGCTTTGGGTTTACAGGCCTTCTTGCTTCATTTTTTGAGCACCCAAAACAGATCAATACAATTAGAAAAAATCCTTTAATTTTCATACGAAGTGAATAATTCTTGTTGATATGTTGTAACCAATGAGGTAAATTTAGCAACGGTTTCATCCATAGATAAATCTGATTTTCCACCAGCAGCATTATCATGTCCTCCTCCTTCAAAATGATTTCTTGAAAATTGATTTACCGAAAAATCTCCCTTAGATCGAAAGGACATCTTAACTATGTCTTGCTCTGCATCTTCAATGAAAATTGCTGCAAAAATAATTCCTTTTAGCGATAACGCGTAATTTACAATTCCTTCCGTATCTCCTTTTTGAAAATCAAACCGCTTTTTTTCCTCACTTGTAAGTGTAATGTAGGCAGTTTTACATTCTGGCACAATTTTCATATTACTCAACGCCTGTCCTAACAACAATAATCTGTTATAAGAATTTGCATCGTATACATTGTTATGAATTTTGTCGTTTTCTGCACCCTTATCAATTAAATCGGCAATAATTCGGTGTGTTTTACTGGTGGTTGAACGAAAACGAAAAGATCCTGTATCCGTCATAATACCAGTATATAAACACGTAGCAATGTCTGCATCGATTAAATCTAAATCGTTGTTCAATTCAATAAATTGATAGACCATTTGGCAGGTAGAACAAATCTCTACATCAGAATACATATACTTTACATCATCAGGCTGTTGATGATGATCTATCATTGCAAAATCATTTGGATATTTTTCCAGGGTATTTTGCATATCAGATCCCACTCTGTGTAAAGCATTAAAATCCAATAGAAAAATAAGATCCGAATTCTTAATTTCTCTTTGAGATTGACTGTTTTGCCAATCAAAACGATAGGTTTCATCAGATCCTGGCAGCCAATGTAAAAATTCAGGATACTCGTTAGGCACTACAACAGTAGCGTTGTGCCCTTTTTTATTTAAATATTTTGATAAGGCTAAAGTAGACCCCATTGCATCTCCATCCGGATTGCGATGTCCTACAACAACGATATTTCTTTGTTTTTCTAAAAAACCTTTTAATTCTTCAAATCCTTTTAAAATCATAAGTGGCGAAGATACAATTTAATTAAAAAATTTATGTAATTTTGCCCCGATTTTGTGAGGCACTCTCACAGACACCAATATGTAATTTAAAAGTCAATATTATGGCAACAAATAGAACATTTACAATGCTAAAACCAGATGCTGTTGAAAACGGTCATACTGGAGCTATTTTAGAAAAAATGAATGCTGCAGGATTTAGAATTGTAGCTTTAAAGAAAACACAAATGACCAAGGCGAATGCTGAAGCTTTCTATGCAGTGCATAATGAGCGTCCATTTTTTGGTGAATTAGTGGAATTTATGACGCGTGGACCAGTTGTGGCTGCGATCTTAGAAAAAGAAAATGCAGTAGAAGATTTTAGAACTTTAATTGGTGCTACAAATCCTGCGGATGCTGCTGAAGGAACGATTCGAAAAATGTATGCAACTTCTATGGGAGAAAATGCAGTACATGGTTCTGACTCTGATGAAAATGCTGCTATTGAAGGAAATTTTCATTTTTCTGGTAAAGAGCAATTCTAAAAAGGATTCCTTTTAAAAATTTAAAAAACTCACAACGAAAGTTGTGAGTTTTTTAATATCAAGAATTCTTATCAATAGTATCGTTTTATATATTGGCTGAAATTGAAAAACTAATTTTTAAATCAACATCAATTTAGAAATAATTTCATCTCCAAACTCTTCATTGATCATTTTAATAATTTTTTCTTTTCCATAACTCAGTTCTTCGCGAAGTACGGATGACGTTAATTGAATAATTAATGTCTTGTTTTGTATTTTCACTGAACTGGTGTGATTCGCAACTCCTGGCCCCATCATTTGATTCCAGGTTTCTTCTGCCTTTATTTTTTGCATTCCCTTGCTCAAATTATTTTCTTTGATAAAGCTCCCCATGAGGTCTTTTACTGAAAAAGAATCGTTTTCTCTTTTTGCCATATTTGTTTTTTACCTTCAGCTTGTGACGTTTTGCCCTTTGCTAATTATTAATTTTACTTGTTTTAACATATTAATTGCGATCTTTTTACTAATGAGGCAAACTAATGAACAGAAACAATGTTCTGCCTTGTGCGTAACAGAAAGAGATTACAAATTAAAAACCTGATACGGATTGTTACTTTGTTTCAAAATATTCTCTGTTCTTTCTGCATGGGTATCTGTAATAAATATTTGACCAAATGCATCTTTACTTACCAAATCTATTATTTGAGAGACACGACTTTCATCCAGCTTATCAAAAATATCGTCTAACAGTAAAATAGGTGTTACTTTCGATTGTTGTTTGATAAACTCAAACTGAGCTAGTTTCAAAGCTATTAAATAGGATTTCTGTTGTCCTTGAGAACCAAATTTCTTAATAGAATAGGCACCTATCTCAAAGCTCAAATCATCTTTATGAATTCCTGAAGTGGTATATTGAATGATTTTATCCTTGTCTAACGAGTTTTTCAAGAGCGCCATCATCGAAAAGTCTTGCAATTGACTTTTATATTTTAAATCTACAATTTCTTTATCTCCAGAAATTATTTGATATTTTTCATTAAAGATAGGAATAAATTCTTCTAGAAAAAGTTTTCTAACGGTATAAATTCTTGCTCCGTACTCAGAAAGTTGCTCGTCATAGACACTTAAATTAAGTGCATCAAATGTTCTATTGGCTGCGAAATATTTTAACAAAGCATTTCGTTGACTTAAAACCTTATTGTAGGAAATTAAATCTTTTAGATAGCTTTTATTTTGTTGAGAAATAACACCGTCCATAAACTTACGTCTTGTATCACTTCCTTCGGTTACTAGATCTCTGTCGGCAGGAGAAATAATAACCAATGGCAATTGTCCGATGTGTTCAGAAAACTTTTCGTAACTCTTACCATTTCGCTTTAAAACTTTCTTTTGCCCTCGTTTTAAACTACAGACAATTTTCTCATTTCTATCGTTTAAAAAATAATCGCCTTCCACCATAAAAAAACCTTCTCCATGTCGAATATTTTGTAAAGCAACCGAATTAAAGTAACTCTTTGCAAAAGATAGATAATAGATAGCATCTAAAACATTTGTTTTTCCCACGCCGTTATCGCCAACGAAACAGTTTATTTTCTCGTGAAAATCAAAGGATTGGGTTTCAATATTTTTAAAATTAATTAATGAAAGTTTTTGTAAATACATGAATAATTAAGGGTATTAAATAAGATTTGCAAATTATTGAAAATTTAGGGAATTATCCGCTTTTAAAATCCAATTAAAAAAACTATTTTTGTAGCCACTAATTTTTTAAGCAAACATGGCAACATACAAGAAAAGAGGGTACAAACCTTCAGATAAAAAAGACCAACAACAAGTTGACGAAATGCAAAGTACAACTGCAGAAGTATTCAACACCTTAGATGATACTGCGAGTAAATCTGAGCAATGGATAGAAAAAAACAGCAAACCATTATTTTATAGTTTGATTGTGATTGTTGTTTTTGTATTAGGCTTGTTAGGTTACAATAAATATGTTACAGAGCCCGCAGAATTAGACGCTTCTAACCAATTGGCTTTTCCAAGAAAATACTTTAACGATGCAGCTGTCGCTGGATCATCAATAGATTCTTTATTGGTTTTGGGCTTAGAAGGAGCAGATGGTAAATATGGTTTTGTAGATGTGGCTGAAAAGTATAGTGGTACAAAATCTGGAAATTTAGCAAACTATTATGCAGGAGTTTCTTATTTACAATTAAAAGAATATGCCAAAGCAATCGAATATTTAGAGCAATTTAATTCTGATGATGAACTTGTAGGCCCAGTTGCATTAGGTGCTATTGGAGATGCATTTGCAGATATCAATCAACCGGAACAAGCTTTAGAATATTACATCAAAGCAGCCAATAAAAAAGACAATGCCTTTACAACGCCATTATTTTTACAAAAAGCTGGTTTTACTGCAATGGAATTGAAAGAATTTGGTAAAGCTGAACAACTTTTTACACAGATTAAAGAGCAGTATGCTACTTCTGAACAAGGTAAAGATGCTGACAAGTATATGAATGCTGCTAAATACGCTGAATAGTATTTAGGAATTAAGTTTCAGGAATTAGTAAAACTTAACTACTAAAAACGAATCACTAAAACCGAATAGATGGCAACAACCAATTTATCACATTATGATAAAGCAACAATCCCAAATGCGAAGTCTTTTCGATTTGGGATTGTTGTTTCAGAATGGAATCCAGAAATCACTACAAATCTTGCAAAAGGAGCAATAGCAACGTTTATAGATTGTGGCGCTTCCAAAGAAAATATTATTTCTTGGGATGTACCCGGTAGTTTCGAACTTGTTTTTGGTTGCAAGAAAATGATTGAATCTCAAAAAGTAGATGCTGTTATTGCCATTGGAAATGTCATCCAAGGAGAAACAAAGCATTTCGATTTTGTTTGCGAAGGAGTTACGCAAGGAATTGTAGATCTAAATATCAAATATGATGTTCCAGTAATTTTCTGTGTATTAACAGACAATACCAAGCAACAGTCTTTAGATCGTTCTGGAGGAGCCCTAGGAAACAAAGGAATCGAATGTGCGGTAGCCGCTATAAAAATGGCAGCATTAAAGCATTTCGATCGAAATAGTGAGCATATTGGTTTTTAAAAAAAAATCGAAATAATCTTCAAGTACTTTTAACCTCAATTTTCGGAAAATCATTTTAAATTCTGTAAATTTGAAATACGCTTTCAATTGGTATAAAAATTGATCAACATCAATTGCTATTATCAATTAAAACAAAAAATTATGGGATTTTTTAAACGTACAAATAAGAAATTTGATTATCAACCACGCTACTATAAAGGAGACGGGAGTCCTTTTAAAATAGAACATAAATTAGATCAGTTTAGAAATACGACGGGTAAAAACAAAGGAATTAAATCTAAGTTTTCTGATGCTCTGGAAGAACTAAAGAATCCCGACCAAAAAGTCAACAAAAATCTAATCATTATTATAGGCATACTACTTTTCATTTTTTTATGTATTATCGATTTCGATTTATCAATATTTTTCAATAATTAATGTCAGACATTATTCAACTTTTGCCAGATCATGTGGCAAACCAAATTGCTGCTGGTGAAGTAGTACAAAGACCTGCCTCTGTTGTAAAAGAGTTGCTAGAAAATGCGATTGATGCGGGTGCAAATTCTATAAAATTACTTTTAAAAGATGCTGGTAAAACGTTAATTCAAGTAATTGACGATGGCAAAGGAATGAGCACCACAGATGCGCGTTTATGTTTTGAACGCCATGCAACCTCCAAAATAAAAAAAGCTGAAGATTTATTCAATCTCAATACCAAAGGTTTTCGTGGAGAGGCGTTGGCCTCCATTGCTGCAATTGCACATGTAGCTCTCAAAACAAAACAGGACAGTGATGAATTAGGTAGTCAAATTAAAATTGAAGGGAGTAAAATAATCTCACAAGACTTTATTTCAACCGCAACTGGAACAAGTTTAGCTGTGAAAAACTTATTTTATAACATTCCTGCTCGAAGAAATTTCTTAAAATCAGACACCATAGAAACACGTCATATTATTGATGAATTTCAACGTGTTGCATTGGCTCACCCAAGCATCTCTTTTTTGCTCCATCATAACAACAATGAAGTATACAATTTAAGAAATAGCAATCTAAAAAAACGAATTGTAGCTATTTTTGGAGCTAAAATGAACGAAAAGTTAGTGCCAATCGAGGAGAAAACAGATTTAATTACCATACAAGGTTTTATTACCAAACCCGAATTTGCAAAGAAGAAAAGAGGAGAACAGTTCTTTTTTGTAAATGATCGGTTTATAAAAAGTTCCTATTTAAATCATGCCGTTGTCAATGCATTTGATGGTTTGTTAGAGCACTCAAGCCATCCCTCCTATTTCTTATACTTATCTGTACCAACAAGTAGTATTGATATTAATATTCATCCGACAAAGACCGAAATTAAATTTGATAACGAAAAAGCATTGTATGCTATTTTAAGAGCCACCATAAAACATAGTTTAGGACAATACAACGTGGCACCTGTTTTAGATTTCAATAGAGACGCCAATTTAGACGTTCCTTATCACTTTAAAGGAAAAACAGGGAACACTACACCAAAAATTACGGTAGATCCAGATTTCAACCCTTTTAAAGAAGTCGAACAAAAGAGAGTACAGTTTCCTTTTAAGAGGGAAGTTTCTACAGAAAGTTGGGAATCTTTATATACCTATGTAGAAGTTGAAAGTAACGAAACAAACCAGGCTTCATTGTTTGATCCTGAAACGTCCAAAGAAACTGGAAAAACATTACAAATTCAACGAAAATATTTATTAAGCTCCATTAAATCTGGCGTGGTGTTAATTAGTCAATCCTTAGCACATCAACGTATTTTATATGAAAATTTCTTAGAGAGTATTACCGTAAAAGAAGCCAACAGCCAACAGTTATTATTTCCTGTAAATATTCAATTGGTTGCTTCAGAAATTGAAATCATTTATTCACTTAAAACTGAATTAGAAAATGCAGGTTTTTCTTTTGACGAGTTTACAAAAACAGGAGTGACCATTAAAGGAATTCCGGTTTCTGTGACCGAAAGTCAGATTACTGTTATTTTAGAAGAATTGATTCGTGATATTGACTTAGGAGTTCCCGATGCGAGTTTTAGTCCCTTTGATTTAATGGCGAAATCTTTTTCTAAAACATTGGCCATAAAAACGGGTACCATACTCTCAGCAATAGAACAAGAAAACCTTGTAAACGACTTGTTTTCTTGTAAAGAACCAAGCATATCTCCTTTTGGGAAATCGACATTTAAAACCTTGACTTTGAAGGAAATTGATTTAATTTTTAACAATTAAGACTATGGGGAATATTACAGAAACAATCAAACACCTAATCATTTTAAATGTTATTTTATTTGTTGCACCACAATTTTTAAATTTAGATTTAACAAATGTGCTTGCCTTACATTTTCCTCAAAATGAACACTTTGGATTTTGGCAGTACCTAACAAGTACCTTTATGCATGGAAGTTTTGGACACATACTTTTTAACATGTATGGTTTATATGCTTTTGGAACGCCTTTAGAACAAATGTGGGGGAAAAAGAAATTTCTGTTTTTCTATTTTTCAACAGGAATTGGTGCTAGTATTATTTACACACTTGTAAATTATTATCAGTTTAATGGATATTTTGAGCAATTAATTACAGATGGTTTGACACCAGATAAAATTCAGGTGATTCTTACATCAGGAAACTACACACAGTATGCTGAATTGATTACTCTTCCGCATGAAAAAATGATAAAATTCTGGAGTTTATTTTATACTCCGGCATTAGGTGCCTCTGGCGCTGTTTATGGTGTTTTAGTGGCATTTGGCTTGTATTTTAAAGACGCAAAATTAGCGTTGATCTTCTTTCCAGTCCCAATTGCTGCAAAATACTTTATTCCGATAATGCTTTTAGGAGATTTATTTTTTGGAATGACAAGGTATTCTATAGGAAATATTGCTCATTTCGCACATGTTGGTGGTGCCATTGTTGGTTTTATCATTGCTTGGTATTGGAGAAACAAACAAATTAAATTTTCTTAAAATGAGCTTCATAAAAACCCTACAAAAGAAATTTAAAGAAGGTAGTAGTGTAGAGAAAATAATCTATATAAATGTTGGCATCTTTATAGTTTCTATTTTTTTTAGTGTGCTTCCAGGTTTGTATAATGAGCAAACAAACTGGTTGACAAATTGGTTTTCATTAGAATCGAGCACAGAAGCATTCCTATCTAAACCTTGGTCAATTGTTTCTTATGGACTTTTACATGCCGATTTCTTGCATTTAATAATGAATCTCATGGTGTTGTATTTTATCGGAAATCTTTTTATTCAATACTTTACACAAAAACAGTTTCTAACTTTTTACTTTTTAGGAATTATTTTTGGTGGATTGTTATTCATTCTTAGTTACAATTATTTCCCGGTATTTAGTAACAATCAAGGATACTTAATAGGTGCTTCTGCAGGGGTTTCTGCAATTTTTTCAGGTATTGCTACCCACATGCCAAACTATCAACTAAAGTTGCGCTTTATTGGTTTTGTTAAACTATGGCATTTGGCTGGAATATGGATTGTTTTAAATTTTATTGGTTTAAATGGAGGGAATGCTGGTGGGAATTTTGCACACATAGGTGGTGCAATCTTCGGGTATCTTTACACAAAACAAGCAACTACTAAAAATTCAGGAATTTTTAACTGGCTAACCGCACTTTTTAAAAAGAAAGAAAAACCTTTAAAAACCGCTTATAGATCGTCTACGAAAAAGAAAAAAACGCCCCCAAATACAGCGCCAAATCAAAAACAAATTGATGCTATTTTAGATAAAATCAGTAAGTCGGGGTATGACACCTTATCAAAAACAGAAAAGGACTTCTTATTTAAACAAGGGAAGCGTTAATATGAAAAAATTATCGTTCCTTGACAAAATGATCTACTTGCTAAATTCGCTTTTAGCAATACTATTGATATTGTCTTATTTACTTCCTTATGTGTCTCCTAAGAGCATTGCAATTTTTGCGATTTTAAGTCTATTTGTACCTTTTTTAATTGTTTTGAACGGATTATTTGTCGTTTACTGGCTAATTAAACTAAAAAAGCAACTCCTTCTTTCGTCGTTAGTTTTAACGATTGGATTCTTTTTTTCAACGCCTTTTTATAAAATTTCTGATAAAACTTCTTCTTTAAACAAGGACATAAAAGTGATGAGTTACAATGTAAAATCATTTGACTTGTTTTATAATAAAAATGAAAATGCTCTCAAAGAAAATGGTTTTAAATACCTTGCATCCATAGATCCAGATGTACTTTTAGTTCAAGAATATTACCAGTCTAGTAAAATTAAATTAGACTTCCCGTATCAGTACATAAAAAAACGCACTATTGGCGGCAAGTTTGGAATGGCCATTTATTCTAAATTTAAAATTGTAAATAGTGGTTCATTGGATTTAAAAAAGACGGGAAACAACATCATTTTTGTTGATATTTTGAAAGAAAAAGATACCATTCGAATCTACAACTTGCACCTAGAATCTTTAAAAATAAAACCTTACGAAGAAAATTTTGGTGAAAAAGACTCAAAAAAACTTATTAATAGAGTAAGTCTATCATTCAAAAAACAAGCGGATCAAACAGCCTTATTTTTAGCACATGAGAAAAAGTGGGAGGGAAAAAAAATAGTAGGTGGAGATTTTAATAATACCGCATATTCTTGGGTCTACAATCAAATTGCAAACAATAAAAAAGATACATTTATAGCAGCGGGTAAAGGTTTTGGGAAAACATATAGCTACTTTTTACCAACTCGAATCGATTTTATTCTTACGGATATGAAGGCAAACATAAGCACCTTTAAAACCTTTGACGTAAAATACTCAGACCACTACCCGATTCTCACAAAAGTAAACTGGGAACCAAATATTTAGACTCACTACTTAGTTTTCTGTACGTTCTTTAAATGTAAATGATTGATAGGATTGATCCCTAATCCAGTTACGTTTTTATTTGTAAAACGAAGCACTTCATCATAATACAATGGAATTACAGGCGCTGTCTCCATCATTAAACTATCCATTTTTTGATATAAGAAATGGCGTTTTTGTGTGTCTACCGTTGCAACCGCTTTTTCATACAATGCATCAAACGCATCATTTGAATAGTGTGTGTAATTAGGCCCATTAGGAGAAAAGTTTTTACTGTGGTAAATGAATAAATAATTTTCTGCGTCTGGGTAATCTGCCACCCAGCTTCCTCTAAAAACACTTAACTGACCATTTGCCTTTCGCTCCCGTAAAGTAGATGCTGGCAATACTTCTACAGCTACATCCATCCCTATTTTTTGCATCTCTCTTTGAATATATTCGCACAGGTCTAAATATTGACTATCAGTACTTATGGTAATCTTTGGGTTATTATTTCCAGACTCCAATTTATAGGCATCGATCAATTGTTTCGCCTTATGAGGTTGATAGGTATATCCTTTCATATCATTGAAAGAGGGCATGCCTTTCGGGATGAAACCGTTTAGAGCAGGAGTTCCAATGCCATTTCTTAAATAGAGAATCATTTTCTCTTTATCAAAACCATAATTCAGAGCTTTTCTCAATTTCAAAGAATTGGCTTCCTCCTCATCAGCATCCATATAAACTCCTAAATACTCTGTATTTAAATATGGGCTCGTCATCATCTTTATTTTTGAGGTATAACGCGATTGCAATTTCCCTTTTTTAGTGAGAAGATCATCTTTATAAGAATTGTCAATACTGTTTAAAAAATCGAGATTCCCTTGAATGAATTGTAAGAACTCACTCTGTTTATCCGGTAAAAAAGTAATGGCTATGGCTTCCAAATATGGAAGTCGAACTCCTTTTTCATCCATTTCATAGAAACGGTCATTTTTTCTTAAAACCAATTTAATATTCTCTTTCCACAATTTAAAATGAAAAGGACCTGTTCCGATTGGATTTGCTCTAAAGGAATCACCAAAATAGTCAAGGGCCTCCTTTGGTACTACTGAACAATATTTCATTGTTAACAGACTTAAAAAAGGAGGAAATGGTTTTTTAAGTTGAATACTAAAAATAGAATCGTTTTCTGCAGCAAAAGAATCGACAAATTCTAGCACCCATTTACCAGGAGAGGCCACTTCTGGATCTAATAATCTCTGAAATGAATATTCAAAATCTTTGGCAACTACGTTTCGTGTACTGTCTTTACCAAATAAAGCGTGTTTATGAAATTGAACATCAGTTCGCAAATTAAATTGATAAGATAAACCATCTTTTGAAATCGTCCATTTATCAGCAATATCCGGGATTACTTGTAAGGAATCATTCAGTTGAACCAAACCATTAAAAAGTTGCGTAGTAGCCCAAATGGTTCGTAAATCCTTAGAAAAAGCAGGATCTAATGTATTAATATTTTTATGCTCATTATATCTAAAAACTTGTGAATCATTGTATTTATTTTTTTTTTGATCGCAAGATGAAAACACAATAATTGCGATTAAAAAAAGAACGTATTTAATTTTCAAAACCATATGCTCTTTCTACTTTACTAATTCTTAACTGGTATTTCTTATACCATTTATCTCGTCCCAATTCCCTAACTGCAGTATGTTCAATATTGTTTTTCCAAGCTGTAATATCGGCTAATGTTTGCCAATAAGATACGGTAATACCAATTTTTGAACGTGCAGATTCAATTCCTAGAAAGCCTTTTTGCTGTTTTGCAAGGATTTCCATTCTTTGTGCTGCTTCAATATAGCCTTCGGTATTTTCAGAGGGTATCGTTGAGAAAACAACTGCATAATAAGGCATTTCTAAATTATCTACTATCATAAGTACAATTCGTATTTTGTTTCTGGCAGATGCATCTCTTTATTTATAAATATTCTCACTTGCTTAAAACCCAATCGTTTTAGGATTTTAGCCGAAGCCTTGTTCAAATCTACCACAGATGCTACAATTTTTGTAATGCCGATTTGTTTACAATACTGCAATAAACTAAGACAAATCTCTGCACCATAGCCAAAATTCCAATATTCTTCTAAAAACCGAAGGCCAATTTCATCATCATCTCCGTCTTTCACAAGCGCCATTGTCCCCAAAAAAAAGTGATCTTCTTTTCGTTCAATTGCATAAATCCAAAAATCATTTTCTGGCAACGAATATTTGGATATCAATGCAGATAATTCGATCGCATGTGCTTCTAAAGTCTGAACCTCACCATCCGCATACCTCATTACATTTGGGTTGCTTTGCATTTTATGAAAGGAAAGTAAATCCTCCGAAATTAATTTGCGTACTTGTAGTCGTTCGGTTTCAAAAATCATCAATAAAAGTGTAAATTTGCAACGCATAAATGTAC
Source organism: Polaribacter sp. SA4-10 (assembly GCA_949519155.1). GTDB lineage: Bacteria > Bacteroidota > Bacteroidia > Flavobacteriales > Flavobacteriaceae > Polaribacter. The sequence continues at coordinate 44,022 of CATIQU010000021.1, forward strand.
ACTAATGAATGCAGATAAAAAAGTAGCATTTTATACTTTAGGATGTAAATTAAACTTCTCTGAAACTTCTACAATCGCAAGAAATTTTGTGAGTGAAGGTTTTGAACGCGTTGAATTTGATGAAATCGCTGATATATATGTGATTAACACCTGTTCGGTAACCGACAATGCAGACAAACGTTTTAAATCCATTGTAAAAAATGCTTTATATAAAAATGAAGATGCATTTTTAATTGCCGTGGGTTGCTATGCCCAACTAAAACCTGAAGAATTGGCTGCCGTAGATGGCGTTGACTTGGTTTTAGGAGCTACCGAAAAATTTAATGTGACCAGCTACATCAACGATTTAACAAAAAATAATGTTGGTGAAATACACTCTTGTGAAATTGGAGATGCTGATTTCTACGTAGGTTCTTACTCTATTGGTGACAGAACGCGTGCTTTCTTAAAAGTACAAGATGGCTGTGATTATAAATGCACCTATTGTACAATTCCTCTAGCACGTGGAATTTCTAGGTCCGATACCTTAGAAAATGTATTGGAAAATGCTCGAGAAATCTCTAAAAAAGGGATTAAAGAAATTGTGCTGACAGGAGTTAATATTGGAGATTATGGAAAAGGGGAGTTTGGCAACAAAAAACACGAACATACATTCTTAGAATTGGTCAAAGAATTAGATAAAATTGATGGAATACACCGACTTAGAATTTCTTCTATAGAACCAAACCTATTAAAAGATGAAACGATTGAATTTGTTTCAAAATCAAATACATTTGTTCCTCACTTTCATATTCCTTTGCAATCTGGTAGTGACGAATTATTAAAAAAGATGAAACGTCGATATTTGACAAACCTCTATACAAACCGGGTTTCTAAAATTAAAGAAACCATGCCAAATGCTTGTATTGGAGTTGATGTAATTGTTGGATTTCCTGGAGAAACGGATGAAATTTTCTTAGAAACTTATAATTTTTTAAACGAATTAGATATTTCGTATTTACATGTTTTTTCTTATTCGGAAAGGCCCAATACAGCAGCTGTAGATTTTGAGGGGGTTGTTCTTAAAAAAACACGTGCAAAACGCAGCAAAATGTTACGAGGATTGTCTGCAAAAATGAGAAGAGCTTTCTATGAATCTCAATTAGGAAATACACTAACAGTCTTGTTTGAAAGCGAAAACAAAGAAGGATACATCAATGGTTTTACGGAAAACTATGTAAAGGTAAAATCGCCTTGGAATCCTGAACTAGTAAATACTTTACACGAAGTAACACTTACAATAATTGACGAAGATGGATTGGTTCGATTTGATTTTACAGATCAGCAATAATGCTGTTTTCATAAATTTATTATTAATTTGACACATGTCTAAAACAGCTATCTATTTTATTCCAGGATTGGCCGCAGGTCCAGAAATATTTGAAAACTTAACCTTGCAAGACTCGTTATATGACTTGCATTATCTTCAATGGAAGATGCCTTTACATCAAGAAGAAACTATTGCTAATTATGCCATGAGAATGTGTGAAGATATTCATCATAAAAACCCTGTTTTGATTGGGGTTTCCTTTGGTGGTATTATGGCACAAGAAATGAGTCAGTTTATAGCTACAAAAAAAGTAATCATTATTTCGAGTGTTAAAAACAAGAACGAACTACCAAAAAGATTTAAACTCGCCAGCTTTACAAAGGTGTACAAGTTGTTTCCTTCAAAAATAGTTGCTAATTTTGAAGATTACACAAAATATTTCTTAGGAAAATCACTTAAAAAACGAGCTGATCTTTATAAAAAATATTTATCTGTTAGAAATAGTTCTTATTTGCATTGGTCTATTTACAATGTCATCAATTGGCACGGAGTGATAAAAACTCCCCAAAACTTAGTACATATTCATGGAACGGAGGATAAAGTGTTTCCCTTAAAAAATATTTCGAATTGTGTTGTTATTGAGGGCGGAACTCACGTAATGATTTTAAGAAAGGCAAAAACGATTACGAGACACATTCAGGAAAGTTTAAGTTTTTAGAAATCTTAAAAACACAACTTTCCATAAAACGAAATTGATTGTTTTTAAATAAAGTGAATCGTCTTTTTTTAACTAAAAATTGTCTTATAACAAAACTCAGTTATACCTAAATACGACCAGTTATACTCGTATGTGACCACTTATTAATTGTGCTTAGGTTTTACCATAAATTATGTTTTTATTTACGCAAAAGTCATGAAGACTTTTGTCTAATAAGTATGAATTTATGAGTAAAATCATTATCAATTTTTTACCCTGTATCTCAGGAGATTCGACAATATTTAAGCATATAGCTTTATGCCCCGAACTTTATGAACTACATTATTTAAGCTGGAAAAAACCACTAGCTTTAGAAGAAAGTATTAGTAATTACGCCATAAGAATGTGTGAAGATATTCAACACAAAAACCCTGTATTGATTGGCGTTTCATTTGGCGGAGTTCTGGCGCAAGAAATGAGTCGTTTTATTGATTTGAAGAAAGTAATCATCATCTCGAGTGTTAAAAACACAAATGAACTTCCTTCAAAATTTAATATGCTTGAATTTAAAAAAGTTTACAAAATAATTCCAGGAAAGTTTAAAGATATTGAAAAATACTTTTTATCAAAATTCATAAAAAAACATACATCAACTTTTAAAGAGTTAGGGTTTATTAATAAATATAACTACTTAAAGTGGTACTTACAAAACTTTTCAAACTGGAAAAGAACAGAAGATATGAATCCAGCATTAATTCATATTCATGGCACAAAGGATAAAATTTTTCCATTAAAGAACATTTCAAATTGTATTTCCATTGAAGATGGAACTCATCTAATGATTTTTAAGAAAGCTGAAATAATCACGAGGCACATTCATGAAAATTTAACTTTTTAAGAACTCAAAATAGTGTATTTTTATGAACATATAACGAATTATAATTATGTCAAAAATAGTGCGCTTCTTTACCTACATAGGAATCATTGCAATTACCTCTTTATTTGTAAGAGGAATTGACAAAACAAAAAATGAAACAACAAAAAGCACGAGCGACAAATATGAAATTCAAGCTTTACAACTTCCTGAAGATTTAAATCTTGCAGGAGAATTAGTTCCTATAGACCGGCAGCACATTAGAGAAAGAATGGACCGGGAGTTATTGGTAAATACTTACTGGCAATCAAATGGCCTGCTATTGTTAAAAAGAGCAAACAAATACTTCCCAATACTAGAACCTTTATTAAAGAAATACGGTCTTCCAGATGATTTTAAATACTTAGCAGTTGCAGAAAGTGCTTTAATCGACGAGACTTCTTCAGCCGGAGCTGCTGGAATGTGGCATTTTATGAAAAGTACGGGTAAAGAATATGGTTTAGAAATAAATCAAAATGTAGATGAACGGTATCATATTGAGAAATCAACAAAAGTAGCTGCAGCATATCTGATAAAAGCAAAGGAAAGATTTGGGTCTTGGACCCTAGCAGCTGCTGCCTATAATGCAGGAAATTATGGAGTTTCTAGACGATTAGAGGCTCAAGGTGTTACTTCGTATTATGATGCATTTTTACCAAATGAAACAGAACGGTATGTCCTTAGAATCATTGCTTTAAAAGAAGTCATGTCAAACCCTAGAAAGTATGGATTTAAATTTGAAGAAAAAGACCTTTATAGGATGGCAAAAACAAGAACGGTTAAGGTGGATTCTACAATTACAAATATTGCATTGTTTGCAAAACAGTTTGGCATCAACTACAAAGAGTTGAAACTACATAATGCATGGCTAAGGGAAAACAAACTCAATAATAAATCTCACAAAATGTATAAGATTAAAATTCCTATTAAGTAAAGCGCATAAAAAAGCCTGCAAATTGCAGGCTTTTTCATTAAAAATTAACTAAGTATATATTAAATTACTTTTACATTTACTGCGTTTAATCCTTTTCTTCCATCTTGTAAGTCAAATTCAACTTCGTCATTCTCACGAACTTCGTCAATTAAACCTGAAACATGTACAAAATGTTCTTTGTTTGATCCTTCTTCTGTAATAAACCCAAATCCTTTAGATTCATTGAAAAATTTTACGGTACCTTTATTCATTATAAAAAATTATTGTGCTGATAATTTAATTACTAACAGCGTTATATTAAGTTGCAAATATAATATCATTAAATTAATAAACAAAAAAATAGTTGATATTATTTCAAAAACCTATGAAAGCCTATGAACGAATGCTTTAGAAGCATTAAATTCGTGAATAAGTTCTTCAAAAACAATTTTTACGGATTTTATTTCATCAATAATCCCTGCTATCTGACCAATTTCCAACTCACCATTCACCAAATCTCCTTCAAAAATTCCTTTTTTAGCACGGGCTCTTCCTAATAGCGTTTTGATTTCGTCAATTGTTGGTTGTTGTTGATACAGTGCTTCTATTTGATGGTAGAATTCATTTTTAATCAATCTTACTGGCGCCAACTCTTTAAGAGTCAATTTTGTATCTCCGTCTTTAACTTTTAAAATTGATTGTTTAAAATTTTGATGTGCTGAAGATTCTAATGTTGCGGCGAACCTGCTGCCAATTTGTACGCCATTGGCTCCTAAAATCATCGCTGCCAACATGCCTTTACCAGTCGCAATACCTCCTGCGGCAATGATCGGAATATTGAGTTCTTTTTCCACCATAGGAATTAAAGTAAACGTGGTTGTTTCTTCCCTTCCATTATGTCCTCCTGCTTCAAAACCTTCGCAAACAATAGCATCAACACCAGCTGCTTCCGCTTTTAAAGCAAATTTCACAGAACTCACTACATGTACTACCGTAATCCCTTTTTCTTTTAACCAAGAAGTCCATGTTTTAGGATTCCCTGCAGATGTGAATACAATTTCAACACCTTCTTCTAAAATAATATCCATAATTTTATCAATCTCTGGATATAGCATCGGTACATTAACACCAAAGGGTTTGTTTGTTGCCTTTTTACACTTCTGAATGTGTTCTCGCAATACTTCTGGATACATAGACCCTGCGCCAATTAGGCCCAAACCTCCTGCATTTGAAACGGCAGAAGCTAACTTCCAACCAGAAACCCAAATCATTCCTCCTTGAATTATTGGATATTGAATCTTAAAAAGTTGTGTGATTTTATTTTTCATAAAATAAAGTTACGAAATAACACCTGAACCTAAAAGCGCTTCGTTTTGATACCAAGCCACAAATTGTCCTTCTTGTATGGCAGATTGTTTGTTATCAAAAGAAACATACAATCCCGAAGTTACTTTGTGCAAAGTGGCCTTCTCTAAAACTTGTCGATATCGTATTCTTGCCAATACTTCCATCGTTTCTCCAGGCTGTAAAGTTAAGTCTTCGCGAACCCAATGAATTTCTTCATTGGAAACAAACAATACCTTTCGATAGAGTCCTGTATGATTTTTCCCTTCTCCAGTATAGATAATGTTCTCTTTAACGTCTGTTTCTATAACATAGAGTGCTTCTTTTGTCCCTCCAACATTCAATCCTTTCCGTTGCCCTTTTGTAAAGTAATGTGCGCCTTGGTGTTTTCCTACTATTTTACCATCTGTAATTTGATAAGCAAATTTTGTAGCTAAATATTTCAATTCAGCTTCTTTATCTTCAAATATTGGTGTGGGTGTTGTATAGGCAGTAAACGATGGTGGAATTGTTACTATAACTCCTTCTTTTGGTTGTAGTTTTTGTTGCAAGAATTCTGGCAAGCGTACTTTTCCTATAAAACATAAACCTTGTGAATCTTTCTTTTCTGCGGTAATTAAATCTGCTTCTTTAGCAATCTTTCTTACTTCTGGCTTCGTTAATTCGCCAATTGGAAATAAAGCTTTTGTTAATTGCAGCTGTGATAATTGACATAGAAAATATGATTGATCTTTATTAATATCTCTTCCTGCCAATAATTTATAAACCGATTTTCCATCGATAATTTCTGAATCTTTTCTACAATAATGACCTGTAGCAACGTAGTCTGCTCCCAATTTTAAAGCAATGTCCATAAAAACATCAAACTTTATTTCTCGATTGCAAAGAATATCTGGATTTGGTGTTCTTCCTTTCTCATATTCTGCGAACATATAATCGACTATTCGATCTTTATATTGTTCGCTTAAGTCAACAACCTGAAAAGGAATCCCTAACTTTTCTGCAACAAGCATTGCATCGTTACTATCCTCTAACCAAGGACATTCATTAGAAATAGTAACGGAATCATCGTGCCAATTTTTCATAAAAAGACCGATCACCTCATACCCTTGTTCTTTTAACAAATAGGCGGTAACACTACTATCTACTCCGCCAGAAAGACCAACAACAACTCGTTTCATTTTATCATTTTAAGGATGCAAAGATACAAATAAGTATCTGCTTTATAAGGTTGAAATTTTAATGCTTACTGAACAAAAAAATCGACTAAAAAAATAAAATTAAAAGAGCGAATACTTTTAAAATTTCCCTAAAACGTTTATTTTATAATTCTAAAACCACTTTCGCCTCTATATGGAATCTCATTTAAAGGAACGTTTACTTAATCTATAGTCGCTTTAATAACATTTTTATTATTTGAGAAGTATTTTTTACTACCCTCTAATCATTTTTTATTTTATGATACTGATTGGTTTTTGAGTATTCGAATCTTTACTTGTAAAAAAACAAAGAAAAAGGCAACAATCAAAAACAGTCTTTTTATATTTATCCTTCTAAAATAGTTAAAAACATACTATAATAATGTCAAAACTGGAATTCCTTTCTTTAATTAAAGAACTTAACAACATGGAAAATCCAAAAAGGATAAACCGACAAAGGGTGGCTAACTTTGTAGTAAACGATCCAAATTTATTTAAACATTTAATTGCAATAACATTTGATGTTAAGAGTAGAGTGTCTATTAAAGCTGCTTGGATTTTAGAATGGGTTTGCACACACCATCATCTCGAGTGGATGCTTCCTCATTTAGAAGAATTTTCTCTTAAAATATCAACCTTAAAATTTGATAGTGCGATTAGACCTTGTGCAAAGATTTGCGAACATTTAGCAAAAGCTTATTTTTCAAAACAAGAAAATGACTTCCAAAAAAGGATGACGGATACACAAATTAACACCATTATTGAAACGGGTTTTGATTGGCTAATAACACCTCAAAAAATTGCTGTAAGAGCTTATACAATGAATACCTTGTATTTGTTTGGATTGAAAAAGGACTAGATCCACCCCGAACTTTCACACCTAATAAGTACTAAAATAATACACGAAAGTAAGGGCTGTAAAGCACGAGGATCTTATGTGTTACATTTGATAGAAAAACATCAAAAATCAGGTTTGTAAATGTGATGAAATCCTTATTTTTGTAATTCACAACAGAATTATAAAATGAGCCTTACACAACTAAATGCCATATCCCCTATTGATGGGCGTTACAGAAATAAAATAGCAAAATTAGCAAATTACTTCTCTGAAGAAGCATTGATAAAATACAGAGTTCGCGTAGAAATAGAGTATTTTATTGCACTCTGCGAAATCCCTTTACCACAATTAGTCAGTTTTAACAGTTCTCTTTTCGGCAAATTACGTGAAATTTATATTGATTTTTCTACAGCCGATGCTCAAAAGATAAAAGACATTGAAAAAGTAACAAATCATGATGTAAAAGCGGTTGAATATTTTATCAAAGAAAAATTTGACGCTCTTAACTTACAAGAATACAAAGAGTTTATTCATTTTGGATTGACTTCTCAAGACATAAACAATACTGCAATTCCACTTTCAATTAAAGAAGCGATGAGCGAAGTATATGTGCCTCATTATTTGGAGGTTTTAGAAAGGTTACAGGAATTAGTCATTGAGTGGAAAGACATTTCTATGTTGGCAAGAACTCATGGTCAGCCAGCATCTCCGACAAGACTGGGGAAGGAAATTGATGTTTTTGTAGTGCGTTTAAAAGAACAATTTAATTTATTATCAGCCATTCCTACTGCTGCAAAATTTGGGGGTGCTACTGGAAATTTCAATGCCCATAAAGTAGCGTACAAAAACATTGATTGGAAAGCTTTTGGAAGTTCTTTTGTACAAAACACACTAGGCATGCAGCACTCTTTTCCAACGACACAAATAGAACATTACGATCACATGGCTGCGATGTTTGATACTTTAAAACGTATCAACACCATCATTGTCGATTTAAATAGAGATTTCTGGACCTACGTTTCCATGGATTATTTCAAACAAAAAATTAAAGCAGGTGAGGTAGGTTCATCAGCAATGCCACATAAAGTAAATCCAATTGATTTTGAAAATTCTGAAGGAAATTTAGGATTGGCAAATGCAATTTTCGAGCATCTATCTGCAAAATTACCCGTTTCTCGTTTGCAAAGAGATTTAACAGATAGTACCGTTTTACGGAATGTTGGTGTTCCGTTTGGACATACAATTATTGCGTTTACCTCTACATTAAAAGGATTGAATAAATTACTATTAAACAAAGAAAAATTTGCACAAGATCTTGAAAATAACTGGGCGGTTGTTGCAGAAGCGATTCAAACAATATTAAGAAGAGAAGCCTATCCAAATCCATATGAAGCATTAAAAGGATTGACAAGAACCAATGAAAAAATTAATCAGCAATCAATTGCAAATTTCATTGACACCTTAGAAGTATCAGTAATAATCAAAGAAGAATTAAAGGCAATTACGCCTGCAAATTATACAGGAATTTAATGAAGTATTTATTTAGTATTTTAATACTTACGATTGTGCTTTCATCTTGTGAAACTGCGATAAAAGACAGTTCAGATCAATTTAAGATAGGTGTTTTTGAAATTCCTTCAGGAAAAGGCTTTGTAAAAGAAACCATTATTCGAAAAGACAGTATCCAAATTAGCAAATATGGAAATCAAATTGATACTTTGTCCATAAAGTGGAAAAATAATTTTTTCTATACCTTACGCTACATAAACCCAAAAACGGACTTACAAAAGGACCCGATGTTTGTACAAATTAATACGATTAATAAAAACGGTTATGATTTTACTGTAAAAATTGGATTTTCAAAATTCTCTAAAAAAGGAACGATTTTAAAATTGAAATAATATGGAATTATTTTTACAGGTAGATACTTGGATTGCGCTACTAACTTTAACCTTTTTGGAAATTGTTTTAGGGATCGATAATATTATTTTTATATCGATTGCTGCAAACAAACTCCCCAAAGAAAAAAGGAAAAGAGCCACAAATATAGGTCTTGTATTGGCGATGTTTTTACGAATTATATTACTGTTTGGTATTTCATATATTATTGCAATGAAAGCACCATTTTGGACCATAGATTTACCATGGATTCAGGCAGGTGTTACCGGTCAAAGTTTAATTTTATTTGCTGGAGGCCTTTTTCTATTGTACAAAAGCACCCAAGAAATTCATCATAAAGTAGAAGGAAATGAGGAAGAACTAGACAAAGGAACTCCTCAAAAAGGGTACACCTTAAAACAAGCAATTCTTCAAATTACATTGATCAATATTGTTTTTTCTTTTGATTCTATTTTAACTGCTGTTGGAATGACGAATGGGGTAAATGGAGCCATGAGCATCATGGTTGTTGCTGTGATTTTATCTATGGGTATTATGCTCTTATTTGCAAACCCTGTGGGCGAATTTGTAAGTAAACACCCTACGATTCAAATGTTAGGTCTGGCATTTTTAATTTTAATTGCATTTATGTTAATTGCAGAAGGCGCACACCTTTCTCATGCCAATATATTCGGACAAACAGTTGGTATTATTCCAAAAGGATATTTGTACCTTGCCATTGCTTTTTCTTTGGGTGTTGAAATGTTGAACATGAGGATTAGAAAAAAATAAAATTATTAAAACTTTTAAAAAACATATCGTATTTTTCTTACTGCTTGTATTTCTGTCTCCAGCAGTTATACAAACAATACATTTGTTTGAGAATCATTCTCATACAGTTTGTACCTCCAAAACAGATCAACATATTCATGAAAAATCCCTTAATTGTGAATTAGATGTAATCAAAAAATCGGACGGGTATTTGTTCGAACAAACTAAAACTATTACAGTAATTGATGGTCTTTTTTCAATTACAGAAACTTATAATTTCTTACTTCCACATCAACAATTACCTTATTCTCTTCGTGGACCAACAGTCTTAGTTTAATTTTTAATAAAGTTACTACTATTTCTAATACTTAAAAATGATTAAAAAAATCTTTTTTCGTGTACTCTTTTGTTTCTTAAGTTTTACAAATTTTGCACAAGAATGCAACAATATTTTAAAAGGCATTGTTATAGATTATCATGACGGTAGCCCCATTTATGGTGCAACGGTCTACATAGAAAGCCTACATAAATATGCAACTTCTAATTTTGAAGGAAAATTTAAAATAGAAAAGCTTTGTAATGGAGAAATAAATTTGACAATTTCTCATATTTCTTGTGAAACTAAAAATGTTAAAATCAATTTAGAAAAAGATACTTTTACAGAATTATTTTTAGAACATCATATAGAATCTTTAAAAGAAGTTAGTATTGTTTCTGCAGCGAATGTAAAATCAAAAACAGTACAATTTACTGTCTTAAAAGGTGAAGTTATTGATGCGTTTAGCAATCAGAATTTAGGTGATGTATTAAAAGATATTGCAGGTATTTCATCAATAAATACAGGAAATGCAATTGTAAAACCAGTTATAAATGGGTTGCATAGTAGTAGAATTATTGTAATGGCAAATGGCGTGCGTTTGCAAGATCAAGAATGGGGAATTGAACATGCACCTAATTTAGATATTAATACCACAGAAAAAATTACGGTAATTAAAGGAGCTAATTCTTTGGAGTTTGGTGGCGATGCTATTGGTGGTGTAATTATTACTGAACCAAGTAATATAATCTTAAAAGATTCTTTGTATGGTAAAAGTATTTTAAGTGGACAAAGTAATGGACGTGGATTTAGTTTTCATTCATCATTGTCAAAATCCACAAAAAAAGGTTGGTATGTAAATGCAAAAACAACGCTCAAAAAAATTGGCGATTTTAAAAGTCCTGATTATGTTTTAAGTAATACAGGACTAAATTCTAAGGCATTTTCTTTACAAACAGGTTTAAAGAAATTTGAAAGTGGTTTTAATGTATATTATACATTTATAAACAACGAAATAGGAATTTTAAGAGCTTCGCATTTAGGAAATATTGAAGATTTGGTAAATGCAATTAATTCTCCAGAACCATTAATTACAAACGATTTTTCTTATGATATTAATTCGCCAAAGCAAGATGTTACACATCAATTGGTAAAAGTGGATTATTACAAACGATTAAAAAAGTTAGGGAAATTAAAAGTTCAATATGATTTTCAAAACAATCATCGTTTTGAATATGATATAAGAGTTGGCAATGATAGAAATAAAGCTTCGTTAGATTTAAATTTATCTTCACATGCAATTAGATCTAGCTTTGAATTTGATGCAAAAACTGATCAGAAGTATAAGGTTGGGTTTATGGGCGCTTATCAAAATAATTTTGCAAATCCAAATACAGGTATTAAAAGGTTAATTCCAGATTATGACAAATATGATTTTGGCTTTTTCACAATTGGGAACTTTATTTTAAATGACGAAACAACCTTAGACCTAGGTTTTAGATACGATTTCAATGCCATAAATGCCAAAAAGTTTTACTCAAAAAGCAGGTGGAATGAACGTAATTATGATGTAGATTTTTACGATTTAATCATTGAAGACTTTAATACACAATGGTTGGTAAATCCTAAATTTCAATTTCATAACTTTTCTGCTTCTGCGGGAATTTCTTATCAATTAAATGACGAAAATTCGGTTTTATTCAATTATGGATTATCAAATCGAGCGCCAAATCCATCAGAATTATTTAGTGATGGTTTGCATCATTCTGCGGCAAGAATTGAGTTAGGAGATTTAAGATTGCAACAAGAAACGTCTAATAGAGTTGCGGCTAATTATCGTTTTAAAAGTGAGAACACTTCTATTTTGGTTGAAGTATTTTTTAATCATATTCGTAATTTCATGTATCTAGAACCAACTGGAACAGAGCAAACCATTCGTGGTGCTTTTCCTGTTTGGGCACATAAAAAAACGAATGCAAATCTATTTGGTGCAGATTTCAGTTTAAAACAACAGATTGGAAATCAATTTATATTAAAAAATACAAGTTCATTTATCCGTGGAAAAGATGTTGAAAATGATCAGAATTTGATTGATATACCGTCTGCTAAAACTATAAATAGTATTGGTTATTATCATGAAAAATGGAATGGTTTTTCCGTAATTTTAGAAAGCGAGTTTGTTTTTAGGCAAAATTTATTTCCAGACAACAACTTCGAAACCTATATACCAACTACTGATACGAATATTTTAGTTGATATAAGTACTACACCAAATAGTTACCATTTACTAAACTTTAATTCTGATGCAACGTTTAAACTATCAGAAAAAACAAATTTAACAGTTGGCTTAACAGTCACAAATATTTTAAATATTAATTACAGAGAAAATCTAAACAGATTAAGGTTTTTTGCTGATGATTTAGGAAGAAATTATACATTACAATTAAAATTTAAATATTAAAAAAAAACAATAATAACATGATTACATTAAAAAATAAATACACGAAAACAATTAAAAATTTAGCGTTAGTATTATTCGTAGCAACAGTATTTACAGCATGTTCAGATGATGATCCAGAGGTTGTAAATGAAGAAGAATTAATTACAACGTTAACGGCAACTTTAACACCTAGTGGTGGAGGAACAGAAATTATCTTAAAAAGTGTAGATTTAGATGGCGATGGCCCAAATGCTCCTGTAATTACAGTTTCTGCAAATTTAACTGCAAACACTGATTATACAGGTGTTTTAAAAATTGAAAACGAAACGGAAAGTCCGGCTGAAGATATTACAGTAGAAGTATTAGAGGAAGATGAAGAGCATCAATTCTTTTTTACTCCAACGAATAATGTTGCAACTGTAACTTATAATGATATGGATGGAAATGGAAACCCAATTGGGGTTCGATTCATCTTAACAACTACAACTGCAGCTTCTGGGAATTTAACCATAACTTTAAGACACGAACCTGTAAAAACAGCAAGTGGAGTTAACAGTGGAGATATTACTAATGCTGGTGGAGAAACAGATGTACAAGCGGTATTTCCAGTTACCGTTCAATAAATAATAAATAAATATTAAGAAAGACACATATAATATATGTGTCTTTTTTTTTACAACTTAGTTACAAAAAGTTTACTTTTACACTTATAAAAACATGTGCTGTTTTAAGCTTATTCGAAACTCTTAAAAATGCTCAATTCTAAAGCATTTTAATGTCTAAATTACCCAAAAATCATCAATTTTTAGATTTATCAGATTACGGAAGACCCATTGCAAGAAGGATTGCGAATTCTCTAAAAAACACAAAGTTTACACCCGTAGATGTCACGATTGCATTCGTAATTTCGGGACTGATTGGTGTTTTTTGCATCACAAAAGAATATTATTGGGCTGCTGCTTTTTTCTTAATCTTTAAATCTATTTTAGATGCTGCAGATGGCGAATTGGCCAGGGTTAAAAAAACGCCTTCTTATACTGGACGTTTTTTAGATTCAGTTTCTGATATCATTCTAAATTTTATTATTTTTATCACACTTTGGCACCTAACAAATGTGAGTTTCTTACTAGCCTTCGTCGCTTTTTTCGGAGTTCAGCTACAAGGAACTTTATACAATTACTACTATGTGATATTAAGAAACCGATTTGACGGGGATACCACTAGTCGTGTTTTCGAAAACAAAACCCCTGTTGCGCTGCCAGGGGAAAAGCAAAAGAACGTAAACACACTTTTCTTTTTGTATAAATTATTTTATGGCATTTTTGATAAAATTATTTATGCTTTAGACAGAAATGCATCCAAAGGAAAACCTTTTCCAAATTGGTTAATGACTTTAATTTCAACCTTCGGTTTGGGCTTTCAATTATTACTTATAAGCCTCTTTTTGGTCTTGGGATTAAAAACGTACATCATTCCTTTCTTTATTGGGTATTCTGTTTTAATCTTTGTGTTTATATGTATTCGAAGAATCTTTTATTAATACACATGTTTGGTTGTTTTTAATCGGCTTAAAACGATAAAAGAAGCTACAAAAAACAACGCTAAAAATAAGACACTCCATTGCATAGAGCCTGTTAATGAGTATAAAAACCCATAGACAAAAGTTCCTAACACTATGGCCAGTTTTTCTGTAACGTCATAAAAACTAAAGTAAGTAGCATGGTCTTCTGTGTCTGGTAATAGTTTTGAATAGGTAGACCTTGTCAAAGACTGAATTGCTCCTAAAACAAGTCCTAATAAGCCTCCCAAAGCATAAAAATAAGTCCCTACATTTGGCATGTCTTTGTGCAACATGAATGCGCAAAAACAAACTAATATCCATATAAATACGGTGATTTTTAAAGCTTTAAAGTTACCCTGTTTTTTAGATATTCTTGAAAAAATCATGGCTCCAAAAATGGCAACAAATTGTATTAATAAAATGGTAATGATTAGACTTGTTGAACTTAATTCTAACTCTGTTGATCCAAAGATTGCTGCTAATAATATAATCGTTTGTACTCCAATACTCAACAAGAAAAAGGCCGTTAAAAAACCTTTTAAAGTGGGCAATTCTTTGATTTCATTCCAAACAATTTTAAGTTCTTTAAACCCTTTCCATATATAATCTTTTTCTGGCTTTTTACTGAAGGTATTGTTTGGTAAAACTTTAAATGTTACTTGAGCAAAGCCTATCCACCAAAGTCCCACCATCACAAAAGAGATGCGAGAAGCAAAGGCTTCAGATATTCCAAACATATCATGAAAAAGTATCATAATTAAGTTTATAATAAGTAGAATGATTGAACCAATATAGCCAAAGATAAACCCTTTTGCACTAACTCGATCTTGATCTTCTGGGTGTGCTACTTCAGGTAAATAGGAATTGTAAAACACGACACTAGACCAAAAGCCAATACTTGCAAAAAAAGTAAAAACAATCCCGATCCAAACAGTATCTATTCCTTCAAAGAAATATAAACTCATTACAGATACGGCTCCAATGGTACAAAAAATCTTTAAAAACTTCTTTTTATTACCTGTGTAATCTGCAATTGCAGACAATATTGGCGACATAAAAGCAACCACTAGAAAGGAAAAAGATAATGTATAACTATATAGGGTATCTGGGTGTTCCCACTCGATGCCAATAAAAGAAATCACTTTACCGCTTGTAATTCCTGAGTAATATAGTGGGAAAACTGCGGTACTTATAACTAAAGAGTACACAGAGTTTGCCCAATCATAAAAAGCCCAACCGTTAATTAATTTTTTATCCCCTATTTTTAACATCTTCTTGCTTTAAAATTAAAATACAATTCAAGTGTAGTTGAACCGCATACAATATAGGCAAAGTAATCCTTCCAATAAGTTAACGTATGTATGCTTATATCATTGTACTACACGTTGCTCAATATGTAATTATAGAGTAACTTGTTTCCAATTATTGTGAACTAATTATTTCTTTCTTAAAAGTACATATGGTATCTTTCGCCTAAATATTTTGATTGATGAAGCTACATTCTCCTACGAATACCCTACCTCCTAGTCTACAAATTCCTAAGTCTTTATTCGTTGTTGCTAAATTTGTACAATTCGTATCGCACAGGTTGGTTGTCCTACTTGCAGCAAGACTCTTTACAACTCCAATTCGATTTAAAATGCCAAAAAGAGAGTTAAACATGGAGGAAAGCTCACAAAAAAGTAGGTTATTCATTCCTGAAATTAAGAAAGAAATTCAAGTACTAAGTTATGGCTATTCCGATAAGAAGGTATTGCTAGCTCATGGTTGGTCTGGTAGAAGTACCCAACTATTTATGATTGCCAACCGACTGTTAGAAAAAGGATACATGGTCATTTCATTTGATGGCCCTGCGCATGGAGAATCTTCTGGAAAAACGACAAACATGATGGAATACATGACCACAATAAAAGCGATAAATAAAGAATACGGTCCATTTTATGCTGCTGTTGGCCATTCTTTTGGAGGCATGGCAACTTTAAACACAAACGCAGAAACAGTCATTTTTAATACAATTGTTACCATTGGAGCTGGTGATAAAGTAGAAGATATTTTGTCTAATTTCACAAATAGCTTGGGGTTGACGAAAAGTATTTCTAAGAAATTAGAAACTTATTTTGAATCTAAATGGAATGTTAAAATTAGTGATTTTGCGGTATACAAAGCTGCAAAGAAGATGAAAACACCTACCTTAGTAGTCCATGATATAATTGATGGCGATGTAGCTGTTGGATGTGCACAAAATATTCGTCAAAACTCAGAAAATGGTAGGCTGCTTATTACAAATGGATTGGGACATACCAAAATTTTAAGAGATAAAAAGACAACACATAAAATTGTAGATTTCATCATTAAAAACTCAAAAAAATAAAATAGTATTATGAAAAAATTGATTCCCTTTATCGCACTTCTATTTTTAGTGAATTGTTCAACTTCAGCACAAAAAAAAGAATCTAAAAAAAAGTATGCTGTCAATAAAACAAATACGGAATGGAAAAAAGAACTAAATCAAATGCAGTATTATGTATTGCGTGAAGCGGGAACAGAACGCGCTTTTTCAAGTGCATTAAATAAGACCGAAGAAAAAGGGGTCTATGCCTGTGCTGCTTGTAAAACAACACTATATTCGTCTGAGCATAAATTTGACTCTAAATCTGGATGGCCATCATTTGACAGGGCTATTGAAGGAAACATAGAATTTTATGTTGATTATAAAATAGGCTACGCAAGAGCAGAATTGAAATGCAACACTTGTGGTGGACATTTAGGACATTCATTTGATGATGGGCCAAAAACGACTGGAAAAAGACACTGTATAAATGGGGTGGCCTTGGAGTTTGTTCCTGCAAAAAAATAGTGTTCAGCTCTTTTATTCCCTAAAAAAGATCATTAATTAATCGCCAAGTGAATAAAAACACTTATCAGCCCCTTTCAAATAAAACAGAAAAACCATTAAAAGGGTTGGCTGTTTCATCTGGAACATTAAGTATGTTTAAAATTCAATTTTTAAGCACAATAATGGAAAGAATATTCCTAAAAAATTATCACGTAATTACGAACAACTAAACACGAATTCTTATATTTGTGTTTCCTAAAAAAGAACACAAATTATGTTTAATAATTTAAGCGATAAATTAGATAAAGCCTTACACACCCTAAAAGGGCATGGTAAGATTACAGAAGTAAACGTTGCGGAGACTTTAAAAGAAGTTAGAAGAGCACTGTTAGATGCCGATGTCAACTTTAAGATTGCCAAAGATTTCACCAAAAACGTACAAACGAAAGCCTTAGGACAAGACGTTTTAACAACGTTAAATCCGGGTCAATTAATGGTAAAACTTGTTAAGGACGAATTGATCGACTTAATGGGTGGTGAAACTGTAGGCATAAACTTAGGAGGAAATCCCACCGTAATTTTAATGTCTGGTTTGCAAGGTTCTGGTAAAACCACTTTTTCTGGAAAATTAGCAAATTACTTAAAAACAAAAAAAGCAAAAGAAGTTTTGTTAGTAGGTTGTGATGTATACAGACCTGCTGCAATAAATCAATTACAAATTGTTGGAGAACAAATTGGCGTTGAAGTTTATGCGGAAGTTGGAAACAACAATCCAGTAGAGATTTCTCAAAATGCCATCAAACACGCAAAGGCAAATAGTAAAAATGTGGTGATTATTGATACCGCAGGTCGTTTGGCTGTTGATGCTGAAATGATGACAGAAATATCTGACATTCATAAAGCCATTAACCCGCAAGAAACCTTGTTTGTTGTTGATGCCATGACTGGACAAGATGCCGTAAACACCGCAAAAGCATTTAATGATATCTTAAATTTTGATGGGGTAATTCTTACAAAATTAGACGGAGATACTCGTGGTGGAGCTGCTTTAACCATAAAATCTGTAGTAAACAAACCCATTAAGTTTATTGGAACCGGAGAAAAAATGGATGCTATTGATATTTTCTATCCAGAAAGAATGGCAGATCGTATTCTTGGAATGGGGGATGTTGTTTCTTTAGTAGAAAGAGCACAAGAGCAATATGATGAAGAAGAAGCAAGAAAGATTCAAAAGAAAATTGCAAAAAACCAATTTGGTTTCGATGACTTTTTAAGTCAGATTCAGCAAATCAAAAAAATGGGTAGCATGAAGGATTTGGTCGGAATGATACCAGGTGCCGGAAAAGCAATGAAAGATGTAGATATTGACGATGATGCTTTTAAAGGTATCGAAGCAATTATTCACTCAATGACACCAATAGAAAGAAGTATTCCAACAACCATAAACGTAAGTAGAAAAAAGAGAATTGCAATGGGTTCTGGAACAAGTGTAACTGAAGTAAATCAATTGATGAAACAGTTTGAACAAATGAGTAAAATGATGAAAATGATGCAAGGTGGCGGTGGAAAAAAAATGATGCAGATGATGCAAGGAATGAAAGGAATGAAATAAATTCAAACACTTTTTATTTTCAAACATAATAAATTACACGATAAGAATGATTCTACTCGACGGAAAAAAAACAGCAGCAGATATTAAGGAAGAAATTGCTTTAGAGGTAAGAAACCTAAAAGATAATGGTAAAAAAACACCCCATTTGGCAGCAGTCATTGTTGGGAATAACGGAGCAAGTATTACCTATGTCAATGCAAAAGTAAAAGCCTGTGAGCGTGTTGGTTTTGAATCTACCTTAATCCGTTTAACGGAAGAAGCTTCTGAAGAAGAACTACTAAATGAAATTGCTATTTTAAATATTGACAAAGATATTGATGGTTTTATTGTTCAATTACCATTACCAAAACACATTGATGAACAAAAGATTTTAATGGCGGTAGACCCAAATAAAGATGTAGATGGATTTCATCCTACAAATGTTGGTAAAATGGCATTAAACCTACCTACATTCATCTCAGCAACTCCATATGGGATTTTAGAATTACTAGAACGATACCATGTTGAAACTTCTGGAAAACATGTTGTTGTTTTAGGAAGAAGTCATATCGTAGGAAGTCCTATGAGTATTTTACTCTCACAAAAGAGAAAAGTTGGAAATGCTACGGTAACAATGTGTCATAGCAGAACTAAAAATTTAAAGGAAATTACACTGCAAGCTGATATTATTATCGCCGCAATTGGAATTCCTGAATTTTTGAAAGCAGACATGGTCAAAGAGAATGTGACTGTAATTGATGTTGGTATTACCAGAGTTGGAGATTCTTCTAAAAAAAGCGGGTACCGTTTACTAGGAGATGTCGCTTTTGAAGAAGTTGCAAAAAAGGCCGATTTCATTACTCCAGTTCCTGGTGGCGTTGGACCAATGACCATTGCAATGCTATTAAAAAATACGTTATTGGCTTGTGAAAGAGCAAACGGATAATTTTTATATCTTGTAAAAAATTATACCCCTTTAATTTGATCGATTTTTTTTTAAAAGAGAACAGTAATTTCACACCTTTTACTTTGCAACACCTAGGAGTTGCACTTTTCTTTATATGCATTGGAACAGCGCTCATTTTATGGGCACAAAAGCAAAATGAGAAAACGAAAACAAGAACCGGAAACCTCTTTGCTTTTTCGATTGCTATTACTATAATTTTTGGAACATTCTTAAAAATTTATAAAGGCGAATTCAATTATCAAGAAGATTTACCCCTGCACTTATGTAGTTTTTTAGGCCTCACAGTACCGCTACTCTCACTCACAAAAAAATTCGTGTATTATGAAGTTTTCTTTTTCTTAGTTTTAGCAGGAACTTTACAATCAGTAATAACACCAGATGAATACAATTACTTAAACTTTCCTTTTTTTAGGTATTGGTTTGTACACGCTGGATTGGTCATTTTCATGATGTATGCAACATTTGTTTACAAAATGAAACCCACGCTTAAGAGTGTTGGTAAATCATTTTTGGGCATACAAGTTTACATGCTCTTGATGTTTATACTGAATTATTTTTTAGGATCTAATTACTTTTACACCAACAGGAAGCCAGATGCGGCAACATTATTAGATCTTTTTGGGGATTGGCCTCAATACGTTTTTGTAGTAGAATTGATTGTAATTCCGTATTTTTTATTGATTTATTTACCTTTTTACTTAACTCGAAAAAAGAATTAAATTTCTTCTCTATGTACCAGGCTCATAGAAAAAGCAGGCAAACAAATTGCCATATACTCGCAATCTTCTTTAAACGGGTTTGAATATTGTACTCGGGTGTTTTTTTGAATTTTGATGGATTGACCCGCTTCTAAAAAGATGGTTTCATCATCAATAATAAATTGTTTTTTACCCCGGATTACATACGTATACTCATCAAATTCAGGTGTTTGAAAAGGTTCACACCAACCAGCAGGTGCAATCATATGCGCCATGCTTATCGCTGAGTTTTTATCCGTTGCATTCCCAAAATGTTCTTCGATGAGTTTGCCATCAGAAGTAGGAACAACAAACGGTGATTTTTGAATGGTATATTTTTTCATTTGCTAAAGCGTTTTTATAGGTGTCTATAAAATACTAATTGAACCAAACCACAAAAGATTTCATTTTTGCGAAATCTGGAATTTGGTCTAAAGTTACTTTTTCTACGCTATATTCTTTTAAGCCTAATTGTTCTTTGTCGATAGCAACCGTTGCATTTAAATCATCAATAAATAATGTTGCCGAAGAAAATGAAGTTTCTACCTTATTAATTGTGGTATTCAATCTTATTTCTGAAAAACTAGAGTTTAAAGAAAGGCCATTTTCAGTGGTATACCGAGAATCTAAGATCTCAATACTTTTTATAGTAGACGTACTGTCTAATTGCTCTTTTGGAACAATTGTAAGCAAATGCTTTCCTCCTTTTTCAAAAATCAAGTATTCATCATCATCTTGAAGATAGTTATACCCTGTAGCACCTTCACTTAAATTTTTAACGATCGAGTCATTTACAAATAGCTGTGCTAAATCATTCATCGTTGTTTTGGTTGTTATGTGACCTACTTTTCCTTTCTTGATTTCAAAATCACCATTACTACAACCTACAAAGAATAAAGAGACTGCAAATACGTATAGTGAGAATTTTTTATGGATCATTTTTTGATTTTAGTTGATTTATATAGCTAACGTAAAATTAAATAAATTCTTATTTACTTTCCCTCTTTTTTTAAAAAGATATTGAAAACTCTTCTTGAAAATTGACAATCAAAACCTTATGATCACGATTTGCTTGTTTTTGTTATTTTAGAAAATAAAAAACAGGTACAAAAAAAACAAATAAAGTCTCATTATTAATAGAAAAATTGAACAGAGTATTGTCGTAAAACAAGAACACTTTAAGGTTTTAGTCTACCCAATTCTTAAAAGCTTTCACACGTTCTCTGCTTACAATAATCTCTGAAGTAGTATATGTTTGTAGGATCAATTTTAAGCGACTGTTTGTATAAGAAATAATATCTTTTATTGCGTTGATATGAACAATAAAGGTTCGGTTTACTCTAAAAAAATATTCTGGGTCTAAATGTTCACTCCAATGTTCTAAAGAATGATCTAAGAGATAACTCCTGTTTTCCTTTGTGTGAATATAAGTTGCTTTATTTTCACTGTAAAAACATTCGATCTCATCAACATGATCTCTTTTTATAATGCACTTTACAAATACCGTTCCTTTACAATATTCAAATGGTGTATTTGATGTCCAGCAAACAGATATCCCAAAGCCCTAACAGACATTTCATTTTCGGAAGCAACCCCAATGCGCAACAAGGCTTCCTTAGAAAAACTTTGAAACAATTGAATGGAACTTTTTCTAAGCGTGGCCATTTCATCCAATAAATCGAAATAATCTAATTGATTGGCATTGCCATAGTCCACAAAAACATCTTGATCGAAACCAGGCAAAGCAGTCTTGTCATTTCTAGCAAAACACAAAGCACGGTAACAAAAAATACGTTCCGTATCAATAATATGCTGAATCAATTCTTTAAGCGTCCACTTTCCCGATGCATAGGAAAAACTATGTTTTTCTTCGGGTAGGTTTCGCATTACCGAATCAAAGTCTTGTTGAGAATGCTGCAAATTTTGTAAGATGGACCTATTTTTCACTGCAACCAATTGTATGTAATGCTCAAAATAAGCTGCGTATTCATTTTTCGGGATCATTCCTTTTCTTTTATGTAAGTTTGTTTTGTAAAACTAATCATTTTAAATGACGCAATTATTCATCAATATCAAAGAACTTATACAAGTTCGAGAGCCCCGTATTCAAAAAGTATCAGGAAAAGAAATGGGTGTTTTACCAACTCTGAAAAACGCTTTTTTACGGATTGAAAATGAATTGATTGTAGACTTTGGTTTAATGGACACACTGCAAAACAGGGCAGCAGACAAAACCATCGATTGCAGCGGAAAAATGATTTTTCCTTCTTGGTGCGATTCACACACACACATTGTCTATGCAGGAAATAGAGCACAGGAATTTGTAGATCGAATTAAGGGATTGAGTTATGAAGAAATTGCCAATAATGGCGGCGGAATTTTAAATTCCGCAAAGAAACTACAAGAAACTTCTGAGGACGAACTGTACCAACAATCTGCAAAAAGAGTGCACGAAGTAATTGCATTGGGAACTGGCGCCATCGAAATAAAATCGGGCTATGGGCTAACAGTGGCAGCAGAACTAAAAATGCTACGGGTCATCAAGCGATTGAAAGAAAATTTTGACACGCCTATAAAAGCGACCTTTTTGGGAGCGCATGCGCTTCCAGCAGTATATAAAAAGAACAAAACAGGCTATCTCAATTTAATTATTGAAGAGATGTTACCCCTAATAGCAACTGAAAACCTAGCAGATTTTATTGATATTTTCTGTGAAGTTGGCTATTTCGATTTAGAAGATACCGCACAAATTTTAGCCGCTGGAAAAAAATACGGACTGATTCCGAAAGTACATGTAAATCAGTTCAATGCTTTTGGGGGAATTGCCATTTCCGTTGCTCATAACGCATTGTCTGTAGATCATTTAGAGGAAATGACACCCGATGATATAAATGCCTTAAAAGGGGCGAATACCATGCCTGTAGCACTCCCCTCTTGCTCTTACTTTTTAAGCATTCCGTACACCCCCGCAAGAAAAATTATTGATGCAGGCTTACCGTTGGCATTGGCTACGGATTACAATCCGGGTTCTACCCCATCAGGAAATATGAATTTTGTGGTGGCTACTGCATGTATCAAAATGAAAATGACCCCTGAAGAGGCCATTAATGCAGCAACAATTAACGGTGCCTTTGCCATGAACTTATCCGACAAAGTAGGAAGTATTACCAAAGGGAAATTAGCCAATTTTTTCATTACAAAAGAGATTGCTTCTTATGGCTTTCTGCCGTATAGTTTTGGAGATAACTTATTAGAAACCGTTTATTTAAAAGGAACAAAAGCAATCCTATAAATTCAAAATTTAGACTAAAAAATACTTGCAAATATTCATTTTCTAAGGGCATTAACTCTTTTTTTATCTTAAATTCGCCATTCAAAATAATTTGATGTTTTTTCGATTTTTTCAGTATGTAAAGTTTCTTTTGAATTCCAGAAATCAACACGGAGTACACTCCCCTTTTGTGTATCATTTAGTTACAAAGTGTTTTTACACGAAGGTGGATAAAAAGCACTTAAAGCACTATCAGGAAATAAAGAAAAGTGCACTATTGGGACTTAATAAACCCAAACTAATTCTAAAAGTCATTGCCTATTTTAAACCCATCAATAGTTTAGAAATTGGCAACTCTTTAGGGCTTGTAGCGCCCGTAATAAAAATTCCCCAACCCAATGCAACAGTTACAACGATAGCGAATACTCTTGGAACAGCTGGTTTTGTCGAAAATTTATTTTCAGAAAGCCAAGTAAAAGCAACCAACAACAAACCATTTGATTTGGTTTTTTTTAATAGGATCGAAAAAGCAACTTTGTCTTATTTTGAAAGTTGTCTTTCTAATATTCATAACGAAACATTCTTTATCTTTAAAAATCTTTACAGTAGTAAAGAAAAGAGAACAACTTGGGCTAAAATAAAACAGCACCCAAAAGTAACGGTAACCGTAGATGTTTTTCACTACGGATTTGTTTTCATCAGAAAAGAACAGCAAAAAGAACACTTTAAGATCCGCATCTAAAAGGTAAAACTGTTACACGTACTAACTTATAAACTTTGAAAAAAAATAAAATGAAAATATATACAAAAACGGGCGACAGTGGAACTACCGGTCTCTATGGTGGTGGCAGAGTAAAAAAATACAATTTGCGAATAGATAGCTATGGTACAGTTGATGAATTGAATGCATTCATTGGATTGATTAAAGATCAAGAAATTTCAGGAACTATTAAAGAATCGCTTTTAAAAATTCAAAATGAGTTATTTACATTAGGGGCCATGTTGGCAACACCTACAGAAAAAGAAACCTTGAAAAGTGGTGCAGAAAGATTGAACATTCCTAAAATTGATGCGAATTCAATCCTTTTTTTAGAAAATGAAATTGACACCATGGAAGAAGAACTCCCACAAATGACCCATTTTATTTTGCCTGGAGGACACCAATCTGTGTCATTTTGTCACGTAGCAAGATGTGTTTGTAGACGTTCTGAACGTCTTTGCGTTGAACTAAATGATGAAGAAACCATTAATATTGACATTTTAAAATATTTAAACCGACTTTCTGACTATCTTTTTGTGTTGGCACGAAAATTGTCCAAAGACCTATCAGTGACGGAAATCAATTGGATTCCGAAAAAAAATAATTAAGTTCTTTATTTATTGATTTTATATTTCTTAAAAAAGACTTGCATAATTGCGTAAAAAATTTATTTTTGCACAAAATTAAACAGTAAGAAATGTATTGGACATTAGAATTGGCATCTTATTTAGCAGATGCACCTTGGCCAGCAACCAAAGATGAGTTAATTGATTATGCTATTAGAACTGGAGCTCCTTTAGAAGTAGTTGAAAATCTACAAGATATCGAAGATGAAGGCGATGCATATGACTCAATCATCGAAATCTGGCCAGATTATCCCACCGAAGATGATTATCTTTGGAACGAAGATGAATACTAAAATAGTAACAATATAAAAAAGTCTCTAAAAGAGGCTTTTTTTTTGTTATATTTCAATCCTTTTTTTAATGAGAAATTAAAAAAATAAAAACTTGATTCACAATAAAATAAAGCAACATATAATTTGTTGCACTAAAAAATAAATTCGCAATGAGCATATTAAATTCTGTAATCAAACTTTTTGTTGGAGACAAACAGCAAAAAGATTTGAAAATCTTACAACCTGTTATCGATGATGTAAATAAATTTGAAGCAGCAATTCGTTCGTTAACCAACGATGAGTTAAGACAAAAAACGTTCGCGTTTAAAGACATTATTAAAGCAGCTACAAAAGAATTTAATGACACCATAGAAACTTTAGATCTCGAAGCAAAAACTGCAGACATCGATCGACAAGAAGCTATCTACACAGAAATTGACACCTTAAAAGACGAAGCTTACAAAGTTTCTGAAGCGACGCTATTGCAAATTATGCCAGAAGCATTTGCAGTGGTAAAAGAAACTGCAAAACGTTTTGTAGAAAATGAAGAACTCGAAGTAACGGCAACGCCTTTTGACAGAGAGTTATCTGGAGAAAGAGATCATATTACCTTAGAAGGCGATAAAGCATTTTGGGCAAACTCATGGGATGCTGCTGGAAAACCTGTGACTTGGGACATGGTGCATTATGATGTTCAATTAATTGGTGGTTCGGTTTTACATCAAGGTAAAATTGCAGAAATGATGACGGGTGAAGGAAAAACATTGGTTTCTACGCTTCCCGTTTATTTAAATGCTTTGACAGGAAACGGTGTGCACTTGGTAACCGTAAATGATTACTTGGCAAAACGTGATAAGGCTTGGATGGGTCCTATTTTTGAATTTCATGGTTTTACAACAGATTGTATCGATTACCATCAACCAAATTCGGATGCACGTAGAAAAGCCTACAATGCAGACATTACTTACGGAACCAATAACGAATTCGGTTTCGATTACTTGCGAGATAATATGGCAAGTTCTAAAGATGATTTGGTGCAAAGAGCGCCAAACTATGCCATTATTGATGAAGTAGATTCTGTTTTAATTGATGATGCAAGAACGCCATTGATTATCTCCGGTCCTGTACCACAAGGAGACCGACATGAATTTACAGAATTAAAACCGTTGGTTTCTGAATTGGTTACCTTACAAAGACAACACTTGGTGAGTGTATTGGCGGAAGCAAAAAAATTATTGGCGGACGGAAACGTAAAAGATGGAGGATTTTTATTATTAAGAGTCTATCGAGGATTGCCAAAAAATAAAGCATTGATTAAATTTTTGTCACAAGAAGGAATGAAGTTAATACTTCAAAAGACAGAAAACACGTATATGGCAGACAACAACAAGTTGATGCCAGAAGTAGATGAAGACCTTTGGTTTGTGATCGAAGAAAAAAACAATCAAATTGATTTAACGGACAAGGGAATTGGATACTTATCTGATAAGACACAAAATGACACGTTCTTTGTATTGCCAGATATTGGTGTAAAAGTGGGTGAAATTGAAACTTCAGAAAATACACCCGAAGAAAAAGCTGCTGAAAAGGATGAGTTGTACAAAGATTTCAGCATCAAAAGTGAGCGCATTCACACCATGAATCAATTGTTAAAAGCATATACTGTTTTTGAAAAAGATGTGGAGTATGTGGTGATGGAAAACAAAGTAATGATTGTTGATGAACAAACGGGTCGTATTATGGACGGTCGTCGTTATTCAGACGGGTTGCACCAAGCCATTGAAGCAAAAGAAAATGTAAAAATTGAAGATGCTACACAAACCTTTGCAACCGTAACGCTTCAAAATTACTTTAGAATGTATCGCAAGCTGTCTGGAATGACAGGTACTGCAATAACAGAAGCTGGTGAATTGTGGGAGATTTACAAATTAGATGTTGTAGAGATTCCAACAAATAAGCCGATTCAACGAGATGATAAAGAAGATTTAGTATACAAAACTGCCCGTGAAAAGTACAATGCAGTGATTGAAGATATCGTGAAATTAGTAGCAGACAAGCGTCCGGTATTGGTGGGAACCACTTCGGTTGAAATTTCTGAATTACTAGGTAGAATGTTACAAATGCGTAAGATTCCACATAATATTTTAAATGCAAAATTACACAAGCGTGAGGCAGATGTAGTTGCTGAAGCAGGGAAGCCAGGTGTAGTAACGATTGCAACAAACATGGCGGGTCGTGGAACCGATATTAAACTTACAGGAGATGTTAAAGAAGCTGGAGGTTTGGCAATTATTGGAACAGAACGTCACGATTCTCGAAGAGTCGACAGGCAGTTAAGAGGTCGTGCAGGTAGACAAGGAGATGTAGGTTCTACTCAGTTTTACGTAGCCTTAGACGACAATTTAATGCGTTTGTTTGGTTCTGATAGAATTGCAAAAATGATGGACAGGATGGGCTTAAAAGAAGGTGAAGTAATTCAGCATTCTATGATCTCTAAGTCGATTGAACGTGCACAGAAAAAAGTGGAAGAGAACAACTTTGGTGTTCGAAAACGTTTGTTAGAATATGACGATATTATGAACGCTCAGCGTGAATTTATCTACAAAAGAAGACGCAATGCCTTAGATGGAAAACGTTTGCAAATTGATATCGCAAACATGATCTATGAAACTTGCGAAATCATTGTAAACCAAAACAAGCCTGCAAAAGATTTTCAAAACTTCGAGTTTGAATTGATTCGTTTTTCATCGATGACTTCTCCTTTTTCTGAAGAAGAATTTGAAGCGAAGTCTGAACAAGAAATCATTGATAAATTGTATGAAATTGTTTCAGCACATTACAAAAACAAAATTGAAAGAAATGCTGTTTTAGCATATCCTGTGATTAAAGATGTTTTTGAAAATGAGGGGGATAAATACGAACGTATTGTAGTTCCATTTACAGATGGAACAAAGTCATTACAGGTGGTAACAAACCTTAAGGAGGCTTATGAAAGTGAAGGAAAAAGTTTAATTACAGACTTTGAAAAGAATATTACTTTAGCTATTATAGATGAAAACTGGAAAGATCATTTGCGTAAAATGGATGATTTAAAACAGTCGGTACAAAATGCGTCTTACGAACAAAAAGATCCTTTACTAATCTATAAGTTTGAAGCTTTTGAATTATTTAAAACAACGGTAGCAGAAATTAACAGAGCCGTTTTATCATTCTTATTTAAAGGAGAATTGCCTTCAAAAGATACCAATCAAATATCCGAAGCACGAAGTCAAAAAAGACAAAGCTTGAACACTTCTAAAGCAGATGTTCAAAACTCTACAGAACAAGCTATTTCTAATTCTCGTCAACAGCAAGAACCTGTTGAGACAGTTGTAAGAGACCAACCAAAAATTGGTAGAAATGAAAAAGTTACTATTAAAAATGTAATGAGCGGTGAAGAGAAAGAAGTAAAATTTAAACAAGCGATTCCTTTACTTGAAAAAGGAGAATGGGTGGTTTTGAATAAATAAAAATAACGTCCCTATCTTGGCAGAGATATACAAATTAAAAACCCGTTTTGAGAAACTCAAAACGGGTTTTTAATATATTAAGAAGTTACAATCTAGAATTTTGTATCCATTTGTAAGTATTGTAAAAATTCTTTTCTCGTTTCTTTTTCTTTAAATTTTCCTCCAAATTCTGAGGTTACAGTAGAGCTTTCGATGTCTTTAATTCCTCTTGAGTTTACACACAAGTGTTTTGCATCAATTACACAGGCAACATCTTTTGTCCCTAATGCTTCTTGCATTGCTTGAACAATTTGCATTGTCAAACGCTCTTGAACTTGTGGTCTTTTAGAAAAATACTCCACAATTCTATTCATTTTAGACAATCCAATTACCTTTCCATTGGAAATATAAGCAACATGCGCTCTACCAATAATTGGTAGTAAGTGGTGTTCACAAGTAGAATAAACAACAATGTTTTTTTCTACCAACATTTCACCATAATTGTAATTATTATCAAATGTCGATGGCTTTGGCATATTTGCAGGATTCAATCCCATAAAAATTTCATTTACAAATGCTTTGGCAACTCGCTTAGGAGTTCCTTGAAGGCTATCATCTGTTAAATCCATTCCTAAGGTCTGTAAAATATCTTTTACACTTTCTTGAATTTTTGCTATTTTTTCTTTGTCAGAAATATCAAACGCATCTGCTCTTATAGGATTTTTAGCAGAAGTTGCTACATGGTTATCCCCTATTTCTTCTATTTTTTCTTCGTTCATTGTACGATTCAATTCAAACATTTCAATCTATTATTAAAGTGCAAATTTACGTGTTTACAACGTATTATTTCAGTTTTTTTATCAATTATAGTTATGGTTCTATAATCCAAACTCAAGACTTCGGTAAGCGCAGTCTGATATTGAAATCAAAACTAGAAACAATCCTAAGCGCATCACTTGAGATTGTTTAAGACACTTTCATTTTCTCTACTAATTCGGATAAGGAGCATGTTAATTGATTATTGGAAAGCATATTTTTTACTGTAAAAATATCCTTTTCTACTTTAGACACCACAAATTCAATATCTCTACTCGAAACATATTTCCACTGTCGTTTTTCTGCCTTATTACTTTCTCCTAAATCAGGATAAAACTCACACTTCACGCCACTTTCTCGCAACTTTTTTATTGCTAGCATTTTCGTTAGGTCTGTCGTTGCATCAAAATTTAGGAAAATAACCTTTGGTTTTGGCAAAGCTACAGCTTGAAACAAGCCCAATTCTTCTAATACCAAATAAATTCTATCTAGACCGAAAGAGACTCCGACTCCAGAAACGTCTTTTAAACCAAAAACACCTGTTAGATCATCATATCTTCCTCCACCTCCAATAGATCCCATTTTTACACCTTGTGGGGCTGCTACTTCAAAGATAGCACCTGTATAATAGTTCAGTCCTCTTGCCAAGGTTACATCTACTTCTAAGGTTGCTGATTCCAAACCGAGTGCTGCAATTGAATGGATTACAAAACGCAATTCTTCAACGCCTTTCAATCCTTCTTCTGAAGCGGCTAACATATTTTCTAACGAAGTCAAATTTTCTAAATTCGTTCCTGAAAAATCAAATAAGGGTTGTACTTTTTCAATTGCTTCCTCAGTAATTCCTTTGGAAAGCATTTCTTTGACAACGCCGTCTTTTCCAATTTTATCTAACTTGTCTAACGCAACCGTAAAATCGATGAGCTTGTCTTGTGCGCCAATTACTTCGGCAATTCCAGATAGTATTTTTCTGTTATTTATTTTGATCGTAGTTCCCACCAGACCTAATTTGGTAAAAACCGTATCGTATAATTGAATAAACTCGACTTCTTGCCACAATGATTTACTACCAACTACATCTGCATCGCATTGAAAGAATTCTCTAAAACGTCCTTTTTGCGGTCTATCGGCTCTCCAAACTGGTTGAACTTGATAGCGTTTAAAAGGAAATGTAATTTCATTTTGGTGCTGTACTACATATCTTGCAAATGGTACAGTAAGATCGTAACGCAATGCTTTTTCGGAGATTTGAGGAGTTAGTTTTAAACTGTTTTTTTCAGCCAATAGCGTTGCATCTGTTTTTGCTAAATAATCTCCTGAATTTAAAATCTTAAAAATCAACCGATCTCCTTCTTCCCCATATTTTCCCATTAATGTTGCTGAATTCTCAAAACTTGGCGTTTCAATCGGTTGAAAACCAAAAGTTTCAAATGCTGTTTTAATTGCATTCATAATGTAAGAACGATTGGCAACTTCAGTTGGCGAAAAATCTCTGGTTCCTTTTGGGATGCTTGGTTTCATTAATGAGTGTTTAATTATTTGTCTTTCGCTTTAGGCATAGAGACATCTGTCATTTTTATATATTGTTATCATTGCTTGGAATGACAAATTACACGAAAATAGGATTTCACGTCAGTAAAACACCAAATCGTTCTATAAAGGCAAATATCGTGAAAAAGTTATTATTTTTAGAGTGTTAGAACCGTTTTATTTTGCTGTCTCAATCGGTACAAAGAGGCATTTAATTCGAAACCTAACAATAGAATGATCGCATTTAACCATACAAATAACATCAATATCAAAAGGGTTCCTATTGAACCGTATAATTGATTGTATTGTGCAAATTTAACAACATAAATCCCAAAGAAATAAAAGGTACTTAATGACAAAAATGTGGTTAAAATAGCGCCTGCTGAGAAGAATGTTAATTCTTTCCCTTGCTTTGTTCCATATCTAAAAAGTAAGGAAACGATGGTGAAGATCATAATTAAAAACAAAATGCTACGCCCATAGAAAAACAGGTTTAAATCGGTTGTATTTAACCAACCTTTATCATCAATCTTAGACAATGCTACTTGATAGAGCAGTACTAAAACCACCGTTATAATTAAGAAAAGAGAGGTTAATAACGAAACCCCTAAAGAGATAAAATAGGTTTTAAAAACATTACGAAACTCGGTGACATGATAGGAATATTCAAATCCTCCAAAAATAGCATTAATTCCATTTGTCATTAAAAAAATAGATAGGATAAAACCAAATGAAAGTAAACCTCCATATTGGTTGTTTACAATATCGCCAATTACAAGATTTACGGCTTCAAAAGTTTGCGGCGGTAAAATATCTTGAATAAAAGAGAACAGTCCTTCTTGAAAGCCATCTATTGGGATGTAAGGTATTAAGGTTAAAATAAAGAGTAAAAACGGGAAAACGGCCATAAAAAAACTAAAAGCAATCCCTCCTGCTCTAGAAGTTAAAGCTCCTTTTACAATACCGATAAAATACATTTCAACAACATCATACAAAGACATTCCTCGTAAACCTGGAACTTTTATTTTTTTTCCAAATTTCACTAAAGTACCAATGACGGGTATTTTTGTTAAACTATCTTCGATTTCTTTACTCATTATTTTCACTCATTTTAATGTTAAGATATAGAATAATCTTACAAGCTCGCTATAAATACAATTTGTTAATCAAGAACAATTTTATAGTGTGATAGCAATCCATCAATCGAATTTCTATTAAATTTTGCGCCTTTTACACGATTTTTTTCCAATTCAAAAGTATAATTAAAAGCCGTTTTAAAATTCACTTTTTCTAAATTGGTTGTTTCAAAAATAGCGCCTTTTAAACCACAATTATCAAAAAAGGAACTACCAATGTTTGCTTCTGTAAAATCTACTTCTTCCAGATTACAGTTTTCAAAGAGCGTTTTAGGTATTTTTAACTGGTAGAAAGAAGAGAAATTTAGTTGACATTCTTTAAAATGAATTTGCAACAAAAAAGGATCACATTCATTAAACTTTACACCAATCATTTTACAATTTATAAAATTCACGTCTTTAAATGCGGTATCTTTTACAATAGCATTGCTGAAATTACAATCGATAAACACACATTCTACAAACTGAATATTGGATGCATGTGTATTTTCGAAATTACAATTTGTAAACGTACAATTATCATATTCTCCTTTTTTGATCTTTGTTTTCGAAAAGTCAATTTTTGTATACGTTTCGCTATCAAAGTATGCATCTGTCATTTATCCTTCAGTTTTAAACTCCTAACTTTATTTTTTTTAACCCTATATCGCCTTTAAACTTAGGTCTAAGTTATGAATAGCATGCGTTAATGCTCCTGATGAAATAAAATTCACACCACAATCTGCATACTTACGAATAGTTTTTTCATTGATTCCGCCAGAAGACTCCGTTAGACATCTATCACCAATTAGCGCCACTGCTTTTTTAGTATCTTCATAATTGAAATTGTCAATTAGAATCCTGTAAACTCCATCATTGAGAAGAATTTCTCTAATTTCTTTGAGATTTCTTGCTTCAACAATAATTTTAATATCTATTTTTTTTGCTACTAAATAGTGTTTAGCCTTCGTAATTGCTTGCGTGATACCTCCAGCAAAATCGATGTGATTATCTTTAATCATCATCATATCATACAACGCAAATCGATGGTTTTCTCCTCCCCCAATTTTTACAGCCCACTTCTCTAGCGCTCTAATTCCTGGCGTTGTTTTTCGAGTGTCTAGTATTTTCGTTTTTGTTCCCGCTAATAATCCCACAAAAAAAGCTGTTTTAGTCGCAATTGCTGACATTCTTTGCATGACATTTAAAACCAATCTTTCTGCCATTAAAATGGACTGAGACCTTCCTGAAACATGAAAAACAACATCGCCAACTGCTACATTGTCTCCATCATTTATAAACGTTGACACCTCTAAATCCGCATCAACATAGTAAAAAACCTGCTTTGCAAATGCAACACCTGCAATAACCCCAGCTTCCTTTACCAATAATTTTGCTTTTCCTTTTGCTTCTGCTGGAATGCAAGCAAGTGAAGTATGGTCACCATTACCAACATCTTCTCTTATCGCGTTCGCAATAATTAATGTTAATTCATTTTCAAATTGTGCTTTGGATATCATTATAAATTTTATTCTGATGTAAAAATAGGAATGATTTTCAACTTTTTATGAGTTCTGCTGATTTTATAGCTAAAAACGAATAAATTTGTGGCAAACCAAAAGTAAAATCAAGACGATAGTAAGTACTTGAATCTGCTTGACTAGACAACAAAATGAAGATAAAGTTACTTGCCATTGGAAAAACGGACAATAAAAATTTGATTGCGTTAATTGATGAATATCAAAACCGTCTTAAACATTATATTAAATTTGAAATGGAAATCATTCCAGATATTAAAAATGTAAAGAATTTAAGTGAAATTCAGCAAAAAGAAAAAGAAGGTACGCTTATTTTGTCGAAACTACAAAACACAGATCAATTGGTATTATTGGATGACAAAGGGAGTGATTTTACATCGATTCAGTTTTCACAATACTTACAAAAGAAAATGAATTCAGGCATCAAGCAACTTGTTTTAGTCATTGGAGGTCCTTATGGATTTTCTGAAGCTGTTTATAAAAAATCAACGGGAAAAATAGCATTGTCAAAAATGACTTTTTCACATCAAATGATTCGTCTTTTTATTGTTGAACAACTCTACAGAGGTTTCACAATTTTAAAGAATGAGCCTTATCATCACGAATAATAGAACTACTTTCTCTATTCATTCTTTCTAATTATAAATTTGATTATTTTTGCCTTATGAAATTAGTCTTTGCGACCAACAATCTTAATAAATTAAAAGAAGTTCAAGAAATGCTTCCCAATTCAATTGAAATATTGAGTTTAGAAGACATTCATTGTTTTGATGAAATTGATGAAACAGAAACCTCTTTAGAAGGAAATGCAAGGTTAAAAGCATCCTATATTACAGAGAAATTTGGTTATAATTGTTTTGCAGATGACACCGGTTTAGAAGTAACAGTTCTGGATGGGAAACCAGGAGTCTATTCGGCTCGTTTTGCAGGAGAACCTTCAAGTTCTGAGAACAACATGCAGAAACTTCTTCATGAATTAAAAGAAGAAGAAAACAGGAAAGCACAATTTCGAACAGCAATTTGTTTAAATTTAGACGGAAAACAATTTTTATTTGAAGGAGTTTGTAAAGGAGAAATCTTAACAAAAAAACAAGGCATAGAAGGATTTGGATATGACCCAATCTTTCAACCCAAAGGGTATGATCAAAGTTTTGCCGCAATGCAAAGAAATGAAAAAAATAAAATCTCTCATCGAGGACTGGCTATTGAAAAATTAGTTACTTTTTTATCTGGGTATAATATATAGATTCCTGCCATCGCAGTAATGACAAAATGGAACAAAAATCTTATAATAAAAACTTTATTTTACTTTCAGTTTTACTGTTGGTCTTCTTTTTTATAAACATTAGTTTGGGCTCTGTTTCCATCCCCTTTAAAGAAATATTTCATACTTTAATTGGTGAATTTACTACTAAAGAAAGTTGGCAAACAATTATTTTAGATTTTAGATTACCAAAAGCAATTACGGCAATATTAGTCGGTTCTGGTTTGTCTATTTGTGGTTTACTTATGCAAACCTTGTTCAGAAATCCGCTTGCAGGCCCCTTTGTATTGGGAGTTTCTTCTGGCGCTAGCTTAGGAGTTGCATTATTAATTTTAGGTTCGTCTGTTTTTGGAGGTTTTTTCCTGACAAGTTCAATTTCAAATTGGTCTTTGGCAATTGCTGCGAGTTTAGGCGCATTTCTAGTACTTTTTGCAGTAATTCTGGCCGCTAATAGTGTACGAAACACGATGTCAATATTAATCATAGGTTTGATGTTTGGAAGTTTGACTGCTGCCGTTATTTCTGTTTTGGCTTATTTTAGTGAAGCAGCTCAAATAAAACAATACTTATTTTGGAGTTTTGGGAGTTTAGGAAACTTAACCTGGTCTGAATTGAGTGTTTTTGGAAGTATTTATCTGGTAGGAATCCTTGCTTGTTTTGCGGTTATAAAACCTTTAAACAGTTTTTTATTAGGAGAAAATTACGCCAAAAGCTTAGGAATTAATATCAAAAAAAGCAGAAATATTATTTTAGTCATTACCAGTTTATTAACGGGCGTTATTACCGCTTTTTCAGGACCAATTGCTTTTGTTGGTTTAGCTGTACCACATATTGCAAAAATGCTATTCACAACATCCAATCATAAAGTATTAATACCCGCTTCTGCAATTATTGGGGGAATTGTATTGTTAATTTGCGATAGTATTGCACAATTGCCCACCAGCGAATTTACGCTGCCAATTAATGCAATTACTTCTTTATTTGGTGCACCAATAGTAATTTGGTTGTTAATACGAAAAAAGAAAATATTTGTTTAATATCGTTTTAAAGTAGCAAGACTCTAACTATCTAGGTCTTACAAACGTTAAAAAAAATAGTGTTTTGAAAATAGATAAAAAAAACATGTTAACAGCTGAAAACCTGTCCATCGGTTATCAACAAAAAAATCAGCAAAAAATCATTGCGAAAGGGATCGATTTGGCAATTAAAGAAGGCACTTTGACCGCAGTTATTGGTAAAAATGGGATTGGGAAATCAACCTTATTAAGAACCCTCTCTAAAGTACAAAAACCTTTAGAGGGAGAAATTTTCATCAACCAGAAGAATAGTAAAGCATATCAACATAAAGAATTAGCAACAACCATTAGTTTGGTGCTAACCGAACGACTACCAGAAAGTCAGTTAACGGTTTTTGAGCTAATTGCACTCGGGAGGCAACCTTACACAAACTGGATTGATTCCTTGTCTAAAAAGGATTTTGAAAAAATACATTGGGCGATTAAAGAAACCAGTTTAGAAACTCTGCAACACAATCGTTGTTCCGAATTGAGTGATGGACAAATGCAACGTGTTTTAATTGCAAGAGCCTTGACTCAAGATACTGAAATCATCATTCTAGACGAACCTACAGCGCATCTAGACATGCATCAAACCATTGCTATTTTTGAGCTCTTAAAAAAATTGACAAGCGCTACAAAAAAGACCATTTTAATTTCTACACACGAAATAAATTTAGCAACTAAAATGTGTGATAAATTGATCGTCTTATCTGAAAACAAGATCTATACAGGCACAACAGCGGAATTGATAAAAGAAAAAGCTTTTGAAAATTTATTTTCTTCTGAAGTTGTAGAGTTTAACAACACTTTACAGCAATTTGTCATCAATAGTCAATCGTTTTAAAACAACAGAATAAACGTTTCCAAACACTGTATAGTGATGCGTTTTATTTGTCTTGAAAACTTCGTCGAAAACACAAAGGATTTGTATCAAAAAATTCTTTTTATTTAAATTTGATGGCGGTGTAACTTTTTATTACATTTGAGTACTAATAATCAAATTGAATTAATAACCTATCAATGAAAAAAATACTTTATGCAGCCAGTGCATTTGCTTTTATAGCTTGTGGTTCTGGTAAAGACGCAACAAAAACAGCCGACGACAATGTAGATCAAGCAGCAAAATATGCAAGCACAATTACTGCAAAAGATCTAGGAACTCATTTATTCATTTATGCTTCAGATGAATTTGAAGGTAGAAACACAGGAGAGCCTGGACAGAAAAAAGCTGTAGAATATTTAAAAAACTTCTATGTAACGGAAGGAATTGCTTCTGGACTTGGTGGTGATGATTATTTTCAAGAAGTACCTGCAGCATGGTTGAATAAAAATTCTCGTAGAGGGGGATTGAAATCTTCTGAAAACGTACTTGCTTTTATCAAAGGAAGTGAGAAGCCAGAAGAAATTGTTGTGATTTCTGCACATTTAGATCATGAAGGAATTAAAGACGGAGAAATTTACAATGGTGCGGATGATGATGGTTCTGGAACGGTTGCTATCCTAGAAATTGCACAAGCTTTTAAAGCAGCTGCAGATGCAGGAAAAGGTCCAAAGAGATCGATTTTGTTTTTACACGTAACTGGAGAAGAAAAGGGATTGTTAGGCTCTAAATATTATACAGAAAACCCAGTATACCCATTAGCAAACACCGTATGTGATTTAAACATTGACATGGTGGGTAGAATTGACGACAGACACAAAATAGATCCAAATTATGTATATTTAATTGGTTCTGATAAGTTGAGCACAGAATTACATACCCTATCGGAAGCAGTGAACAAAAAGTACACCAACATCAATTTAGATTATAAATACAATGATAAAAACGATCCGAATCGTTTTTACTACAGATCAGATCATTATAATTTTGCAAAGCACAACGTTCCAATTATTTTTTACTTTAATGGAACCCATGCAGATTACCATAAACCTTCTGACACACCTGACAAAATCAATTATGAATTGTTAGAAAACAGAGCTCGACTGGTATTTCATACCGCATGGGAAGTTGCCAATATGGAAACAAGAATTGTTGCTGACAAAGCAGTTGTAAAAGAAGAAACTAAATAAATCGGTTTTCTCTTTTTATCAATACCAAAAAACCGAGCAAATTTGCTCGGTTTTTTTATTTAAATTATACAATAAATTACTAATCTACTCTAACTCCACAATAATTTCATTCCTACGAGCAAGAACTTCATAGGGCGGATTGTATCCTAAAACAGAGAAGTTATTCGTATATTTAATTTCATTTTTTTCTAAAAGTGCAATGAGTTTAGATTTGTATTTTGCTATTTTTTTGTCATTTGCCCAGCCCCCAAAAGTAATTGCCGCCATTTTCTTTGCAGGTATTTCTACAAATTGGATATCACCATTTTCTGGTTTCGGTAACGTTTCTTTTGTATACGCTTTTGGCACTAAAAAGAGCATAGTCGTTTCTTTTTCTAAAGACATACTAACTGGTGAGGTCATCGAAATCGATTCTTTTTTTTCATTTTTACCAAAAATATAACCCCCTAAAATAGAAAAACCTTTTCCGGAAGCTTCGTTATAGGAATCAGTATCTAATTTTACGGATGTAAACAATCCAGCATCGTAATTTCGAATTTCAAAATCGTCATACTCCTTGAGTACTGTGTAAGAATATTTTTCGATATTTCCATTACTCATATAGGAGTAAATTTGGAGGCCAAAAAATAATACCACTAAAACACCTAAAATAATTGCTGTTGTTTTCATAATTTTTGTTTATTAAATTTTAAACACCAAATTGTGTCAAATGATGTGCTAAGTGTTTGTAAAATAAAACATTCCATTCTTTGGCTGTTAAGCAACCTAAAGAATGGGAATCTCTACCTTCAAAAGCAGTTGCGCCCAATATTTGTGTTTGTTTTATAAATGCAATTAGACGTGCCTTTTCAGTATCAAAAACTGGATCACTTTTAATGATAAACTGTGCTGCTGTTTTTCCATTTTTTGGATATGCCTTTTCTGAAACAACGCTATTTTTAATAAACTTTTTCAAAATCCATAGGGTCAATAGATTCGGTCTTGGATACTTACTTGTATACACCATTTCATAGGTTACACAACAATGTGCCAGCATTTTAGAGACTGACATGCTTCCCCATTTTGGGATTGATGATACTGTTAAATTTTCTATTCTACCTATAACTTCTTCGGCTTCGGCTGCGTTAAATATGTTTTTCATGGTCATTGTTTTAATGCAGAATTTTAAATAACAATTCTTTTA
This sequence comes from Polaribacter sp. SA4-10, assembly GCA_949519155.1. Classification (GTDB taxonomy): domain Bacteria; phylum Bacteroidota; class Bacteroidia; order Flavobacteriales; family Flavobacteriaceae; genus Polaribacter. The sequence continues at coordinate 83,323 of CATIQU010000021.1, forward strand.
ATACATCTTCATTGGTTTGATTGGCACCAACTCCTTTACTTTTAATATCTGCATCTCTTAAGAAAGCAATTACCTGTGCTACTTTTCGCATGGGATAATTCCTACCTGCTAGAAAGTATTCATCAACGAAAAAGGGGTTGACACCCAACATTTTTGAAACCGAATTTTTAGATCGATCGTCCAAACTGTGAAAGAGTAACAATTGTGTAAAAAAACTATTAAGCAATGAAATTGTCATTACCAAAGGATTGTTCTTGGGGTTCTCTGCAAAATAGGCGATAATTCGATTTGCTTTTACCACATTCTTCTCTCCTACCGCTTTTCTTAACTCAAAATTATTATAGTCTTTAGAAATACCAATATTTTCTTCAATGTGTGTAGGGCTGATAATTGTACCTTCGGGTAGAATTAGCATTAACTTGTCCAATTCATTTGAAATTTTGCTTAAATTAGTTCCTAAAAACTCCACCAACATTTGTGCGGCTTTCGGTTCTACTTGATATTTTTTCCCACTTAGAACTCTACGAATCCAATCTGAAACTTGATTTTCATATAACTTCTTACTTTCGAAAATCAATCCAGATTTTGCAATTACTTTATATAATTTTTTTCGCTTGTCTAATTTTTTGTATTTGTAGTTAAATACTAAAACCGTTGTTGGCTGTGGGTTTTCTGCATACGAAACTAATTTTTCGATACTTCTACTTAAATCTTGTGCTTCTTTCACAATCAAAACCTGACGCACTGCCATCATCGGATAGCGTTTGGCAGCACCAACAATATCTTCTATTGTAGCATCTCTACCATACATTACTTGTTGGTTGAATCCTTTTTCAGCTTCATCTAAAACTGTATCTTCAATAAAATCAGAAATCTTATCTATGTAATAAGATTCTTCTCCCATTAAAAAATAAATGGGTTTTATATTCCCTTTTTTAATATCGGAAACAATTGTGTTAATTTCGTTCATTTTCTTACTTTTGATTGATGCAAGACCTTAAGCTACCAACCTATAAATTCAAACTCAAAAGTAACGAAAATAAGACGCTTATTTTTGATAATTTGAGAAAAAAATATGTGGTATTAACTCCAGAAGAATGGGTACGGCAGCATTATGTTTCATATTTAATTGAAGAAAAAAAATACCCAAGGTCTTTGATCGCGGTTGAAAAACAGCTAATCCTCAATAATCGAAAAAAAAGAACTGATATTTTAGTTTTTAATACGGATGGAAATCCAGAAATTATTATTGAATGCAAAGCCCCAAGTATTAAAATAACACAAGCAACTTTTGATCAGATTGCACGTTATAACTTAAAACTGAAGGCCAATTACTTAATCGTCACGAATGGTTTGGAACATTTTTATTGTAGGATGGATTTTAAAAAAGAAACTTATATTTTCTTAAAAGAAATACCAGACTATAAATAACAAAAAAATCTCGATATCGCATTTCGAAAATTGACATTCGAATGTTCAAGAATTAAAAGTGTCGTTTATATATTAATCAAAAATCAGAAAGTAACTAATTTATAATCTGTAAATTCGCAACCTTGAAAACAGCTTTAGTCATATTAAATTGGAATGGAGAAAAACTGTTAGAACAGTTCTTGCCTTCCATCGTAAATTTCAGTTCCAATGAAGCTGAAATTTATGTTGCAGATAATGCTTCTACTGATGCGTCTATTGCCTATGTGAAAGAATTCTTTCCGGCCGTAATCATTATTGAAAACACTCTAAATGGAGGGTATGCAAAAGGTTATAATGATGCACTTCAATCTATTAAAGCTGATATTTATTGCCTTATTAATTCTGATGTAGCTGTGACAAAAAACTGGCTACCTCCTATTTTGGAAGTTTTTAAAAAGGAAAAAAACACAGCGATTATTCAGCCAAAAATTTTAGATTTTAAAGATCAAAATAAATTTGAATATGCTGGTGCTGGTGGTGGTTTTATAGACCTATACGGCTATCCTTACTGTCGAGGACGCATTTTTAATAATTTAGAAGAAGACACCAACCAATTCAATGATGTCACAGAAATTTTCTGGGCATCTGGAGCTTGTTTCTTTATTCGGTCTGCTGTCTATCATCAATTAAATGGTTTTGATGAAGATTATTTTGCACATCAAGAAGAAATAGATCTTTGTTGGAGAACACAAAACATTGGTCACGCCGTTAAATATGTTGGTACATCCACAGTTTATCATGTTGGAGGTGCTACTTTACAAGAAACAAACCCGCATAAGACTTATTTAAATTTCAGAAATAGTCTTTTAAATGTAGTGAAAAACGTACCAAAAAAATGGTTTTTATTCGTCGTCTTTTCTCGTTTATTACTAGATGGAATAGCAGGACTCAAATTTTTAATTGAATTGAGGCCGATTCATACATTTGCCATTTTAAAAGCACATCTTAGTTTTTATAAAAACTTCTTTAAGTTTCTTAGAAAACGAAGGAAACTTCAAAAAAAAATGAACTATAATTTACACACGAGTGTAGTTTGGCAATATTTTGTATTGGGAAGAAAAAAGCATGAGCAGTTAAAATAAAAAACACTCTTTTTTATTCGCATTGCTAAAAAAACTACAGAACATCTAAGCTACCTTTTCCTTCTCTAATAACGGTTGGTTCGACTGTTGTTAAATCTATAATTGTAGATGCGAGGTTGCCTCCATACCCACCGTCAATCACAACGTCTACTAGGTGTTGCCATTTCTCAAAAATCAATTCTGGATCAGTTGTGTATTCTAAAACGTCGTCATCATCTTTGATCGAAGTTGTAATAATTGGATTACCAAGAGTTGCGACCAGGGTTCTAATAATCGAATTGTCTGGAATTCGAATACCAACTGTTTTCTTCTTTTTAAATGCTTTTGGCAAATTCTGACTTCCCGGAAGAATAAAGGTATAAGGACCTGGCAGCGCTCTTTTCAACAATTTAAATGTAACAGAGTCTATTTGTTTTACATAATCAGACAAATGACTTAAACTATTGCAAACAAAAGAAAAATTAGATTTCTCAATCTTAGTTCCTTTTATTTTTGCAATTTTCTCTATGGCTTTTATTTTGGTAATATCACATCCTAAACCATAGACAGTATCTGTTGGGTAAATAACCAATCCCCCATTTTGTAAAATTTTCACAACTTTATCAATCTTCTTTTGATTGGGGTTTTCGTCATATATTTTAATAAACTGCGCCATTAGGTAAAAATAACAATAAATTTTAGATAATGAATTACAAAAAATAACCTGATCGAAAATACGATCAGGTTATTTGTTGGGGAAGTTTTTTTTGTTTACTTTATTTTAGGGTTTTTAAGATTTTTCTAACAACCTAAACCCCTCTCCGTGAATATTTAAGATTTCAACACCCTCGTCACCCTTTAAATATTTACGCAATTTAGCAATATAAACGTCCATGCTTCTCGATGTAAAGTAATTATCATCTCTCCAAATTTTTGTCAAAGCCAATTCTCTTGGCATTAAATCATTTTTATGAATGGCTAACATTCTTAATAATTTACTTTCTTTTGGTGATAGTTTTTGTGGTTCTCCTTTTTCACCAATTGACAAATGACGTAGCTTAGAGTTAAAGAAAAATTGCCCAATTACAAATTCAAATTGTTCTGAATCTGACGTTTTACCTGAATCTTTTCTCTGTAAGATTGCTTTAATTTTATACAATAATACTTCAGAATCAAAGGGTTTGTTTAAATAATCGTCTGCACCAACAGAATACCCTTTTAAAACATCTTCTTTTAATGTTTTTGCCGTTAAGAAAATGATTGGCACTTCCTTGTCGGTTGCTCGAATGTCTTGTGCTAAAGAGAAACCGTCTTTTCGGGGCATCATTACATCTAAAATACACAAGTCGTACGAATTGTTTTTAAACATAATTAAACCCTCTATTCCGTCTTTAGCATGTGTTACATGATAATCATTTAACCCTAGATAATCTTTTAAAACGATTCCAAAATTTGGATCGTCTTCAACTAATAAAATTTTTTTACTTCCCATGATTTTTATTTTAAATTATTGGTAATTTCACTGTAAATATGCTTCCTTTTCCTTTTTCACTTTCGACAAAAACAGTTCCATGATGTTTTTCAACAATTCCTTTAACATACGCGAGTCCTAAACCGTGACCTTTCACATTATGAATATTGCCACGTTCTTCTCTATAGAATTTTTGAAAAACGTTTTTCTGAACACCCTTGCTCATTCCTATTCCTTCATCTTTCACTCTAAAAACAAAATATTTATTGGTACTTTCTGAGTGCACTTCAATATTTGGAGGGCCTTCAGAATATTTTATTGCATTTTCTAAAATATTAACAAACACATTTGTCAAATGAAATTGATTAGCAGATATCTCTGACGTTAACGCTTTAAAATGGGTGCTTATTATGCCTTTTCGATCTTGAATAAGCAAACTGATATGCGTAATGGCATCTTCTATGATATCATGACCATCAATAATCTCTTTATGAATTTCCAGTTGATCCTTTTGCAATCTAGAAATTCTTAAGACATTCTCTACCTGAGCATGCATTCGTTTATTTTCATCACGAATCATTTGTACATACCGTAAGACTTTGTCGGTATCATTAAGAATTTTAGGATTTTTAATTGAATCTAACGCTAAATTAATTGTTGCAATTGGAGTTTTAAATTCATGGGTCATATTATTAATAAAATCTGTTTTTATTTCAGAGATTTTTTTCTGCCTCATTAATTGGTAGAGAGAACTAGAAAAAGCAATTATTATGATAAATATAAAGAACAAAGACAGTAGTAAAACGTTTGTAATTCCAGATAAAATAAGTTTGTTTCTTGTTGGAAAAGTAATGAAGAGTTTATAATAACCGCCTGTTCCATTCTTTAAAAGAGGATACCCTTGGTTACCATTTGTATTTACAGTATAATAACCCGATTTTAAAGGAGTAGCTAGTCCATCATTATTATAAACACCATACTTATAATCAATCGAAACATTTCTTTTAATCAACTCTTCACTTAAGGTTTCATTTAGCTCACGGTTAGAAATTCTTTCGGTAATTGGCAAACTGTCTCGAATCTCTTTTAAAGCTGAAATAATACTTCTCTTTTCTTCATCTTTATTTCGAGAGGAATATGAATATCGTTCTTCACTTTTAGAACCATATAAATCACCTTCTTTTTTAATAGAGATGGTTCTGAAAAAGTCTTTTTTAGTAGTAATCCTTTTTATTAAAATAGAATCATTGTCAAGGAAATAGGTTGGTATTTTAAAATTCTCTTCTAAAATAGTGGTTCCTATTGAAAAGCGTTGCCTTCTAGTTTTGTCATATTGTTGAATTAATATGTTTTTTACCATTGCTTTGTCTGCCAACTCAATGTCTTCTAAAACGCCTTTATGCCTTTGATAGAGTTTGTCATTTTCACTCACCTTAATAATCTCTGCAGTGGCAACAAGTGCTTTAAAAACATCTTTATTAAATTGGGCTTTCTTACTTTCTAGGGCATTATTTATCCAATATACTTGAACAGCAATAATACCAACAAGCGAAATACTCATCAGAAAAACAATTAAAACAAACATTTTCTTAGACATAAATCAAATTTAGTTTAATAAAAATTACTTGTTGTTGTTTTTAACTATTATTAACATAAAAAACGTATTTTTAAGAGTATTTTAATAAAAAACAGAGATAATCAGAAAAATAACTGGTGTTTTATGTTAAAAAATTATGAATTCTACGAATCGTCTCTTTTGTATAATTCAATGAATTATTCTCAATTACATAGTGAGATTGTAGCATTTTCTTTTCATCTGAAAACTGATTTTTCATTCGATCCAAAACAGCTTCTCTTGTCATTGTATCTCTTTTAATTATTCTAGAGACCCGCTCTTCAAGTAATGAGTAAACGGTAATCACACAGTCACAAAATCGATCGTTTTTTGTTTCAAATAAAATTGCGTTTTCATATAAAATATAAGCTTTATCCTTATTTTTATACACAAATTTTTTAAAATGAATAGCTACTTCTGGATGAACAATTGCATTGAGTACTTGAAGATGTTTCGTATCATTAAAAACAATTTTTGCGATAAATGCACGATTTAATTTTTGATTAATAAAAGCTTCCTCACCAAACGCATTTATGAGCTTCTCTCTAATAATCTGTGAATTGTTCATTAATTTCTTAGCTTCAACGTCAGCAATGTAGACCGCAACGTTTTTAAACTCTTTAAAGTAATTCAAAACAGTCGTTTTACCGCTACCAATACCACCTGTAAGGCCTACAATCATATTATTTCTGAATTAAATATTCTACTTTATTAGGAATAACTTTCACATTCTTAACAAAATTTGGTTTCGAAATAATTTTAGGAATCAAATAAGAAAAACCATTTATTTCTGAAACACGATAATCACAAATAACAGTGAATGCGCTTTCTTTTACTTGATTAAATCTTGGTAAATCCACTTTATAAACAACTTTTACTTCTTTTGGAAAAGTGGTGATATTTACATTATCAGGAAGGTTTTTAACGGTGAATGGGATCGAAAAACTACCTTCAGTATATTTTTCTACAAATCCGTTTACAACAACTTCATTATTATTGTAGTTGACATTTTTGAGGTTTTCAGAAACTAGAAGTGGGACTTTTTCTGAGAAATTAACGCTTACATTCTCTAGAAAAAGAGGAGCGAAAGTTAAACTTTCAATCTCTTTTATTTGATTTTCAGGACCCGTAACCAAAATAGTGTCTGGTTTAATCTCTATTGGCTTTAAAGCATCGAAACCGATATGATAATCGATTTTCAAATTGGAGATAACGGGGACTTTTTTAGAAACTAAGTTCCCAATTTCTAAATAGACGGTATCCTTCAAAAAACCCTCTAATAATAGTCCAGAAACCAATTGTTTTTGGATGTGCATTTTTTGATTGGATACTAAAAAGAAATATTTTTCTTTTTCTTTTTTTGACAGTTTATTCGTTTTCAGCTGTACACTATGGTTAAAAAATCGTGTAGAGAGCAACTTAAAACCTGTTCCTTTTGCTATTATTTGGATTTCTTCTTTTGGAGCTATTTTAAGCAACTGGTTTTGAGGAAGTTTCTCGTACGATACATTCAGAGAAACCTGTGCAACGTATTCTTTTGAGAGCGTAATAAGCAACCAAATTAGTAAAGACAGTGTCAGAAATACAAAAAAGGTTTTGGGAATGTTTTTAGTGAATTTCAAAAGTGTTTATTTTTAATGCAATTTACGCAAAAACTAGGTACAAAAAAAGTGAGCAAATTGCTCACTTTTAAATTGTGTGTGAAAAAATTATTTTTTTTCTTTTGGCAAATACTTCTTACTCAATTCCATAGAAATTGCAGAACGTTCAAATTTAATTTTTCCTGCTCCAGTTTCAATTGTTACGGTATTATCAGTATCATTTACATCAACAATCTTTCCATGAATCCCGCTAGAAGTAATCACTTTTGTTCCTTTACCCATCTCTTGTTGAAAGGTTTTCTCCTTTTTCTGGCGATTCATTTGTGGTCGAATCATAAAGAAATAAAGGACTACTATCATTGCTAAGAAAGGCAACATACTCATTAAACCACCAGCAGCATCTGCTTGTAAAAAAATTACTTGAAACATATATTTAGTTTTTAATTGTTGGTATTACCATTCCAGATAACTTCAATACTTCTTTACCTACTGCTGTATTAGTAGATAAAGTGATACTTTTTGATTGTCTGTTTGGTTTTCCTTTTGTATTAAATTTCACTGCAATATCTGCTGTTTCACCTGGCTTAATCGCTTCTCTAGGCCAAACTGGTACAGTGCATCCACAGGTTGCTTGTGCGTTGGTAATGATTAAATCTGTTTTTCCAGAATTTGTTACCTTATAAATGGTTGAAACAATGTCTCCTTCATTTACAGTTCCAAAATCATATTCGGATTTGTCGAAGGTAATACTTGCAGCTCCTTTATTAATTTCTGCATCTCTTTTCTTCGCAACTTCTAAATTAGTTACATCTATTTTTGATGCGGCTTTAGTATTATCACATGAAGTAAAAATACTTACTGTAATAATGAAAGCGAATAAAATTGTTATTTTTTTCATTTGGGATCTGTTATTTTGTAAAAATAAGAAAAAAATGAGATTATAATAATCCTCTTCCTATTTTATTTATTTTCTTTTCTTTTGCGTATTCTTTTGAAAGCTTGTCTAAAACTCCATTAATAAAATAACTGCTTTTTTCTGTAGAATAGTCTTTGGCAATTTCTATAAACTCATTAATAGTGACTTTCGTCGGTATGGATGGGAAATTTAAAAATTCCGTAATGGCCATTTTAATCAAGATCATGTCAATGTCTGCAATTCGATCAGCTTCCCAGTTAGGCGTCTGATCTGCAATATCTTGATCATAATCTTGGTGTTTTAAAACCGTTTTCCTAAACAAGTCTGAAACAAACTGCTTGTCATCATTGTCTTTATAGAGACTGTCTAAAACAAATGTTTTACCTTCTTTTTGTTTGGATAAGGATTTTACAATCCAAGTGTTTACAAAAGGAATATCGTCTACCCATGAAATCATTTTATCTTCAAAATAATCTGCTAACTTTTCATTTGGCGCAATTATTTCCTTAAAAAAGTCGATTACAAAACTCTTATCTACTTTAAAAGAAGCTTCTTCGATGTTTAAATAATCTTTGTAAAGTGTGCTTTTTTGTAATTCGTCAAATACAATTTTAATATACTCTGTATCTAAAGACCAATGATCTATTTTATTCAATTCAACATATCCTTCTAAACTAATGCTTTCTTCTAAAACGCTAATTAGTTGGTTATTGATAAATTTAGTGTTGGGTTTTAATTCTTCTTTTGTTGCAAGAATTTTCTTTTTTGATAATTCAATTTTTTTTGCTGCTAGCTTTTTAACTTCAACAATCAGTTGAATATTTAAAACATATAAATCAAACATTTTAAGAATGCTATGTTTTAAAAATTTTTCTTCTTTAATGACGTCGTCATTTAAAGATTGTTGCATAGCATACACAGACTGCATTACTTTTACGCGAATATGTCTTCTGTTGATCATTGAAAGAACGTATTTAAAAAGGCGGGGTAGATTTATTTCTATCGCGCAGCAAAAGTAGTCTTATTTATTTTTTTTCCTATGAATTTGATACTTTTTTTCCATCATCAATTCTTTGCTGTGCAATGTTAAACGCAGCCCTGTGTGTAGCGATGCTTTCTTTTTTTGAAAGTTCAAAAATAGCAAGGGTTGTATTGTAAATATTTTCTGTTTTACTTCTTATTTCTTCCTTGCCATATCCTTCTAACTCTGCATATAGGTTGATAATTCCTCCTGCGTTAATTAAAAAATCAGGCGCATATGCAATTCCTTTTTCTTTCAACATACGTCCGTGTTTTATTTCATCTGCTAATTGATTGTTGGCCGCACCAGCAATTACTTTTGCTTTTAATTGATGAATGGTAACGTCATTTATAGTTGCTCCTAGTGCACAAGGTGCATAAATATCAACATCTAAACCATAAATATCTTTTCCGAAAATAACATTTGCATTGTATTTTTTACTCAAATTCTCTAAACGTTCTTCATTAATATCATTAATAATGACCTGCCCTCCTTCTTCAGTAATATGCTTCACCAATGCCTCACCAACGTGACCAATACCTTGAACTAGTACTTTTTTTCCAGCTAAACTCTCTGTTCCAAATTGAAATTTAGCAGCTGCTTTCATCCCCATATACACACCATAAGCTGTTATTGGCGAAGGATTTCCAGCTCCTCCTTTACTTTCTGAAATTCCAGTAACGTAGGGAGTAACTTCCCTAACTACATCCATATCTCGGGTTTCCATTCCCATATCTTCCGCAGTAATATAATTTCCACTTAAGGAATGAACAAACTTACCAAATCGACGCATTAAGGCATCGTTTTTTTGAGTTTTAGAATCTCCAATAATGACTGCCTTTCCACCCCCTAAATTCAATTCTGTAATAGCAGCTTTGTATGTCATTCCACGAGACAACCGCAAGACATCGTTTAAAGCATGCCATTCACTTTCATAAGTCTTCATTCTAGTGCCTCCCAAAGCAGGTCCTAAAACTGTATTATGAATACCAATAATTGCTTTTAAACCTGTATCTTCGTCGTTACAAAAAACAATTTTCTCATGACCATCAAACGATAACTGCCCAAAAACAGGATCGTTTTTCAATGATTTTGCATCTACTATTTCTGATGTCATTTTTTAATTTTTATTAAATAAATCCTAAAATTTACGACACTAAAATAGGATATTGATAATTTAAATCAAAAAAAGATCATACAATTATAGATAATTTCATATTTAAGCCCTAACAACTGAAGTAATTATGCTTCAAATTTAAAAAATTTGCCCGTAAAATTGAAAGCTCTAAAATACATAAACAAGTACTTTTTAAAATATAAATGGCGCTTTTTAGCAGGGCTACTCATCACCGTATTATCGAAACTTTTAGCCTTGCAAGTTCCTCGAGTTATTGGAAATTCTTTGAACGCTGTAGAAGATTATCAGAATGGGGAAATCATCGAATTAGACACCGTTAAAGAAACCCTCTTATTTAATATTTTAATCATTATTGTCGTCACAATTGTTGCAGGTTTTTTAACCTTTTTAATGCGCCAAAAAATCATCGTAACATCTCGTTTAATTGAATTTGATTTAAAAAACGAAATCTATAATCAATACCAACGATTATCCCTCAATTTTTATAAAAAAAATAGAACTGGCGATTTAATGAATCGCATTAGTGAAGATGTCTCAAAAGTAAGGACATATGTAGGTCCTGCTGTAATGTATAGTATCAATATGGTGGTTCTTTTTATTGTTGGTTTTACACAAATGGCCAGAGTCGATGCAACACTCACATTATACACTCTTTTGCCGTTTCCTATTCTAGCCGTTTCAGTATTCTTTTTAAGTAAAGTAATTCACAAAAGGAGTGCCATTGTTCAGCAATACTTGTCAAAACTAACCTCTTTTAATCAAGAATTTTTCTCAGGGATTAACGTTGTAAAATCCTACGGTATCGAATCCTCTATTATTAAAGATTTTGATGCGATTGCCGATTTGAGCAAAGAAAAGAACATAGATCTAAACAAAGCAAATGCCCTTTTCTTTCCTTTAATGGTTTTATTAATCGGAATCAGTAATTTGATTGTGATCTATATCGGAGGAAAACAATTTATAAATGGAGAAATTCAAATAGGAATTATTGTTGAATTTATATTATACGTAAATATTTTAACTTGGCCCGTAGCTATTGTTGGATGGGTTACCTCAATGGTTCAACAAGCAGAAGCTTCTCAATTAAGAATCAATGAATTCTTACAGCAAGTGCCCGAAATTAAAAACAACAACGAACGTTCTTTTGACTTGAAAGGTGAAGTTACTTTTAAAGATGTAACCTTAAAATACGACGATACAGAGATTACAGCACTTAAAAATATTTCTTTCACTGTAAAACAAGGACAAACAATAGCTATTTTAGGTAAAACAGGCTCAGGAAAAACGTCGGTCATCAACCTTGTTTCTCGTTTATATGATTCAACAGAAGGAACCATTTTAATTGATAATAAACCAATTAAGGAAACGAATTTAGATGCGCTAAAAAATCAAATTGGTTTTGTGCCTCAAGATCCTTTTTTGTTTTCCGATACCATTGAAAATAATATAAAATTTGGTAAAGAGAATGCCAGTTATGAAGAAATTATGAATGCTGCTAAAAACGCCGTTGTTCATAATAATATTATGGAATTCAAAAATGGATATCAAACCATTTTAGGCGAAAGAGGGGTTACACTTTCTGGCGGTCAAAAACAACGTGTTTCCATAGCAAGAGCAATTATAAAAAACCCAAGTATCTTAATTTTTGATGACTGTCTTTCGGCAGTTGATACAGAAACCGAAGAAAAGATACTTTCTAACTTAGAGCAAGTTTCTAAAAATAAAACTACATTTATTATCAGTCACCGAGTCTCATCTGCTAAAAATGCAGACAAAATACTTGTATTAGATAATGGTGAAATAACGCAACAAGGCTCTCACAGCAAGCTATTAGAAGAAGATGGGTATTATAAGGAATTGTATGCACAACAACTTTTAGAAAAAGAATTATAGCCTTTAACATTTACACATGCTTTATTTTATTAGATTTGTTTTAAGAAACAAACACGATTTATAAATACTATTAAAAAAAATTATGGCAGAAAGAGTTGAACAAGAAGAAATTTTTTCACAAGTTTTAAGAGCTGGTAGAAGAACTTATTTTTTTGACGTTAGAGCAACAAAAGCAGACGACTACTATCTAACAGTTACGGAAAGTAAGAAGTTTACACATGATGATGGTTCTTTTCGATATCAAAAACACAAAATATATCTTTATAAAGAAGATTTTAAAGATTTTCATGAAATGTTAGCCAAAGCTACTGACTACATTTTAAATGAAAAAGGAGACGAAGTAATTAGCGACCGTCATCAAAAAGACTTTAAGAAAGAAGAGGACACGGAAAAAGAAGTAAAATCTACTGAAAGTTTTACAGATATATCGTTTGACGACATATAACAGCTATAATCTGTTTTTATACCCCATGTTTGTGAATTAAAATTTAGAAAATACACACCCGTTATATTTCAATTATAACTACAAAAAAGCCACAAATTATAAATTTGAGGCTTTTTTTTATTTGTTATCAACAATAAGGAATTTAGTATATTTTTTTATAATCATAAGATTGCTTTCATTACAGCGCTCTTAGAAACTGTTTCTTCCCATTCCTTTAAAGCATTACTATCTTTTGTAATTCCACCACCAATATATAGAAATGCTTTATTTTTTTTAATTTCCATACATCGTAAATTAACAAAAAGCGAGGACTTTTTAGAATCAAGACTATTCTCCCCTACATTCAATTCACCCAAAAAACCAGTATAAAAAGTTCTTTGATAAAATTCACTTTTTAAAATAAATTCTTTTGTTTCCAACCTAGGAAGACCACAAACAGCGGGTGTTGGATGCAAGGCATTAATAAGTGTTCTTAAATTTGAGGTTCCGCTTAATATTTTTCCTGAAATCTGGGTTCTTAAATGAAGTAAATTCCCTGCTTTTATCGTTTCTTTTTCACTCGTTTTTAAATGGACTGCAACCTCTCTTATTTGAGATTTGATAAATCGAGTTACCAATGCCTGTTCTTCCAATTCTTTCGATTGCCAAATCACCTCTTTCGAGCCAGTATAAACTTGTGTCCCTGCCAATGACATGGTTTTAAAACAGTCTTCAGAAATGGATAGCAACTTTTCTGGAGTGGCTCCCATCCACAAACCAATTGTGGGATGAAACCAAATATAACCAAAGGCATTTGGATAGGTATGCAATAATTTTATAAAGCTCTCTAAAAATGTAAAGTTGGAAAGAGCAACTTCTTCACGTCTTGAAACAACTACTTTTTGAAACTGATTCTTTTTAATTTCTTTTATCGCTTTATTGACGAGTTTTAAATGACTCTCTTTTGAAGATGCATCCGCAATGAACTCTTTATTTTTTATTGATGGAAGTGGCGTATCTAAAACAAATGATTCTCGATAATATTCTGATTCCTTTGCGGGAATTAGTATCGCTTTCTCCTGGTTGTCAAAAGGAGAAAAAACAAAACCAACTTCTGTGAAATCTTCCACAAAAAAAACTTCTTTTGTCTTTTGAAAAAAACCTGAAATCACACTTTCATTTGGTTTTCTATATACTACAAAGGGGGTTTGTAATTTATATTGAGATGCAATCCTATCAAAAATAGTCAAGATTAATATTTTTTTTAAGGTTATTTTCTTTTCTCTAAAACAATATTGGTCATTTTAGCAATCGCAATCAATTGCTCATCTTCATCCGTTATAACAACCTCCCAAAGATGGGTACTTCTGCCTTTATGAATGTTTTTTGCAGTCGCAAAGACAACACCTTCACGCATACTTTTTATATGGTTAATAGAGAGTTGAATTCCATTTATAAATTGGTGGTCATTGTCGATAAAAAAATTAGAAGCTGCACTTCCAACGCTTTCTGCCAAAGCAGCAGTTGCACCACCATGTAATTGTCCGTAGGGCTGATGCACTTTTGCACTTACAGGCATTTTTGCAGTCAAAAAATCATCTCCCAAGTCAACAAACTCGATATCAAGTGTTTCCATTAGCGTATTTTTACATTTGTTATTAAAAACCGCTAAAATTTTATTTTTATCCATATGTTGTTATTCTAATGTAAAATTACACATAAAAATTTGTATTTTTGCTCCTGAAAAGTTAAACTATTTCATGTATAAAATACGCGTAATTTTAGATACCAAAGAAGATGTTATTAGAACGCTTTTGGTTGACAGCAATATCAATTTAGAAAAACTACACCTAACAATAGCAAAGTCTTTTGGCTTTAAGGGGCAAGAAATGGCTTCGTTTTACAGAACGGATGAAGCCTGGACGCAAGGCGAAGAAATTCCATTATTTAATATGGAAGAAATAGGCGAAGGAATTTCGATGCAAACCTGTATCTTAAATACAACCCTGCCAGACGAAAACGATAAGTTAATTTATGTCTACGATTTTTTAAAAATGTGGACATTTTATGTTGATGTAATAGAAATTTCTTCTGAAGAAAAACCAGGGTTACCATTAATCATCTTGACTGTTGGTGAAGTTCCCGCTGAAGCTCCCGAAAAAGAATTTGTTTCAGAAAACCCTGAAGGAAATGATGACATTGATGAAATTGATGATGAATATGGTTCTTTAGATGATTACGATTTTAATGAATATTAAAAAAGAATACACAAATTCTTAAGAACAATAATTTTAAACAATTTAACAATCCCTCTTTCTTCCGTAACAAATTTGTAATTTGACCGTCTTATTGACAATCAATTAAATAAATTTCTTTGGAAAAAATTCTCTCTCTTAAAAATCTTGATAAAAAATTTGGACTTGTCCACGCAGTAAACAACCTTTCTTTTGACATAGAAAAAGGAAATGTCTATGGAATATTAGGTCCTAATGGAAGCGGAAAGTCAACTACTTTAGGTATTATTTTGAATGTAGTAAATAAAACTTCAGGCGAATACTCTTGGTTTGATGGTAAATTATCTACCCATGAAGCCTTAAAGAAAGTAGGCGCTATTATTGAACGTCCGAACTTCTATCCCTATATGTCAGCAGCTCAGAATTTAAAACTAATTTGTAAAATTAAAGGAATTTCTACAGATAAAATAGCTGAAAAATTAAAAGCAGTAAACCTTTATGAGAGAAAAGATAGCAAATTTAGTGCTTTCTCATTAGGTATGAAACAACGACTAGCAATAGCTTCTGCTTTGTTAAATGATCCTGAAATCTTAATTTTAGACGAGCCAACAAATGGGTTAGATCCTCAAGGAATTCATGAGATTCGATTAATTATCAAAGAAATTGCAAAAAATGGAACAACCATTTTACTCGCTTCTCACCTATTGGATGAAGTTGAAAAAGTATGTAGTCATGTAATTGTAATTCGAAAAGGAATAAAATTATACTGTGGACGTGTTGATGAAATGACCGCATCTAAAGGTTTATTTGAATTAAAAGTGGAGATAAACCAAACTGAATTTTTAACACTGCTAGAAAAACACCCATCCATCAGTAAAGTACATTTAGATCACGAAACCTATATTGCAACGCTTGGCGAAGAGATGAGTGCTGCTGAGATGAATCGCTATTTGTTCGAAAATGGATTTATTGTTTCCCATTTAGTGAAACGAAAGCCAAGTTTAGAACAGCAATTCTTAGATTTAACAAGTAACAACTAATCAACAAAAAACCACGTTATGTTTAGACTACTATCCATAGAGTTTCATAAATTAAGGCACAGTAAAGCTAGCAAAGTACTAATTATCATCTATTTTGGACTTTTAACCTCTATTGCATTGATCGCGGCGGTTAAGATTCCGTTTTTTGGAAAAACCATCCATTTAGCAGAACAAGGTATTTTCAACTTCCCATATATTTGGCATTTTAATACCTATGTAGCGGCTTTGTTAAAATTTTTCTTATTGTTAGTCATCGTTTCTATGATGTCCAATGAATACAGTAACAAAACTTTAAAACAAAATTTAATTGATGGTTTGAGTAAAAAGGAATTTATCCTGTCCAAATTTTATACCGTAATTGCCTTTGCACTCATCTCGACCCTCTTTGTCTTTATTATTTCTTTACTCTTAGGTGTCTTTTATTCAGATTATAATGAATTTGCAATTATAACCTCCGATTTAGAGTATCTTTTTGCCTTTTTCATAAAGTTAGTTGGTTTTTTCTCTTTTGGACTATTTTTAGGTATTTTAGTAAAAAGATCTGCTTTTGCAATTGGAGCAATGGTGATTTGGTGGATTGGCGAAAAAATAATTTGGCTCATTGCGCTTTGGTTTTTCAGGACTTCTAAAGATGCAATGGTAGCAGCTTCAGGAGTTACAGAATGGCTGCCGTTAGAAGCAATGAGTAATCTAATTAAAGAACCGGGATCTCGACTAGGAGTCGTAAAAACCATCGCTAATCAAATGGGCGGGTTTACAAAAAGCTACGCCGTAGAGTTCCTAGATATTTCAATTGTATCTGTGTGGACATTTATCTTTATTTATGGAGCATTTGCATTGTTAAAAAAGAGGGATTTGTAATAGATTTTAAATATATTTGGTTTTTCTTAAACCAGCCCTATTTAAATGAAGAATCTATCCCTACTCGTTTTTATCTTTTTAACACTAAATGTATTTTCTCAAAAAGAAGCCAATATTTGGTATTTTGGAGAAAATGCAGGATTAGATTTTAACACAAGCCCTCCTCAAGCATTAGGAGATGGACAGTTGAGCACAAGAGAAGGATGCTCATCTTTTTCGGATGCAAATGGAGATCTTTTGTTTTATTCAGACGGTACTACTGTTTATGACAAGAATCACAACATAATGACCTATTCTGATGGTCGACTTGCGGATGATTTAAGAGGGAATTCTTCCAGTACACAATCGGGAATGATTGTTCCAAAACCAAAATCCTCAACTATTTTTTACCTTTTCACCGTAGATCACAACAATGGGAATAATGGTTTTAACTATTATACAATTGATATGTCTGATGGTATTGGAAAATTAATTGACGAAGATGGAGACGGAGTGTTTTATGTAGACATCTCAAGTGGATTGGCAAATAACTGGACTGAAAAAGTAACTGCCGTTAGAGGCGCTGAGTGCAACGAGTTTTGGGTTGTATCCGTCGTTAATAACGAATTTCATTCGTTTTTAGTAAGTGAATTAGGCGTAAGGTCGAGTCCTATCGTATCCAGAGTAAACAACACAGTAGGTGATCAAAGAGGCTATTTAAAACTTTCACCAGACGGAAGTAAATTAGCAATTGCAACACAAGGAGAAGAAGCAATCCTATATGATTTTAATAACGCAACAGGAGAGGTCATTGACAACCCTACATTCTTAATAAATAATTTAAATCAAGATGGTCAACCCTACGGTGTAGAATTTTCTTTAGACTCTAAAAAACTATATATTTCTACTTCGAGCGGGTTTAGACGAAATATGAGTGATACCGCGGTTACGTATAAACTCTTTCAATTTGATTTAACAAATCCAGATGTAGTTAGTTCTAAAACAATTGTTCATCGTCAAGACGCTGGTAGTGCTGACTTTCCTGAAGGCGGTTTTAGAGGTGCTTTACAAGTTGGACCTGATGGAAGAATATACGTTACCATTCCAACTGCCTATGAAGATGCAGGCGCAGATGCTCCGTTTATAGATGTCATAGAAAATCCCACTGCAGATGCAGCAGATATTGTCTTTACAAAAAATGCAATTCGATTGATTGCAGGTACTTTTTCAACACAAGGATTACCTCCATTTATATCCTCTTTATTACTTCCGATAGAAATCATTGATTCAGGAAATAATACGGTCATTAATAATGAAAATCTACAATTATGTGTTGGCCAAGATAAAACAATAGGCCCTGACCCTGTTTCAGGAAATAATGTAGAATTTGAGTGGAGATTTGACAACGGAACGACCAATAATATAGTCTCAATGGATCGTTTATTAAATTTAACGAACCTACAACTTACAGATAGCGGTACGTATTCCTTAAAAATCGAACTGGTCGATCCCTGTGGAGATGTAACACAATACAATGGAGAATTTAATATGAATGTTTTTGAGGCTGCAGTTGCAACTCCTATAGCAAATATTATTGAATGTGATGATGATCGAAGTGGCTCAAATTCATATGATTTTTTAGTAGATACGACTCCTTTAATTTTAGGTAGTTTAGACCCTACTATTTTTGAAGTATTGTACTTTGATAGTTCTATAGCAGCAAACGACAATGTTCGTGATACAGATTTACCCAATACTTTTGTTGCCATCACTGGAACTACTAACGTAATTTATGCAAGGGTGCACAACATAAATGCTCCACTAGCTTGTTATGACATCATCGATTTTTCAATTATTGTTACCGACATCCCAACACCAACCCAACCCACCGTATATCGTTTGTGTGATGATACTGCTAGCGGAAGCGATACAGATACCATAAGCTTCTTTCGACTCGACACGAAAGACAATGAAGTATTAGGCACTATTTCCGCAACGGATTTTAATGTTTCCTATCACTTCACTTTATCAGGAGCTCAGACGAGTTCGACAACAGATGCTATAAACAAAACAATAGACCATGCTGTTACTATTTCTCAAACAATATTTGTCCGTGTAGAAAATGTTGATAATCTAAATTGCTCCGTCATTTCAGACGACGCAACAGGGAGCGCTTTTACTTCCTTTGAGTTACTTGTAGATCCTTTGCCTGTTGTAACCAATCCGGCAGAATTAATTCAATGTCACAATAATCCAGACTTGAATACGACCGTCAATTTAAAACTGGCAAGAATCAATATTTCTACAAATTATACTAATGAAACTTTTGAGTATTATGCTTCTGAAACTGCTGCTATTGCTGGAACTCCTCAAATAACCGGAGCAACTATTGAGTCGTATCCTGTTACTGGAACTGGGGAAGCATGGGTTCGTGTTATTTCAGATCAAAATTGCTATCGCATTGCAAAAATTGACATCACAGTTAATTTTAGTGCTGATTTAGCCTATGACAAAACCTATACAGTTTGTGATGATTTCCTTGATATTGATGGAAATGACAACGCAAACAATGATGATACCGATGGGATTGCTACTTTTTATTTTAGTGAAACTGAAAATGAAATAAAAGCTTTCTTCCCTGCTGCTTCGAGACCAGATTTAGATGTTTTCTATTATGAAACAGAAAACGACAGAGCTGCTTCCATTAATAATATTAATAATGAAATTGCAAATCATAGAAATAATAACGACCCAACTTTTGCAAACAATCAAACGATTTATGTCAAAATTATAAACAACACAAATAATGGGTGTACGGGTACAGCAAATATCTTTTTACAAGTAGATACCGTTCCATTAGCAAACAACTTAGCACAACCCCTTTCTTTTTGTGATGATTTTGATTCGGGCTCGTCAGATGATGGGGAAAACATCAA
>CATIQU010000022.1 GCA_949519155.1 Polaribacter sp. SA4-10
AATGTCTTAAGGTCATACCAATTATCACTGGAACTGTAACAACAAGAAACATTTTTAAAGCAATACTAATCATTGATATTTCTTTAACAATGCCAATTTTAAAAAAATCAATAGATGTAAACATTATGAATGGAACAGAAATAATACTAACCAAACTAACAACTGCAGTTAGTGTTATTGAAAGGGCAACATCGCCATTAGCAAATTTAGTAAGAACATTTGATGTAACACCACCAGGCGCACATGCAATTAGCATTAACCCAACAGCAAGTTCTGCAGGCAAGTTTAGTAGTAAAGCTATAGATAGTGCTATGATTGGTAGTAAAACTAATTGACAAATAAAGCCAACCAAAAAATCTTTTGGAATTTTAGCTACTCTTATGAAGTCTCGGATAGTTAAACTCATTCCAAGCCCTAACATTATAAGAGCCAAACCGATTGGAGCTAATTTTGTAGCAATTTCCATTTTTAAAACTTATTAGTTCATTTTGAGTTTTTCAAGTAAATGATTTTAAACTTAGGATTACTAAGACAAATCAATAGCATTTTTTTTTAGAACTTCCATGGAAACAAGCTTTAAAGTTTTTTCATGTGTTCTTTTTAGATAAACGGGGCAAGGCTTTCCAGCATCAGCAGCTCTCGCGTACCAACTAGCACAAACGCACCAACCATCTCCTGCTTTTAATCCTGGAAATCCAAATTCAGGATGAGGAGTTATCAAATCATTACCAGCTTCTTTACACCACTCTAAAAACTCAGTAGTAACTTTTGCACAAACAGTATGAACGCCATGATCATTTTCATCAGTGCTACAACAACCATCTCTATGCCATCCTGTTAATGGATCGTTAGAACACTCTTCAAGATCTTCACCTAGAACATTTTTTTGTTTATCACTCATTTAAATTTTTGTAGGATTGGGTTGCCCTTTATAAACAACCTCAGGATCAAACGATTTTTCTTTTTCTTCAAATTTCATTTCTATTTGTCTACCATTTTCAATTGGGCCTAATGGTATTGATCTATAAAAGCAAGATCTATAGCCTACGTGGCAGCTAGAACCATCCCCAATATCAACAGTTAACCAAACTGAATCTTGATCATCATCTATTCTGATTTCTTTTACTTTTTGAGTATAACCACTGGTCTTACCTTTGTGCCAGATCTGCTGCCTAGATCTACTGAAATAATGAGCTTCCTTAGTTTCTATAGTTTTTTTAAAAGCTTCAACATTCATATAGCCATGCATAAGAATATCTTTAGTTTTAGAGCACATTGTAATGACTGGAATTAACCCATCATTGTCAAATTTTGGTGAGAGGAGTTTTCCCTCTTCAATTTCTGCTATATTTTCTCTTTTTTTAAACATATCTAAGTAATTATGTAGCATACTGATGAATATATTAAATATTTTAAAAATAGTAATTTACTGTATAAACTTGCCATATGAAATTAGTTAAAGAAACAGATAACAAGATTTTAGATGCTAAAAAAGTTTCTGATAAAGAAGCTGAAGAAGCATTTAAAACAATCTTAACTTGGATAGGTGAAGACCCTAGTAGAGAAGGATTATTAGAAACTCCAAAGAGAGTTGTTAAAGCATTTAAAGAATACTTTGGTGGATACACAGAAGATGCTAATAAAATTTTAGAAAAAACATTTGGTGATGTCGAGGGTTATGATGATATGGTTGTTCAGAAAAATATTTCTGTTCAAAGTCATTGTGAACACCACATGGCCCCAATTATTGGTAAGGCTCATGTTGCTTATATTCCAAAAGAAAGAGTTGTGGGTTTAAGCAAGTTAGCAAGGGTGGTTGAGGTATTCTCAAAAAGATTACAAACACAAGAAAGACTAACAATGCAAATTGCTAATACATTAATGGAGTCTTTAGATGCAAAAGGAGTTGCTGTAACAATTGATTCAACTCACCAGTGTATGACCATGAGAGGTATTAAAAAAGAACAAGCAACAACTGTAACTAATTACTATTTAGGTCAATTTAAAGAAGACCTTAGTTATCAAAATAGATATTTACGATTTATAAGCACTACGTTAAAAGATTAATGTGTCTGATCAATATAAAGCAATCGTCCTTAATCAAGAAGGCGAGAACTTCAAAAGAGAAATAAAAACAATAGATAAAAGCTTTTTAAAGCATGGTGATGTTACTGTAAAAGTTGATTATTCAGATCTTAATTTTAAAGATGGCATGATTTTGAAAAATGGTGGACGTTTAGTAAAAGAATTTCCTCATATACCTGGAATTGATTTTGCAGGAAAAGTTTTAGAAAGTGATAATTCAAAATTTAAAGAAGGTGACGAAGTTATTTTAACAGGCTTTAGAGTAGGTGAAATTTTCTTTGGAGGATATTCACAGATTGCAAAAGTGAATGCAGATTTTTTAGTTAAAAAACCAGATAGCTTATCCACAAAACAAGCAATGATCTTAGGAACTGCTGGTTTTACATCTTTGATGAGTGCTTTCGCAATTCAAGCAAGGGAAAGTATTTTATTAGGTGAAAAAGTAAACGATGTATTGGTAACGGGTGCTACTGGAGGAGTAGGGAGCGTAGCAATCATGGCTTTAACAAAATTAGGATACAAAGTAACTGCAGTTACAGGAAAAGATTCTAAGACAGATTACCTTAAGTCACTTGGAGCTAAAAACATTGTAAATAGAGCAGAATTTGACAAAGATCCTAGACCTATTGATAAAGGTTTGTGGGATGGAGTAGTTGACACTGTAGGTGGAAAGATTTTAGCAAATGCAATCGCTCAAACAAAATCCAATGGTATTATTGCTGTATGTGGCAATGCGAATAGTAACGAGCTTAATACGAATTTACTTCCGTTCATGTTAAGAGGAATAAAAGTTTGGGGAATGGACTCAGCAAACGCTAGTATC
This sequence comes from Polaribacter sp. SA4-10, assembly GCA_949519155.1. Classification (GTDB taxonomy): domain Bacteria; phylum Bacteroidota; class Bacteroidia; order Flavobacteriales; family Flavobacteriaceae; genus Polaribacter. The sequence goes on from CATIQU010000022.1 coordinate 2,909, forward strand.
AAAAGAAGAGAGTTTATTTGGGGTGAAGCTTCAAAATTAATTGATTTTGATTTATTAGAAAATTCAATTTTAACATTGAGTTTAGAAGAATTACTAGAAACTTATCCAAAAATCTTAAAGGGTGAGATTTCTGGAAGAGTAATAGTTGATTTGAACAAATAATGGATTGGGATAAATTAAAAATTTTTCATGCTGTAGCAGAAGCTGGTAGCTTTACAAATGCTACAATTAACCTAAATTTAAGTCAGTCTGCAATAAGTAGACAAATACAATCATTAGAACAGGATTTAAAAGTTCAATTGTTTGAAAGACATGCAAGAGGCTTAACACTTACAGAAAATGGAGAGTATGTTTTTAAAACAGCTCATGAAGTAATTAGTAAGTTAAAGGAAGTAGAAACATCTTTGGGTGACCAAAAAAACAAGCCCACAGGCAAATTAACAATTACGACTGTCAGAAGTTTTGGTACTCATTGGCTTACTCCAAGGATTCAGGAGTTTATGAGACTAAATCCTGAAATTGAAATAGAATTAGTGTTTGATGATAAAGAATTAGATTTAAGTACACGCCAAGCTGATATAGGAATTTTTATGAGAAGGCCTAAACAACTTAATTATATACAAAAAAAATTAGTTGATATTAAGTATTATATTTATGGATCAAACAAATACTTAGAAAAATTTGGAATGCCAAAAACTATTGCAGATTTAAATAAACATAAGTTTGTTTCTTTTGGAAAAGGAGCTCCGTCACCAGTATATAACCCTGACTGGGCTTTAAAACTCGGAATGCATGATGGAAAGAAAAGAAAAACAATAATGAAAGTAAATAGTGTTATGGGATTACTCTTAGCAGTAGAGTCTGGAGTTGGTTTAGCTGCTTTACCTGAATATTTAGTTTCTAATTCATCAAACGTTATAAAGGTTTTACCAAAATCTGAGGGACCAATAACAGAAGCACATTTCGTTTATCCTCAATCTTTAAAAAACACTGCGAGAGTACAAGCATTTAGAAACTTCTTATTTAGTAAGATTGGTGATTGGAAATAAACCCCCAATATTTTAATTCTTAATTAAAACCATTGTAATCTGCGACAAAATATGCGATTGATAATCATTCGCATTGAGAATAATTCTCATTCGCAAATAATATGGGTAAAGAAAAGGAAGCAGTGAAAAAAATAACTATCATAACATTACTATTAGCTCTATTTACCACTGTTCTTGCGGCAGCAAATGAAGTCAATATTTTTAATGCAAGACATTACAAAGCCGATGCTGAGCTTTATGGAAAATTCACTAAAGCTACAGGGATTAAAGTAAATTTAATTAATGGTAAATCAGGCGCTTTAGAAAAAAGAATGATCGAAGAAGGTACCGACTCTGCTGCAGATCT
>CATIQU010000023.1 GCA_949519155.1 Polaribacter sp. SA4-10
AAACACAAATATCAAACAGATACGGTTCCTCATGTTTTGTGTGGTGGTTTTACCAAAGAAGAAACGGAGTATTTATTGGTAGACTGTCAATACTTAGGGATTGATAATGTCATGGCGTTAAGAGGTGATACTATGAGTCATCAAAAATATTTTGAAGCGACACCTGGGGGACATTTGTATGCGAAAGAATTGGTAACACAAATTAGCAATCTAAACGCTGGAAAGTACTTGCATGATGTTTTGGAAGTGGACGATCGCGCTGACTTCTGTATTGGAGTTGCTGGTTATCCTGAAAAACATTTGGAAGCACCTTCTTTGCAAACGGATCTCAAACGACTCAAAGAAAAAGTGGATGCGGGTGCCGATTATGTGGTTACGCAAATGTTTTTTGACAATCAAAAGTATTTTGATTTTGTAGCGGCTGCTTCAAAAATAGGCATTCACGTGCCGATTCTTCCAGGGATTAAACCATTTGCAATCCACAAGCATTTGCAATTGTTGCCTCAGGTTTTTAAAATCGACCTACCAGAAGCACTAATCGCTGCAGTTGAAGGGTGTAAAGACAATGCACAAATACGTCAGGTTGGTGTAGAATGGGCGATTCAGCAATCGAAAGAATTACAACAAGCAGGGGTGCCAGGTTTACATTACTACTCCATGGGGAAATCTTCGAACGTCAAGAAGATTGCTTCCGCATTATTTTAAAAAAAAAGTGAAAATTATTTTAGAAATAAAGCGGCTCGATAGACCAATAGCCAAAACTAATTTTGCAACTCGTTAAGTAGTGAAATATTTGCTTACTTTTGTCAGACAATAAACTGAAATAACAATTTAAAATATAGAATATGGCATTAGAAATTACAGATGCGAATTTTGAAGAAATCGTATTAAAATCGGACAAACCAGTATTGGTAGATTTTTGGGCAGCTTGGTGTGGACCGTGTAGAATGGTAGGGCCAATAGTTGATGAAATTCATACTGAGTATGAAGGGAAAGCAGTTGTAGGGAAAGTAGATGTTGATGCGAATCAAGAATTTGCAGCAAAATACGGCGTTCGTAACATTCCAACTGTTTTAGTCTTTAAAAACGGAGAGGTTGTAGACAAACAAGTGGGTGTAGCACCAAAAAATGTATACACTGGGAAGATTGATGCTGCCATGTAGTAACAGTTTACTTTTTATAATATCGAAAAGGTTTGGCTAACGTCAAACCTTTTTTTATTTTTAGAACTTAGAGAACATCTTCAATGAAATATATTTCACCACTTTTTATATTGTTATTCTTACTAATCTCTTGTTCGGTAAAAGAAGCAGAGCTAAACATTGAAAAAGGAATTTCGTTGGAATTGGCCAATTATAGAAAACAACAAGTCTCAAATGTTGTCTATCACTTGGATTTTGATATCCCAGCAGAAAAGACCGCGCCAATTCCATCTACTTTAGCTTTAAAGTTGATGTTGAATGACCTAAAAAACCATTTGGTTTTAGATTTTAACGAAGAAAAAGCACATTTGAAATTTATAAAAGTAAATGGTAAAAACACCGACATAAATCATCAAAAAGAACATTTAATTATTGATAAAAAAGACCTTGTTCTAGGTAAAAATACGATTGTTATTTCTTTTGATGCAGGCGAATTATCACTCAACCGAAATGAAGAGTTTTTATACACCTTATTAGTACCAGATAGAGCGAGTACTTTATTTCCTTGCTTTGATCAGCCAGACATAAAAGCAAATTATCAACTAACCATAACAGCTCCAAAAGAATGGAAAGTACTCTGTGGTGCTTTTGAAGAAAGTGCGACTGATATGGGCGATTTTACCAAACATATTTTCAATCAGACAGATAAAATGAGTACCTATTTGTTTTCTTTTGTTGCCGGAAAATTTACCTCAGTCACTAAAAATCCAGGAGCGTTTGACATGCGTTTTTTGTACCGAGAAAACGACAAAGAAAAAATTACAGAAAGCGTAGATGAAATCTTTTCAATCCATCAAAAATCGATCGATTTTTTAGAGGAGTACACCCAGGTAAAGTTTCCGTTTCAAAAAATGGATTTTGCAGCCATTCCCCCCTTTCAATATGGGGGTATGGAGCATGTTGGTGCCATTCAATACCGAGCATCTTCTTTGTTTTTAGATAAAAACGCAACGCAAAACAGAAAGTTGAGTCGCGCAAAACTGATTGGACACGAAACCTCGCACATGTGGTTTGGAGATTTGGTGACCATGCGTTGGTTCAATGATGTTTGGATGAAAGAAGTATTTGCCAATTTTATGGCAGATAAGATTATGAACCCTGTTTTTCCAGAAATCAATCACGAATTAAATTTTATGATGTCGCATTATCCAAGTGCGTATTCAGAAGACAGAACAAAGGGCACTAATGCCATTCGTCAATATTTAGGGAATTTAAAAAATGCAGGTTCTTTATATGGCAGAATTATTTACAATAAAGCGCCAATTATGATGCGCCAGTTAGAAAATTTATTGGGAGAAGAGAAATTCAAAGAAGGCATTCAAGAATACATTCAAACTTATGCAAACGGAAATGCTGATTGGAGCGAATTGGTGACTATTTTAGACAACAAAACAACGGGCGATATTAAAAGCTGGAGCGATGTTTGGGTGAATTCACCTGGAAGACCTGTTTTTACAGAGGAGATTGAATTGAATGAAAAAGGAAATGTGACCAAGTTTATCATTCATCAAAAAGCAGAAGATGGTTCTCAAAAAACCTGGGTACAGTCTTTTAAAATTCAACTGAAAGATGAAAGAGGCTACGAGAAAACCATTAACCTAAAAAATATGGGCAACTCTTTTGACATTTCATCTGCTGTAAAAGATTTTAAACCGGGACAGGTATTGTACAATACAAATGGTTTTGGTTACGGCGTTTTCCCTATTTATAAAGCAAAAATAAGTAGTTACAAAAACATTAGCGATGAAGTTTCAAGAGGCGCTCAGTTTATCAATTTGTATGAAAATATGCTCAATGGTGTTGTTGCTCCTTTAGAAACCTATCTGGTGTATTTGGATGCAATACGTGTTGAAGAAAACGAATTGATTCTGAACTATTTGTCTGGAAGGGCTCAAACTATTTATTGGACTTTTCTCACGAAAGAACAGCAACAAACGGTTCAACAAAAAACCGAAAGTCAACTTTTTAATTTGTTGAAAAAAGAGTTGCCCAAAAATATTAAAAAGACCTTGTTTGGTTTGTATCAATCAATTGGAACTTCCGAAAAAGGAAAGGAAAATTTATATGCCATTTGGTCTAAAAAGATAGCCATTAAAAATCTCTTTTTTAACGAAAACGACTACACCTCTTTGGCAATGAAACTGGCAATTTATAAACACCCAAAAGCGTCCGAAATTATAAAAGAACAAGGCACTGCTATTTCGAATAAAGATCGACAAGCACGTTTTAAATGGTTGTTGCCTTCGCTTTCTAATGATGAAACGATAAGAGCTTCTTTTATGAAATCGCTATTAGAAAAAGAAAATAGAGAAAAAGAGTCTTGGGTTCAAGCCGCTCTAGGAAATATGCATCACCCGTTACGGCAACAGTCGTCAATAAAACAATTGGGCGCTATTTTAGAGAAGTTAGAAGAAGTACAATTAACTGGTGATATTTTCTTTCCAAAAGGATGGCTGGCCAGTTCTATTGGGAATTACTCTTCTAATGAAGCTGCACTCGTTTTACAAATGTTTTTAGAGGAGCACCCAAATTACAATCCTATTTTATTGAAAAAACTATTGCAAACGACCGACAACTTAACAAGAGCGCAAAACATAAAAAAGTAGTATGAATTTATCTGAACTACAAGCTTCTGAAATAAAAAACTTAGATATTCTTGCAAAGCAAGTGGTCGAAGGTTTCATTACTGGAATGCACAAAAGTCCTTTTCATGGTTTTTCGGTAGAGTTTGCAGAACATAAATTGTACAATTCGGGTGAAAGTACGCGCCATATAGATTGGAAGTTGTTTGCCAAAACAGAAAAGTTGTATACAAAACGGTACGAAGAAGAAACCAATTTGCGATGTCATATTATTATAGATAATTCAGCATCCATGCATTACCCAGAAATTAAAACACAAACGATTGATTCTTTAAATAAAGTTGGATTTTCTGCAGTAGCCGCTGCTGCTTTAATGGAAATATTAAAGAAACAACGAGATGCGGTAGGTTTAAGTATCTATGCAGATACCTATGAATATTATGCGCCAGAAAAAGGAAGCGAACGGCATCGGAAAATGATTTTAAACCAGCTTGAAAGTCTTTTAACTTCAACTTCTACTGCAACTACAGAGACCTATCGTTATTTACACGAAATTGCAGAAAATATCCACAGGCGTTCTTTAATTTTCTTGTTTACGGATATGTTTCAGTCAACAACCGATCAGGAACAATTATTTGATGCACTTCGACACCTAAAACACAACAAACACGAGGTGGTTTTGTTCCATACCTATGATGGAAAAACAGAATTTGACTTCGATTTTGACACTTCTCCCAAAAAATTTGTAGATCTTGAGACGGGAGAAGAAATAAATGTGTTTTCGCAAAATATTCAAGAAAAATACACCGCGCTCATGGGGGCGTATTTTAATGACTTGAAAAATAAATGTTTACAATATAAAATAACCTATTTACCAGTAGACATTCATAAAGGTTTTCACGAGATTTTGACAGCATACCTTATCAGTAGAAAAAAAATAAAATAAAATTATAGTTTTCTGTTTGCATATCTAAAAATGTGTCTTATATTTGCACCCGCTAATAGCAACGGTTTGGTAGTTCAGTTGGTTAGAATGCCTGCCTGTCACGCAGGAGGTCGCGGGTTCGAGTCCCGTCCAGACCGCAAAAAGCATCTCATTTGAGATGCTTTTTTCGTTTTAATAATTTCTTAATTATTTTACAATTTCAGAAATCAACTGTGTAGTTTTATTGCACAGTTGATTTTTTGTTATTAAGATACTTTTTGGCTAAAAAACAACAACACATTCAAGAATGTAAGTGTTGTGATAATGAACTGGTGTTTTATATTTTTTTACCATCCAGATGAGTTTGTGATGCAATAATCATCTCCTGGATGCGCATTTATCCAGTCTCCTTCGTTAAGCGTGAACCGCTCTTCATTTCCGCTGCAACTACTTCTTATTACAATTGAATAGTCGGAAATTCTGTCGGAAAGAATGAGTCCGCAATTACAATCTTCATCTTCTTCTTTTTCACAGCTAAAGGCTACTAGGCAAAAGAGTACTAAAAATACATTTTTCATTTTTTTTGTTTGTTTAAATTCTTTGCAAGTTTAGACTCCAATTGTGCAATCTAATTGCACAGAATTATTACATTTGGTTTGTAGGGAAAAAGAACAGGTGATTATCATTTTTTAATACTGTTTAAAAAAAGTGCTTCTTTAAAATTTGCCTTAATCTCCTTTCTTAATTGTGAAAAAATAACTGTTAACTGAACGATAATGCCTCAAAATAAAAATTTTCAAAAACGTATTACGATTTTAGGCGTGCATTAGTAGTATATATTTGCGAGTTACCTTTGATGTTTGAAAATTATAGAAGAAAAATTATGAAAGATAATACTGTAAAGTGCCCTAGTTGTAAAGAAGTTTTTAAAGTAGATGATTCTGTCTATACAGATATTGTAAAGCAGGTAAGGGATCAGCAATTTGATGACGAGTTAACGAATCGTCTAGATAGCGCTGAAAAAGACAAGAAAATAGCAATCGAATTAGCTGAAGAACGTCTAAAAAATCAACTTCAAAAAGAAATTGATGATAAACAGCGAAGAATAGAAGTTTTAGAATTAAAAAACAAATCTGATTTATTAGAAGAAGTTTCTAAAAAAAACAAAGAAATTTCTGATTTACAATCAAAACTTACCAATGCAGATACTGAGAAAAAACTAGAACTTTCGAACGCAGTCCATAGTGTTGAAAAACAAAGAGATCAACTTATCAACGACTTAAAAAATAAAGACACAGAAAGAGAACTCTTAGAAAAATCTTTAAATGAGCAGTTTAAAAATAAGTTAGAGCATAAAGATGAAACACTTAAATTAAAAGACGAAGAAATCCAATACTTAAAAGATTACAAGCAAAAACTATCAACCAAAATGACTGGTGAAACTTTAGAATTGCATTGTGAAAACGAATTCAATAAGCTAAGAGCAACCGCTTTTCAAAAAGCACATTTTGAGAAGGACAATGATGCTTCTGCCGGAACGAAAGGTGATTATATTTATAAAGAATCTGATACAAATGATAACGAGATCATTTCTATTATGTTTGAGATGAAAAATGAAAACGATCAGACTGCATCTAAAAAGAAAAATGAAGATTTCTTTGCTAAATTAGATAAAGATCGAAAAGCGAAAGGCTGTGAATATGCCGTGTTAGTATCTATGTTAGAAGCAGATAATGAGTTTTACAATACCGGTATTGTAGATGTATCGTACAAATACCAAAAAATGTATGTAATTCGTCCACAATTTTTCATTCCAATGATTACCTTGTTGCGGAATGCAGGGATGAAATCTTTAGAGTATAAGGCGGAGTTAAGCATTATGAAAAATCAAAATGTAGACATCACTAATTTTGAAGACAAGATAGACGATTTCAAAACTGGGTTTGCACGAAATTATGACTTAGCAAGCCGCCAATTTGGAGAAGCAATAAAGGAAATTGATAAAACAATGACACATCTTCAAAAAACCAAAGATGCTCTATTGTCTTCGGTTAACAATTTACGCTTAGCGAACAATAAGGCGGATGATTTAACGATAAAAAAGCTAACCCATGGTAATCTTACCATGAAACAAAAGTTTAACACTTTAGAGTCTAAAAAAAAATAAATGATCACAGGAGAGTTAAAGACACAATACGCCTATCACACAATCTGAACTAGATGTACTGGAAAAAATTCTTTTCACAGAAAGTGTCGCAGGAACAAAAGAACAGTTTGTAGCGCAGTTTGGTAAAAAACCCTTAGGTACTTTTATTAGAAGTATTACCGGCCTAGAACAAGCTACTTTAAATGAGGCTTTTGCAGATTTCTTGCAAGTTGACCATCTAAGAGCAGACCAGATGACTTTTGTAAAAACCATTATTTCTTATTTATCTAAAAATGGAACCATTAACAAAATGATGTTGTTCGAGTCTCCATTTACAGATTTAAATGATCAAGGACTTAGTGGTGTTTTTGACAATGTTGCTGACGTAAGCAAAGTAGTCAAAATCATTGATGATATTAATAAGAATGCTGAGGTGGGCTAGTATTGATTTGCTAGGAGCGCATAACTGAACTTCGTTTTGTAAATCCTTGTCTTTAAAGGGATCCTGTAAACCAAAAAAAACCTGACAGTTAAAAGATTGTCAGGTTTTTTTAATTTTACCTATTTTTAAGTATTTCCGCTGTTTTAAGTAAGTATTTAAAGCGCCCTTTTAAAACACATTTTTTTAAATATTTTTTTCTTTTAAAATGAAGTTAAACAATTGAGCACATATCTTGAAATAAAAAAGAGGGATCAATAATTTTTCAATACATATTTTAAGAATTTACTAATTTTTTTAAAATTCCATTGCATTTGTTTTTTTATCTCGATTTAATACATACATTTGAATTATAACAATAACAGAATGAACTTACAATACATTTGGACACGTTTCTATTTTTACTTTTATTTTAATAAAAGTTGAGACGCTATTGTGTATTGTGAAACAAAATATATAAAAAGTCTCGAATCTATCGAGGCTTTTTTTTATGACTAAAAAATGAAGGTAGCCATACAAGGAATTAAAGGATCGAACCACCACATTGTGGCGGAAGACTATTTTGAAACACCCATTTCTCTCGAAGAATGTTTGTCTTTTGATAGTTTGGTAGATGCACTTATAGAAGGGAAAAGTGATATTGGTATCATGGCCTTAGAAAACACCATTGCGGGTTCTATTATACCTAACTATGCTTTGATTGATAGACACAACTTACATATCGTTGGCGAATATTATTTAAACATTCACCATCACTTAATGGGTTTAGAAAATCAAAATTTAAGTGATATACACGAAGTGTTATCGCACCCTATGGCGCTGCTTCAATGTAAAGAGTTTTTTAGAAATCATAAAAACATTAAGTTAGTAGAAGATTTAGATACTGCAGATGTAGCCAAAAGAATTTCAGAGCAACAATTAAAAAATGTGGCTGCAATAGCTCCTAAAATTGCTGCTGATATTTATGGATTAAAAGTAATTGAAGATGAAATTCAAACCATAAAAGAGAATGCAACTCGTTTTGTAATTGTACAAACGAAGCCATCTGCAATAAAAAACAAGGAAGTTAATAAAGCCACTATAAAATTTCAACTAGATCATAAAAGAGGAAGTTTGGCAGAAATCTTAAATGTGTTGAGTGACTATAAAATGAGTTTGACAAAAATTCAATCACTTCCAGTTATCGAGACCCCATGGAAATATGCATTCTTTGTAGATGTTACTTTTGACGCCTTACAAAATTATGAGAAAGCCATTGCGATTATTACCATAATGGCAGAAGAATTTAAAGTTTTAGGAACGTACAAAAGCGGTAGAGAATGATACAGCCAGCGAAAAGATTAGACACGGTAAAAGAATATTATTTCTCTAAAAAATTAAGAGAAGTGCGCGAATTGCTTGCAGCAGGAAAACCAATTATTAATATGGGAATTGGGAGTCCAGATTTGCAACCCCCTAGCACCGTACTTGAAGCCATTCAAAACAGCTTGCAAGATGCTACTGCGCACAAATATCAATCGTATCAAGGATTGCCAGCATTAAGAAGTGCCATTTCAGGTTTTTATTCTGAGAAGTTTGGAGTGGACACCAATCCAGAAACAGAAGTATTGCCTTTAATGGGCAGTAAAGAAGGAATTATGCATATTTCGATGGCGTTCTTAAATAAAGGAGATCGAGTTTTAATTCCAAATCCAGGATATCCAACCTATACCTCTGTTACCAAATTAGTAGGAGCAGAACCCTTATTTTATAATTTAAGTGCTGCAACAAATTGGCAACCAAATTTTGAAGAATTAGAAAACCAAGATTTATCAGCGGTAAAAATAATGTGGGTCAATTACCCGCACATGCCAACAGGTACAGACGCAACAATAGCAACGTTTGAAAAATTGATTGCGTTTGGAAAAAAACATCAAATTTTAATCGTTAATGACAACCCGTATAGTTTTATTTTAAATAAAAAACCGATTAGTATTTTACAAGTTGAAGGTGCAAAAGACATTGCTTTAGAATTAAACTCTTTGAGCAAAACTTTTAATATGGCAGGTTGGCGAGTTGGAATGGTTTTAGGAAACGAACAGTATCTCAATCAAATATTAAAAGTAAAAAGCAATATGGATTCTGGCATGTTTTACGGAATTCAAAAAGGAGCCATCGCAGCATTAAAATTGTCTGATGATTGGTTTTTAGCCCAAAATAAAATATACAAAGAACGAAGAGATTTGGTTTGGCAATTGGCAGATAGATTGAACTGTTCTTATGACAAAAATGCGACAGGATTGTTTGTTTGGGCAAAAATTCCCGAAGGGAAAACATCAGAAGCAATGACAGATTCAATTTTATATAACAAAGATATTTTTATCACCCCAGGCACCATTTTCGGGAGTCAAGGAGAAGGGTATATTCGATTTTCATTGTGTGTGACATCGGCGATTATTAAAGAAGCAATAGCTAGAATATGAAAAATATATACATAATCGGTATTGGTTTAATTGGTGGGAGTTTTGCCATTGATATTAAAAAGCACGATTCAGAAGCTATCATTCATGGAATTAGTAGAAAAGAGGAAACACTAAATAAAGCATTAGCATTAAAGTTGATTGATAAAAAAGCAACTTTAGACGACCTCGTAAATGCAGACTTAGTAATTGTATCAATTCCGGTAGATGCAACCGTAAAATTATTACCAATCATTTTAGACAAAATTTCTGAAAATGCGTTGGTTATTGATGCAGGTTCCACAAAAGAGGCAATTTGTAAAGCAGTTGAGCATCATTCAAAAAGAAGAAACTTTTTGGCATGTCATCCTATAGCCGGAACAGAAAAATCTGGGCCAACAGCTGCAATTTCTGGCTTATATGCTGGGAAAACGAATATTATTTGCGAAGTAGAAAAAACAACTTTTAAGCTTCAAGAACAAGCATTAACCATTTTTTCAGCCCTTGGAATGCGTATTCGCTATATGGATGCGGTTTCTCATGATAAGCATATTGCGTATGTTTCGCACCTTTCCCACATCAGTGCATTTATGTTGGGAAAAACGGTAATAAATAAAGAAAAAAATGAACGCGATATTTTTGATATGGCAGGTTCAGGTTTTGCATCTACAGTGCGATTGGCAAAAAGTTCGCCAGCAATGTGGACACCGATTTTTAAACAAAACAAAGAAAACGTCATTGAAACGTTGGAAGAATACATCAATAATTTGCAACATTTTAAGACGTTGATGGAACAAGATAATTTCTCCGAAATTTTTAAAGAAATGGAGAACACAAATTATATAAAGGAAATTTTAAACGGCATAAACTAATAAGCCACAACAAGTAGAAAAATGGAGAATACAAAAGAATTAAGAACATGGTTGGATGATATGAATTTAGCACATCCACTAGTAATAGCAGGGCCTTGTAGTGCAGAAACCGAAGAACAGGTTTTAAAAATCGCACACGAATTAAAAGATTCTGATGTAAATTATTTTAGAGCGGGAATTTGGAAGCCAAGAACAAGACCCGGAATGTTTGAAGGTGTTGGAGAAATTGGTTTGCGATGGCTTAAAAAAGTAAAAGAAGAGACAGGTATGAAAACCTGTACAGAGGTTGCTAATGCAGCGCATGTAAAGTTGGCTATTGAAAATGATGTCGATTTATTGTGGATCGGAGCACGTTCTACAGTATCGCCTTTTATCATGCAAGAAATTGCAGATGCTTTGCAAGGAACGGATAAAATTGTATTGGTAAAAAATCCAGTAAATCCAGATTTAGCTTTATGGCTCGGTGGAATTGAAAGATTGTATACGGCAGGAATTAAAAATTTAGGTGCAATTCATAGAGGGTTTTCTACCTATGAGAAAACAAAATATAGAAACATTCCAGAATGGCAAATCGCGATTGAATTTCAAAATAGATTTCCAGACTTACCATTAATTTGCGATCCTTCTCATATTACTGGAAACAGAGATATGATTTTTGATGTTTCACAAACAGCACTAGATTTAAATTTAGATGGGCTTATGATCGAAACACATACAGATCCAGATAATGCTTGGAGTGATGCTGCACAGCAAGTAACGCCAGATTCATTAAAGCAAATTATGCAAGATTTGAAGATCAGAAAAGAAACCAATACAGAAGCTGAATATAAATCTTCTTTAGACAACTTGCGTGCGCAAATTAACGTTGTAGACAGTCAGCTAGTCGATTTACTAGGAAAACGTATGAAAGTTGCCGATGAAATAGGAGCGCTTAAAAAAGAAAAAAATGTTGCGGTTTTACAATCAAAACGTTGGAACGAAATTTTAGGAAATATGATTTTAGAAGGTGAAAGCAAAGGATTGAGTGAGGAATTTGTTTTAAAAATGTTCAAAGCAATTCATCAAGAATCCATCAATCATCAAGAAAAGATCATCAAAGGATAATTGATTAAACGAGTCAGTTAACAGGCACTTTTTTTCTGGTTTAAATGATATAGACGTTTCAGGTATTAAAAACCTGAAACGTCTTTTTTTTAACTCAAATTCTCATTTGTATTCCCAATTCGTATTTTATTCTCATCTTTGTAATAATGACAGGAATCGTATACAAATCTACCGGAAGTTGGTATCAAGTAAAGTCTGATATTGGCAAATTTTATAAGTGTAGAATGAAGGGGAAATTTAGAATTCAAAATATTAAAAGCACCAATCCAATTGCTGTTGGAGATAAAGTTGAATTTGATGTTGAGCAAAAAGGAGATGATGAAACTGGTGTGATTAAAACGATTTTTGAACGCGATAATTTTATCGTTCGTAAATCGGTCAACCTGTCAAAACAAACGCATATTATTGCTTCAAATATTGATCAGGTTTTCTTGTTAATTACCATCAACAATCCTCCAACCTTTTCCGCATTTATAGATCGTTTTTTAGTGTCTGCAAGAGCCTATAGTATTGATGTTCTTTTGATTTTTAATAAGATAGATTCGTATGCGCTTGAAGAACGTGCTGAGATCCTATACTTAAAAGATATTTACGAAAAAATTGGATATCAATGTGAAGAAGTTTCTGCAACTCAAAACAAAAATGTTTCCAAAATTAAAGAACTAATGTTGGGTAAAACATCCATGTTTGTTGGGCATTCTGGAGTTGGAAAAACAACATTAGTAAATACCATAGAACCTACTTTAGATTTAAAAACGAAAGAAATTTCTGACCAGCATAGCCAAGGAAAACACACCACTACGTTTGCAGAAATGTTCGATTTAAGTTTTGATGCAAGAATTATTGACACACCTGGAATTAAAGGTTTTGGAGTTGTTGATATTGATAAATATGAATTGGGAGATTATTTTCCTGAGTTTTTTGCTTTAAAGCAAGACTGTAAATTCAATAATTGTATTCATGTAAAAGAGCCACAATGTGCCGTAAAAGAAGCATTGGAAGCTGAAGAAGTTTCGTGGTCTCGTTATCGAAGTTACCTTCAAATTTTAGAAGGAGAAGAAGAATCGGAACACTACAGAACCGATATCTGGGACGAAGAAGATAATTAGCAAACGATGAAAGTTGTCCTTCAGAGAGTCTCAAAAGCAAGCGTTGTAATTAACGACCGACAAATAGCCTCCATTCAACATGGACTTTTATTATTCGTTGGCATTGTTGCAGATGATACCCAAGAAGACATCGATTGGTTGGTTCGAAAAATCAGTAATCTCCGTATTTTTAATGATGCAGATCATGTGATGAACAACTCATTAATTGATAGTGACGGACAGGTACTTGTGGTGAGTCAATTTACACTTCACGCTACAACTAAAAAAGGCAACAGACCCAGTTATATCAAAGCAGCAAAACCGGATATTGCCATTCCAATTTATGAGAACTTTATTACAACCTTATCTTTAACAATTGGCAAGAAAGTACAAACAGGTGTTTTTGGTGCCGATATGAAAGTGAGCCTATTAAACGACGGCCCCGTCACTATTATAATTGATTCTAAGGACAAAATATGAATTTCAAATAAAAATAATAAAATTTATTTCCCATGGAAACTAAATAAATTGTATGTTTGCTTCATAAACTTATTTTAACTAAATAATTTAATAAATAAAGATGAAAAAAATAATTCTATTAGTAGCGATTACAGCAACTGTATTTGCATCATGTATTGGAGAGAAAAAAGAAAAAACAGCAATAAAAGAAGCCGTAGTTGTTCCTGTAAATGCCACAGATTTGAACAATGTAGATACTACTGTATCTATTTTAAATTGGAAGGGGAGTAAGCCGACAGGTTCTCACAACGGAACCGTTGCATTGAAAAGTGGTGGTTTGTTAATTGAAAACGGTATCTTAACACAAGGGACTTTTGTTGTTGATATGAATACAATTACCAATACAGACATGGCGGGTACTAATGGTGCAGCAAAAATAGAAGGGCATTTAAAGGCTTCAGATTTCTTTGATGTTGCAGTAGCTCCAACAGCAAAATTTGTCATTACTTCAGTAGTAGATATCGAAGGAAAATTAGCCGTTACAGGAAACCTTACAATAAAAAACACAACGAAAAGCATTACTATTCCAGCAACAATTGCTACAGTCGAAGGGATCACAACTTTTAAAAGTGAAACGTTCACCATTGATAGAACTGATTTTGGTGTTGTGTATGCTTCTAAAAAATTAGATGCCGCCTTAAAAGATAAGTTCATTAATGATTTAATGGAAATGTCTTTTAGTGTAGTTACGAAAGCTTAATATAAATTTTAAAAAAAGAGAAAATATGAAATCAATTAAAGCAGATAGACCTACTTGCGGGTGTGGAAATACTTCAGACCCAGATGGGTATTGTGATGGATCTCACGCAACAAAATAGAAAAAAAATCAGTGTATTTTGAAAACCCAAAACGAAAGTTTTGGGTTTTTTCATGAATTATTTATTAGTTTTTTTGTTTTTATTAAGTGAAATTCGAAAAAAAATATTTCAATTATAAGAAATATCTTTCAATTGCCGGCTACTTTATGGTTTTACAGTTGAATAGTTGTTGTGTTTTTTACTTGCTCTATTGCAAAAGAACTATGGGTACTGCCTATATATTTAATAGCGGTTAGTTTGGTCACCATAAATTCTCTGTATGCGTCCATGTCTTTTATATAAATTTTAAGAATATAATCATAATCTCCACTGACATGAAAACACTCAGAAACCTCTTCTAGTTTTAAAATTTCACGCTCAAAAATAGTCACATATTCTTTGGAATGTTGCACGAGTTTTACATGACAAAAAACCAAAAAGGCTTTTTCAATTTTATTTTTATTTACAATTGCAACATACTTCTGAATTACCTTTTGATGCTCCAATTTTTTGATGCGTTCATAGATTGCCGTTATCGATAGGTTTAGTTGTATAGACAGTTGTTTAGTCGTTTGTTTGCTGTTGTTTTGTAAGCTGTTAAGGAGTTTTTTATCAATTGAATCTAGCATGAAAATTTTCTAAAATATCTATATTTAATCTATATATTTATTAATGTGTTGGTTTTTT
The DNA here is from genome assembly GCA_949519155.1 of Polaribacter sp. SA4-10. Taxonomy (GTDB): domain Bacteria; phylum Bacteroidota; class Bacteroidia; order Flavobacteriales; family Flavobacteriaceae; genus Polaribacter. The sequence continues at coordinate 14,800 of CATIQU010000023.1, forward strand.
TTTTTCTAAAAAGTTGTCAGTTTGTATTGTAAAAAACTACAATTATGAAATTCAATCCAGCAGATAAAATTCAAGATTTACAATATTTCGGAGAAAATGGGGGGGTCAATCCCTCCATTTCAGATTCTTCAACGTACACTTTTCTGACGGCAAAAACAATGGCTGATACCTTTGATGGAAATACTGATGGATGCTATTTGTATTCAAGGCATTCTACCCCTAGTAATAACTATTTAGGAGAAGCTTTGGCTGCAATGGAAGGAACCGCCGCCGCAAACGTTGCAGGTTCTGGCATGGGAGCCATTACGCCAACGCTATTACAATTGTGTGGTGCAGGAGATCATATTGTTTCAAGTAGAACAATTTATGGGGGAACCTATGCGTTTTTGAAAAATTTCACACCAAGAATGCAGATTGAAACCACCTTTGTAGACATTACAAAATTAGCAATGGTAGAAGCTGCAATTACAACAAATACCAAAGTTTTGTATTGCGAATCTGTAAGTAATCCATTATTAGAAGTTGCAGATATTAAAAGTTTGGCTGTTTTGGCAAAAAAACACAGTTTAAAACTCGTGGTAGACAACACCTTTTCTCCATTATCGATTTCTCCAGCAAAATTGGGTGCAGATATTGTAATTCATAGTTTGACAAAATTCATTAATGGGTCTTCAGACACTATGGGTGGCGTTGTTTGTGGTTCGACAGACTTTATCAATTCACTTAAAAGTGTTATTGATGGTGCGAGTATGTTGTTAGGCGCTTCTGTGGATAGCTTGCGCTCTGCGTCTATTTTAAAAAATATGAGAACGCTGCATCTTAGAATGAAACAACACAGTAAGAATGCCTCTTTTTTAGCTGAAAAATTTGAAAATTTAGGCATTAAAACAGTCTATCCAGGATTGGTATCACATCCATCTCATATGGTGTTTAAATCCATGATGAATGAAGAGTTTGGTTTTGGTGGAATGTTAACGATTGGTGCTGGTTCGCTTGAGAAAGCAAATGCGTTAATGGAATTGATGCAAGCAAAAAATGTAGGGTATTTGGCGGTGAGTTTAGGTTTTTATAAAACACTTTTTAGCGCATCAGGAACTTCAACATCCTCAGAAATACCTGAAGACGAGCAGAATGAAATGGGACTTTCACCGGGTTTGATTCGATTCTCAATTGGTTTGGACAATGATATTGAAAGAACGTATAGAATGATGAAAACCTGTACGGAGGAAGTAGGAGTCTTGTAGTTTCTTAAATTAGTTTTAAGGCTACAAATAGTGTTAAATTTAGAGACTTTAATGAATTTCAAGCTGAGCTTGTCGAATGTATGGATGAGCTTAACAAATGTCAGGCTGAGCTTGTCGAAGCCAATTGCAAGTTAGATCCCTCGAATTCGTTCCACAAAAACGGCCAAATCCTTTTTAGTAGGCGCCTTTCCTTGAAAAGGTAAAATATCCCATTCGTTATTTTTTCGGGAAATAGTGAAGTTAAAAACCGAGCTATTCTCATCTTCAGGGTTTAACATCGGGTATCGCAAGTCTAAATATTTATAAGTGCCAGTTTCTGCTCTTTTAGAAAGATTAAAATACCCATTACTAAACCAAGTCAAGGTGTGTAAATTTTCATCACTCATATCAATTAGTGCATGATTTTTATCAACGCTTATAATTTTTTCTGAAAATGACTTCTGATCCAATAAAGAATAAAAAGTCAAATGATATTGGGTTTCGGTTTCTGCGACTGCATACCACAATATATTGTTTAAAATAGTGGGTTGCGCTGAAAATCGATCCATGGAAATACCTGCTTTCTCAAAAGATTTTTTAAAGACAGTATCCATGTATAATTTATTTCCGACGGTAAACAACATGTAAAAAGAACTGATATAAATTCCCGCTTTTGTCCATTTCATTTTTTTTGGATTCTTTCTTTTAAAGCACAAAACCACAATGAGACAAATTAAGAAAGGGAGCGTATATAAAGGATCGGCAACAGAAATGTTATTAAAAGCAACCCGGTAATCGGAAAATGGGGCAAATAATTGTGTGCCATAAGGCGTAAAGCAATCTAAAATTGGGTGCGTGAAAATTGCCCAAAAGAAAAGCCACATCCAATCCTTTTGAGTGGTAGTTTCCTTTCTTTTTCCTGAACTGTACGCTTTAAAAGTAATCCAGCCAAAAAAGAAAGCCCCTAAGACTGCAAACAAAATAGAGTGCATAAATCCGCGATGAAAAGCCATGGCTTGAATTTCATTACTGTACAAAAAACGCCCAATAAAAACATCTAAATCTGGGATTGTTCCTCCAATAGCCCCAAATAAAAGCGCCTTATTTCCAATTTTTTTACCGAGTACCATTTGGCCACAAGCGGCACCTAAAACTATTTGAGTTAACGAATCCATAACTGCAAATGTAAGCAACGAATTTCATTTGCATATAATGGTGTAAAATCGTAACATTACAGAACAAAATTTTTTTTAGAATGCAAAAAGAAAAAAAACTGTCAGAAATCATCATTGAAGACCAAAAAATCATAGATAATAAAGAATTAAGTCTTTTAGAGTCTTTAATTCCCGTTGTCATTCTAATGTGTTTGTTGGCGTATAATATTTTTGTTGAAGATGGTGAATGGTTTGGCGGTTATTCAAATCAATACATACTTTTAATTGGAGGCTTTATAACGGCATTGGTTGGTTTTAGAAACAAGGTTTCTTTCGGAACAATGGTTGCTGAAGTTTGGGAAAATTGGAAAAGTGTTTTTGTTCCCATTACAATTTTGTTTTTAGTAGGAGCTTTGGCCGGTACATGGTTAGTAAGTGGTATTATCCCCGCAATGGTGTATTATGGTTTACAAGTACTAAGCCCAGAGATATTTTTACCTGCTTCTGTGATTATTGCAGCAATTATATCCATTGCAACAGGGAGTTCTTGGACAACCTCTGCCACGGTTGGTATTGCTTTGGTGGGTATTGGAAGTGCATTAGGAATTCCTACAGGAATGATTGCAGGAGCCGTTATTTCCGGTGCTTATTTTGGAGATAAAATGTCACCTCTTTCCGATACTACCAATTTAGCGCCCGCTATGGCAGGAACTGATTTGTTTACTCACATTAAATACATGGCCTATACTACAGTGCCAACTATTATAGTAACCCTTATTGTTTTTGCTGTTTTAAGTGCTACTATAGATACAGCAGGGAGTGCAGACATTAGTAGTCTGTTAGCTTCTATTGATAATACATTTTACATTTCACCATGGTTGTTTTTAGTTCCAGGTGCTGTAATTGGAATGATTTTAATGAAAACAAAACCATTAATTGCTTTAGGAATCGGCGTTTTCTTAGCCGCCATTTTTGCATTTATTTTTCAAGGTGATGTACTTAGTAGTTTGTCAGATTCTAACTTTAAATCCATTATGACTTCCGTTTGGACAGATGTAGAAATTAAGACAGACAATGATACATTAACTGAATTATTTAGTTCTGGTGGAATCTTGGGAATGATATGGACCATTCTATTAATTATCTGTGCCATGGTTTTTGGAGGTATTATGGATGCCATTGGTGCATTGGCAAAAATAACTAAGAGTTTATTGTCTGTAGCAACCTCTGTTTTTGGATTGTTTGGAAGTACGGTTTTAAGTTGTTTTGGTTTAAATGCAATTGCATCAGATCAATATTTAGCCATTGTAATACCAGGTAAAATGTTCAAAAAAGCCTATGAAGACAAAGGGTTAGCCCCAGAAAACTTAAGTAGAACTTTAGAAGATTCTGGAACGGTAACGTCTGTTTTAATTCCGTGGAATACTTGTGGAGCTTATCAATCTGGAGTATTAGGAGTAGGTGTTGGAGAATATTTCATCTATGCTATCTTTAATTATTTAAGTCCAATAACGACCTTGATATTTGCAGCATTTAGCATAAAAATAAGACAGTTGGTAAAGAAGTAAAAATGATTATTGCTGCACAACCTTTAGATGCAAAAAAACTTACAGAGATTGCTTTACAATCGAAAGCATACTGGGGCTATCCAGCAGTACAAATTGAAAGTTGGAAAGAGGAGTTGACCATTACTCCAAATATGTTTGAGCATAGCGTAATTCATAAATACCTCATTGATACTGAAATTGCGGGTTTCTATATTTTAGAAAACACACAACCTCACAGCGCTTCTCTAGCATTTTTATTTGTTGCACCACAATTTATCAAACAAGGCATTGGGAAACAATTAGTAGTCCATGTAATTGAATACAGTCTTAAAAACAATTACACTTTTTTAAAAGTGCTATCAGATCCCAATGCCGCAGGGTTTTATAAGAAATACGGATTTAAAGTTATCAGCCAAAAACAAAGCTCGATTGCAGGTAGATTTTTACCAGCAATGGAGTTGAGACTTTCTTAAAACAGGGAATTATTTCTTTTTAAGAAGATTCAACACAGTTGAAATCAGCAATAACACCCATGGAGTTCCATGTAAAAAAACATCCAACCAATCTTGTGCTTGCATTGCGTTTTCTCCAGAAAAAGCATTTCCTCCTAAAAGCCAATGGATCTTCCCAACAATATGTGGTGGATTAAAAGGCGCAAGGCCCAAAGTGAAACTTGCAATTAAAAAAAGCTTCCAGTTATTTTTAAGTTGATGTTTCATTGTTTCTTAATTTATAGTTTCTGTACAAAGCAAAAAGAAAGCCAATTACCGTATGTGTTATTAGGCAGAAAGCCAATCTGAAAAATGTACCGATTCCATATGGATCATGCCCCCAAATATAGTTCCCTAGATAAATTTCAGTACAAAAATAGAATAGTATGAGAATTATATTCCAAATAATAAATCGTAAGAAATGAGTCCATATTGACAAAAGAACAAGGCTGAAAACCCATAAAAAAACAGGAATAATTAAAAGTAAGATTAATTCCATAAACTTAATTTTTTCAATAAGGACAAGATCATTTAGTGCACTATGTTTCTATATAAACCAATTCCAAACCAGTCCAAACCGGATGGTGAAATCTCTGTACGGATAATTGGGTGCAGAAAAGTAATTTCGATCTCCTAAAGAAGACAACACATTGTCAATCTTAAAAAATAAACGCGTTCTTCTTACTTGCGCATTAAAGAAAAAATCGACGGTTGGAAAGCCAATTTTTGTATCATTTTGCAATGTAAATTCTCCCAATAATGGATTGTAAGCATTGGCGTTGTATGTTGTGAAGTATTTAAAAGTAGCACCAATTTGCACCTGCATAGCTTTCTTTTTAAACCAATAATCGGAGTAATAAAGTGTATTTCTTGTTACAAATTCAGGCACCCTAAAGACCGAGCTTCCCGCACTTACTTTTTGATACATTAGGGTGTTGTTGAGCGCAAATTTCCGATAGGTAAATTCTTTGGATACTTTGGCTTTTAAATAGGTAACATTTTCTTCAAATTGTTGCGGTGCATTGTTCTCATCAAAGTAAGTATAGTTGTCAATATGGGTAACATGCAAAGAACCATTCACCCATTTCGATTCCAATTCAAAACCTAAATCTCGCGTTTTTACGTTGCTAAAATTACGTTCCCAATTATATGCATCATAAACACTTTGATGTAATAGGTAGTTGAAGTTTGGTAGCTTAGAACTAAGTAATAAATTTGCTCTTACAGAGAATACACTGTCTTTTTTGTAGATAGCTTCTCCTTTTAAATAGCTTCCAGATAAAAGAGAACTTCCCGGTGTAAGGGATGCATCTGCATTCAACTGAAAATTTTTAATTTTCGCTTTCCAATCAGCACCAAAAGAAACGGCACTCCCAGACAATTCCGTGTTAGAAATGTTGCTATTGGTGTTCAAGATGGTGTCGTATTTGTAATAAAAACTAGTGATGTCCGTTTTTATTTTAAACTTCCCTAAAACATATTTAGAATTAAATTCTAAAAAAAACTGATTGTTAGCCAGGTTACTTTCCACACCTTCATCGTTTGCGTCTGTTGCATTTATTTCACCAAAAACAGCAGTCGTTCTATCTCCCTGAATAAAATCGTAGGTCTTTGTTTCACTATTTAAAATATGTCCAATTTTTAAATTGCTAAAGTCTTTGCTGGAAGTAGAATCTTTTTTAGAAAACAATTTAAAATCATGTTCAAGGTAAAAACGCGTTCCTTCCAAAAGACTTTCAGAGTTGTTTAAACGAACATCTAATCGCCCTCTGTCACTAAAATTTATATCATTTTCAATGAAAGAATTTAGTGCCGTATCTGTTAATCCACCACTTTCTTGATTTAAAATATCTTGTGAAGCAATATGTCCTCTTAGCGCATATCGGTTGTTTTTTGTAATGTAATGAAACGAAGTTCTAAAATTTCCATTACTTGCCAATGCCTGTCTGTAAGCACCTAACGAACGAATACCTTCATACGTAAATGATATGTTGAATCTTTTTGAGAAATTTAAGGAAAAGAGAGATTCTAAAACCTGTCCTTGTTGCAAGCCTGTTCGGTACATGATTTCTGAGGTAGGCGTGGGTACTTCATAATATTTGACATCCTCTACATTTAGATAATTAAATTGTTTTCCTCTAAAACCAATATCGGGTAAGTTAGAAATGGCATCAAAACTGTACCCCAAGTTATTAAAAGTCTGCCCTTGGTTATGAAAGCCCAAAAGTTCAAAATTATCTTTTCTCAAAAAATTGAATCTGTATTCTTTTTGAATGGTTAACGTCGTGTCAATATAAGTAGTGTCCTTTTTGAAAGAGAAAATTTTGTAATCTGTATATTTCGTTTTAGCAGATAATGTGACCTTTACACTTCCTGAATTATTTAAAGAATCTATGGTACCATCGCTATTAAAAGAATATTTTTCTTTTTTAGCTCTTGTTCCCATCCCTAGTTTTTTTTGTGAAAAACTATGAATGCTAGATAGCAAAAATAAAAATAAAAGGAATTTAGCGGGTTTCATCATAGTGTTCTTCTGCAGCAGCAAATGTAAAATAATAAAATGATAATTTACATTTATAATTTCAATACAAACTGTTAATTTTCAGAAGCACTCCTCCCTTTTTTGCATTTTAAGAATACACTTGATCTGTATTTTTTATGTGCAACTAGATTAGAGAAGCAGAATTTATAAGAAAAAGTTTTCTTTTCTTTGTAAGATGCTAAAACTAAATTATAGCGGTTTTTCTTTAGAAGCCGGAACAGACGAAGCGGGTAGAGGTTGCTTGTCTGGACCTGTTGTTGCTGCTGCTGTCATTTTGCCTAAAGATTTTACACATCCTTTTTTAACGGACTCAAAACAGTTGTCAGAAAAAAAGCGAGATGAATTAAGACCCATAATAGAAGCAAACGCATTGGCTTTTGGAGTTTCCTTTGTTTGGCAAGACGAGATTGATGAAATTAATATTCTACAAGCTTCGATTACTGCAATGCATCGTTCAGTAGATGCACTTAAAATTCGCCCTGAGTATATTATTGTAGACGGAAATAAGTTTAGAAAATACAACGAAATTCCACATGAAACCATTGTAAAAGGAGATGCGAAATATTTAAGTATTGCAGCCGCTTCTGTACTAGCGAAGACCTATAGAGATGAATACATGCAGAGTATTCATGCAAAACTACCAATGTACAATTGGGCAAAGAACAAAGGATATCCTACCAAGGAACATAGAGCTGCCATTAGAGAATTTGGTGCAACCGATTATCACAGAAAGACATTTCGATTACTGCCAGAACAATTAAAATTAAAAGTGTAAGCTCTTTTTTCGGGGTTTTTGATTTGAATAAATCTGTAAAATACGGATAGAAGATATTTTTTCAGATTCCTCATTGATATTGAAATCAAACCCAAACTTTTTTCTATTTTTACGTTCTCAATTTATATTAGATGATTAAAAAGACACGTGCAGAAATTACCAAATGCATCCTTCATAAAGTTGCCAATAAATTTAACAGTGGACACAATGTTTTCTCGGAAGATTTAATTCGTTTTGACCAAGAAGGTTATGACTTGATGAAAAGTTTTTTATTGAAACCGTATGGCAGTTTAACACAAAGTTACCGTTTTTCACATCACGCAGATGTTCGTTTAAATGAATTAAACAATTATGTTTCAGAAGTATTTAAAGAAGAAGGTTCCTTTATCGAGTATTCAAAAAACATTGTAAATCACTTATACGAGCAATCCAATTCTGCTCAAATTAAAACAGGAGATGTATTGATTGTCTTTATTGAAGGAATTGAATACAAAGATGTATTAACAGAAGCCATAGGTGTTTTTAAAATTGAGAATAAAGTCGATTTCTTTCAATCCTACCTAGACGATAATAAAAGTTTTGATGTGGTTGTTCAAAAAGGAATTTCAACAAAAAAAATTGACAAAGGCTGTTTGATTTTAAACACTTCAGATACAGAAGGAACGATTGTTTTGTCTGTAGATAACAATAATTATGATGCACAATACTGGATCAAAAATTTTTTAAGTGTAAAACTAGCAGATGACAACAACTCTCATACTCAGAATTATTTAGAGTTGTGCAAAGAGTTTTCCGAAGAAGTTATCAAGCCAGAGTTAGGTATGAAAGAACAAGGAAACTTCTTAGCAAGTACTGTTGATTATTTTAAAGAGAATGAAGCGGTAGATTATGCTACATTTAAAGACGAAGTTTTTGAAGAAGACAAACACAAAGAATTATTTGATGATTATAAAAAACATTATGAAACATTAAATGATGTGCTAATTCGAAATAATTTTGATGTTTCTGGAGTTGTTCTCAAAAAGGAAAAAGCCAAACTTAAAACCGAAATTAAGTTAGACACAAACATAAATATCAAGTTAGATGTAGACGCACCTGAAGCTGCTTCAGAATACCTAGAAAGAGGGTATGATGAAGAGAAAAAAATGAAATATTATAAAGTGTATTTCAACGAGGAGAAGTAATTTTTTGTGCTTCCACAGCAATTTAGAATTTTTAACAAACGATGAGTTCATCTACTTCAAAAAGTGTTTTGAAGTGTTTTAAGATTTTCTCTTTTACAGCCTCTTCGTCAATTTTTTTACCTAACTCAACCTCCATAGAAGTCACCGCTTTGCCTTTAATACCACAAGGAATTATATTGTCAAAATAGCCCAAGTTTACATTTACATTCAGCGCAAAACCATGCATGGTGACCCATCTTGAAGAACGGATTCCTAAGGCACATATTTTACGCGCAAAAGGTGTGCCTACACCAAGCCAAACACCTGTTTCACCGTCACTTCGAACACCTTCTAAACCGTATTCTGCAATTGTTAAAATAATCGCTTCTTCTAATAGTCGAAGATATTTGTGAATGTCTGTGAAAAAATTTTCCAAATCTAAAATAGGATAACCTACAATTTGGCCAGGTCCGTGGTAGGTAATGTCGCCACCGCGATTGATCTTATAAAAAGTAGCTCCTTTTTCTTCTAGTTGTTGTTCGTTCAGTAGTAAATTACTTAGATCACCGCTTTTACCTAGGGTATACACGTGCGGATGTTCTACGAATAGAAAGTAATTTGGTGTTATCTTGTTTAAGTCATTACGGCGATTCCCAATTTTAAGAGCTACAATTTCTTGAAGCAACTCAGATTGGTATTCCCAAGTTTCTTTATAGTCTTTTGACTTTAAATCTTTGACGGTCACTTTTTTGTTCATAATCACAAGGCAAAGATAAATATTTGTTTGTATTTTCAAGCCTATTAAACTACCTTTTGAAAGAGTTTTCTAGCGAGTCTGTTTTTGAAATTACATTTCAAATTTTTAATCACAAGATCATTATTTCTTTCGTGTTTTAATTGAAAAAAAAGTAATTTTAAAACTAATAGTATAGATTTTTGTGGTTTATAAAATTTTAACATTATATTTGGTAAACCAATTTGTCAACCACTTTGGTTTACCCTGATTTTCAATCAATTAAAAACTCAAATAATGAAATTAAAAATACAAAACGGTATAACTATTTTAGCTCTTTTGTTTTTTGTCGGAGTGAACTCTCAATCAAAACTTTGGAAAACGACAATTCAAAAGGGAGAGTTTCAAGGACATTCAACCGAAAAATTAGACACCAATAATTCAGTAGTACTTGCATTAAATTTCGAAGCTTTCCAAAAACAATTGGAAAACGCACCTTTAAGAAGCATTACTGCTAGATCTTCAAATACACTCATTAGTCTTCCCAATGATAAAGGCGCATTACACGTTTTTAGAATTATAGAAGCACCCGTTTTTTCAGCGAGTTTGTCCGCACAATATCCAGCAATAAAATCTTACATAGGTTTTAGTACAAACAATTCAGGAGCAGTTGTAAGAATGAGTGTGTCTCCAAAAGGAGTACAAACCATGATTTCTTACCGAGATCAACCAACTGTTTATATGCAACCTTTAAAAGGTGATGTTGAAAACTATATTGTTTACAACAGACTTTCTAAAACCAACTTGCCTAAAGAAGATTTTATTTGTGCTACAGCAGATGAATTGGTAAAAGATGCCGGTTTAAGTAATGTAACACAAAGGGATGCCGACGATCAAATACTCCGTAAGTTTCGTTTAGCAATGTCCGTAAATGGAGAATACACGGCTTACCACGGCGGAACCGTTGCAGGTGCTTTGGCAGCAATAAACGCAACAATGACCCGAGTAAATGCCGTTTTTGAAGCTGACATGTCTGTTACTTTTGAAGTACAAAATTTTCCAGAATTAATTTATACAGATTCAAATACAGATCCTTATTCAGGATCTTTAAGTGCTTGGAATGTAGAATTGCAAAATACATTAACAACCACCATTGGAAATGCTGCCTATGATATAGGTCATATGTTTGGAGCTTCAGGAGGAGGAGGAAACGCAGGATGTATTGGATGTGTATGTGTAGACGATTCAGCATCTACCTCAGATAAAAACAAAGGATCCGGAATTACCTCCCCAGCAGATGGAATTCCAGAAGGAGATAATTTTGACATCGATTATGTAGCCCATGAAATCGGGCATCAAATGGGGGCAAATCATACCTTTTCACATAGTACCGAAGGAGCAGGTGTAAATGCAGAACCAGGTTCAGGATCAACCATTATGGGCTATGCAGGAATTACAGGTGCAAACAACGTAGTGCAACATAGTGATGCGTACTTTCATTACCACAGTATCCGACAAATTACAGACAATGTAACCAACACAAGAACTTGTTGGCAAGCAAATGCTCCAGTTACTTTAACAAACAACCCTCCAAATGCAAATGCAGGAGGCGATTATACCATTCCACAAGGAACTGCCTACGTATTGCGAGGTACAGCAACCGACGCAGATGAAGATGATGATTTAATGTATTGTTGGGAAGGAACCGATAGTGGGCAAGTAACAAGTGCACAATTTGGACCAACAAGAACCATTGGGTCTATGGCCAGATCTTTAGCACCGACCACTTCATCAGATCGATACATTCCAAAATTAAGTAGTGTCGTTACTGGAGATTTAACACAAACAAATCCAACCATAAATTCACCATGGGAAACTGTAGCAACCGTAAGTAGAGATTTAAACTGGGCACTGACCGTAAGAGATAGAGCCCCCTCTGCAACAGGATTGAATGGTCAATCTAGTTTTGATTTAATGAAAATTACAGTAGATGATACTTCAGGTCCCTTTGCAGTAACTTCACAAACAACCACAGAAGAATGGGATGCTGGCTCTACAAAAACAATTACATGGGATGTTGCAGGTACCGCTTCAGGAACTGTAAATACCCCAAAAGTAAACGTGCTATTATCTACGGACGGTGGACTTACCTTTCCATTTACACTAGGAAGTGATGTTGACAACAGCGGAACGTATACTTTTACGGTACCAGTTACTGGAGAAGGAGATACAACCCTTGCAAGAATTATTGTAGAAGGAAAAGACAATATATTCTATGCAATGAATGCTGCGAATTTTACCATAAAAGAATCTGAATTTGCAATTGCAGTTACAAATCCAGCATTGGATGTATGTGCTCCAGATAATGCAGTGTACAACTTTACCTACAATACGTTTTTAGGATTTACAGGTACAACCACTTTTTCTACTGATGGATTGCCATCAGGAGCAACTGCAACTTTTAGTCCTGCAACCGCAACCGCAGACGGTACAGCAGTCACAGCGACCATTTCAGGTATAGGAAGTGTATCTTTAGGGCAATATGGTTTTAAAATTGTAGGAACCTCAGGGGCGATTGCAAAAGAGTCAGATGTCACTTTAGGCATCTATAGTGGTTCACCAGGAATCATAACACTTACCGCACCAACAGATGGAAATACAGGCGTTTCTTTAACACCTACACTAACTTGGGATGTTGATACAAATGCAGCTTCTTATGATGTAGAAATAGCTACAGACACTGCATTTACAGCAATTGTTGCTAGTGGAAATGTGACAACGAACTCGTATAACTTATCGGGATTAAATCAAACGATCACTTATTTCTGGCGTGTAAAAGGGAAAAGTATTTGTGGTGATGGAGAATTTTCATCTACATTTAGCTTTACCACCATAAGTTGTACCGTATGTGCTTCTGTAGGAAATACTACTTATGCAACAAGTACTACTTTAGTTCAATTTAATACCATAGACAACGTTTCTGCAAAACCAAGTGGATATAGTGATTATACAGCAATTGCTACTACTGTAAAAAGAGGAGATAGTCATGAATTAACAATACATGTAAACACAGATGGTAACTACACCGTTCAAACTGTCGTTTGGATCGATTGGAATCAAGATTGTGATTTCCTTGATACTGGTGAGAATTATGATTTAGGAGATGCTTTAAATACTGCAGACGGAGCGACTACTTTAAGTCCATTGATAATTACTATTCCAGATGGAGCTTCAATAGGGAGTACTACAATGAGGGTTTCTACGAAGTACAGCACAGATCCAGCTTCTTGTACGGATGCTATCTTTGATGGTGAAGTAGAAGATTATACTGTTACCGTTGAAGAAGCAACTGCCACTATTGAAGATTTTGCATTTTCTGGATTTAATTTATATCCAAATCCATCGAAAGGAACATTTAACTTGAATTTTGATGTGGTAAATACCGAAAAAGTAGTTGTTCAATTGTTTGATATTCGTGGAAGATTGATTGGAGAAAAGAATTTCTTGGATACCAATACAAACTTTTCTGAAAGAATTTCATTTCAAAGATCAGCAGCAGGATTGTATCTTGTGAAAATTACAAATGGAAACAAACAAACCACCAGAAAGTTGGTGATTGAATAACCTCCTTTTTTAACAAACCTTAAAACCGATTGAATTTTTCAATCGGTTTTTTTGTGAACTAAACTTTAAAGAATTTTGGTATCAATAAAATTCAAACTATGTTTGTAAAATGTCTATTCAAGTTACTTCCGTTTGTAAAACGTATAATACACAAAAAGCCTTAAGTGAGATTTCATTTTCAGCAGATAAAGGACAAGTTATTGGTTTTTTAGGTCCCAATGGAGCAGGGAAATCAACCCTAATGAAAATCTTAACAGGTTTTATCAAACCAGACACAGGGACAGTTTTTGTTGATGAAATCGACGTCTTGCAAAATCCATTAAAAGCGCAAAAATCAATTGGATATTTGCCAGAACACAATCCATTGTATTCAGACATGTATGTACGAGAGTATTTACAATTTCAAGCATCCATATTTAAGGTTGCTAAAAGTGAAATTGAAGGCTGTATTGAAAAAGTTGGATTGACTTTGGAGGCGCATAAAAAAATAAATCAATTATCGAAAGGATATCAGCAAAGAGTGGGCTTGGCAGCTGCTATTTTACACAATCCAAAAGTATTAATCTTAGATGAGCCAACAACAGGTTTAGATCCCAACCAATTAGTTGAAGTTAGAGCATTAATTAAAGAGTTAGGGAAAGAGAAGACAGTGTTGTTTTCTACGCACATTATGCAAGAAGTAGAAGCCATTTGTGATCGCGTAATTATTATAAAAAAAGGAACCGTTTTAATTGATAAAACACTGGCTGAGCTTCAAAAAAATTACCAACAAATTATAAAAGTTATTTTTAACGATAAAATCATTGCATCCCAATTCCATCAATTAGAATTAATTGTTTCTTCAAAAGATTTGGGCAAAAATACTTGGGAACTCACTTTTGAGAACGAAGAAGATATGCGACCAAAATTATTTGACTTTGCACAAAAAAACAACCTTAAAGTTTTAGAATTAAGTTTAGAAAATAAAACATTGGAAAGCCTATTTACAGAACTAACATCCCGTTAAGACAGACTTATTAAATACTGATATGCTTCCAATAATGTAGGAAAAACCATTTCACTGCCTGCTTTTCTTAGTTCCTGTTCTGTGAACTGCGTTAAAATTCCAATCGGCACCATACCCGCTAATTTTGCAGCAGTTATTCCCGTTAAACTATCCTCAAAAACCCAAAGATCTTTAAAATCAATTTCCGAGAAACCCAACGCTTTTGCCAATGTAATGTAGGCTTCTGGAGCAGGCTTTGGTTTTTCATAATCTTCCACGCCAAAAACGGTTGGAAAATTTAAGTCTAAATGATGAATGCTATTTTTTAAAAACTGCCGGGTTGCATTACTCGCAATACCATAGTTGATTTTGTTTTTTGTTAAAAAACAAGTGCATTCATGAACTCCAGGCAAAATTTTAGGAGTGATGAAATGGACATCTAAATGTTTGTCTTTTAGAAAAAACAAAGCCTCAGTCTGGGCTTCTTTTTCAAGAATACTGCAAAAATAGTTTGCAATAATCATCGGAGATTTTCCAGTATGAACTTTTGGAAATGATGCAATTTCTTCTCCAAAGAGTTCTTTAAAAGCAGAAGCCCAAGCCGAATAATGGCTGATATAACTATCAACAACAACGCCGTCAAAATCAAATAATACTCCTTTAGGTAACATTATAATTTGGTTATTTTTCGTTAAATAATTTACTTAAATAAGGATTCAGAAATTTATTTGTAGGATCCATTTTACGCCTCAATATCTTGAAATCTTCCCATTTAGAATAGACTTTAGTCAGCACTGCATCTTTTGCTGTAAAACGTTTCCCCCAATGAGGTTTTCCTCCGTGTTTTAAGAATATTGTTTCAATAGTTTTAAAAGCTTCGTAGGTGTCTGCAGTTACTGCATTTCTAGAAACACAGCCCATGGTAACAGTATCTTCCTGATAAGCATAGCTTAACCAAGAACGGTCTTTGTATACAAAACGGATATCCATTGGAATATGTATAAATGATTTATTGCTCCATTTATTAATCTCTGTTTTTAATTCTTCAAAAACGAGCGGAAATGTGTCCAAACCAATAGTCCATTCAGCCAATTCCAAAGTAGCGCCTCTTGATTTTGTTACGGTAGCTTGGTATAAAGACCCTTTGTATTCTTTATTAGCGCTAAAAAAACCTTTGTATAAAAGCTTATTTGCGATCGCAGTAATCCATGGGAAAACATGCGAATACTTGTAGAGTATTTTCGAAGCTTTTCTTCGGTGTTTTAGATACTTTGGCCCTAAATTTTCAATTATTTTTGTCTCTGGAGCTATTTTATCTCCAGTAATTACATAGCCTTTATCGGTGTGAGGAAGCCATAAAATTCTTAAAAAATCATGTTTTAGCAACCGTTCTTTAATCTTTGGCAACCATTCAGTATCACTCTCTGGACCTTCTTTTACATGTAGCGTATAAATAGGTTCACAGGTAAAAGTAACAGTAGACATTACACCCAATGCGCCCAAAGAAACTCTTGCTGGCTGCATGAAAGGATCACTTTCATTGACGTTTTTTAATGATCCATCTGCTAAGACCAAAGTGCAAGCTGTCATGTATTCACAAAGTAAATGGCCACTTGTGCCATGTGTCCCTGTTGCTAAAGCACCACCAATTGTAATCGTGTTGATGTCTGGCAAGCAAGGAATACACCAGCCTTTTGCTTCAATCGCTTCTAATAAATCTCCTAAAATTACACCTGATTGAACCGTTACTGTTCGTTCCGTTTCATTGTAGGATACGATTTTATTATAGGAAGTAATGTCAATTAGAGTATCAATTCCGGCAGCAATATCTGCAGAGGATTGTTTCGTTCCAAAAAATCGAATTTTATCTGTTTTTGCAACAACTTCTTGCAACTCTTTTTCTGTAGTAATTTTGTAAAGAGACTTGTATTTATAGGTAAGGTTTTCATTCCAACTGGTCCAAACACCATTATTTTCTTGCTTCATTCATTTTTTTAATTGGCTGCAAAAATAGAGGATAATTTAAATTTACAGTCAACGCTTTTTTTGTTTAATGACTATTAAGAATCAATTCAATTTAAAATTAATTTCTTGAGCTTCTAGCGTTGCTAAAAATTCATTTGAAATTTTAATTTTTGTATTTCTACTTGGAAGGCTTACCTCAATTTTTTCTTTAGCATCCCAAATGGTAAAATGCAACGATTGTTTTCCAGGATTGTTTTTTAGAATGGTCTCTAAGTTTAAAATGCTATTTTCTTTAATTTCCTCTAACCGAATTTTAATCGTAATTTTTTTACAGAGCTCATCCATAATATCATGCAATAACTTCATTTCTGTAAATTTCAATCTTGGTTCTCCTTTTACACCGTCTTTATTTGTCCAACCTGGTTGAATCGTAGCGCGAACAAACAAGAACGAGTTGGGTACTAAGAAGTGTTTCATCTTTAAATACTCCTCACCAAAAATTCTGAATTCGTTACTGTCGCCATAATCTTCAATCGTAAACATTGCCCATCCTTTCCCAGCTTTAGAAACGCGGTGTTGCACATCTGAAATGATACCTGCGAAAGATAAATTCATGTTGAGGTACTTTGACAAATCATCCTTAAAATGTTTTAAAGAAGCGTTGCAGAAAATCATTTCATTTTTAAAATCATCCAAAGGATGTGCAGAAATATAAATACCAATTACTTCTTTTTCCTGAGAAAGCAATTCCATAGTGCCCCAAGTTTCACATTCTGGTATATCCGGTTCTGGAAACTGAACTGTAGAGGCTTCCCCAAACATAGATACTTGTGCAGAATTTTCATTTTCTTGGTATTTGCTACCAAATTTCATAGCCCGTTCTAAAAAGGTAATTCCTTTTTCATCCGTGCTAAAATATTGTGCTCTGTGCGTATCCGTAAAAGAATCAAAAGCACCAGCTTTGACAAGGCTATCAAATGATTTTTTGTTTGCTGCGCGCAAATCGACACGTTTCGCAAGATCGAAAACTGAATTGAAATTTCCATTTTCTTTTCGTTCTTTAATAATTGCTCTTACCGCAGAAGCGCCAACACCTTTTACGGCAGCCATTCCAAAACGAACGGCACCTTCATCGTTTACTGAAAATTTTAAATAAGATTCATTTAAATCTGGCCCTAAAACTGCTAAGCCCATTCGCTTGCATTCTTCCATAAAAAAGGAAACTGATTTAATATCGTTCATGTTATTCGACAATACAGACGCCATATATTCGGCAGGATAATGAGCTTTTAAATAGGCTGTCTGATAGGCAATCCAAGCATAACAAGTAGAGTGCGATTTGTTAAAGGCATAACTGGCGAATGCTTCCCAATCTTTCCAGATTTTTTCTAGTTTTTCGGCATCATGACCATTTACAGCAGCTTGTTCTATGAATTTTGGTTTCATTTTATCTAAAACCGCAATCTGTTTTTTACCCATCGCTTTCCGCAAAACATCGGCTTCACCTTTGGTGAAATTGGCGAGTTTTTGTGAGAGCAGCATTACTTGTTCTTGGTAGACCGTAATTCCGTAGGTTTCTGCCAAATATTCCTCCATAGCAGGCAAGTCATACTCAATATCTTCCGTTCCGTGTTTTCTGTTAATAAAAGACGGGATATACTCCATTGGTCCAGGTCTATACAACGCATTCATGGCAATTAAATCGGCAAAAACAGTCGGTTTTAAAGAACGCATGTGTTTTTGCATTCCAGGAGATTCATACTGAAAAATTCCAACTGTTTCCCCTTTTTGGAATAATTCATAAGTCTTTTCATCATCTAAAGGAAAGTTCTCCGGGTCTAAATCGACATTGTGTTTTGCCTTTACAATTTTGACGGTATCTTTGATTAATGTCAATGTTTTTAACCCCAAGAAATCCATTTTCAATAATCCAGCAGATTCTACTACAGAGTTATCAAATTGAGTCACATACATGTCCGAATCTTTCGCTAATGCTACCGGAACATAATTGGTAATGTCTCCGGGTGTTATAATAACACCACAGGCATGAATTCCTGTATTTCTGACAGAGCCCTCTAAAATTGTGGCTTTATTAATGGTTTCAGCAGCCAAATCACTACCATAAGAAATGGTTTTTAATTCTTCAACCAATTGTTTTTCTTCCGATCTTAAACCCGCTACTTTTCCTTTGCTTTTTGCATCTTCACCAAAGATGTTCTTCAACTTAATTAAAGGGATTAGCTTTGCAATTCGATCTGCTTCAAATAGAGGTAAATCTAATACTCTAGCGGTATCTCTAATGGATGATTTTGCGGCCATGGTACCGTAAGTGATAATTTGGGCTACTTGATTGGATCCATATTTGTTAATCACATAATCCATGACTCTTCCACGTCCTTCATCATCAAAGTCAATATCGATATCCGGCATCGAAACACGTTCTGGATTTAAGAAACGCTCAAAAAGTAAATCGTATTTAATAGGATCTATATTGGTAATCCATAGGCAGAAAGCAACCACCGAACCTGCGGCTGAACCCCGACCAGGGCCTACGGCAACGTCCATGTTTCTGGCTTCGCGAATAAAATCTTCTACAATTAAGAAATAACCGGGATATCCTGTTTTTTCAATAACAGAAAGCTCAAAGTCCAAACGTTCTTTAATGGATTCTGTAATTTCGCCATACCGTTTTTTAGCACCAACAAATGTGAGGTGTTTCAGGAAATTATTTTCTCCTCTTTTCCCTTTATCTTCTTCATCTTTCGGGTCTTTAAATTCTTCTGGGATATCGAATGCGGGTAATAAAACATCACGTGCGAGGGTGAAAATTTCGATTTTATCGACAATTTCTTGAATGTTGATAATGGCTTCAGGTAGGTCTGCAAAGAGTGTTTTCATCTCTTGGGTAGACTTAAAATAGTATTCATCATTTGGTAAGCCATAGCGATAACCACGCCCTTTTCCAATAGGGGTTGCTTGCTTTTCTCCATCTTTCACACACAATAAAATATCATGCGCATTTGAGTCTTTTTGCTCTAAATAAAAGGTGTTATTGGTGGCAATAACTTTAACATTATGATTTTTAGAGAATTTTAATAAAGTTTCATTTACAATTTTTTCATCTTGTTGATTGTGGCGCATCAATTCAATATAAAAATCGTCCTTAAATTCGGACTTCCACCAAAGCAATGCTTCTTCGGCTTGTTTTTCTCCAAGATTTAGAATTTTACTAGGGACTTCACCGTTCAAGTTTCCCGTTAAAACAATAATGTCCTCTTTGTATTTTTCAATGATTTCTCTGTCAATTCTAGGAACATAGTAAAAGCCATCTACAAATGCGATGGATGACATTTTTGCTAAATTATGATACCCTCTTTTGTTTTTAGCAAGCAAAACAACTTGGTAGCCATTGTCTTTTACGGATTTATTTTTATGATCTCCACAGACATTAAACTCACAACCAACAATGGGTTTCATTGGAGTTGCTGCAGTCTTATTATGATTTAAAATTGCACTTACAAAATGAAAGGCGCCCATCATGTTCGCCGTATCTGTCATAGCAACTGCGGGCATATTGTCCTTGGCGGCAGCTTTTACAATGTTTCCAATTTGCATGGTCGATTGTAAAACAGAAAACTGAGTATGATTGTGGAGGTGTGAAAATTGTACATTCGCCAATTCAGCTAAACCATCAGAAGTCGATTTTGTTTCTTTGGTGTCTTTTAATTTTTCAAGACGCTTTCTTATTTTTTCACTTTCTTTTTTTAGGTTGATGTGTTTTAATCCAAGCACCTGAATTGGGTTCGGATTTGTTTCTGAGAAGCTTTTAAAGTAGTCAGGAGTTACTCCTAATTGTTCTTTTGTGAATTTTCTTAAACGAATTAATTCTAAAAAACAACGGGTAGTTGCTTCTACATCGGCAGTTGCATTGTGTGCGTCTCCAAATCCTATTCCAAATAAATGTGTGTGCAATTCAGTTAAGGTGGGCAATTTAAATTTTCCGCCTCGACCTCCAGGGATTTGGCACATCAAAGCCGTTTTTTCGGTACAAGTATCTAAAACAGGGAGTGAGGTTAGTTTATTATCAACACCCAGTCTGTGGAATTCACACCCCATAATATTCAAGTCAAAATTTAAATTTTGACCCACAATAAAGGTTGTTTTTTCCAACGCCTCATTAAATAAAACCAGTCCCTCTGCTAAAGAAATCCCTTGTTCTTCTGCCAACTCCGTAGAAATTCCATGAATTCTTTCTGCATCGTACGGAATGTTGTACCCTTCTGGTTTTATTAGGAAATCATTGTGTTCTAGTACGTTTCCCATTTCATCATGCAGTTGCCATGCAATTTGAACACATCTAGGCCAGTTGTCTGTATTGGTAATCGGGGCATTCCAACTTTTAGGTAAACCGGTAGTTTCTGTATCAAAAATTAAGTACATGAAAAAGGGTATTTATAGATGATTGTAATCGTTTAAAACGGATTGTAAATTTACATTTTTTTGTAAGATTTTTATTCGGAAGTTATTAACTATTATTGGTTGTTTATCACCAATTGCGTTCGAGATTGAACGGCCTGTTTGAGCGCTTCCGCTTTTTAGCGGGATGCGAGTAGTGAAAGCTCGTTTAAACGCCCAAAAAAAATTGAAAAATCAGTCTTTTAGATTCAAAAGGTTTTTGTACTTTTGCGCCCACTTACTACGAGATAGTAAGGTTTTTAATAATCGAGGTCGAGAACCTTCACAAATTAACAAATTATGTCAGTAAAAATTAGATTACAGAGACACGGTAAAAAAGGGAAACCATTTTATTGGATCGTTGCCGCAGATGCACGTGCTAAAAGAGATGGTAAATACTTAGAGAAATTAGGTACTTACAATCCAAATGTAAACCCAGCAGAAATCAACTTAAACCTTGATGTTACTGTTGCATGGTTACAAAATGGTGCGCAACCAACAGATACTGCAAAAAACATTTTATCTTACAAAGGTGCAATGTTGAAAAACCATTTAGTTGGTGGTATTCGTAAAGGTGCTTTAACGCAAGAACAAGCAGATGCAAAGTTTGCAGCTTGGTTGGAAGAAAAAGCAGTAAAAGTTTCTGATAAAGAAGCTGGATTATCGAAAGCACAATCTGAAGCGAAAGCAGCAGCATTAGCCGCTGAAAAAGCAGTGAATGAAGCAAGAATTGAAGCAGCTAAGCCTGTTGTTGAAGAGGTAGTTGTTGAAGAAGTTGTTGCAGAAGCTGAAGTAGCTCCAGAAACAATTGATGAAGCAGCAGAAAAAGCAGCAGAATAAATTATAAAAGGATACGATAATGCGTAAAGAAGATTGTTTTTATTTAGGCAAAATCGTAACAAAATATAGTTTTAAAGGAGAAGTAGTTATCAAATTAGATACTGACGAACCTGAGTTGTACAAGGAAATGGAATCAGTTTATGTCGAATTCGGCGCGAATCTGGTTCCATTTTTTATTGAAAAAAGTTCATTACACAAAGGAAATCAATTACGGGTTCAATTTGAAGATGTGTATTCTGATGAAGAAGCAGACTCCATTTTGAAATGCGGTGTTTATTTGCCAATGGATTTATTGCCAAAATTGGAAGGAGATAAGTTTTATTTTCATGAAGTAATTGGCTTTACGGTTATTGATGTAAATTTTGGAGAAGTGGGGACGATTGTTCATATTAATGACAAAGCCGCCCAGCCGCTTTTTGAAATTGATAGAGATGGAACCGAAATATTTATTCCAATGATTGATGATTTTATCAAGAAAGTGGACAAAGAAAATAACATAATACAAGTTGAAACTCCGGAAGGGTTAATTGCCTTGTATATCTAGAGAGGTGGCCGAGTGGTCGAAGGCGCACGCCTGGAAAGTGTGTATACGGCAACGTATCGAGGGTTCGAATCCCTTCCTCTCTGCAAATTAGTAGAAAATTTTAAAAAAGTTCTGTGTTTCATTTCGCAGAACTTTTTAGTTTAAAACCCAGATTGACATTGTCAAAACCATTTCAATTTAAAGAATTTACAATTCATCAAGATAAAACTGCCATGAAAGTGGGGACAGATGGCGTTTTGTTGGGAGCATGGTGCGTAATAGATAACTACCCAGATACCATTTTAGATATTGGGTCGGGGACAGGTGTTATTTCATTAATGCTTGCCCAACGATCTGATGCCATGACCATTGATGCTGTTGAACTTGATGAAAGTGCTTACGAGCAAACGGTTCAGAATTTTGAAGATTCTGATTGGGGCGATCGCTTGTACGGATATAATGCCAGTTTTCAGGAATTTGCGAGCGAAATTGCAGAAGAAGAGGAAACGTATGATCTCATTATTTCAAATCCGCCATTTTATACGGATGCTTTTGAAACTGAAAATCCTGCAAGAAACAAAGCGCGCTTTGCTTCGGCATTATCTTTTGATGAATTGCTTGTTGGGGTGTCAAGAATTATCTCTGAGAATGGAGTTTTTGCAACCATTATTCCTTTTAAAGAAGAGGTGGCTTTTATTGATTTGGCAGCAAAAAATAATTTGTTTTTACATCGTGTGTGTCGTGTTCGAGGCAATGCAGCGGCTGAAGTTAAAAGAAGTTTACTCGAATTCTCCTTGCATCCAAAAGAACGAATAGAAACGGCATTAACGATTGAAATGAGTCGTCATCAATATACCCAAGAATATATTGATTTGACGAAACATTTTTATTTAAAAATGTAATTTACCCAGTTACATGATTGGGGTTGTATCCTAAATATGGCGCATCCTTTTCTTTAAAAATAACACCATTTTCCTCCAATTCTTTCAAAATTGGCTCATATACTTCTTTGGTTATAGGTAATTGTACTCCAGGTGTTTTAATCTCCCCTTTTAGAATTTTTAAAGCAGCAATCGCAACCGGTAATCCAACTGTTTTAGCCATCGCTGTGTAGGTCTGATTTTCTCCTTTTATGACAAAACTACTTTCAATTTGTTTTTTTTCTCCATTGATTTCATAGCCAAAAAGATGTTGCATCACAATCATGTCTTTGTCATCATCCGCTAAAGTCCATGAATCTTGTAGTATTTTTTGCAACATTTGTGCAGGCGTTGCATTTTTGAGTTCAATTCTTTTGTTTGGATTGAAAATATCCAACTCTACTAATTTTGCCCACATCAAATCATCTTGATCAATCTTCAAATAAGAGCGCAACTTTAATTCCACGGAATCCGAAGGGGAGTAGGCGAGAAATAAATTCACAAAATCACGATAACTCATGTTTTCAGAATGTTGGATGGTATAAGAATCATCTGTCATTCCCAATTGAACAAAAATGTTCCAAGCTCTTGAAAAACCTACTTTTCGAATCGTTCCTCGGTACATTGTTGGAATGTCATCCAACCCATATACACTTCTATATCTCAGTGAATCTCTATTGGCATATGCTTCAAAATCGCCACTACCATTTACTTTTAAGAACTCTGTTCTTCTAAATAATTTATGATAAGGAATGTATTTGTAGGTGCCTTCTTGGATAAACATGGCAGCGCCACCTTGTCCGGCCAACACTACATTTCGTGGATTCCATGTAAATTTGTAATTCCATAAATTGTTGTCGCTTTCAGGAGCAACGATGCCGCCACAAAAAGATTCAAACAACAACATTTTTCCACCTTTGCTTTTAATTCGATCAATTACCTGCATTGCGCTCATATGATCAATTCCTGGGTCTAGCCCAATCTCGTTCATAAACACCAATCCTTTTTCTTTTGCTTGGCTGTCTAGTGCCTTCATTTCCTCAGAAATATAGGATGCTGTGACCATGTGTTTTTTGAAAGTAATACAATCTTTAGCCACTTCGATGTGAAATCTTGCAGGCAACATCGAAATCACGATGTCAGCTTTTTGTATTTCATTTTCTCGTTGGTTTTTATCAAAAACATCTAGCACAATAGCCGTTGCATTTGTGTGCTTGTTGATGAGTTTTTTTGCGTTTGTAGTCGCAATGTCGCCAATGGTAAGTTGTAAGTCTTCTTTTTCTGATTTATCTAAAAGGTATTTTATCAAAGCAGCACTTGATTTTCCAGCACCAATAATCAATATGTTTTTCATAAATAAATCGTGTATTTTTGTAGAATACTAAGATAGTCTAATTGTTTAAAATTTAACAAAAACACTGTAAAATGTTTAAAAATTTAGTAATCACTTGTTTTTTAGGATTGGTAGCGATCATTTTAGGGGCTTTCGGAGCACATTCATTGAAAGATGTGCTGAGTTCAGTAAAACTTTTAAGCTTTGAAACGGCGGTTCGCTATCAGATGTACCATGTAATCGTGTTGCTATTTGTCAATACGTATGAAGGATTTTCATTACCACAAAAAAACAAGATCAGTTCTCTTTTTTTTGGAGGAATTCTACTTTTTTCAGGATCTATATATGTACTTCAATTGACAACAATCACCGCAAAATCTATTTGGTTTATTACTCCGTTGGGA
Organism: Polaribacter sp. SA4-10; assembly: GCA_949519155.1. Classification (GTDB taxonomy): domain Bacteria; phylum Bacteroidota; class Bacteroidia; order Flavobacteriales; family Flavobacteriaceae; genus Polaribacter. The sequence continues at coordinate 39,477 of CATIQU010000023.1, forward strand.
GGGCTCTTTTTAACAACAGGTTGGGGGCTGCTAATTATGGTATTTTTAAAGAAGTTATTTCGGAAATAATAAAGCAATAATTCTTTGTTAAAAAATAAAGCTGTATTAAAATATTATGTAGTTTTGCCGAGTACAAACAAAAACAACTAAAAATATTAGGATGACAGATTTAGAAACGAAATCGATTTCGTTAAATAATTTAGGAATCAAAAATGCAACCATTCGGTATCAATTAACTTCGGATGAATTACATGCATTGACTATTGAAAAAAAACAAGGAATCGCCTCGTCATTAGGAGCAATTGCAGTAAACACTGGAGAGTTTACAGGTCGATCCCCAAAAGATCGTTTTATTGTAAAAGATGATGTGACCAAAGATGAAGTTTGGTGGAGCGATATTAACCTACCTTTCAACTCAGAAAAGTTTGATGCTTTGTACGCAAAAGTAACCTCATACCTTTCTGAAAAAGAGATTTTTGTAAGAGATTCCTACGCCTGTGCAGATGAAAATTACAAGCTATCTATTCGGGTTGTCAACGAATATCCTTGGAGTAATATGTTTGCGCATAATATGTTTTTGCGCCCAACTGAAGCCGAGTTAAAAGATTTTTCTCCAGAATGGACGGTCATCAATGCGCCAGGTTTTATGGCCAATCCAGAAGAAGACGGAACACGCCAACACAATTTTGCCATTTTAAATTTCTCGAAGAAAATTGCTCTAATTGGAGGTACAGGATATACAGGTGAAATTAAAAAAGGAATTTTTTCTGCATTAAACTTTATACTCCCCGTTTTTAAAAAGACATTGCCCATGCATTGTTCTGCCAATATGGGTAAAGATGGAGATACTGCTATTTTCTTTGGCCTTTCTGGAACAGGAAAAACCACTTTATCCACCGATCCAAACAGAAGCTTAATTGGTGATGATGAACATGGCTGGACTGCAGAAAATACGGTCTTTAATTTTGAGGGAGGTTGTTATGCAAAGGTGATTAATTTGTCACAAAAGCAAGAACCAGAAATCTATGCAGCCATCAAAAAAGGAGCTATCTTAGAAAATGTTGTCTTAGATAAAAATGGAGTTGTTGATTTTTCAGACACCTCTATTACACAAAATACAAGAGTAAGTTACCCCATAGATCACATCGAGAATATTCAAACACCCTCTACAGGTAAAAATCCAAAAAATATATTTTTCTTAACAGCCGATGCTTTTGGTGTTTTGCCCCCCATTTCTAAATTAACTCCAAGCCAAGCTGCCTATCATTTTATTTCTGGATATACAGCAAAAGTTGCGGGAACAGAAGCGGGAGTTACAGAACCAACACCAAGCTTTTCAGCTTGTTTTGGAGCACCCTTTATGCCATTACATCCAACACGATATGCAGAAATGCTAAGTGAAAAAATGCAGGAAGCAGGGGTGAATGTTTGGTTGATTAACACTGGCTGGTCTGGAGGTCAATATGGAGTGGGTAGAAGAATGCCACTAAAATATACCAGAGCCATGATTTCTGCCGTTTTAAATGGAGATTTAGGTGATTATACGTATGAAAATTACCACATACATTCTGTCTTTGGAGTTGCACAACCAAGATCGTGTCCTGGAGTACCTGCTGAATTGTTAAGTCCAAGGTCTACTTGGAACAATGACGAGTCTTATTATAAAACAGCATTTAAATTATCAAATGCATTTCGAGTAAATTTTAAACAATTTGAAGGTTTAGCAAGCGAAGAAATTCGTAGAGGAGGCCCCCAGCGTTATGCATTGTAGTTTGAACTCACATTTGTTAGTAGATAGAACACCTCATTTTGAGGTGTTTTTTTATTTTATTAAAAGTATCTTTAATGCATAATTTTATTTTATGATAAAAAATTGGTTTAAAAATATCGGCCCAGGCACCTTAGTTGCTGCAGCTTTTATTGGACCTGGTACAGTAACACTCTGTACTTTAGCGGGAGTGAAATTTGGTTTTAATTTATTATGGGCAATGTTGCTTTCTGTAATTGCAACCATTGTTTTACAGGAAATGGCGGCAAGATTAGGAATTGTTTCTCAAAAAGGATTGTCTGAAGTTATTCGAGAAGAAATCAAAATCCCTTTTGTAAAACATTTTGTTACCTTTTTAATTTTAGGAGCTATTGTTGTTGGAAATGCTTCTTATGAAGCAGGAAATATTAGTGGAGGAATTTTAGGATTAGAAACTATTTTTGGAAGGTCTCTCGTAAATATTGGCAGCGTCTCTGTAAATTTAATGAGTTTGCTAATTGGGGGAATTGCTTTTGTGCTTTTGTATATTGGGAATTATAAATTTTTAGAAAAAGCACTGATCACCTTGGTTTTAATCATGAGTGTTTCTTTTTTAATTACGGCAATCGTAACAAAACCAGACATTTTAACAATGCTAAAAGGGATGTTTATTCCTACATTTCCCGACCAAAGTTTACTTATGATTATTGGTTTAATTGGTACTACAGTAGTACCTTATAATTTGTTTTTACATGCTTCTTTGGTAAAAGAACGATGGCACAAAAGCGAAGATTTATCATTCGCTAGAAAAGACACTATCATTTCAATTGTTTTAGGAGGATTGGTTTCGATGGCAATCATCGTTTCTGCAGCTTCAATCCCTTTTGGAGAAATTACTAATGCGGCAGATTTAGCAAAAGGATTGGCTCCATTGTATGGCAATTTTGCCAAATACTTCTTAGCGTTAGGTTTGTTTGCCGCCGGAATTACCTCAGCAATTACAGCGCCGCTGGCAGCCGCTTATGTGGCAAAAGGGTGTTTGGGGTGGAAGGGAGGATTGAAATCGAAACGATTTCGATTTGTATGGATTTTTATTCTGTTTTTAGGCGTCTTGTTTTCTTCAATAGGTATAAAACCCATTGAAATTATAAAATTTGCACAAGTAGCAAACGGCATGTTATTGCCTGTCATCGCAGGAATTTTATTGTGGATTATGAATAAGAGATCAGTTTTAGGCCAGTTTGTAAATTCTAAATTTCAAAATGTTTTTGGGATTGTCATTTTAGCAATCACCATGTTTTTAGGTGCAAAAGGAATCTTAAAGGTTTTTAATTTTATATAATGAACACGATATCGATTAATTGTGATGTAGGAGAGGGGGTTGCTAATGAACACCTACTAATGCCGTATTTATCTTCTTGTAATATTGCTTGTGGTGGTCATTTTGGGGATGTAAAAACAATGGATAGCACCATTGCAATTGCCATTGAAAACAAGGTCTTAATGGGCGCGCACCCTTCTTTTCCAGATAAAGAAAACTTTGGAAGAATAGTAATGAATTTGACTCCGGAAGCATTGCGAAAAAGTATTGAATCTCAATTAGCATTGTTTGAAAGTAGATTGGATCTTGTTGGTGCTAAAATGAATCATATAAAGGCTCATGGAGCATTGTATAATTTAATTGCTGTTGATGTTTCTATTGCAAAAACCTTTCTAAAAGCAATCGATAAATATGCTAAAAGTGTTTTTTTGTATGTACCTTTTAATTCTGTGGTCGCACGATTGGCAATTGAAAAGAACATTAAAGTTGTCTATGAAGTTTTTGCCGATAGAAATTACAATGCAGATCTTTCTTTAGTTTCACGAAAGCAAAAAAACGCCTTAATTACAGATTCAGTAGCTGTTTTTAAACATGTTGTTCACATGTATCGACATCAGGAGGTGAATACGATATCGGGTAAAAAGAATGCGATCATCGCCGAGACTTTCTGTGTGCATGGAGATCAAGAAAATGCCTTATCAATTTTAGCATATTTATCTGAACACTTAAATAAAGAAGGCATTTCAATTGGATAAAATACCCTCATACAAACCTTTTGGAAAACAAGCAATTCTTATTGAATGGCATCAGGATATTGATGCCCATGTTCTGGAGGACATGCTTCGTTTTAAAGAAGAAATTCAAAAAGAAAGAACGCATTTAATTGTTGATTTTATTGTCGGGTATCATTCGCTTACGCTTAAATACAAAGAGAATATATTCAATTATACAGATGAAATTGAAATCTTACAATCCATTTATAAAAAGGATTTTACAGCGATAAAAACGCCTCATTTTCTTTGGGAAATTCCAGTGTGTTATAATTTGGAGTTCGGAGTTGATTTGGAAGAAATGACTCTAAAATCGAGGTTGTCAATACAAGAAATCATTTCACACCATTCAGCGAAAATATACACGGTTTTCTTCATTGGGTTTTTACCGGGTTTTCTCTATTTAGGAGGACTGGACTCCGATTTATTTTTTGACAGAAAACCAACACCTAGACTCAAAGTACCTAAAGGTTCTGTTGCCATTGGTGGACAACAAACTGGCGTATACCCGTCTTCATCTGCTGGAGGTTGGAATCTTATTGGAAAAACGCCCATTAACTTTTTTGATGTGACGAAGCAACAGCCTTGTTTTGCTGCAGCTGGAGATAAAATAAAGTTTACTCCAATTTCTTTGGGTGAGTTTCATGAACTAGAAAAAGAAGTGGCTGAAAATAAATATTCAATCTCTAAAACTTTGTTACATGATTAAAGTTTTAAAAGCAGGGTTTTACACTTCGATTCAAGATAAAGGTAGAGAAGGATACGCATCTATAGGAGTTCCTGTTTCTGGAGCAATGGACACTTATTCTTCGGATCTAGCAAATCGAATTCTCAATAATGTGGAAACGGACGCTGTACTAGAAATTGCTTTTGGATTTTGTGCTTTCGAGTTTTTGTCTGAAACGATAATTTGTATTTCTGGAGGTCATTTTTCACCAAAAATAAATGGTGTCCCCATCTCATTGCAAACAAGAATTCGCGTTTATAAAAAAGATGTGTTGACTTTTGGTCACAATAGTTTTGGAGCCAGATGTTATTTGGCGGTTAAAAATGGTTTTTTAACGGCACAGGTTTTAAAAAGTAGAAGTTTTTTTCAAAACATAACACTGCAATCGTTGCTTAGCAATGGAGATGTATTGCCAATTGGAGTTTTTGCAGCAAGTACAGACCCGTCAAACACTTCTGTGAAAATTGTAGAAGATCATTTTGAATCTCAAAAAATCGCTTGTTATAACGGGCCTGAATTTGATGCATTGGAAGCTTTTCAAAAAGAGGCCTTAGTGAAGCAAGTTTTTACGATTTCAAATGATAATAATAGAATGGGGTATCGCTTAAATGAAGTAATAGAAAATGAGTTGCCTTCTATTTTGACATCTGCGGTATTGCCTGGAACGGTTCAGTTAACACCTTCAGGGGAGTTAATTGTCTTGATGCGAGATTGCCAAGTTACAGGGGGGTATCCTAGGGTTTTACAGTTAACAAATACGGCCATCAATCAATTGGCTCAAAAAAAGACAAACGACACTTTTCAATTTGTTTTAAAATAATAACGACCATAAAAAAGCATCCAATTTTTAAATTGGATGCTTTTTTAAATAGGCTAGTAAAAGGTCGATTTACTTTTCTTCCTTTACTTCAACTTGTATCATTTTCATGACTTTATCTCCATCTTTTTTAATGTCAATATGAATTTCTCCAATTTCACTTTCAAAAGCGTTTAATTTCTTTTTTACTTCTACCAAAGTTCCTTCAAAAACTTCATCTTTAGTAATGCTTTCTCCATTTTCAGTGGTTGTTGTAGTTACAGTTGCTTTTGCAGTTCCATCGTCATTTTTGTCGATGTTCATTTTTACAATTTTCGTTGCTGCATGGTCCGATACAAATTTTGTATTTGACGAGATGCTTATTTTGCTACCACCTGTAATGAACATATTTGCTTCCTGGTTTTTTTCAGTAGCTGAATGTCCACCTCCTAAAATCGGTGCAATTACCAAACCAATTAAACAAGTCAGTTTAATTAAAATATTCATTGATGGTCCTGAAGTATCTTTAAATGGATCTCCAACGGTATCTCCAGTTACTGCCGCTTTGTGTGCGTCAGAACCTTTATACGTCATTACTCCATTAATTTCTACACCTGCTTCGAAAGATTTCTTAGCGTTGTCCCATGCGCCACCAGCATTGTTTTGGAAGATTGCCCAAAGTACACCAGAAACAGTAACACCTGCCATATACCCACCTAACATTTCAGCCACCAACATATTATTTTCTTGGTACACTAATTTACCTACTAATACAACTAATATTGGAAACCCAATGGTTAGAATACCTGGCAACATCATTTCTTTTAATGAGGCTTTGGTAGAAATAGCGACACATTTATCGTATTCTGGTTTTCCAGTTCCTTCCATAATTCCTGGAATTTCTTTGAACTGTCTTACCACTTCATTCACCATTTCCATGGCAGCTTTACCTACGGCATTCATTGCCAATGCAGAGAATACTACAGGTACCATTCCCCCAACAAATAGCATGGCTAATACGGGCGCTTTAAAAATATTAATTCCGTCAATCCCTGTAAAAGTTACATAGGCAGCAAATAGTGCTAAGGAAGTTAACGCAGCAGATGCAATGGCAAAACCTTTACCAGTTGCAGCGGTTGTGTTTCCAACAGCATCTAAAATATCTGTTCTTTCTCTTACAATAGGATCTTGCTCACTCATTTCTGCAATACCTCCTGCGTTATCGGCAATTGGTCCAAATGCATCAATGGCTAATTGCATAGCTGTTGTTGCCATCATTGCGGAAGCGGCTAAAGCAACTCCATAAAATCCTGCTAAGGCATAGGATGCCCAAATTGCAGCAGCAAATAATAGAACAGAAGAGAAGGTAGAAATCATTCCAGTAGCTAAACCAGCAATAATGTTGGTTCCGGCTCCTGTACTCGATTGTTGTACAATTTTTAAAATTGGCTTCGAACCTAATCCGGTATAGTACTCTGTAAATGCAGAGATTCCTGCACCTACAACCAAACCAACTAAACAGGCATAAAATACGCGTATCGAAGAAATTGGTAAGGGCATTTCGTCACCAGCAGCATTTAGGTTTTCACCAAAGAATTCCATTTGCATCGTTCCTGGCAACATCCAAGTTACTAAACCATAACACGCTACAGCCACCATTAAGATAGAGGCCCAGTTTCCGATGTTTAATGCTTTCTGAACGTCTGCTTCTTTTGCATCGTTTGAAGATATTTTAACTAAGAAGGTTCCAATAAGTGAAATGATAATTCCAACACCTGCAATAGACATTGGTAATAAGATCGGTCCAATTCCGCCAAAAGCGTCTTGGATAGCTCCTCCCATATCTTTAATTACATAGTTTCCTAAAACCATTGCAGCTAAAACGGTTGCTACATAAGAACCAAATAAATCGGCACCCATACCGGCAACATCTCCAACATTATCACCAACATTATCCGCAATTGTTGCTGGGTTTCTTGGGTCATCTTCTGGAATGTCTGCTTGTACTTTTCCTGCTAAATCTGCACCAACATCTGCAGCTTTGGTATAAATACCACCACCTACTCTTGCAAATAATGCAATAGACTCAGCTCCTAAAGAGAAACCAGCCAATGCTTCTAAAACAACAGTCATGTCTGATGTAGAAGACCATACTCCGTCCATAAAGTATTGAAAGAAAAAGATAAAGAAAGCTGTTAAACCTAAAACGGCTAAACCAGCAACACCTAGACCCATTACAGTACCACCTCCAAAAGAAACTTTTAAGGCGTTTGGTAAACTTGTTTTTGCGGCTTGTGTTGTTCTTACATTTGTTTTTGTGGCAATTTTCATTCCCATGTTTCCTGCAAATGCAGAAAATATTGCACCTATAATAAAGGCAACGACAATTAGATATGTACTATCCATGTAAAAAGCAATTCCTGCTAATACAATACTTGCTCCAAGAACAAAGTAAGCTAATAACCGGTATTCTGCTTTTAAGAATGCTAAAGCACCTTCGTAGATGTGGTCAGAAATTTCTTTCATTTTACCATCACCTGCATCTTGCTTCATTACCCAGGATTTCTTTACTACCATGTATGCTAAGCCTATTAAAGCCATTACAATTGGCATCCAAATCATCATTGATTCCATAAATTTTTTTTATTTGATTAGTTTAAAACGTTCGTAAAAGTAACAAATTCAAATAGAACAAAAAAACCTCTTAAAATATTACATTTTAAGAGGTTGATAATTTATGGGTAAGATTATTGCTAAATTTTGAAATTTCCGTTTGTTTTGTGCTCGCTTTCTTCATATCTCACAACGCAAGCCGCATAGATATCTCTTGCTTCTTGGGCATCTCCCCATCCGCCAACATCTACTTTTTTCTTTTCTAAATCTTTATACACTTTAAAGAAATGTTCGATTTCTTTTAATCGGTGTGGATTTAAGTCTGACAAATCATTCTTATCATTCCATATTGGGTCAGAAACAGGGACGCAAATTACTTTTTCATCCTGTCCTTTTTCATCGGCCATGTGAAATACACCAATTGCCTTTACTTCTACAACACACATTGGAAAGGTAGGTTCATGTCCTAAAACCAATACATCTAAAGGATCTCCATCTAAGGCTAAGGTTTCTGGAACAAAACCATAATCTGCAGGGTACATCATGGAAGAGAATAACATTCTGTCAAAACGAATTTTATTCAATTCAAAATCATACTCATATTTATTTCTACTTCCTTTAGGGATTTCGATTAAAACATCAAAAGTCTCTTTATTTTTCGTTTTCATACGTATTTTTTTTTTAAAAATAGGATTGCAAAAATAGTGAATCGATACAGTTTTTCAAGGCTTTAGGCTAAAAAAATTACGCAATCCATTTCGAAGACAATATCTTGGATTTAAGAATTTTTTTGAGACATAAAAAAAATCCTTTTTTCGTGTTGAAAAAAGGATTTTATAGTAATGTGAAATCGTTTTTCTTTAACGATTTAGGATGTCTTTTACTGCTTTTACAACATCGTTAGAATTTGGAATCCAATTTTCTAATAATACGGGAGAATAAGGTGCAGGGGTATCTGCGGTTGTAATTCTTTTGATTGGCGCATCTAAATAATCAAATGCTTCTTCTTGAATTCTATAAGTGATTTCTGAAGCGACACTTGCAAATGGCCATGCTTCTTCTAAAACGATCAATCGGTTTGTTTTCTTTACCGATCTGATAATTGCCGCATGATCCATTGGACGAACGGTTCTTAAATCGATAATTTCTACTGAAATGCCTTCCTTTGCCAACTCATCAGCAGCTTTGTAGGCTTCTTTTATTATTTTTCCAAAGGAAACAATAGTTACATCGGTTCCTTCTCTTTTAATTTCTGCAACACCAATTGGAATGATATATTCTCCTTCTGGAATTTCCATCTTGTCACCATACATTTGCTCAGATTCCATAAAAATTACTGGATCGTCATCACGAATTGCTGCTTTTAGCAAGCCTTTTGCATCATAAGGGTTTGAAGGTACAATTACTTTAAGTCCTGGTGTGTTTGCAAACCAGTTTTCAAATGCTTGTGAATGTGTTGCTCCTAATTGACCTGCAGATCCTGTAGGGCCTCTAAAAACAATTGGACAATTGAATTGACCACCAGACATTTGTCTGATTTTTGCAGCATTATTTATGATTTGATCAATACCAACTAGAGAGAAGTTGAAGGTCATGTATTCTACAATAGGTCGGTTTCCGTTCATCGCAGAACCAATTGCAATTCCTGCAAAACCTAATTCTGCAATCGGAGTATCTATGACTCTTTTTGCGCCAAATTCATCTAACATTCCTTTACTGGCTTTGTAAGCACCATTGTATTCGGCAACTTCTTCTCCCATTAAATAAATGCTTTCATCTCTGCGCATCTCTTCGCTCATTGCTTCGCAAATTGCTTCTCTGAATTGAACTGTCTTCATCTAAATCTAATTGTTGTTAATTTTGAATCGCAAAAGTAATGAAATTATGGATAATAAAAAGATACTTTTAATGCAAATTAATTATACAATTTCTTCTGTTGTTTTACTGGTTACCCCTTCCTAGTTAACTTTTTTGAATATCTTTTGGTCGATTTGAGTGTGTAATATTCAATTTTATAAATCAGTTAAAATTGAAGAATCATTTTTTTTATTCTACTGTTTTCTTTATCTATTGTCGAAATATTCTTATTTTTTTAGTTTTTTCAGTCTAAAAAAAAGTAGCTATTTTGAAGACTTTTTTTTCTGATCGAACAATGATATTTGCTTTTTTTTAGTGTTTTTTAAAATTGAATTTACATAAAGTAGTAGAAAACGCAATCGATTTCGATGTTTCGTTCGAAAGAAAAAAATTTATTATGCATGCATAGTATTTTTTATAAAAAAAGCGTAACTTTGTCATGTCAAAAAAAATAAAATTTCAAAAATTATGAAAATATTGGTATGTATTAGCCATGTGCCTGATACCACTTCAAAAATTAATTTTACAGAAAACGATACACAGTTTGATACAAATGGAGTTCAGTTTGTGATCAATCCGTATGATGAGTTTAGTTTAACAAGAGCCATGTGGTTTAAGGAAAAACAAGGTGCATCTGTAACGGTTGTGAATGTTGGAAACGCAACAACAGAACCTACTTTACGAAAAGCATTGGCGATTGGTGCAGATGCAGCAATTCGTGTTAATGCATCAGCAATAGATGGATTGTTTGTTGCAAAGCAATTGGCTGAGGTTGTTAAAAACGGAGGATATGATTTAGTATTGGCAGGAAGAGAGTCTATTGATTATAATGGTGGAATGGTGCCTGGAATGTTAGCTTCTTTAGTTGATTTTAATTTTGTGAATGGCTGCGTAGGTATTGAAGTAGATGGTACTGCGGTTTCATTAGTAAGAGAAATTGATGGAGGAAATGAAACACATTCATCTACTTTGCCGATGGTTGTTGCAGGTCAGAAAGGAATTGTAGAAGAGTCCGATTTAAGGATTCCAAACATGAGAGGAATTATGATGGCAAGAAAAAAACCATTAACGGTTCTTGAGCCTTTAGAAATAGAAAATGCAACCGCTGCACAATCCTACGAAAAACCAGCACCAAAAGGAGCTGTAAAATTAGTCGCTGCAGATAATATTGATGAGTTGATTAACTTATTACACAATGAAGCAAAAGTAATCTAAACGGTGTCATTGCCTCAATGTGACTTTGTTTTAAAATTTAAAAGAAACAATTCACCAATGAAACAGTTTACCAATTAAAAAATATAAGCATATGTCAGTTTTAGTATTTGCCGATTCATCGGATGGAAAATTTAAAAAATCTGCTTTTGAAGTCGTTTCTTACGGAAAAAGAGTAGCAGAACAATTAGGGACCACTGTTGCCGTAGTAACAATAAATGCTTCAGATGTTTCAGAATTATATACTTATGGTGCAGAAAAAGTGCTCACCGTTTCTAATGACCAATTAAAAACATTTAATGCAAAAGTATATACTTCAGTAATTCAACAAGTGGCAACTGAAGAAAATGCAAGTGTTGTTGTGTTAGATTCAAGTATTAATGTATTGCACGTTGCACCAATGTTGGCGGTTGCAATGCATGCGGGTTATGCTTCAAATGTGGTTGCTTTACCAAGTGAAGTAGCTCCTTTTACAATAAAAAGGAAAGCGTTTTCAAACAAAGGTTTTAGCAAAACTATTATGAGCACAGAAAATAAAATTATTGGTGTTGCTAAGAATTCTTATGGAGTTCACGAGAATCCAGTTACTGGAACTTCAGAAAGTTTTGAAGCTATCATTTCGGAGTCAGATTTCGGAGTAAAATCAGAAAAAGTAGAAAAAGCCTCAGGAAAAGTAACCATCGCAGATGCGGATACCGTTGTTTCTGCTGGTAGAGGTTTAAAAGGTCCAGAAAACTGGGGAATGATTGAAGAGTTGGCGGAAATTTTAGGCGCTGCAACAGCATGTTCTAAGCCTGTTTCAGATTTAGGTTGGCGTTCTCATGGCGAACATGTTGGGCAAACGGGAAAACCAGTAGCTTCTAACTTGTATATTGCCATTGGTATTTCAGGTGCTATTCAGCATTTAGCAGGTATTAACGCATCAAAAGTAAAAGTTGTTATCAATACAGATCCAGAAGCACCTTTCTTTAAAGCAGCAGATTATGGTATTGTTGGAGATGCTTTTGAAGTAGTACCAGTATTGATTGAAAAATTAAAAGCATTTAAGGCTGCATAAGTTTTTATAAATTACAGCGAATATTTAAAGGTTTCACACATATTTTTTATTAAATTGTGCCCAATAAAAGGGCTATCCGGTTTTAGGTATTCTCCTAAGTTTGATAGCCTTTTTTTATTTTACGAAGATTATTTATGAGTTTAATAAAACTTACTATAAAAGGAATTTCTTATAGCCAAACCCAGAGTGGTGCTTATGCTTTAGTCTTAAGTGAAATGGATGGCACGAGGACCTTACCGATTATTATTGGCGCCTTTGAAGCGCAATCTATTGCGATTGCTTTAGAAAAAGAAATCAAGCCTCCAAGACCACTTACACACGATTTATTTAAAACTTTTTCGGATCGATTTTCAATTCAGATTCAGCAAGTCATTATTCATAAATTGGTGGATGGTGTCTTTTTTTCGAATTTAATTTGTGAAAAAGAAGGTGTTGAGGAAATTGTAGATACGAGAACTTCAGATGCCATTGCGATTGCAGTCCGTTTTGAAGCTCCAATTTATACCTATGAAAAGGTCTTAGACAAAGCGGGTGTGAATTTAAAGGTTGATGAAGAATTTGATCTTCATGAAGAGTTTGATTCTGAGGAAGACGAAATTGAATTAAAAGAAGTATTCACAAAAAAAGAATCTCCTTTTTTAGGGATCTCCCTAAAAGAATTACACAATCAATTAGAGAAAGCGGTTGATAATGAAAATTATGAATTGGCAGCAAATATTAGAGATGAAATCAGTAAAAGATCATAATTAACCCCACCCCATGAAAAAAATATTTTTAATTGCTTTTTGTTTATTATCTGTTGTTAGTTTTTCTCAAGAAATAGACACGGTTAAAGTAACAACAAATCAGATCGAAGAAGTTGTTAAACTAGTGGAGCAAAAAGATAACGATGCTGTTTTAGTAACCGGTATTTTAGGAGATGCCACAAAAACAACATTAAAAGAAACTTCCCCTAGGGTCGCAGAAGTCTCTAGTGAAATCATAGCAAGTCAAGGCTTCTCAATGAAGAGTTTATGGAGAGGTGTTTTAGGGATGATTTCTTTAATTATAATTGCTTTTTTATTTAGTAGCAATCGAAAAGCAATTGATTGGAAAAAAGTCGCAATTGGTCTGTCGCTTCAGTTGGTAATTGCAATTGGTGTTTTGAAAATACAGTTTGTTCAGTCGATCTTCGAATTTATTGGAGGAATATTTATTGAAATACTAGAGTACACCAAAGCAGGTAGTGAATTCTTGTTTGCAGGAATGGTTGGAGATACGAGTACTTTTGGGTATATTTTTGCCTTTCAAGTACTCCCAACAATTATCTTCTTTTCGGCCTTAACTTCGCTCTTCTTTTACTTAGGGATTATTCAAAAAATCGTAAAGTTAATGGCAATGGGTCTTACCAAGTTTTTAGGGATCTCTGGGATGGAAAGTCTTTCAGTTGCAGGAAATATTTTCTTGGGACAAACCGAAGCACCTTTATTAATTAAGGCCTATTTGGAAAAAATGAATAAATCTGAAATGCTCTTGGTAATGGTAGGTGGAATGGCCACTGTTGCAGGTGCTGTTTTAGCAGCTTATATTGGGTTCTTAGGGGGTGGGGATAAAGCCTTAGAATTAGTTTTTGCAAAGCATTTATTAGCAGCATCTGTTATGGCTGCACCTGGTGCAATTGTAATTTCTAAAATGCTCTATCCACAAACAGAAGAAGTAAATACGGATGTTACTGTTTCTCAAGAAAAAATAGGATCAAATATTTTAGACGCTATTGCAAATGGAACCACAGAAGGTTTACGTTTAGCCGTTAATGTAGGTGCCATGTTATTGGTTTTTGTAGCCGTAATTGCAATGTTAAACGGAATTTTAGGTTGGGTTGGAGAAATCACAACATTAAATTCTTGGATGGCAGAAAACACAGCTTACAATAGTTTTTCTATTGAAGCCATTTTAGGGTACGCATTTGCGCCGTTAATGTGGTTAATAGGAGTAGCAACTGAGGATATGACACTAATGGGGCAATTATTAGGGATCAAATTAGCCGCAAGTGAATTCGTTGGATACATACAATTAGCAGAACTTAAAAATGTAGCAAATGCTTCACATTTAACATATAACAAGTCGATTATCATGGCAACGTATATGTTATGTGGATTTGCAAATTTCGCTTCTATTGGAATCCAAATTGGAGGAATTGGTTCATTAGCACCAGGCCAAAGAAAAACATTGTCAGAATTTGGAATGAAAGCACTTATTGGAGGTACCATTGCATCGTTAATGTCTGCTACCATTGCTGGAATGATTATTGGATAGTAGCGAATTGCTACATATCTAATTCAAAAAATCAGGATCGATAAAACGTTGGTAACTTTTATATTTTATTTGTTATTTTTACAAAGGTTATTTTACAATTAAACGCACATACCTCAACATGAAACAATATCACGATTTAGTAAAACACGTTTTAGAAAATGGGAACGAAAAAGGAGATCGAACGGGTACCGGAACAAAAAGTGTTTTTGGGCATCAAATGCGTTTTGATTTAAGTGAAGGTTTTCCAATGGTAACCACCAAAAAATTACATTTAAAGTCAATTATTTACGAATTACTTTGGTTTATAAAAGGAGATACTAATATTAAATACTTACAAGAAAATGGTGTTAAAATATGGAATTCTTGGGCCGATGAAAATGGAGATTTAGGTCCCGTTTATGGACACCAGTGGCGTAATTGGAATAGCGATGACATTGACCAACTAAAAGAAGTAATACAAACATTAAAAAGCAATCCAAACAGTAGAAGAATGATGGTTTCAGCTTGGAATCCAAGTGTAATGCCAGATACTTCTGTTTCTTTTTCAGAAAATGTAGCTAATAACAAAGCCGCATTGCCTCCTTGTCACGCCTTTTTTCAATTTTATGTAGCCGACGGAAAATTATCTTGCCAGCTCTATCAAAGAAGTGCAGATATTTTTTTAGGAGTCCCTTTTAATATTGCGAGTTATGCATTATTTACAATGATGATGGCGCAAGTTTGTGGATATGAAGCAGGAGAATTTATTCACACTTTTGGAGACGCACATATTTACAATAACCATCAAGAACAATTAGAATTACAATTAAGTAGAGATTTAAGACCTTTGCCTACCATGAAAATCAATCCAAAAATCACAAGTATTTTTGATTTTGATTTTGATGATTTTGAATTGATAAATTACAATCCACATCCACATATAAAAGGAAAAGTTGCGGTATAATAACCGATAAAAGGCTTTAAGCTTTAGTGCTTTTCTAGTACGATTTCAAAAAAAATGCTATTTTATTATGATTACATTGATTGCTGCAATTTCAACGAACAACGCTCTAGGGAAAGATAACGATTTAATTTGGCGGTTACCTGCTGACTTAAAACGATTTAAGAAAGTAACATCAGGACATCATATCTTAATGGGTAGAAATACTTTTGAGTCTATTGGTAAACCTTTGCCAAATAGAACCTCTGTTATTATTACCAGAAATAACAACTACAAAAAAGAAGGCTGTCTCATTGCAAATTCTATAGAAGAAGCCATTGCATTTACAGAAGGTAAAGATGCATTTATTATTGGTGGCGCTCAGGTGTACAAACAGGCTTTAGAAAATAATTTGATCGATCAATTAGATATTACTAAGGTGCACCAAGAATTTGAAGCGGATGTTTTTTTTCCAGAAATAGACTTAAATACTTGGAAAGAAATTTCAAGAGAAGACTTTCAAGCCGATGAAAAAAATGCACACGACTATAGTTTTATTAGTTATCAGAAAATTTAATTGATTCTATTCGCTCTAAATCCACCTCCGAGTGTCATTTTGTATTTTCTTTGAGCGAACAAAAAGTAATTAAATAACTTGTAATTTACTGCATATCCATAATTTACAGTTGCTTGATACGTAATATTGTTTTTATAAATATCTTGACGAAATTGCCTCGGATTTTGAACTCTTTGATTCCAAATAGTTACCCACACTCGGTTTCTAGCTTCTAAGTAGCTTTGATTGTAAAAACCTTCTGGTTGTGAAATTGTATTCAAATAAGCCGTAAAACCAGGATCAATAATGATAATCTCATACGCCAAGCTATCATTTGCTATTCGAACCGGCGTCTCCTTTTTATTTTTTTTACTTTCAATGGACTGAGAACCACAAGCACAAAGAAGCAATCCAACGATGAGTATCGTAAGAAGTTGTTTTAAAAGTTTCATAATCAGTAGTTTTATTCTTGTAAAGTTGCAGAAATTTTTCTAAAATAGGACCGTTTTTAGCACTTTTAACATTAGTTTTATCTTCTAAAACAACAAAATGAAAACGAGATGCTTTTGGGTAAATGACAGTCAGAGATACATAGAGTACCACGATAAAGAATGGGGAGAACCTGTTTTTGATGATGCCATTTTGTTTGAATTTTTAATTTTAGAGACCTTTCAAGCCGGTTTAAGTTGGATTACAATTCTCAATAAAAGAGAAAATTTTAGAATTGCATTTGATAATTTCGATTACACAAAAATCGCAAAATATTCCGAAAGTAAGTATGCATCGTTATTACAAGATGCTGGAATTATTAGAAATAAGTTAAAAATCAAAAGCGCCATTACAAATGCACAATTATTTATGGAAATTCAGAAAGATTTTGGCTCCTTTTCGAATTTCATTTGGGCCTTTGTGCAAGGAAAACCAATTAGGAATAAATTTCATAAAAGAGAAGAAGTTCCTGCAACAACACCGCTATCAAATACGATTTCTAAAGATTTAAAAAAACGTGGATTTAAGTTTGTAGGCTCTACAGTAATCTATGCTTATATGCAAGCTGTGGGTATGGTAAACGACCATACAACAGACTGTTTTAAATATCATAAATAAAAAAAAGCAAGTAGAAATAAAGATTAATTTCCCGTAAATAGACGGATAGCAACAAAAATAATAAGTGTAATAGTTCCATAAATAGCTAATTTCCTAGCCGCATTTTTATAGTGTGTTTTATGACTTTTTAAATCTTTTTTATAACTGTAGATTGCTAAAATCAAAAAAGAAATCACGAAAAAAATCATAAAAATTATTCTACCAGAAGTGAAATATGCAGCTAAAAACATTGTATTTTCTTTATAAGTTATTTAATAATAGAATTCTAAACAGTTTTAGGTGTCATGAAGATTCTATATATTGTGTGTTTAAATAGATCTTGCAAAATTACAAATTAAATGAAGAAAGCCATCGTTTTTGGAGCAACTTCTGGTATTGGAAAATCGTTGACCGAAATTCTAATTAAAGAAGGATATAAAGTAGCTGTTACAGGAAGAAGATTAGATAAGTTAACCGCATTGAAAAAACAATATCCAGATTTAATTTTGGTGAAACAGAACGACATTCAGGATGTTTCCGATGTCGAAAAAGTTTTTAATGAAATTGTAGCAGAATTCACTACCATCGATTTAGTGGTTCAGTCTTCTGGAGTTGGATATGTAAACCCAAAACTTGAATGGGAAAAACAACAACAAACCATAAATACAAATGTTTTAGGATGCACAAGGCTCTATATATTGGCTTATAACCTATTTAAAAAACAACAATTTGGTCAATTGGTAGGTGTTTCTTCCATTGCATCCATTCGAGGAAATCGTTCTGCGCCAGATTATTTTGCTTCAAAAGCCTATCAGAAAGCGTACTTAGAAAGCCTTTATATCAAAACAAAGTCAATCAAGTCTAAGAAAGTTTTTATCACCGAAATAAGACCCGGTTTCGTAGATACTCCAATGGCATTAGGAGAAGCCGTTTTTTGGATGGTTCCATTAGAGAAGGCTGCAAAGCAAATTTATACAGCCATCAAAAAGAAAAAAAGAGTTGCATATGTTTCCAGGCGCTGGGCACTTATTGCTTTCGCTTTAAAATTAATGCCAGCTTGGGTTTTAAAGAAAGTACTTTAATCAATAAAAAACAGATACCATGAAAAATAAAATAGCAGCCGTTCATAAATTTCACACTGCATTCAAATTAAACATACAAGATACACCCACCGTTGCCATTTCTGAGGAACGTAAAAAATTGCGTTTCGAGTTGATGAAAGAAGAAAACGAAGAATATTTAGAAGCCGCTGAAAACAACGACTTAGTAGAGGTTGCAGATGCTTTAGGCGATATGTTATACATTCTTTGTGGTACAATTATCGAGCATGGAATGCAAGACAAAATTGAAGAAGTTTTCAATGAAATTCAACGAAGTAACATGAGTAAATTAGGTAAAGATGGACTTCCAATTTATAGAGAGGATGGTAAGGTGCTAAAAGGTCCTAACTATTTTAAGCCAAACATTAGCGCAATTTTAGATAAGTAATCTCATTTTCACAAGAAGCTTTTTTAATTCTGGATAAAAGAAAAACCCCAACAATGTTGAGGTTATAAAAATAGATGTTTTATTAAAAACTATAACTGAATCCTCCAGCCATAAGGGTCTTCCGTTTTGTTTGTTTGTAAATCGGTAATTGTCTTTTTCAACAAAGAGGCATAGCTTTCTTTTAATTTTGGTAAATCATAATCGGTATTTTGATATCCAAAACCTGCAATTGGTGAGATTACAGCAGCAGTTCCAGCACCAAACATTTCTTGTAAACTTCCTGCTTGTGCAGCAACAATAACCTCAGAAACCGTAATTTTTCTTACCTCCATGGTAAGACCAAGGTCGTTTGCAATCTGAATAATACTTTTACGCGTAATTCCGTCTAAAATTCGATCACTCGTTGGACTCGTAATTAAAGTGTCATTTATTCTGATGAAAATATTCATTGCACCCGCTTCTTCAATATACTGGTGGGTATTATCATCTGTCCATATTACTTGATTGTATCCTTTTTCAATTGCTAATTGTGTTGGGTAGAACTGTGCAGCATAATTTCCACCAGCCTTGGCAAAACCAACACCACCATTTGCAGCACGTGCATACTTTTCTTCAATTAAAACTTTTATTTCACCGGCAAAATAAGCGCCAGAAGGTGCAGTACAAATTATAAATTTGTACGCATTTGCAGGAGAGGCATGGAAGCCATTTCCAGAGGCAAACATAAAAGGTCTTATGTATAAAGAACTTCCGTCGTTTGTAGGGATCCACTGATTGTCAACTTCTAATAATTTTTTCAATCCATCCATAAAAATTGCTTCTGGAATTGCAGGAATCATTAGCCTTTCCGCAGATTTATTGAGCCTTTCAAAATTTTCTAAAGGACGAAATAGCAATGTGTTTTCATCAGTATCTTTGTAGGCTTTCATTCCTTCAAAAATGGATTGTCCGTAATGAAATATTTTAGAAGAAGGATCTAAACTGATTGGTGAATAGGGTTTGATAACAGGAGTTTTCCATTCACCATCTACAAAATCACACTCTAGCATGTGGTCAGAAAACACACTTCCAAAAGGTAAATTATCAAAATCTACAGAATCGATTTTAGATTTTTCTATGTGTTGAATTTCTATATTTGATGCCATTTTTTTAATTTATTATTGGATGTAAAGGTACATAATTTTATGTTTCTGATTCTCTATTTAGACCTTGGTTTTATTGTTTAAAACCTTATATTTGTCTGTATCACGTTAAAACTTTATACGATGAAATTATTGATCAAATTCTGTGCAGTAGCCATTCTCCTTTTTACAGCATGTAAAGAAGTGAAAACAACGGGAAAAGAAGTGATAAAAGACACATTAGCATTCCAGTCTTTTGGTGACATCATTACAGCTGAAAACGTACTTTCTTCAGAAGAAGTATTCCTTCAAATGAAAGTGTTGAAAGTAGGAGATACCCTCCCAATTAAATTTACTTCTATAATTAAAGAAGTCTGTACTAGTAAGGGATGCTGGATGAAGTTGCCTTTAAGTGAAACCGAAGAAACAATGGTGTGTTTTAAAGACTATGGTTTTTTTATGCCATTAGATTCAGAGGGTAAAGAAGTTATTGTTGAAGGCGTTGCGTTTGTAAAACATACTTCAGTAGAAGAACTCCAACATTATGCGAAAGATGCAGGAAAATCAACAGAAGAGATTGCTGAAATTACTATCCCAGAAAGAACCTTTGCTTTTGAAGCAAATGGGGTTTTACTAAAAACAAAATAAACCGTTGAAAAGAGAAATCATCATTACCTCAGATGGTTCTACAACCATACAGCTTCCCGATTGGAATGAACAATACCATTCAAAACACGGAGCAATACAAGAAGCGTATCACGTTTTTTTGGATACTGGGTTTTTTAAAATTGATTTACAAGAAATTGCTATTTTAGAAATTGGTTTTGGAACCGGTTTAAATGCTTTTATTACATTTTTAGAAGCCAAGAAATTGCATAAAAAAGTAAATTATGTAGGTGTAGAAGCCTACCCAATTTCAACAGAAGAATTTCAAAAACTGAATTATGTTACTGAATTAAAAGCCGTAGAATTTCAGACTATTTTTGACGAAATGCACCGTGTTTCTTGGGGTGATAAACATTCAATTTCAAAAGATTTTCAGTTATTGAAAAGGAAACAATTTTTTCAAGAAATTAATGATGTTGCTGCTTTTGATTTAATTTATTTTGATGCATTTGGAGCGCAGAATCAACCCGAATTATGGACCGAAGAAATTTTTGCTAAAATGTATAAAGCAATCAAAGATAACGGTATATTAGTTACCTATTCCGCAAAAGGAAGTGTCAGAAGAGCCATGCAGTCTGTCGGTTTTACCGTAGAAAGATTGCCAGGGCCTCCAGGAAAAAGAGAAATGCTAAGAGCAACAAAATTATAAAACAAAGCGCATGAAAATAGGAAGAAAATTTGGAAATCAAAAGAAATCAAAGCCGCAAAAAGGCGCTTTTCTAGTGCTGCTTTTAGTCATTGTTTTATTTCTTTGGTTCAAAGCAGACAGTTTAATTTCAGGATTATTTTAAAAAATAAATTGGAGCGTGCTCCATAGATAAGAAGACCCATAGACATAAATCTACCATTGTGGCGATAGAAAAAATAATTTTAGGAATAGATCCAGGAACTACCATCATGGGGTTTGGGTTGATAAAAGTGGTTGGAAAGAAGATGCAATTTATTCAAATGAATGAATTAATGCTTCAAAAATACGATGATCATTACCTAAAACTAAAACTCATCTTCGAGCGAACCATCGAGTTGATCGATACCTATCATCCAGATGAAATTGCTATTGAAGCGCCTTTTTTTGGTAAAAACGTACAATCCATGTTAAAGCTAGGTCGTGCACAAGGGGTTGCTATGGCAGCAGGTTTGTCAAGAGAAATTCCAATTACAGAGTATTTACCAAAGAAAATTAAAATGGCGATTACTGGAAATGGGAACGCCAGCAAAGAACAAGTTGCGTTAATGTTAAAATCACTACTAGATTTAAAAACCTTACCTAAAAACCTTGATGCAACAGATGGCTTAGCAGCGGCAGTATGTCATTTTTACAATTCAGGAAAAGTGGTCGGAGGAAAAAACTATACAGGTTGGGCAAGTTTTGTGAAACAAAACGAAAAGAGAGTTAAAAAATAATGGCTGGTATTTACATACATATCCCGTTTTGCAAGCAAGCCTGTTTCTATTGTGACTTTCATTTTTCTACATCATTAAAAAAGAAAGATGCCTTAATTTCTTGTTTGGTGAAAGAAATTGAACTTAGAAAAAAAGAATTAAACAGTCAAATTGTAGAAACAATTTATTTTGGAGGTGGTACTCCAAGTATGTTGTCTTCCGAAGAGATCTCCCTTTTAATTGCTGCCGTTTATGAACATCATACCGTTGTAACTGCACCGGAAATTACCTTAGAAGCCAACCCTGACGACCTGTCGGAAGAAAAGATTATAGAACTCTCCAAAACACCCATCAATCGGTTAAGTATTGGTGTACAATCCTTTTTTGAGAAAGATTTAAAATTGATGAATCGGGCACATTCTTCTTCGGAAGCGCATGCCTCCCTAAAAATAGCCACTCGCTACTTTGACAATATTTCTGTCGATTTAATCTATGGAATTCCTGGATTGACCCATGATGAATGGCAACAAAACATACAAACTGCATTGCGTTTTAACATTCCTCATATTTCGAGTTATGCCTTAACAGTAGAGCCAAAAACGGCTTTAGAAGCACTTATTAAGAAAGGTAAGATTAAAAAGGTAGATGACGATTTGGCGCAAGAACATTTTTTTATTTTAAGAGACGCATTAGAGAAGGCAAATTTTGTGCATTATGAGTTGTCTAATTTTGGAAAAGAAAACTACTTCAGTAAAAACAATACGGCTTATTGGTTGGGGAAATCCTACATCGGAATTGGGCCGTCTGCACATTCTTTTGATGGAAAACAACGCAGTTGGAATGTTCGGAATAACACAAAATACGTCAAAGAAATTGAGCAAGACAAGCTGCCGATTGAGAGAGAAATAGTTAGCGTAACAGATCGATATAATGAGTATGTAATGACGGGTTTAAGAACAATTTGGGGAGTTTCTTTGGAGAAAATTAAAACTGATTTTGGATCGAAGTATGTGACTTATATACAAACAGAATCAGAAAAGTACATTCAGCAAAATCTATTGTGTCTAGAAACGAATACTTTAAAAACAACCAAAGAAGGTGCTTTTTTAGTAGACGGTATCGCTGCTCATTTATTTTTTCTGAATTAGTTTTATACGCGTTTATAGATTCTTGAAATTCTAGTTTTAAAAACCTATATTTGAGTCAATAAGTATCTGTTTCAAAAAATAAAGCAACCTCTTAATGAAAGCAATTATTGAATACAATTCTCGAAAAATAGCCATAGATGTTTCTAAACCCATTGATATTTCTATCGCCATAGATGTCGCAAAAGAAAATATAAATGCTTGGTATATTGACGACCCAAAGATTTTTCCTCAAAAATTAGATGACGATATTATAAAGGTCACCGAAGGAGCTGTTGTCAATTTTAATAATATTCATTTCAATCCACATTCGCATATTACACATACAGAATGTGTGGGACATATTACAGAAGAGGTCCATTCTGTAAATCAAAATTTAAAACATTTTTTCTTTGTTGCAGAAGTTGTTACGGTTGCTCCAGAACTAATAAATGGCGATTTTGTAATTTCACAAAAACAAATACAAACACAAATAAGAAATAAAAAAAGAGACGCCATTGTTATTCGAACATTGCCAAACCTACCCGATAAAAAATCTAAAAGATACTCCAACACAAACCCTACTTACCTTTCAGAAGCGGCGGCAATTTATTTAAAAGAAAAAGGAATCAAACATTTATTAGTGGATTTGCCTTCGGTTGATAAAGAAAAAGATGGAGGTCAATTGTTAGCACACAACGCATTTTGGAATACCAGTGGTCCCTTACGAATGGATGCTACTATCACTGAATTTATTTATGTTCCAAATGCAGTAGCCGATGGAGAATACTTACTCAATTTAATGATTGCACCCTTTGAAAATGATGCAACACCAAGCAAACCCATTTTGTATAAAATTTTATTTGATGAAAAAAAATAACAAAAGAAAATATGCTATTTATGGATTCTTAGTTTTTCTTATTTTAGCAGTAAAAAGCGTTGTTTATTCAGACATTCCTGTTGAAATATTAAAAGAGAAATATGCCAACGAATTCTCGAAATTTGTTGAAATAGACGGGATGCAAGTACACTACAGGGTAGAGGGAAAAGGAATGCCAATTGTATTGATACATGGAACCGGTTCCTCATTGCATACTTGGGATGATTGGACAAAAAAACTCAAAGAAAATTACCAAGTGATTCGAATGGATTTACCTGCATTTGGATTAACAGGCCCCAATAAAAGTGGTGATTATTCCATTAAAAAGTACACACAATTTTTAGAAAAATTTTTTGTTAAAATGAAAATAGATTCCATGTTTTTAGCAGGAAATTCTTTAGGAGGAAATATTGCTTGGGATTATACTTCAAAAAACTCACAGAAAGTACAAAAACTCATTTTAGTAGATGCAAGTGGATTGCCAACAAACAAACCACAACCATGGATTTTTAAGATGGCTAAAACACCCGTTTTAAGCAAGTTATTTTTATATATAACACCCAAAAGTGTCATTGAAGACAATATGAAACAAGTCTATGAATACGATGCAAAGATTACAAATACGCTGATTACCCGTTACCACGATTTGGCTCTAAGAACAGGGAATAGGCAGGCATTTATAGACCGAGCAAAAATAGATTTCATGACCTCGGAGGTTTCAAAAAATGCGCAATTAAAAAGTATTCACACACCAACCTTGTTAATTTGGGGGGCAAAGGATACTTGGATTCCTTTGGACAACGGAAAAAGAATGAATGCCTTATTACCCAATTCAAAATTAGTAGTGCTTCAAAACTCAGGACATGTTCCTATGGAAGAAAACCCGAAAGAAAGCCTTAAGGTTTTGAATGATTTTTTAGATCAAAAAAATAATTAATTTTAAGGCATGCACATTGAGCAATTAAGAAATTATTGCATCTCAAAAAAGGGAGTCACAGAGCACTTCCCTTTTGATGATGTTACTCTAGTTTTTAAAGTAATGGGAAAGATGTTCTTGTTGACGGGACTGGACTCTTGGGAAAATGGTGATCAAAAAATAAACTTAAAGTGTGATCCAGACAAAGCTATTGAACTTAGAGAATCTTACGAAGACATCACAGCAGGTTGGCATATGAGTAAAAAACACTGGAATACAGTAGCATTGCATACTGGGAGTGTCTCTGATGGTTTTGTAGAACAACTCATCAATCATTCTTACGAATTGGTGATCAAAGGATTGACCAAAAAAATTCAGCAAGAATTAGAAAATTTATAGCGCTTCCAACTTAAAAAGTAAATTTGGATCAGGACAAATACTTTCCCAAATCGCAAGTTCACTTTCAAAAGCCACTCCTGGAAAATCATCCGTGTAGTCGAGTCGGCTAAGCATAATTTCAAAATGTAAGTGCGGCACCCAAGCTCCATTTTCACTAGCATTTGCCAAAACAGCAACCAATGTTCCTTTTTCTATAACATCTCCAACGTTGTGTTTCAAGACACTTTGTACCGTATTGTGTCCATATAAAGTATAAAAATGAAAGTCAGCAACCTTATGTTTTAAGATCAGCAAACCGCCGTATCCTTTATCGTATACATCATCCGTTACGCAAACAACCTCACCGTCTAGGAGCGCATGCACAGGCGTGTTTTCTGGCAACCAAAAATCCAGTCCAAGATGCATATTTCTTCGCTCGAACCCATTTTTACTTTCTCTTTTATAAATATCAGAAGTATACAACGCTCGTTTCTCCAAATAGCCGCCAGCAATAATTTTATTAGGTACTTTTTTTTGCAGTTCTTCTAGTTTCTTTTGAAAGAAATCTAAATCATTAAATTCTTCAATTCCAGTGATAAACCTACTAGTAGTACTCAAGTCTATATGGTGGATTTCATTTTTATGCACCGTTGGGAAAAGCGTTGTTAAAGAAAAAAGTTTGGACTTTGCCCAATATTTAAACTTTATAGAATTCGGGTGAATTGTAAATCCGTACTTATTTTTAAAGTTTTGAAAAGCCAATGCTGTATTCATTCCATAAAAATAAGATAAAGTTCAGAGTTTCGTCTCCAAACATTTCATATTCTTTGTAGATTTGTCCTAAAATGTATGAAATGGTACTTCAAGGAAATATAGTTGATATTGTAGGCAAACGAATTTATAAAGGAGAAATTTGTGTTAACAAAGGCATCATTACTGAAATTAGAGCCGTAAATCATACAGTAGAAAACTATATACTACCAGGTTTTGTAGATGCACATATCCATATTGAAAGCTCCATGTTGGTGCCTTCTGAGTTCGCAAAAATTGCAGTAGTACATGGCACCGTTGCAACCGTTTCTGACCCCCATGAAATAGCCAATGTTTTGGGGGTAAAAGGTGTGGAATTTATGATTGAAAACGGAAAAAAAGTTCCCTTGAAATTCCATTTTGGCGCACCATCTTGTGTGCCTGCGACCTCTTTTGAAAGTGCTGGAGCCATCATTGATTCAGAAGATATTAAAAAAATGATGGAAAACCCAGACATCAAATATTTGGCAGAAATGATGAATTATCCAGGTGTTTTGTTTGACGATTCAGAAGTGCTTGCTAAGATACAGCACGCCAAAAACAATCACAAACCCATAGACGGCCATGCGCCAGGTTTGAGAGGTGAGGAGGTAACCAAGTACATTGCTGCCGGAATTTCTACAGACCATGAATGTTATTCCTATGACGAAGCCTTAGAAAAGTTGCAAAAGGGCATGAAAGTTATTATTAGAGAAGGGAGTGCCGCTAAAAATTTTGAAGCACTCATCGATTTATTACCAAAACACTTTGAAAATATGATGTTTTGTTCCGATGACAAGCACCCTGATGATTTGTTACTCGGACATATCAATCAGTTATGCGAAAGAGCAGTAGCAAAAGGAATGGATGTTTTTAAAGTGTTGCAAGTGGCTTGTATAAACCCCGTGAAGCATTACAACTTAGACGTTGGTTTATTGCAAAAAGGAGATGCAGCCGACTTTATTATGATAGAAGATTTAGAAAAATTCAAGGTTTTAGAAACCTATATCAATGGCGAGGTGGTTGCTAGAAATGATACTTCGTTTGTGAAAGACGTAGCTTTTGAAGTATTGAATAACTTTAACACTGATAAAAAAAACATTTCTGATTTTGAGTTTAAATCTTCAGCACAGAAAATTAGAGTAATTGAAGCCTTGGATGGCGAACTAGTGACCAACCAAATAGCCGTAATTAGCTTGATTGAAAACGGCAACTTAGTTTCCAACACTACGACAGACGTTTTAAAAATGACCGTAGTAAATCGTTATAAAAATGAAAAACCAGCCATTGCATTTATTAAAAATTTCGGATTAAAAGAAGGGGCTATTGCCAGTTCAGTAGGGCATGATTCTCATAATATTATTGCAGTTGGTGTTTCAGATGAAGCCATTTGCAGAGCCGTAAACTTAATTATTGAAAATAGAGGAGGAGTTTGCGCTGTAAACCCTTCCGAAGAAAAAATTGTTCCTTTACCTGTTGCGGGAATTATGTCCGACAAGCCCGCTAAAGAAATTGGCGCAGCCTATGCAGCACTCGATGCCATGGCCAAAAAAATGGGGAGCACTCTACGAGCGCCTTATATGAGTTTGTCTTTTATGGCATTGTTGGTTATTCCCTCTTTAAAATTATCCGACAAAGGGCTGTTTGACGGCACGTCTTTTAAATTTACTTCTTTAGAAATATAAACCCTTTTACAGGAATCACAAAACGCAAAGAAAGTCTTATTTAAAACACTATTTTTGCCAATATCAACCTAAAAGAATACAATGAGTTTACAACAAGAATTAGAAAGTAGAAGTGGAAATCAATGCGAATTATGTACTTCAAAAGAGAATTTATCAGTTTATGAAGTAAAACCAACCAGTACAGTTGGTGGAAGTGGCATCGATGGAAGTTTACTCGCTTGTGAAACTTGTGTAACACAAATAGACAGTCCAGAAGCTACAGAAGCAAACCATTGGCGTTGTTTAAACGATGCGATGTGGAGTGAACACAGAGCTGTAAAAGTGGTTTCTTGGCGTATGCTATCTCGTTTACGAAACGAAGGATGGCCAAAAGATTTGTTGGACATGATGTATTTGGAAGATGACGATTTGCGTTTTGCAAAAGAATCAGGAGATCATTTAGACGACAGTGAAAAAATAATCCACAGAGATGCAAACGGCGCTATTTTACAACCCGGAGATTCTGTGGTTTTAATAAAAGATTTAAAAGTAAAGGGATCTAGTTTGGTTGCCAAACAAGGAACTGCAGTGCGTAGAATCTCATTAGATCACGAAAACGCAAAATTTATTGAAGGAAAAGTAGGGCCTACTCAAATTGTAATCATTACCGATTATGTAAAGAAAATGGCAGAAAAGGAATAGTTGTTTTTAAATACTTTCCCGCATAGATAAAAATTACAACATGTTTTGTTGTTTTTTATAAAAAGAATCAGCTTGCAATTTCATTAAATTGCGAGCCATTTTTTGTTTATAGGCATACAGTTCTTCCTCTTCAGAAAGGGCTTTGTATACATTGTTATTTATTATAGTATCTGCTTTCAAGAGTTGGTCTCTTTGATGCCTTTGTTGCAAACCCCATGTTTTTAGAGCCGTTTCATTATCTTCCAATTTAAAATCATACTCGCCTCTTGGTGAAATTAATTTTGCAAAAATAGGTGAAGTTTCAATTGCCAAAAACAGAAAAAAAATAAAGAAAGAAGGCAGTCAAGGCAATTTTTTAAGGGCATTAATTTGCGCCATCAAGCCGTTAAAATTTTCAATAATAGGTTGTGTTTTTGAAGTTGTTAATTGCTGAGTTTGTTGCAGATTTGCAATGGCCAATTCTTTATTTTTTCTGAATTCTCTTTCTTTGGTTGATTTAAAGCAACCAAAGCCGCATCATGCTTTTCTCTTTTTTCTTTGTAAACTGGACCTTTTCCTAATAATTTTGTTCCTTTTCTACCTTCTGCTTCTGCAATATAAGTTTCGTAAAGTGTATTTGTCGTGGATTCTTTTGAAGTAATTTCCGATTTTAAAACATCTATTTCTGAATTTATTTTTGTGATTTCTGGTATAAATTGTTTTGCAATCTGTGTTTTATTCTCCAAAGTCATTTGGTTTTTCTCCATCAATAGTACTTGATTGATTTCTTTTTCAAATAACTTCAATTCCAGTGGTTTCGAAATTACGATCGCAATAATTACAGCGAGTACAATTCTTGGAGAAGCTTGTAGAAACTCACTCCACTTAGAATCTGTTTTTTTTATAGTAGCCACAATGAAACGATCTAAATTAAAAATTAACAATCCCCAAATTAGTCCAAAGAAAATGGCTGAGTATACATTATCAAAAACAGTATACAACGCATAACTTCCGGCAATCGTTGCCATAATTGCGGTAAAGAAAACAGTACCGCCAATCCCAACATATTTATTTTGTTCTCCGTTAGAACAGTTCGATATTAAAATTTTGTCAACGCCAGAACATGTAAGGAAGAAGTTTTTAAGCATGATTTGTGTTTTATATTTAATAGGAGAACGTTTTTAGATCGGTTTTGTTACATATGTAAATAACATTCGATGGGCTCTGTTTTATTTACGATAGTTAAAGACGCGTAGTTATAATTTGAGTAAGAAGTACATTTATTATATTTGTAGTAACTTCAAAAAGAAAAAAGAAAAAACCATGAAAGAAAAATTAATTTTACTGGCAACCATCCTTCTATTTGCTTCCTGTGGGACAAAGAAATTCAATCAGAAATGGTTAGATAAAAAAGCGCCAGAAACATTTAAAGCAAGGTTTGAAACCACCCAGGGAAACTTTGATATCGAAGCCAAAAGAGCCTGGTCTCCAAAAGGAGTCGATCGTTTGTATCAATTAATAAAGTATGGATATTATGACGATGTTGCTATTTATAGAGTGGTGCCAAAATTTGTAGCTCAATTCGGGATTCACAATGACTCTTTAATTAATAAAAGTTGGAGAAAAGGGATTGAAGACGAACCTGTTATTCTAAAAAATGATGCGATGACCATTTCGTTTGCAAGAGGAGCCGTTAAAACAAGATCCAATCAAATATTCATCAATTTAAAAGACAACAACCGTTTAGATACTGCAGATTACTCTGGAGTTGTCGGTTTTCCAGCAGTCGCAAAAATAACAGTTGGGAAAAAGAATGTATTGAAATTCTATGACGGCTATGGGGATAAATTAGGAACTCAACAAGGAAAAATAAATAAATTTGGAAATGCTTTTTTAAGAGAAAAATATCCAAAAGTAGATTATATTATTAAAGCCTATCTTATTAAATAAAAAAAGCCGCTGTTAAGCGGCTTTTTTTTTATTTGGTTTTTGTGTAAATATAGAAGTTGGGATCTGTCTCAAAATCTGAGTTTGTACCCTTCAAGGTTTTTGTTTGAATTTTCGAAGTCGGATACAGCCACATTGGTTTTTCATTGATAAAGATTCTTACAGGCATTTTAAAATTCCTTACAACGTTTACCCATTTATAGGATAGAACACCATTTTGAAGTTGATATTCCAAGACTGGAATTCTGATATCTCTTAAATATTGATCGAAAACAGCCGTTAAATCAATACCGATTTCAGTACTTAAAAAGTTTTCGATTTGTACAGTTGTCACCGTCTGATGATAAAAAACAGCATTCATTTTTCTTAGAATTTCTCTCCATTTTTCATCATTGTCTACCAATTGTCTTAGAGTGTGTAACAAGTTTCCACCTTTGTTATACATGTCAGAAGAACCTTCGTTATTTAGATTGTATTGGCCAATAATTGGATTTTGGTTTGCAATAGATTTGCGTAACCCAATTACATATTCAGAAGCAGCCTTTTTACCATAATAATAGTCTAAAAATAAGCTTTCAGAATAGTTGGTAAAACTCTCATGAATCCACATGTCAGCAATGTCTTTATTCGTAATATTATTGGCAAACCACTCATGACCAGACTCATGAATAATAATGAAATCGAATTTTAATCCCCAGCCTGTTCCAGACAAATCGCGCCCTAAATATCCTTTTTTATATTGATTTCCGTAGGTCACAGAACTTTGGTGTTCCATGCCTAAATAAGGAACCTCTACCAATTTAAATCCGTCTTCATAAAAAGGATATGCACCAAACCAATGCTCAAAAGCTTTCATCATTTTTGGCGCATCTTTAAAATGTTTTTTGGCTTTTTCAAGATTGTCTTTCAAGACAAAGTAATCCATGTTTAACGCCCTTTTTTCGCCCTCAAACACTTCAGAGAAATGCGCATAATCGCCAATATTTACATTCACACCATAATTATTGATTGGGTTTTTCACCGTCCAATGATAAGTTTTTGTGGCTCCATGATCTACAATCTCCTTTAGTTTTCCGTTCGAAATGTCCATCAAATTACTAGGGACCGTAATGCTAATGTCCATGTTTTCAACCTCATCATACATGTGGTCTTTACAGGGCCACCAAACACTCGCCCCCAAACCTTGGCAGGAAGTGGCTACAAAATGATTTCCATTGCTGTCTTTTTTCCATGAAAAACCACCGTCCCAAGGAGCTCTAATGGCTTCTTTTGGGTTTCCTTGATAGTGCACAATAATACTTTCAGAATTTCCTATTTCCTGTTTTTTTATAAGTTGTACAAAATGCGCATTTCCCACATGAACAACCTCCAAATCTTTGCCGTCTTGCGTTACCTTTGAAATGGATAAAGGCGCCTGTAAATCGACTTGTAAGATTTGGTATTCTGACAAAACAGTATAGGTAATTGTGTTTTTTCCAGTGATGAATTTCTCGTCTGGAACCACTTCTAATTCCAAATGGTAGTAGGTTAAATCCCACCAAATTCGTTCGGGCGTTATGCTTCCACGTAAAGTATCCTGCTGGGTAAAAATCTTTTTTTCACTCAATAAACCTTGAGCTTGCAAGCAGCATACATTTAGGATTGCAAAAAATAAAAATAGGTAAGAACGGTATTTCATAATAGTTTTTTTAAGAACTTCGATAAGTTCAGTTTTATCCCCGAAAAGCTCAGTGAGACATTGTGAGTTTACATTTTTATTTCAGCTCAAAACCTTTCGCTGGTTTTGCATCTAGTAGGTGTGTTACAAAATAGTCCCAACGCTTACGCGTCATATATTTTGTCATGTCTCCATAACCATGTCTTTTGTTTGGAAACAAAATCATGTCAAAATCTTTGTTGGCTCTTATCAATGCTTCCACAACTAGCATAGTGTTGGAAGGGGGTACATTGTTATCCATCGCTCCATGAGTAATTAATAATTTTCCTTTTAAATCTTTTGCAATTAATTGATTTGCCTGATTGTCATAATTGGTTGTACCATCTGCTTTTCCTTCGAGGTTTCCTTCTGTTAAGAGTCCTTGCCATTTTTCACCCCAATCTGCTTCATAATTTCGGTTATCGTGATTTCCAGCACCCGAAACCGCTACGTCATAAAATTCAGGATACGCAAAAACAGCTCTTGTAGAAGCAAACCCACCACCAGAATGTCCCCAAATACCGACACGATCAATGTCCATTCCTTGGTACTGTTTTGCCAATTGTTTGATAGCCGTTATATTGTCTAATAAACCATTATCTCCCATATTGCCATAATACGCATCATGAAACGACTTGGAACGCATTGGCGTTCCCATTGCATCTACAGCAACTACCACAAAACCCAATTCGGCAACAGCCTGAAAATCTCGCCATACAGCCCTAAACCCATAATTACCAACACTTCCAGCCTGTGGGCCAGGGTATATATAATTTAATACAGGATACTTTTTAGTTGCGTCATAATGACTCGGCAAACACATAATCCCATAGAGGTCTGTTTTTTCGTCTCGTGCTTTTACCGAAAACTCAACCGGTTTTTGCCAGTTTTTTGCTTCTAAGGCAGTAATGTCTGCAGTTTCTAAATCCATTAACTTTTCGCCAGTATTGTTTCGTAACACAGCAATCGGTGGTGTCGTTATTGTGGAATATGTATCAACAAAAGTATTGAAACCTGCATCAAATTTTACAGTATGCGTTCCTTTCTCAGGGGTTAAATTGTTGGGGTTTGATCCATTAAAATTTACTTTATAAAGATAATTGTGATACGGGTTTCCTGCTTCTTTTCCGCCAGCGGTAAAATAGATTTGCTTATTTTTTTGATCAACATTTTTAATTTGTTTTACAATCCAATTTCCAGAAGTAATTTTATTTTTTAGTTTTTTGGTGGTCAAATCATACAAGTATAAATGTCCCCAATTCGTTTTTTCTGAATACCATATGAATTCGTTGGAATCGAACAAAACGCGCCAGTTTTCTGCATTGACTCCGGATTCATAATAGGTAGTTACTGCTTCTTTATGTATGGATTTTACAACGCCTGTTTTTGTATCTGCTATTTGTAAATGCGCTATTTTGTGATCTCTAGAGCCAGAAACAAACGCAAACTGGGTTCCTTCTTTGTTCCATTGTGCATCTAACAATTCGTTTCCTTTGCCCGCAATATGATCGGTAGTAGAACCTCTTTGAAAATCTTTTTCCATTTTTAAACGCACTATTTTTGGTGTGTTCCCAAGATGAATAATCACGCGCTCGATTGTAAATATTTTATCATCTCCTGGCAATGGATGTTTCCATGCTTCCAACCTTGGATGTCCAACATTGCTAGACGTTAAATACATCATGCCAACACCCCTTGCATCTTGCTGAAAGGTGGCAATTTTATCTGAATTTGGCGACCATTTTAAGACCGCACCATCGCTCTTAATCCAGCCGGCATTGTTGGTTGCGTAGCCATAATCTTGTTTCCCATCAAAGGTGATTTGTGTTTTTTCATCAGAATCCAAATCACGAATCCAAAGATTGAAATTCTCAATGTATGCCGCCAATTTTCCATTGGGTGCAACATGCTCGTTACGACCTGCTTTTCTTGTTCTTGTAGTTCTTTTCGAAAGCAAATAATCGCTTAAAGTACAGGCATATTTTTGTCTGCTTGCCGTAAAATAGAGTGTTTTTAAATCGTCAGAAAAAGAAACATTGTAAATGGGTAAATCGGAAGCGGTTACTTCTTTATCGAATTCGTTAGACAATGCATCTGCTAATTTTTGATGCTCAAAAGCGGTTGTTTTCGTTTTTGAAACGGCATCCACCAAAAGAAACTGCGTCCCGTTTTCATTTGTGGTATTGTAGACTAGTTTATTTTCTCCTATAAAATTACTTCCCGAAACTTGGTTGTACACCAAACCGTATAAACTTCGGTCCATATGTGCTGCCGCCTTTTCATAATCTGCAATTGTAAATTGTTTTGCTGCTTGTTGATCGGCGCAACCGAAGATCAAGATTGAGAAAATTAATAAAGCGGTGCTTTTTAAAAATAGCGATTTCATAGCGAAAGTTTTAAAGGTTCTTATTTTGATAATTCGGTAAAATTTTGGTAAAAATGAGGAATGGTTTCGATCCCTTTTAAGTAATTCCAAATACCAAAATGTTCGTCTGGTGAGTGAATTGCATCGGAATCTAGCCCAAAGCCCATTAAAATGGTTTTGCTTTTGAGTTCTTGTTCAAACAAAGCAACAATTGGAATAGAACCTCCACTACGTTGCGGAATCGGCGTTTTTCCGAAAGTGGTTTCATAAGCATTGCTTGCCGCTTTGTAAGCAATAGTATCAATAGGTGTTACATAGCCTTGCCCACCATGATGTGGGGTTACTTTTACCGAAACCGATTTTGATGCGATGCTTTCAAAATGATTTTTAAACAATTCTGTAATGTCCTTCCAATCTTGGTTGGGTACCAAACGCATCGATATTTTTGCATATGCTTTGCTGGCAATTACCGTTTTTGCACCTTGTCCCATATAACCTCCCCAGATTCCGTTGACGTCTAACGTAGGGCGAATGGAATTTCGTTCGTTGGTCGAATATCCTTTTTCACCATACACATCGCCAATATCGATTGATTTTTTATAGTTTTCTACATCAAAGGGTGCTTTTGCCATTTCAGCTCTTTCTTCTAGCGATAAATCGGCTACATTATCGTAAAAACCGGGAACGGTAATGTGGTTGTTTTCATCGTGAAGGGATGCAATCATTTTAGTTAAAATATTGATGGGGTTTGCTACGGCACCTCCATACAATCCAGAATGTAAATCTCTATTCGGGCCGGTTATTTCAACTTCTACATAGCTTAAACCACGCAATCCTGTTGTAATGGACGGAATATCGTTTGCAATCATACCCGTGTCGGAAATTAAAATAATATCATTGGCTAATTTTTCTCTATTTCGAGGCACAAACCAAGACAGGCTTTCTGAGCCTACTTCTTCTTCTCCTTCAATCATAAACTTCACATTACACGGCAAGTTTCCGGTAGAAATCATGTATTCCATGGCTTTTACATGCATGTACATTTGCCCTTTGTCATCACAAGCACCTCTTGCAAAAATGGCACCTTCTGGATGAATCTCGGTTTTTTTAATCACTGGCTCAAAAGGAGGAGACGTCCACAATTCAATTGGATCTGCGGGTTGCACATCATAATGACCATACACCAACACGGTTGGCAAGTTGGGGTCGATGATTTTTTCGGCATAAATAATTGGATATCCAGGAGTTTCGCAAAGCTTTACGTTATCGCAACCTGCTTTTTCTAAACTTTTTTTAACAAAGTCTGCGGTGTTTAATACGTCTTGGTTGTAGGCAGAATCGGCGCTAACAGAAGGAATCTTTAACAATTCGATGAGTTCGTCGATAAAACGATTTTTATGATTTTCTATATATGTAGTAACGTCTTTCATGTCTAAAATTTTTATGTATCAAAAATAGAAAAATAATAATGAACTTCTTTGCAGTTTGCAAGTATTGTTTATATTTGCACCCCGAGAATATCGGGAGCAATTGCAGGCGTGGTGGAATTGGTAGACACGCTAGACTTAGGATCTAGTGCCGCGAGGTGTGAGAGTTCGAGTCTCTCCGCCTGTACAACACAAAACCTCAACATCATGATTATCATGAAGTTGAGGTTTTTTTATTTTAAAATCTGTCGATTATTGTACGATAAAAATTCAATAGCCACAAAAATAGGGTTATTCTTAACCTATACTTCTTGCATTTGCTGCATCAATGGCTGTGCTAATCATTGAGGTTGCTGCGATTGCAATTTCGGTTACATTAAATGTTGCAGCTTTTCATCTTCAAAACT
Source organism: Polaribacter sp. SA4-10 (assembly GCA_949519155.1). GTDB lineage: Bacteria > Bacteroidota > Bacteroidia > Flavobacteriales > Flavobacteriaceae > Polaribacter. The sequence goes on from CATIQU010000023.1 coordinate 75,365, forward strand.
TAAAATTGTACCCAAACCCTTTTAATCAAAGCTATACCATAGAAAGTATTACTCCCATACTACTTGAAATCTATGACATTACTGGGCGGATGGTGATCTCTCAGAATTTAGGTATGGGTCACCATGAAATTGATGCTTCTGGCTAAATTTCTGGAGTTTATCTTTTTAAATTCAGTCAAATGAAAATTACTGCAACAAAAATATTGATGAATCGATAAGCTAATTTTAACAAGTAAAGACCTTTATGGTTTAGTTTTTTCTGCCAGTTTTATGAGCGTGTTCAATTTTACTGCCTCTGTAATTGTTTTTTCGAACATTAATTTTGTTGTGGGCATGGATTCTAATTCAGTCAATTCTGTTTTGTAGTAGGATACTAAGATCGTTAGCATTTTAGTGTGACTGTCAGTTAGTGGTTTAGTGTCTTTTTCATTCATAGCGTAAATGATTTTAGTTTTTTTTAGTCAATGAGATTTGAATAACACTATCGTATCATAAAAATCAGTTCATAGTATATTTAAATGGTTCGTTAATTTTTTTTCGGTATTCAAGGGAATGTATATTAATCTGTAATTTTTTTTTTTCATACTAGTTATTTGACTAAATTTTACTGTAAAATGGCTATTTGTTTATTTCTAAAAAACCTTTACCTTGTGTAAAACAACTGATAATAAATATAGATATTTTTTTATCTATAAACCAAATTAATGGATAAAAAATACCCCACAATAAAAGAAAGAATTCTTCTGGTTGCTAAAAATCAAGGCCTTAGCTATGAATCTTTTTTAGCTAAAGTAGATTTAAAGTATGCAAATTTTAAAGGAAAACAAAAATTAGGAGGCATAAATTCCAAGTAAATAGAGAAAATTATATCTGAATTTCCTGATATAAATTTACATTGGTTAATCACTGGAGATCAAAAAATGCCTACAGGAAATCAAAATATAGTAATGGAGACTCCTCTTGCATATGAAAATAGTTATAAAGACAAATATCTTTTAATGCTTGAAGAAAATAGAGAATTGCGAATTGAAAATAAATTGCTGCTTAAAAGTAGTGACGCGTAAATTATAAATTATTTTTTCTCAACCTATCTCAACCTTTTTTAATCCTTCAATAAATATCAAAAACTTTGGCAATAATTAATTTGGGCAAGTTATGGGCTAATTGCTTTCTGTAAAATTAATACATTTGATTTCCAAATAGTTATAATTAAATGAAAAGATGCCCAAAATGTAAGTCACAATCAAAAAAAAGAATGAAAAGAAAAGGTTTTTCCCGCTTTATTATTGGTTCAAGAGCTTATAGTTGCGATCATTGCAATGTTCGGTATCTTTGGTTTCCGTTCCTAGATTTCACAATTTAAAGAAATTAAAATTATCCAAGTTTTATGATTTCTTTTTAGTTAAAAAAATAATACATTAAATTAGTTTTTATATGCAACTTATTGTTTAAATTTGAATGATTCTTCTGCAGTTTTTCATTACAGACACAATCGGGGGATTTTGATTTGAAACGAAAGCTAAACTTCTGCAGGAGATCTTTTACAAAGAATCCTTCATTCAATACCTAATTCTGTCTTCCAATTGTTGCAGTAATTTCCACTTCATCCGCCTCTGGGAGCATATGATACTCCAATAAAGAATTTTTTAAATGCAGGCAAATAATTAACATAGTTAGAAACTTGATGAGTCTTCATAAATTTCATACCTTGTTTTTTAAATAAATTTAATTTCTATGAAAGCAATTGTTTGCAATCAGTTTGGGCAACCAAATACCCTACAATACCAAGATGTACAGCCTCCAAGTCCCAAAGAAAATGAAATTTTAATCGCAGTAAAAGCGTGTAGTGTTAACTTTCCAGATACCTTAATTATTCAAGGAAAATATCAATTTCGACCTCCGTTTCCTTTTTCACCTGGAAGTGATGTCGCAGGTATTGTATTGCAAGTTGGCAAGCAGGGATCTCCATTTAAAGCAGGAGATGCCGTTGTTGGTTTTGTTCCATTTGGTGGGTTTGCAGAACAGGTTCTCATAAAAACATCCGATTGTTTTCCAAAACCAAAAAGAATGACGATGGTAAACGCTGCTGCATTTTTGTTGGCCTATGGTACATCTTATCATGCGCTAAAAGATAGAGCAAATCTACAAAAAGGTGAAACTGTTTTAGTTTTAGGTGCTTCTGGTGGCGTGGGTTTAACAGCTGTAGAGTTGGCAAAATTAATGGGAGCTAAAGTAATTGCTGCTGCATCAACAAAAGAGAAATTAGATTTGTGTCAACAATTTGGTGCTGATGAATTGTTAAACTATACAGATGAAAATCTAAAAGACCGTGTCAAGGAATTGACTAATGGTAAAGGTGTAGATGTTATTTATGATCCTGTTGGAGGTCATTTTTCTGAAGCTGCTTTAAGAGCAATTGCTTGGAATGGAAGGCATTTGGTTGTTGGCTTTGCAAATGGAGAAATTCCTAAGATTCCAGTGAATCTGACTTTGCTAAAAGGTGCAAGTATTGTGGGTGTTTTTTGGGGTGCTTTTGCACAAAAAGAACCTCAAAAGAGTTTGGCTAATATACATCAACTCCTCACGTGGTTTTTTAAAGGGAAAATAAATCCTCATATCGACAAAACCTACTCCTTACAAGACGCTCCAAAAGCCTTGGAAGACATGATGCATCGAAAAGTAAAAGGGAAGATTGTAATAGATTTGGAACTTTAAGACTTTGGTGTTATATAGATCTCCTTATAATCTAAAGTTTTTTCGGCGTTTAGAAACAAATGATTTGCTTCTTTAGGAAGCGCCGTTAATTTGCGTTTTGTTAAATCCATCCAAGCACCATACACTTTTATAACGGCAGCCAATTCTCCAGCTTCATTAAAAACTTCATGCATCAATTTCCAACGCTCATTCTTGGAAGATACCCCTGCCAATAATATGTTTACCGTGATGTTTTCTCCCAAATGAATTTCTTTTCTAAAAGAAGTTTCTTCAGTAAATAAAATAGGCCCCACATTGTGTTTTGTAAATTCTTGGATCGAAAAATTGTGCTCCGAAAAATAACGAATCCTTACTTCCGCAGCATACTCATTGTATGCAGTATGTCGCATGTGTCTATTGGGGTCAAAGTCAGACCATTTAGTTGCAAACTTTACTTTAAAACTCATTTTTTTTAATTTTTAACATCCAATGCATCGCGCAGCGTATTTCCTAACAGCATAAAAGCCATTACCAAACTCATAATTGCTAAACCAGGAATAAGTGCCAAAAAAGGCTTTCCTAAGATAATATAATTATAGTGATTCTTAATCATTGCACCCCATGAAGGAGTAGGGGGTTGTGCACCAATACCAAGAAAACTTAAGCCACTTTCTATTAAAATAGCTCCTGCAAAGTTTGCTGCAGAAATTACAATAATTGGTGCCATAATATTGGGTAAAATATGGCGAAAAATAATTCTGAAATCAGAATAACCCAATGCTTTAGCAGCTTCTACATATTGTTGTTGTTTCATGGTGATTACCTGTCCTCGTACCACTCTGGCAACCTCTACCCACATGGTGAGTCCGACCGCAATAAAAACTTGCCAAACCCCTTTTCCTAGAGCCAACGTGATTGCGATGACCAATAATAAAGTTGGTATAGACCAGGTAATATTGATGATCCACATGATAAGCGCATCTAGTTTACCTCCAAAGTACCCACCAATAGCGCCGATAAATATGCCAATAAAAAGAGAAATAAATACCGCTACAAAACCGATAGAAAAAGAAATTCTAGTACCAATTAACAAACGACTCAATAGATCTCTACCATACTTGTCAGTTCCGAAATAAAAAGTTTTTTGTTTGATATAAGTTTCGGGTTTATTATGAATGGCGGTAAGCGGGTATTCTTTTAGGAGTCCATCCGCATATTTTATGATTTCTAAATTTTCGCCGTTTATTTTGTAAGATAAAATCGGAACCTCTGTTCCAGTATCTTTGTTTCCGTGGATTAAAAAATCCAGCAAAGAAGTTTCCTTTTTGTCATTTGATGGAATTGTTAACATGTTCACTTTAAAGCCAGGAGGTTTTGAGTGAATCTCTAAATGCATCTGATTGGCAAAATTGCTATTGTCTGGAGCCAAAGGATAGCAGAATACAGCGACAAACCCACAGAAAAGAATGAAACATAAGCTGATCATTCCTACTTTGTTTTGCTTGAACTTTTTGAACGCTAACTGAGAAAGTGATTTTGATTGTTGAAGCATATAAATACAAAAATAGAAAATCGAATACCTTTTGCAAGCATATTCGATTTTTATATTTTAGGAATAGTAAAAGTTTTAGTTTTTAACAACCTCGTTTTTAGACTTCATTTTTAATTCACTCAGCACATTTAATGCTTCTGCTACATATAAATCTTTTGATAAATTTTTGTGCCAGTAAGCTCTTTTATCGTTTAGTGTACTGTCTTTTTTTAGTAAAGGAAGTTCATATTTTGGAGAGGTAAAGCTTAGTTTAGAATCAAACTTAAAGATCTCTTTAAAGCGTGCTACTTCCTTTTCTTTGACTTCGCTATCTTTTACGAAATGTTTGTAATTTAAAGAGTAGTTCGTATCCTCTTGGTTCTCTTTTAACCATTTTGCATATTCGTTAATCATTTGAAACCGCTCATTGTCAGCAATTCGCTCTTTACTATGGTATACCACATCTGCAAAGTTGTCATAAGAGTCAGTTGTTGTATATTTTGCTTGTGCTACTTTGTCCCAAACCAATGCACCGTCCATGTCGCGCTCTCCAAATTTCATATAGCTGAACCTACTTGGCATAGCAATGTCTGAATAAACACCTTCTATTTGAGTAGAGCCCCCATTAATTCTGTAAAATTTTTGAATTGTCATTTTAATAGCACCCAAGTCGGCTTCATAATTTGGATAAAAATTATTGATAGGAATGACACTTTGTACAGTTCCCTTTCCATAGGTTTGGTTGCCTCCAATAATAATGGCTCTTTTGTAATCTTGCATGGCAGCGGCAAAAATTTCTGATGCGGATGCAGAAAGCTCATTCACCAAGATAACTACAGCTCCTTCCCATTGTGTTTTTTTGTTGGTATCACTTTTTACCATCGGTTTTTCACCTCTATATTTTACTTGTACCACTGGGCCTTCATCGATAAACAAACCGGAGATTTCAATGGCAGTTTTCAAAGATCCTCCTCCGTTATTTCTTAAATCAATTAACAAACCATCCACGCCTTCCTTTTTTAGTCGCTCAATTTCTTGCTCCATATCTTTGGCCGAATCTCTATAATTGGCATCATCAAAACTGATGTAAAACCTTGGTAAATCAATCAAGCCATATTTCTTTCCATTCTTTTCTACGATTGTTGACTTTACAAAGGTTTCTTCTAATTCTACCACATCTCTAATAATAGAAATTATTTTTGTAGAACCATCCATTTTTTTCTTGACAGTCAATCGAACCTCAGTCCCTTTCTTTCCTTTGATAAATTTAATGGCGTCGTCCAAACGCATACCTACAATATCTAAAGGTTCTTCATCACCTTGTGCTACTTCTAAAATAGTATCTCCAGCTTCCAATCCTCCTTGTTTCCGTGCAGGGCCGCCAGAAACGAGTTCTGAAACTTCGGTATAAATTCCTTTTTTGAACAACCGTGCACCAATGCCTTCTAATTTTCCAGACATGTCTTGGTCAAAACGCTCTTTGATTCTTGGCGCCATGTAGGTGGTATGCGGGTCAAAAGCACCTACCACACTATTTAAAAAAGTAGAAAACCAATCTTCATGTTCCAATTCTTCGATACGAAGGTATAAGTCGTTCATGGTTTTTAGCACCTCTGAACGTGCTTCAATTTCTAAAGTTGTAAAAGTTTTTGTTTTAAAAGTGGGGTCTTTTTTAAGTTTGTCTTTTTGTAAATCTTGTTGTTCTTGAATTCTACTTAACACGTTTAATTTCATTTGCTTGCGCCAGTAGTCAATCAATTCGTTATTATTCATTGCAAACGGAATCATCTCGAAATCCATATTGATGGTTTCGTCTTTTTTATAATTGAAAGGTGCTTTTAAAAGCACCCCATAATACGATTTTGCATTTTTCACTTTCTCTAAAAAACGATCATATACCAAGTTGTAAAAAGTAAGATCGTTGTCTTTTAGTTGATTGTCAATTTCATATTTGTACTGAGAGAATTCTTTTAAATCTTCTTGTGTGAAATAGCGTTTGCTAGGATCTAAGCCGTCTATAAACCCTTTGTAAACCATTTCAGAAAAATCATCATTCAAGTCCTTTTCAACAAAATGTCCTCGGGTCAAAATATTTTTTAAAACATAGATTAGTACCTTATCTTTTTCAGGATCCGTCGTTTTTTTAGTTGCAGTTGCAAAAGCTGTAAAGCTATTCGCAAAAAGAAAAAGTATTAAAAGTGAAGTGTAAATCTTACGTCTTGTTGTCATAAATCTGGGGGTCGTGTTATTTTTGTATTTTATTCTAAATATAATCCTAAAATAATGATTCCTACTTGTTTTAGAATCATTAATAACAAATTTACGGATAAATAAATCCATAAATTCTTTATAAAATGTTAAATTGGTATTCACTTTTTTTGAATTACATTTGTTATATAAATCAGAATTATGCAAAAAAAGCCTTTAATTTTAATTACAAATGATGATGGAATTACCGCGCCAGGAATCCGTGCTTTAATTAAAATCATGAATAAAATTGGAGACGTCGTTGTAGTAGCACCAGACAGTCCGCAAAGTGGAATGGGGCATGCAATTACCATAGACAATGTATTGCATTGCAATCCGATTACGATTGATGACGGACCTCAATTAGAGTATACTTGTTCTGGGACACCGGCTGATTGTGTTAAAATGGCAGTAAGTGAAATTTTAAATAGAAAACCAGATTTATGTGTTTCCGGAATCAACCACGGTTCAAATTCATCCATCAATGTCATTTACTCCGGAACTATGAGTGCTGCTGTAGAAGCGGGTATTGAAGGAATTCCTGCTATTGGTTTTTCATTGTTAGATTTTAAATGGCATGCAGATTTTCAGTCTTCAGAGAAATTTGTAACAAAAATTACAGAGAATGCTCTGTTGAATGGAATTCCAGAAGGAATTGTATTGAATGTTAACATTCCAAATTTAAAAGAAGATGCTATTAAAGGCATTAAAATTTGTAGACAAGCAAATGGATATTGGAAAGAAAATTTTGACAAACGAAAAAGTCCATTTGGAAAAGAATATTATTGGCTTTCAGGCGAGTTTATCAATAAAGACAAAGGACAAGACACCGATGTTTACGCATTAGAAAACGGGTATATTTCTGTAGTTCCAGTCCAGTTTGACCTTACCGCACATCATATGATCCAAAAACTAAATGAATGGGAACTATAAAAAAAGACATTTTAATTGGCGTATTAGTTGCGTTATTTGCCACATTTGGAGGTATCTATCTATATTTAGAGTATTTTTCTCGATATGAATTTAATGAAACACTCCAGTTAATTAAAAAAGGGAATTTGTTTGGTAAAGTATTGTCTTTAGCTGCAGTGTCAAATCTTTTTGTTTTTTTTGTTTTTATTAAAAAGAATCAAGACAACAGGGCAAAAGGCGTTTTATTGGCAACTATTTTAATCGCTTTGACTACATTGGTGCTTAAAATTATTTAAATGAAATATTATATTATAGCAGGGGAAGCTTCAGGAGATTTGCATGGTGCCAATTTGATGAAACAACTTTATAAAGAAGACCCAAAAGCTGAAATCCGTTTTTGGGGTGGAGATCTCATGGAGGCAGTTGGAGGGACTTTAGTCACCCATTTCAAAGAACGTGCTTTTATGGGATTCATTGAAGTTATAATGAACCTCACCAAAGTACTTGGATTTATAAAATTCTGTAAAAAAGACATTGCTCAATTTCATCCAGATACCTTAATTTTTATTGATAATTCCGGCTTTAACTTGCGTGTTGCCAATTGGGCGAAAGCGCAAAATTTTAGAACAAATTACTATATTTCTCCACAAGTTTGGGCAAGTAGAGCAGGCAGGGTAAAAGACATTAAACGCGATGTAGACAAACTCTTTGTAATTCTTCCTTTTGAAAAAGAATTTTATAAAAAATACGACTATCCTGTCGAATTTGTTGGGCATCCATTGATTGATGCAATCGCTGATAGGACGCAAGTTGATGAAGTTGATTTTAGAAAAACACACGGTTTAAGTAACAAGCCAATTATTGCATTATTACCAGGGAGTAGAAAACAAGAAATCACAAAAATGCTTTCTGTGATGCTTTCTTTGAGAGACGATTTCAATGCGTATGAATTTGTAATCGCAGGTGCGCCAAGTCAGAACTTTGATTTTTACAAGCAAATTATAGGAAATCAGAATGTAGGCTTTGTCAATAATAAAACATACGATTTGTTAAGTGTTTCCTATGTAGCTCTAGTTGGCTCTGGTACAGCTACTTTAGAAACGGCTTTATTTAAAGTGCCACAAGTTGTTTGTTATAAAGGAAGTGCTATTTCATATCAAATTGCAAAAAGAATCATTACCCTAAAATTTATTTCTTTGGTTAATTTAATCATGGACAAGGAAGTCGTTAAGGAGTTAATTCAAAATGATTTTACAAAAAAGAAGTTAAAAGCAGCATGTATCAGAATTTTAGACCCAATTTATAGAGAAAAATTATTTATTGCGTATTTTGAATTAGAAAAAATCTTAGGAGGTGTCGGTGCTTCTTCAAAAGTAGCTAAAAAAATTGTTGCAGATTTAAAAGTAATATCAAGTAGGGATTAAACGCTAAAAATATCTTGATACTAATTCGTAAATTTTTACTAGCTTTATCCTGCTATGAAAAAGTTACTTCGCTATTTACCCTTCTATTTTACCGTATGCCTTATTTTAGGCATTTGTCTTCAATATTATTTAAAGATATGGAAGATTGACAGCATAAACCTAATATGTATATTTCTTCTATTGTTAGGGTTTCTTTTTGCTTTTAGAAATAAAATCATCCATACCGTAAACACTGTCTTTCTTTTTGTTTTTTTAGGAATTTGCACCGTGTATTTTACGAATGATAAGAATTATGAAGCGTATTACCAGCATAAAATCACAAATAATTCGAGCGCCGTTTTAACGATTTCTAAAGTATTAAAGGAAAGTGTTTATTCCTATAAATATGTCGCTCAAGTTTCTCAAGTTGATGGTGTTTTTTCGCGTGGAAACGTATTGCTTAGTTTAGAGAAGGACAGCCTAAAAAGACGTTTACTGTTGATGACTCCATTTTGTTATCTGCAGATTTCAAGTCCCTTAAACCCTCTTTAAACCCACATCAATTCAATTACAAACAGTATTTAGCAAGGCAGGGTATTCATCAACAAGTATTTCTTAAAAAAGGCAACTATAAATTTCTTGGAAAAGGACGTTTCTCTTTGCGAGGACTTTCTGCAATAATTCGTTCTAAAATTAATGTAGCACTCCAAAAACACCCGTTTAGTAAAAATACCTTAGGGGTTATGAACGCGCTCTTGCTTGGGCAAAGACACGACATTTCAAACGAGTTACGAAATGATTATGTAAATGCGGGTGCCATTCATATTTTAGCCGTCTCGGGATTGCATGTGGGAATTCTTTTACTACTCCTTAACTTTCTATTAAAACCAATAGAAAGGATTCAACATGGTCAGTTGATCAAAATGATCTTAGTGGTTGGGTTGCTTTGGTTTTTCGCACTCCTTGCAGGTGGTTCGGCCTCTGTAGTTAGAGCCGTCACCATGTTTAGTTTTGTGGCAGTTGGTCTTTCGTTTAAGAGACGTAAAACAATTACCTTTTCATTGATTTCTTCTGCATTTTTGCTACTTCTTGTCAAACCAATGTTTTTGTTTGATGTTGGCTTTCAGTTAAGCTATTTGGCAGTTTTTGGAATTGTTTGGGTGCAACCCAAATTAGCAAATCTATTTAAATTTAAGTATTGGTTTTTCCGGAAAATATGGAGTTTATGTTCCGTTTCCGTTGCTGCACAAATGGGGGTTTTTCCCTTGAGTTTATATTATTTTCATCAATTTCCAGGATTGTTTTTCTTGTCAAATATATTAATCATTCCTTTTTTAGGGGCTATTTTAATGGGTGGAATTTTCGTTATTATACTTTCACTTTCAAATATGTTACCCAATTATATAGCTGTTTTTTATAACGGAATTATTGAAGTTTTAAATACATTAATTCATTGGATTTCTTCCAAAGAAGCTTTTTTATTTCAAGGAATTTCAATGTCTTTTTTAGGAATGCTTGCCAGTTACCTTTTTATGATTGCATTGTTTCAGGTTTGCGTAAAATTCAATGCAAAAAACATACGTTATTTTTTATTTTCTTTACTTCTTTTACAGGGAATTTTATTGTTTGAGTAAATAAAATTCGTCAGTAAAAATAAATTTATCATTTTTCATGTACCAAGAAAAAGTATTTATGGAGTACGGAAAGGTAAAGGGCTTTTTTTAAAAACAAATCAAGATATAAAATCATGGCAAGAAATAACTCAAATAGAAAATTACAGCGTAGGAGAGCAGCTTGATTTTGTAGAGCAGCAACCTGCAACAAATTATTTTAAAATTGGGAATCAAGATTTTTTAATAGTGGATTCACTTGGAGTTTACCAAGTAAAAGGATTGAAAAACCCGATAGTGATACTGCAAAATTCGCCAAAAATAAATATAGCACGATTGATTAAATTCCTATCACCAAAACAACTAATTGCCGATGGAAGCTCGTATACTTCCTTTGTTAGAAAATGGGAAACAGTCTGTGTTAAAAGGAAAGTCCCTTTTTTATTTTACGGGAGATAAGGGAGCGTATATTTTAAAATAGCAAACAGTCTGTTTATTCAATAAATTCGTACACAAAGGAATTACTGTATTTTGTGAAATCTTCCTTGCTATTAATTTTTTTATATTCATCTCCTTTAAAAAGTTTTAAATACACTTCTAATTGCCTTGGTGTTTGATAGCCTTTTATAGGAGCGACCAAATCTGCATTTTCATTTAAAAAAACAATTGTTGGAAACGCTCTAACGCCAAGTACTTTTGCCAATTGGTGTGCCGAATTTCTTCTTTTTGCCTTTTTAGGATTGTAATTTGGGTTTTCATAAAGCTTGCCCTTAAAGGTTAAAACCTCATTTCCTTCTGCATTAAACTTTACGGCATAGTAATGTGCATTGATATATTTGGCAACACTGTTGTTTCCAAAAGTGTTTTTGTCCAACATTTTACAAGGACCACACCAAACAGTATACATGTCTATTAAAATTTTTTTAGGCGTCTTTTTTTGAAGTTCGACTGCCTTTTCTAAAGAAATCCAATTGATTTTTTCTTGCGCTTTTAATGTAAGCGTTGTGAGTGTTGCAATTGCAAAAATAAAAAATATTTTTTTCGTCATAAGTATCGTATCGTGAAAAGTACTTCAAAGGTATAAAAAAAAAGAAGAGCGTTGAAAAAGGAATGCTCTTCTGGTATTGTGTATTGTTGAGGTGTCTGCTATTCGTCTTAAACTTTATGCTTCTTTAGCACTAAAGTCAATCTCATTATCTTCAGCTCCATGTGTTAATCTTTTTAAAGGCTTTAAAATTGCAATTATTAGAAAACCAAAAATGGTGCATGTAACTGCAATTCCTGTAAATACTTCAAAATCCCCTGCATTTTCAGACAATCCACCAACCAATCCGGCTACTTTATTTCCAAGTCCCGTTGCAGCAAAATAAGCACCCATCATAAACGACGCATATTTAACTGGTGCTAATTTTGTGATAAAAGATAACGCTACTGGCGAAGCACATAATTCTCCTATTGTATGAAAAAGGTAAGCTAAAATCAACCAAATCATGGCAGATTTCTCAGCAACCTCACTACCATTCATAAGTACTTCAGATGCCGCTTTACTCATAAAGAAAAACCCAAAAGCCATGATAATTACTCCAATTGCCATCTTAAATAAAGAAGAAGATTCTTTTCCTTTATTTTTCCATTTGTGCCAAAAACTACCGACTGCAGTTCCCAATACAATAATGAAAAAAGCATTCACTGATTGAAAAACAGCTGCGGGAATTTCATTTCCAATAAAAGGAATCGAAAAAGATAAAATCCTATTAGTTTTTTGTTCCGTATATAAGCTCATTAACCCACCAGCTTGCTCAAAAGCTCCCCAGAAAACGATAATAATTAGAAATGATAAAAACATGACTAACATTCTGTCTTTTTCAACTTTATTTAAAGGTTTCTTTAATAACTCCTTATTTGGTGAATCTGCATTTCCTATAAAATCACCAACAGATCCTAAAAATTTTAAACCATACATGTATACAATTTGCCCAATAGCCATTCCAATTCCGGCCAAACCAAATCCATAATGCCATCCATATTCAGCTGCAACAGCACCTACAATAAGTGCACCTAAAAAAGCACCTAAATTAATTCCAATATAAAAAACATAAAAACCTTTGTCTCTTCTGTCATCTCCTTTTTGATATAAACCTCCAACCATTGTTGAAATGTTTGGTTTTAAGAAACCAACACCGGTTACAATGAAAAGAAGTCCCGTAAAAAAGGCCCATTGTGCATCTACAGCTAAAATACTGTGTCCAATACAGAGTAAAACTCCGCCCAACATCACTGCCTTTTTTTGACCGATAAATTTATCGGCAATCCAGCCTCCTGGAATTGATGTTAAATAAACAAACATGGTGTAAGTTCCGTAAAAAGAAAGTGTTTCTCCATTTGTCCAGCCAAAACCAGATTGAGGGTCTCCCAATATAATTGGAGCGGCAAGGTATAGTGTTAAAATTGCACGCATTCCATAATAGGAAAAACGCTCCCACATTTCAACAAAAAATAATACATATAGTCCAACGGGATGTCCAAATAATTCTTTTTGATGTGGTAATTTTGCGGTATTGTTCATGTTTTATCCTTTTATTTTAGTTGATTTCTCTGATTTATTAATTAAATGCGTTTCTACAAAATTTGTCATTTTGGTGTACAAATTAAGACGCATGTTTTTTCCTTTGTAAATTCCGTGTGTTCGGTCTGGGACAATAAACATATCAAACTGTTTGTTGGCTTCGATTAACGAATTGATCATTCGGTAACTGTTTTGAACGTGTACATTGTCATCACCAGTACCATGGACCAATAGGTAATTTCCTTTTAATTTGTCTGCATAATTTACAGGTGAATTGTCATCATACCCTCCAGGGTTTTCTTGCGGAGTTCTTAAAAAACGTTCTGTATAAACGGTATCGTAAAAACGCCAAGAAGTTACAGGAGCAACCGCAATTGCAGTAGTAAAGATATCACTTCCTTTTAACAATGAATTGGTGCTCATATGCCCACCAAAAGACCAGCCCCAAATACCAATATTAGCAGCATCTATATAAGAGCGCTCTGCTATTTTTTTTGCTGCGGCAATTTGATCTTCGGTTTCATATTTTACCAAATTTAGGTAAGTAGATTTTTTAAATTCACTCCCTTTAAAGCCCGTTCCACGTCCATCTACACAAACCACGATCATTCCTTTTTGGGCCAACATATTGTGCCAGTAATCATTGCTGCCATTCCAGCGATTGGCAACTTGTTGAGAACCTGGACCCGAATATTGAAACATAAATAATGGGTATTTTTTATTTTCATCAAAATCTGCGGGTTTTATCATCCACATATTCAGCTCATTGCCATTAATTTCAATGGTCGAAAATTCTTTCGGACTCATTTTGTATTCAGACAACTCTTCTTTCAATTCGATATTGTCTTTAATCACTTTGAGCATTTCGCCCTCTGCACTGTACAATGAATAAATAGGAGGAATTTCAGCAGAAGAATAGGTGTTGATGAAGTAGTTTAAATTTGTGCTAAACGAGGCGGTATTTGTTCCTTCCTTATTACTAAGTAATTTTTTATTGTTTCCATCTAAGTCAATAGAATAAACGCCTCTGTTGGTAGAACCATTTTCGACAGATTGATAATAAATTGTTTTTTTGTCTTTATTGAAGCCATAATACTTGGTCACTTCCCAATTTCCTGAAGTGATTTGATTGATCCGTTTTCCAGAGAAATCATAATGATAAATATGATTGAATCCATCCTCTTCACTCGTCCAAATAAAGCTATTGTCATTTAAAAAAGTAAGATTGTCTGTAATGTCTATGTAGGCTTTATCCGTTTCATTGAGCAACAGTGTAGCGCTAGCTTCAAGAGCATCTACTTTGTGCAGCTTTAAGTTGTTTTGATGACGGTTTAAGGTAGTTGTTACCAATATGTTTGCGTCATTAGACCATTTAATTCTTGGAATGTATTCATAAGCACCCAATGCAATTTGTCGTGTTTCTCTTGAAGAAACCCCATATAGGTGTAAGGTAACAACCGCATTTTTTTCTCCCGCTTTAGGGTATTTAAAAACTTGCTGATCTGGATAGTTTTGATTTCCAACCATGTCCATAGAAAAAGTAGGAACTTGACTTTCATTAAAACGTAAGAAAGCAATATTTTTACTATCATTACTCCACTCAAAAGCTCTTACAAAACCAAATTCTTCTTCGTAAACCCAATCTGTGATTCCGTTAATTATCTGATTCTTTTTACCATCTTTTGTGATTTGTGTGACCTTATTTGTAAGAAGATTTTTAATAAATATATTGTTGTCTTTCGCATAGGCTACTTTTTTATTGTCTGGAGAAAAAATAGGTTCTTGGATGTTTTCACCAATTTGACTTACTTTTTTAGAAGTAATATCATAGGCATAAAAAGTTCCTTTAAAAGAACGTCTGTAAATCTTTTTAAAATTGGCACCTAAAATTAATTTCGTTTCATTATTGTTGAAACTATACGAAGAAAATCCAGCCAATCCGACTATCATATTACTATTCACGAGTGTTTTAACCTTCTCTAAAGTTTTGTAGCTATAAATATCTATGGTGGTTGCACTGTTTTTCCTATCGAAATTTAACAACGAATAAAAATCCCCGTTCATCGAGTTTAAAGCATTCATTCTCTGAGTAGAAAAAGTGCCGTCCCAAATATTTTCTAGGGTAATGTTTTTAGAGCTTGTGGTAAAGCTTGTTTTTTGTGAATTAATTTTTGGACATCCAAATGAAAAAAGGACGACAAACAAAAAGAGTAAATTTCTCATAAGAAGGATGATTTTTAATAAAACTTTGCCAAGTTTACGGAAAAATCAGCAAAAATCATCCCAAAAAATTATAAATATTGAATTAAATACAATCTTTTCTATGATTCAATTATCTTTGCAAGACTCAGAAAATAAGAACGTAGATGTCTAAAGTTATTTCAGGATTTTCCAAACTAAGCAAACAAGAGAAAATTAATTGGTTAGCAGAAAATTATTTTAAAAAGAATGCCCATGTTGTTAAAATTATAAAGCAGTATTGGAATTCTGATGAAAAACTACAACAATTACATGACGATTTTATAGAAAACACCCTGACTAATTTTTACATGCCGTTTGGGGTTGCTCCCAATTTCTTAATTAATAATGAGACCTATGTAGTTCCTATGGTTATTGAAGAAAGCTCCGTAGTAGCCGCAGCTTCATTAGTCGCAAAATATTGGAGCACAAGAGGTGGTTTTAAAACTACGGTTTTAGGAACCACAAAAATTGGACAAGTGCACTTTATGTTTGAAGGGGATAAAAAAGATTTAGCTACCTATTTTACTAAAAATAAAACAAAATTAGTTGCTGCAACCGCTTCCATTACTAAAAACATGGAAAAACGTGGTGGCGGAATTTTAGACCTACAATTAGTCGATAAAACAGATAAGTTAACCAATTACTATCAATTGCATGTCACATTTGAAACGAAAGATTCAATGGGAGCAAATTTCATTAATTCCTGTTTAGAAGCGATTGCAAACGCTTTTAGAAACGAACAGATTGAAATTGTAATGAGCATCCTTTCTAATTTTGTTCCAGACTGTTTGGTGCGTGCAGAAGTAAGTTGTCCGATTGCCGATTTGGGTGGAGAAAACCCGCAGAAATTTGCAGAAAAATTTTATCAAGCAGTACAAATTGCCCAGATAGAACCCTACAGAGCCGTAACCCACAACAAAGGAATTATGAACGGTATTGATGCGGTGGTGTTGGCAACAGGAAACGATTTTAGAGCCGTTGAAGCCGGAGCGCACGCATACGCTACCAAAGAAGGTTCTTATAAAAGCTTGTCTCAGTGCACCATTGATCATGGAGTTTTTAAATTTTGGTTAGACATTCCATTGGCATTAGGAACAGTTGGTGGATTAACGGGCTTACATCCGATGGCGAAATTATCATTAGAAATGTTGCAAAAACCATCCGCAAACAGACTGATGGAAATTGTTGCAGCAGCTGGATTGGCTCAAAACTTTGCAGCATTAAGAGCCCTCACAACCAAAGGCATTCAGCATGGGCATATGAAAATGCATTTACAAAACATTTTAAACCAATTGGGTGCAAATGCTTTAGAGAAAGATAAAATTGCTGCTTATTTTGAAGGGAAAACAGTAACGCATGCAGCAGTAGTTTCTAAATTTGAAGAAATAAAATAAAAAGAGGCGTCACAGCTTTGACCATAAATATTTTGAAAAACTTTTACTCTAACGGAAAATTATTATTAACAGGAGAATATCTTGTTTTAGATGGAGCAACTTCTTTGGCATTGCCAACAAAATTTGGGCAAGATTTAACGGTTGAGCATCTAAACGAACCTCAATTAATCTGGGGTAGTTTTACACACACTGGTACCTGTTGGTTTGAAGCCATTTTCGATTTGACAAAACTGCGTTTGATGAGTTGTACATTTCATTCTGAAAAAGAAGGGAATGCCGATCTAATTGCAGAAACCTTATTAAAAATCTTACAAGCAGCAAAACAATTAAATCCAGATTTTTTAAAAACTGAAAATGGTTTTGTAGTGAAAACTAACTTAACTTTTCCAAAAAATTGGGGCTTAGGAACTTCCTCTACTTTAATCAATTCGATTGCCAACTGGGCAGAAGTAGACGCCTTTCAGTTACTGTGGAATTCTTTTAAAGGGAGTGGTTACGATGTTGCATGTGCGCAAAATGACTCGCCTATCTATTATCAAATCAAAAATAAAAAACCAATTATTACGCCTGTTGTATTCAATCCCAGTTTTAAGGAAAACTTATTTTTTGTCTATTTAAACGAAAAGCAAGATTCTAAAGAAGGCATTTTAGCCTACAGAAAACAAAAAGAACTGCAGCAAACAGAACAGGACATTGTACGCATTTCAGAAATTTCAGCGGCATTTGTAAAAGCAGTAACCCTTGAGGAGTTGAATACTTTAATCATTGCACATGAAAAAATTATTGGTGAAATTATTCAGATAAAACCCGTAAAAGAAAGATTGTTTCCAGATTATTTTGGAGAAGTAAAAAGTTTAGGTGCTTGGGGAGGCGATTTTGTTTTGGTAACAGGAAATGAACAAACGCCCGATTATTTTAAAAACAAAGGATTCAATACCGTTCTAAGGTATCATGAAATCATATTATAAAAAATAAATGAACAAAGTAATCATTATAGGAGGCGGTGCAGCAGGATATTTTACAGCGATCAACGCAAAAGAAAAGAATCCCGATTTAGACATTACCATTCTTGAGAAAGGAAAAGATGTTTTACAGAAAGTGAAAATTTCTGGAGGTGGTCGTTGCAATGTTACACACGCTTGTTTTGATCCTAAAGAGTTGGTAGCGTTTTACCCAAGAGGCGCAAAAGAATTGTTAGGCCCCTTTCATCAATTTATGACAGGAGATACTTTTGAATGGTTTGATGATCGTGGTGTTCCGTTAAAAATTGAGGATGACAATCGTGTGTTTCCAGAAGCAAATACTAGTCAGGCAATCATAGATTGTTTTCAAAAATCTGTTGACAACTTAGGAATTAAAGTGTTGACAAATCATGGCGTGAATTCCATTTATCAACAAGACAGTAGATGGGTTGTGAACACAAAGCAGCAAAACTTTGAAGCCGATAAAGTAGTTATTGCAGCCGGAAGTTCTAAGAAAGTCTGGGAGCTTTGCGAAACCTTAGATCATAGCATTGTAGACCCCGTTCCGTCCTTATTTACGTTTAATATAAAGGATAAAAGATTGACGGATTTGTTAGGTATTTCGGTACCCAATGCAACCGTTAGTATACAAGGAACAAAATTAGAAGCCTCCGGGCCTTTATTAATTACCCATTGGGGAATGAGTGGTCCTGCCGTTTTAAAATTATCAGCTTTTGGAGCGAGAATTTTAGCAGACAAAAACTACCAGTATAATATTGAAGTCAATTGGCTCTCAAGACCAACCGATAAAATACTAAATGTATTACTGAATTTAAAAAAGAAAGAACCCCGAAAAACGGTATCATTAAAATCGCCATTTACAGAGATTTCAAAAAGATTGTGGGAGCGTTTTGTGACGTTTTCAGGCATTCAGCCTACTCAAAATTGGGCAGACTTAAACAGTCGACAATTGGAAGACTTGGCAAATCAATTGACCCATGGGCATTATAACGCAAATGGTAGAACTACCTTTAAAGATGAGTTTGTAACTGCTGGGGGTGTTGATTTAAAGGAAATTAACTTCAAACGCTTTGAAAGTAAACAGCATAAAAACCTCTTTTTGGTTGGAGAAGTGTTGAATATTGATGCGGTAACTGGCGGATTTAATTTTCAGAATGCTTGGACAGGGGGGTATATCTGTTCAAAAGCGCTGGCAGAAAAATAAAATAAAAACATGGCATTAACAGTATCTAATCAATTTCCAACGGGAACAAAAGCACCCGATTTTACGTTACTAAATACGGTGGACGGTACGCATGTTTCGTTATCAGAACTTAAAGGCGCAAAGGGAACGGTTATTTTCTTTATTTGTAATCACTGTCCGTTTGTCATTCATATTAATGATGAATTGGTAAAAATAGCCAGTGACTATCAAGAAAAAGAGATTGGTTTTATTGCGATTAGTTCGAATGAAATTGAGAACTATCCGCAAGACGGGCCCAAGTACATGAAGGCGGTTGCAGAAAAAGAACACTATCCTTTTTCGTATTTGTTTGATGAAACGCAGGAAGTTGCAAAAGATTATGACGCTGCATGCACGCCTGATTTTTATGTCTTTGATGCGGATTTAAAGTCAGTATATCACGGGCAATTAGATGCCTCTCGCCCTGGGAACGGGATTCCAGTTTCTGGAATTGATCTTCGGAATGCCATTGAAAAAACAATTGCAAATAAGCCGGTTTTAGAAAACCAAAAACCAAGTATGGGGTGTGGTATTAAGTGGCGATAAGCACGAAGTTTAAAATTTGTAAGTGTATTGGCAAGGTTTCTTAACGAGTAGTTAATAGTTCTTTCACGCTATTCTTGTCTAGTGGTTTACAAATGTACTTTGAGACAATTTTATAGCGAGTAGCCCTTTCTTTGTTTTCTTTACTGTCTTCTGAGGTGAGTATGAATACCTTAGGAGTTGAGTTTTTTGCAGCTTTGGTTTGTGTGTATTCTTCTAAAAACGACCATCCATTCATTTCGGGCATGTTAATGTCTAAAAATATCACGTCTGGTGCTGGATACTCTCCCTCGTTGTTTTTTTGTGTTAGATATCTTAAAGCTTTATTTGCATCCTCAAAGGTTATGACTTTGGTTGTAAGTTGAGTTTTTCAATAATTCTTTGATTGTAAAAATTTGCAATTAGATCATCGTCTATTAGTAGAATTGAAGTTTTAATAGTACTCACTTTATAATTTTTTATACATAAAAAGGAGTGTTTTCCTTTTAGGGTAAGGAATTTATTTGCGTTGAAAGTTTGAGAAATTTTACCCAATTTCACCACGATGCGGTTTTAGCGCATCTCTGTAAGTTTTCATTTCGGCTTCTGCAACGGTAATAAATGCTGAAACGAGCATTGGGTTTTTTTCTTGCTGACCAATTTCGTGAAAAGGCAATTTTTCGAGATCGGCAAATTCTTTTAAATGAATGGTATGGTGTTTTGCCGTTGCTGCGGCATCTTCGCCTCTAAAATCCCACAGTAATTTTATTTTTCTACTCAAAACAGTTTGCATTTAATGATGCATAAAAATAAGCAATTCACCCGTTTCAAAAGAGATATTGACTTCTTTTTTTGTGGCTTTGTTTCGAGTGCCAATTTTTGCACCAAAAGTCAAGGTTTCATTTTGTAAAGGATATAGCAATCCTTGGGTGGTAATTTTGGTTGCGGTAGGAAAGGGGAGTAGCGAAACTATTTTGTTTAAACAACTGGAGAGTACCATTTCTTTGTCTCCAAAAAAGTAGCGTCCATAGTCATCTAAAAAAGTGATGTTTAGTTTTTTTTGCCATTGCAAAGCCGTGTGCAAATTTCCTAAAAAATGATCTTGTTCTTTTCCGCTTGCGCCGTAAACATGAATGTTCTTGAAATTTCGATCAAATAAAATCTGGAGTATTTTATCAAAATCGGTAAAATTCTGATCGGGTGTGTGAATCGTTTCAATATCTTTTGGAAGTGTTGCTAAAGAATCAAAATCGCCACTTATAAAATGTGGCTGAATCTGATTTTCTTTTAAGTATTGGTAAGCGCCATCTGTAGCACAAATGAGCTCATATTTTGAGATGTCTGGCAAATTAGTAGGTTTCTCACCATTCAATAGTAAAAAAACGTTGGGTGTATTCATGGTTGCAAAAATACCTAAAATGCAGTTAAAATATTTGGTAGAAATAGTTTTATCTTTGACACAAATATGACACGTTTGAATACAGCACAATTTATTTCTGAATCTTCTTCGGAAAAGATAGAAAAAGCAAGTTTTACTTGGCAAACACCGAGTAATATTGCATTGATAAAATATTGGGGAAAGAGCAATCCACAAATCCCTAAAAATGCCTCTATTAGTTTTACGTTAAACAATTGTCATACCAAGACAACCATCGATTTTTCTAAGAAAGAAAAGACTTTGGAAGTTGAATTTAAGTTGTTCTTTGAAGGAAAAGAGAAAGCAGAATTCAAACCTAAAATTGCCGAGTTTTTCAAAAGAATCCAACAGTATTGTCCTTATGTTTTAGAATATGATATGACCATACATTCCGAGAATTCTTTCCCGCATAGTAGTGGAATTGCTTCCTCAGCGAGTGGTTTAAGTGCCATCGCAATGTGTTTAATGAGTTTAGAAACGGTATTAAATCCAAGTTTAACTCAGAAATTCATCAATAAAAAAGCGTCTTTTTTAGCGCGATTGGGTTCTGGCAGTGCGAGCAGAAGTATTGAAGGGCCTTTAGTGGTTTGGGGAACACACCCGGAAGTTGAAGGAAGTTCTGATTTGTTTGGGGTGCCATTTCCATACAAAGTACATGCGAACTTTAATAATTATAAAGATGCTATCTTATTGGTAGACAAAGGAGAAAAACAAGTTTCAAGTACGATTGGTCATAATTTAATGATCGATCATGCCTATGCCGAAAATCGTTTTAAGCAAGCCAATGAGAACTTGACTAAAATGGCAGACATTCTTCAAAGTGGCGACTTGAAAGCTTTTGTTAGTTTGGTAGAAAGTGAAGCGTTGACTTTGCATGCGATGATGTTGACGAGCATTCCGTATTTTATTTTAATGAAACCAAACACGCTAGAAGTGATTCATAAAGTTTGGCAATACCGTCAAGAAAACAATAGTAATCTTTGTTTTACTTTAGATGCGGGTGCCAATGTGCATTTGTTGTATCCAGAAAGTGAGGAAACGAGTGTGAATCATTTTATAGAAAATACCTTGTCTCCGTTTTGTGAGAAAAAACAATACATTTATGATCGTGTTGGTTTTGGGGCAAAAGAACTTTAAATTTTTGAAATCTGAGATTAAAAAAAATAAAAAGTAGAGAAAAAAGTATCTGTAAATAATAGGCGTTGGAAAGGATTCTTACAACAATTAGAATCTTGCTTTCATTCATTTATTTATTTGTATTTTTGTAATGTTAAAACAAGTTATGAAAGGACCCTTATTTTACGCTAAAATCTTACTTTTTGGAGAATACGGAATCATAAAAGATTCCAAAGGTTTAGCAATTCCCTTCAATGCCTATAGAGGTGCTTTAAAAACACCTACGGTTCCGGTAACTGAAGTTGCCAAAAAATCAAATGAAAATTTAGAGCGATTGTACCAGTATTTAGTAGCACTAGATACCGATTTGGTTGCGTTTAATTTTGATGCACTAAAATCGGATATTGATGCTGGTATGTATTTTGATTCTTCAATTCCTCAAGGATATGGTGTTGGGAGTTCTGGGGCCTTGGTTGCTTCAATTTACGACCAATATGCAGCAGATAAAATTACTGTTTTAGAAAACTTAACCCGAGATAAATTGTTGAAGTTGAAGCAAATTTTTGCTGTAATGGAGTCCTTTTTTCATGGAAAGAGTTCTGGTTTAGATCCTTTGAATTCGTATTTAAGTTTACCAATTCTAATTAATTCAAAAACACATATTGAACCCGCTGGTATTCCTTCTCAAAAGCAAGGGAAAGGCGCTGTTTTCTTATTGGATTCTGAGCAAGTTGGCGAAACGGCTCCGATGGTAAACATCTTTATGAATAAGATGAAGAATGATGGTTTTCGGAAAATGATCAGTGAAGAATTTGCAACTACTACAGACGCCTGTATTGATGATTTCTTAGGCGGCAATGTAAAATCGTTGTTTGGCAATGTAAAATCTTTGTCTAAACTGGTTTTAAAGAATTTTAAACCCATGATTCCTACTGCTTTTCATCAAGTATGGGAACAAGGACTTCTTACCAATGAGTATTATTTAAAACTGTGTGGTTCTGGAGGTGGAGGTTATATTTTAGGCTTTACCGAGGATTATGAAAAAGCGCAAAAAAGTTTAGAAAAATACAAGCTAGAGTTGGTGTACCGTTTCTAAAAACTACTTTATGGATGCGCTTACAATTAAAAAAGTAATTTATAAATTTTTAAGTTTGTTCTCTGTGGTTCGAGGATACAATATCTTAACCTTGGTGGTGGCGCAATACTTGGCTGCCATTTTTATTTTCTCTCCAAACAAATCGTTACGCACCGTTCTTTTTGATGTCCATTTATTATTCATCGTTATTGCCACCGTTTGCGTAGTTGCTGCTGGGTATATTATCAATAATTTTTACGATGCGAAAATGGACCTGATCAATCGGCCTGTAAAATCGAATTTAGATAGTTTTGTGAAGCAAGAAACCATCCTGAAATTGTATTTCCTTTTAAATTTTCTAGGTTTTGTTTTTGGTTTTTTAATTTCCTGGAGGGCGGCATTGTTTTTTGCCGTGTATATTTTTGCAATTTGGTTCTATTCTCACAAACTAAAGAAACTTGCATTTACGGGGTTGTTTTCTGCAACAATGCTCACCATACTTCCTTTCTTTGCAGTATTTATCTATTTTAAAAACTTTTCTAAAGTAATTTTTGTGCAAGCCATTTTTTTGTTTTTAGTAATTATGGTTCGAGAATTGATTAAAGATTTAGAGAATATAAAAGGGGCAATCGCAACCAATTACACTACATTTCCGGTTGTTTATGGAGAGCGAAAGACAAAGCAATTGTCACTCTTTTTATTAATTTCAACCTTGTTTCCTGTAAGTATTTTGTTAAGATATCCTGCGATAGGACTCATGCGCTACTATTTCTATTTTGCAGTGGTTTCCTTATTCTTTATTGGATTTTATTTGTGGAAATCTTCTCAGAAAAATCATTATCGGATTTTACACAATAGCCTAAAAATAGTGCTATTTATCGGTGTTTTTTGTTTGATTTTTATGGACCCGTCTTTAATTATTGAAAAAGTAATTGAGAGATTGTATTAAGATCTTCAATTTAAGTACCTTTGCAAAAATTTTAATAAATGAATTCAAATAGAAACTCGTCGCGAGGACGACAGGAAGGTAAAAAAAGTACTCCTCTAAGTAGAAAAAGTACAAAGAAAAAGGCACCGTTAAGTAGAACGAGCCCGAAGAAAGAATTCAAGAAAATTCATTCTGTTCATAAGACAGATGAATCTGCAGGAATCCGTTTAAACAAATACATTGCAAATTCTGGTGTTTGTTCTCGTAGAGAGGCAGATACGTATATTGAACACGGTAGTGTTGAGGTAAATGGGAATTTAGTTACCGAAATGGGGTACAAAGTACAAGTTGATGACATTGTGCGTTTTGATGGTACTTCAATCACTCCAGAACAAAAGAAATACGTTTTATTGAACAAGCCTAAGAACTACATCACTACGATGGATGATGAACGTGGCCGTAAAACAGTAATGGAGTTGGTTGCAAACGCATCTAAAGAAAGAATTTACCCAGTAGGTCGTTTGGATCGTAATACAACGGGTTTATTGTTGTTTACCAATGATGGTGAAATGGCAAAGAAACTAACGCATCCAAGACACAATGTGCGTAAATTATACCATGCAACTTTAGATAATAAATTAGCATTAAAAGATTTAGAGAAATTAAGAGGTGAGGTAATCATTGAAGGAAAAAAAGTATTTATCGATGCGGTTTCTTATGTAGATGGCGAGCCAAAAAATGAAGTTGGAATCGAAATCCATTCAGGAAGAAACCGAATTGTTCGTAAAATATTTGAACATTTAGGATATAAAGTAACAAAACTAGACCGAGTAATCTTTGCAGAATTGACAAAGAAAAACTTGCCAAGAGGAAGATGGAGAGAGCTGACTGAATTAGAAGTTAGCAAGTTACAAATGTTGCAATAATAGCAGTATCTCCTTATAAATATAAAAAAAACCCAAACAGCTTTGTTTGGGTTTTTTGTTGGTCGATTAAAAAGTAACTTCATTTACACTTTGTACTCCAGTGGCACTTTTAAAAAGGTTGAACTTCTTTTAGTTAAACTTGGAGCCTTCATAGCGACGATGCAACGGAATGATTCAGTTGTTATTATACTTTTTTTAAATAGGAAACAGAAAAACCTGTTTTTTTTGAGATTAAAGTTTCACTTAATCCTTTTTTTCTCATCGCTCTAACAGCTTGCATCCTTTTTAATCGTATCAAATTACCAGGTTTTTCGGTTTCCATTATTTGATACAATTTAGTATGTCCTAAATTGAATTCGCTACAAATTAGGTCTAAACTTACGATGTTAAGGTTCGCAACAATATAGCTTTCGATTTCTTTTTTTAAGGATGGATTGATGGTTTTATTTTGTTTACTGAATCTTTTTTTAAGAACATTAATGTAAATATAATTTAGGATAATTACAACGATAGCAAATATTAGGTAAATAATTACATTGTTATCGTTTCCAAGTCCCACCATAAGTATACAATTGATTGTCCTTTTTAACGTCTACAAGACACTCTTTACAGACAAACACCCATTCTTTTGGTTTTTTATATTGTACTCGGTACATCGTAGAAAAATCTACATTACAAACTTCACAATGTTTAATTCGTTGTTTCA
>CATIQU010000024.1 GCA_949519155.1 Polaribacter sp. SA4-10
AACGAAACTATGGGGTACAAAAAATGGCAAGCTACCTACATCACACCGCTACAACCTAATACCTTTGCTGCGTTCCCGCCCTGGAGGATTCAAAGGGAGCTAGTTGTGTAGAACTTGCCGCTGCAAATTTACAATCTATTTTTAATTCTATCGTTAAAAAAATGTCAAAATTTATGTAACTTTTCTAAAAGTTTGACTACTAATCAATTGTTTTTTAAAAAACATCAAAAGGAATTTAATACATTTGTAATAATCAACTAAAAAAAATAAATTTATGGAGAATCAGGCAAGTAGTAAAAGTGTAATATTGAATTTTGGAATGTATTTAGGAGTCATCGGAATCTTTTTACAGCTAATAGAATTTGTTAGAGGAACTCATTTGGATAATAGTAAAATTAGCGGAGCAGTTAGTATAATATCAGTTATCGTTCTTATTAGTCTTGGAATTAAAAAATTTAAGACAGAAAACAAAGGTCTTATTTCTACGGGACAAGGTTTAAAAATCGGTATGGGAATTACGCTTATTAGTCTCGTGATTTCAGTTTTATATATGTTAGTTTTTACGAACTTTATAGATCCTGGTTTCAAAGAATCAGCTTTAGAAAAAACGATTTCCGATTGGAATGAACAAGGTATGAGTGAAGACATGATTGAACTGTACTCTGAAAATGCTAAAGAATATTTTTATCTTTCATTGTATGGAATCATAACAGTATTTTCTTTATTTTTTGGTTTTATTATTTCATTAATTGCTGGATTAATTATGAAAAGAACAGAAGAAGACAACTACTAAAATCAAGTTAAAACGAGCCGTCTTTAGGTAAAAAGTAGAATTAAAACTACTTTTGTTTCTTCAGAAATTAGCTTTAATTTTTAAACTATGGATATTTCGGTAGTCATACCACTTCTTAACGAGGACGAATCTTTACAAGAATTACACGATTGGATTGCAAAAGTCATGCAATCCAATCATTATTTATATGAAATTATTTTTATTGATGATGGAAGTACAGATCGTTCTTGGAACGTTATCGAAAAACTATCGCAAGAAAATAATTCCGTAAAAGGAATTCGTTTTCAGAAAAATTACGGAAAATCACAAGCTTTGGATGCAGGTTTTGAATTGGCTCAAGGGGCTGTTGTAATTACCATGGATGCAGATTTACAAGACAACCCCGATGAAATTCCTGAACTCTACGATTTAATTTTCAAAGAAGATTTCGATTTAATCTCTGGATGGAAAAAGAAACGGTACGACAACCTCATTACAAAAAACATTCCTTCAAAATTATTTAATGCGGCTGCTCGAAAAACTTCTGGCTTAAAATTACACGATTTTAACTGCGGATTAAAAGCCTACAAAAATCTCGTTATTAAAACGGTAAAAGTAAGTGGTGAAATGCACCGATACATTCCTGTTTTAGCCAAAAACGAAGGTTTTACTAAAATTGGAGAAAAAGTAGTTCAGCATCAAGCAAGAAAATATGGTGTTACAAAGTTTGGTATGGAGCGTTTTGTCAATGGTTTTTTAGATTTAATTACCATTTCCTTTTTGTCAAAATTTGGTAAAAGACCCATGCACTTTTTTGGCCTTTGGGGAACTTTTATGTTTTTATTTGGAACTACATCTGCGTTTTACATTGGTGTTGTAAAACTGTACAAATTATACAACGGTTCAAGTACTATTTTAGTCACCAATAATCCTTGGTTTTTCATCGCCCTGACCGCTATGGTTTTAGGAACTTTATTGTTTTTATCTGGTTTTATTGGTGAGCTCATTATAAAATCAAAAGGCAATATAAAACACTATACAATAAAAGAAAAAATCAATTCCTAAAATGTATCTTTGCAATTGATTAAAAAAAAAACGAAATGAACGAAATTTTAGATAAAGCAAAGCAATGGATTTCTTCTACTTTTGATACAGAAACACAACAAGAAATTCAGCAACTAATAGACACCAACGCACCAGACTTGGCAGACCGATTCTACAAAGACACCGAATTTGGAACTGGCGGAATGAGAGGGATTATGGGCGCTGGGACCAACAGAATTAACAAATACACATTAGGAAGAGCAACACAGGGGCTTTCTAACTACCTTATAAAAAACGTACAAAAAGAACAATTAAAAGTTGTCATTGCTTATGACTGCAGGCACAATAGTAAGAAGTTCGCAAAATTGGTTGCGGATGTATTCACCGCAAACAATATAAAAGTTTTTTTGTTTGAAGATTTGCGATCAACACCAGAACTGTCTTTTGCTGTACGTTATTTAGATTGCGATGCAGGTATTGTTTTAACAGCTTCACACAATCCACCAGAATACAATGGTTATAAAGTATATTGGGCAGATGGCGGACAGATCGTACCTCCCCATGACAATGGAATTATCAGCATGGTAAAAGCAATCGACTTTTCTGAAATTAACTTCAATGCGAATGACGCACTTATCGAAGAAATTGGGAAAGAAGTGGATGACGCATTCATTGATGGTGCTGTAAAAAATGGTTCTTTATCAGAAAATATAGATCGTGAGAATTTAAAAATTGTTTTCACTTCTTTGCATGGAACATCGATAGTTTCGATTCCAGATGCGTTAGAAAAAGCAGGATATACAGACGTACATATCGTTGAAGAACAAAGAATTCCTGACGGAGATTTTCCCACCGTAAAGTCTCCAAATCCAGAAGAACCAGAAGCCTTAAAAATGGCTACTGATCTGGCAAATAAAATTGGTGCAGATATTGTGATTGGCACCGATCCTGATTGTGACCGATTGGGTGTAGCTATTAGAGACATTGACGGAAACATGAAATTAATGAATGGGAACCAGACCATGGTTGTTATGACTCAATTTTTATTAAAAAAATGGAAAGAGGAAGGACGCATTAATGGAAATCAATTTATTGGGTCTACCATTGTTTCAACAGAATTGGTCAATAAAATTGCCGCCAATTATGGAGTAGAAACCAAAGTAGGGTTAACTGGCTTTAAATGGATTGCAAAAATGATTCAAGACTATCAATCCATGGACTTTATTGGAGGTGGTGAAGAGAGTTTTGGATACATGGTTGGTGATTTTGTAAGAGATAAAGATGCTGTTACGGCAACACTACTGGCTTGTGAAGTTGCTGCATATGCAAAACAAAAAGGCAGTTCTTTTTACAAAGAATTACTCGCTATTTATGTTGAAAACAATTTTTATAAAGAGCATTTAATTGCGATTGTTAAAAAAGGAATGGATGGTGCTTCACAAATACAGCAAGTATTGAGCGACATGCGAAACAATCCTTTGACAGAAATTGATGGCGAAAGAGTTGCAACGCTTTCAGATTATAATGCTTCTATTGAAAAAAATTTAATAACTGGAAAAGAAACCAATATTGAGTTGCCAAAATCAAATGTTTTAATTTACCAAACAGAAAACGGTACTAGAATTGCAGCAAGACCAAGTGGAACAGAACCTAAAATTAAATTTTATTTTAGTGTAAACGCTCCTTTAGATGCTACAAATAATGCAGAAAAGACCGAAGCGGAGTTGGATGCGAAGATTCAAAGAATTATTAAAGAAATGAAACTGAATTAATGAGTTATTTTAAGGACATTTTAAATTACGAAAAGGGATATCGAAAATACACCATACTAAATGTGGTGTTTAATATTCTATATGCAATTTTTAATGTGCTGTCTGTACTCGCTTTTATTCCTGTTTTAAATATTTTATTTGGGGCAAATCAGAAAGTAATAACAAAACCTATTTATGAAGGCTTCACAAATATTGGAAGTTATGCTGAAAATAATTTCAATTATTTTATTTCTCAAAAAATCATCAATGATGGAGAGGTAAATGTTTTACTCTTTATTTGCTTACTTTCTCTTAGTTTGTTCTTTCTGAAGAATTTTTTTAGATATCTAGCCTCCTACTCCATTACTTTCTTAAGAACTGGGATCGTAAGGGATTTGCGAGATGAACTGTATCATAAAATTGTAACTTTACCCATTGCTTATTTTTCAGAAAAAAGGAAAGGAGACATTATTGCAAGAATGACCGCAGATGTCCAGGAAGTAGAGGTTTCTATTTTAACGTCTATTGAAACAATTGTTAGAGAACCTTTGACAGTTGTTATTGCAATCTCCATCATGCTTTTCATGAGTTTAAAATTGACACTTTTTGTGTTTATTTTATTACCTGTTTCTGGGTTTATCATTTCCTCAATCAGTAAAAAACTAAAGGCTAAATCTGTAAAAGCTCAAAAAGAAACCGGCAATTTCTTATCCTTTATAGAAGAAACACTAACGGGTCTTAGCATCATAAAAGGATTTAATGCAGAGAAATTAATTGAATCTAAGTTTAATGCATCAACAACAAAATTTAAAGACTTAATGACCAGTGTTTTTCATAGGCAAACATTGGCCTCACCAATGAGTGAATTTCTAGGTTCTGCAACCATCATTGCTATTTTGTGGTATGGTGGAGTTGAAGTTATAAATAAAACGAGTGCACTTGATTCAAGTAAGTTTTTAGGGTATATCCTTTTATTTTACACCGTTTTGAATCCCATCAAATTAATTACGACTGCTTTTTATAAAATACAGAAAGGAGAAGCTTCCGCAGAAAGAATTATGGAAGTTTTAAATGCTGAAAACGAAATTAAAGACTTTGAAAATGCACTTGTAAAAAGTGAATTTACAAATGAAATTGAATTTAAAAACATCTCTTTTAAATATAAGAATGACTATGTTTTAAAAGACTTTTCACTCACTATTAAAAAAGGGGAAACGGTTGCCTTAGTGGGGCAGTCTGGAAGTGGAAAATCTACATTAGCCAATTTAATAACTCGTTTTTATGATGTAAATGAAGGAGAGATATTCATTGATGGTAGAAACATTAAAGAGGTCACAAAAAAATCATTGCGTGCCTTAATGGGTATTGTTTCACAGGATTCTATCCTATTCAATGACACGATTGCGAACAACATTAAATTAGGTTCTCAAAACGCAACTGATTTGGCTGTTTTAGAAGCTTCAGAAATTGCAAACGCAAACGAGTTCATTCAACATTTACCAGAGAAGTTTGACTCCAATATTGGAGACAGTGGAAACACGCTTTCTGGGGGTCAAAAACAACGTTTGTCAATTGCCAGGGCTGTTTTAAAAAACCCTCCAATAATGATCTTAGATGAAGCGACTTCTGCTTTAGATACAGAATCGGAACAGCTGGTTCAAACTGCTTTAGAAAAAATGATGCAAAACAGAACGTCTTTAGTCATTGCACACCGATTGTCTACCATTCAGATAGCTGATAAAATTGTAGTGCTGAAAAAAGGAGAAATTGTTGAAGAAGGAAAGCACCATGATTTACTTGCCAAGAAAGGTGAATACTTCAAACTAGTAAACATGCAATCGTTAAGCTAATTAAAAAAAACGAATTCCTTTTTATTATTACAAGAAATGGCTTCTCTAAGCGAATTACCTCCCTAGAGATACATTCCCGATAGGATTATACAGATCAACGATTTTAGCCTATTTAAAGACCTCTCAGAATCCCTTTCAATATGCAGCTCAAACCTACTGACTTAAAATAATCAATCGTTGAATTTTCGATGGTTTCTTGATCGATTACTACACAACTTCTTTCTGTTACCGGATAAATTTTAGTCAAAACTAAACTGTCTTAAAAAAGACAGTTTAGTTTTAATATGTATCCTACAAATTAATCAAAAGATGTACTTTGGTTTACTTTCGTATACTGTGCATTTAAAACTACTTTCCCTGAAGCATCTACTAGAAGAGCTAAAACTCCAGTATTTTCTACATTTGCAACTCCGTTTGAAGAAAGATTAATTGCAAAAGAGAGATGTTCTAAGCCTGTAGAGTTGGTAATATTATCTCCCAATACATCTGTTGCAGCATATCTTAAAACATGGTTGTGTTCAAAATTAGATAAGTTACTTCCTCCTCCAAAATAACTTGTATAGTTCGCTTGATTGGCAAGAATTCCATCCTCCAGGACAAAAACAACTAATTTAGTACCACTTACACTTTCTGCAAAACCAGTACTCACTAAGACGTTCATTGTATTCCCATCTAAAGATGCACCCACTGCCAAACCTACATTTGTAGACCCTTGTGCTGCATTAACTGCTTGCGCAACATTACTTGGTTCTGGATAATTCCATTCTGCAGCTCTATTTACGTATGCCGTTGGATATCCGGTTACACCAAATGCAGTTTTTAATGCACTTGAGTAGGTGTTTTCCATCGCATCACCAATATGTGCTCCTACTGCAAAAACTTTATCGGTTTCTGCTTCTACCAAACCAATGGCATAAGAAACTCGTGGACACCATCCACACCAGGTTCCTGTGTAATCTTCTATAATTGCTTTCTTGGTATATGATGAAGGTAAAGACACATCTGATACTTGTAAGGTAATTTCATTACTTGTTAGTGAAGAAAAAGTTGCTTTTGCAGTTACTGCTCCTGCTGAAGTAGCAAGATAACTATTTCCATTAAAAACGACATTGTTTATAACATATTGGCAATCTGCTGTTTTATCTTCTGTTGAACCATCACTAAAAGTAGCAACAACAGTAAAGTTGGTTACCTGTCCAATTGCCAATGCGAGTTCACTTGAAGTAATTTCGATTGAAGTGACCGTAGCTACTTCGTTTACGGTAAGCGAAATTTGATTACTCGTAAATGTACTATGAGAAGCAACTACTGTATAATTCCCTGGAGAAGGAGGCGTGTAGGTGTTTCCTGAAATACTAGTTCCATTCACTTTAAAGGAAGATTCGGAAGTTACTGTTGCGTTTAAATTTGTTTTTACCGCAAAAACAACCGATTCGCCTTCATCAAAAGAAGTTTTATCAGAAGACAGTACAATGGATGTTACTGTCGATGTAGGTGGTGGGGTTACTGAACCTACACTTTCTTCAGAAGAACATGAAAATAAAAAAAGTGTTGCAAAAATTGCAATAAAATGGATTCGTTTAAAGGTTTTCATAAGTTATTTTTTTATATTTGAGATTAAGTCTCTGAAATAGTTTTTATTACTTTGTAAATAACAGTAAATTTTGACACAAAAACAAATTTCAATTAACAAATATGAATCTAAAAGAATAACACTCAAGCTAAAAAGTCAATTTAAATGCTATTAAGTTTCTAAGTTTTCTTCTTTCAATACAAATATTCAATTATGAAAAAAATAATATTTCTAAGTTTCTTACTCGTATCGACAACTTGTTTTTCACAAAAAATAATACCAAATATTAACCTAACCACATTGAAAGGCAAGTCTGTATCGCTAGAAAGTCAACTTTCTAAAGACAAGATAACCGTTTTAGCTTTTTGGGCTACTTGGTGTGTTCCTTGCATCAACGAGTTAGATGCTATTAATGATGTGTATGAAGATTGGCAAGAAGAAACAAGTGTTGACATTATTGCAATAGCTACAGACGATTCTCGCACTCAGAAAAGAATCAAACCAATGGTCAATGGAAAGGGATGGGAATATCAAATTTTATTGGATAAAAATCAAGAATTAAAGCGGGCCTTGAATATTACTTTGATACCACATGTAATCGTTTTGAAAGGAAATGAAATTTTATACAGACATACAGGCTATGCTCCTGGTGCAGAAGATGAACTCTATGACATCATAAAAAAACATTCTAAATAATCGTATTGACTCCCTTACTTATGAAAAAAATAGCCATATTCATTATCATCCTTTTTCCTTTAGTTTCATTTTCACAAGATGACAGTAGTATTTCTTATGGATTTGAATCGAACTCGCAATACTATTTAGATGACTCCAAAACAGGCGATTTTCTAGAATCTAATAGATTTCGATCGAATAGTTTTTTCAAAATTGATTATTCGTATAAAAATTTTTATGTCGGTTTGCAAGCAGAAAGCTATGAACCAAAGGCTTTGTTAAACTATTCTCCCAATTTAGATAAAACAAATCTTGGATTGTACTATATTGGATATAAAACAAAAAAAATAGAGCTTACTTTAGGACATTTTTATGAACAATTTGGGAGTGGTCTCATTTTAAGATCTTGGGAAGACCGCCAGTTAGGAATTAATAATGCCTTACGAGGTGGGCGCGTTAAGTTCAGTCCAAAAGAATACTTACATTTTACTAGTTTTTACGCAAAACAACGGAAAGGATTTGCGCACTCTAAAGGAAATATCGTTGGTTTTAATTCGGACTTAGACATATCGTCTGCCCTTAATTTTGAAAATTCATCTTTCAATGCTGGATTTAGTTATGTAGGTCGGAAGCAAAAAAAAGCCGAAACGAATTTTGATTACAACAACAGAACCGACTTATTTTCTACTCGATTAGAGTTTTCAAAAGATGATTTTTATTCTAACCTTGAATATGTAGCTAAAGGAAAGGATGCTGTTATGATTCAAAATCAAATCAAAAATGCAAAAAAAGGAGCTGCTTTATTGGCAAATTTCGGATATGCAAAAAAAGGATTAGGGATAAATGCAACCTTTAGAAGGATGGAAAACATGAACATCTATTCTGACAGAGAAGCAAATGGAAACATTTATAATGAAAGTGTTGTGAATTACTTGCCCGCTTTAACGAAACAACATGACTATTTATTGACTAATATTTATGTCTATCAAGCGCAACCTCAAGTTTCTTTTCAGGATCCAACACTTATTAAATCGGGTGAAATTGGTGGACAATTAGATGTGTACTATAAAATAAAAAAAGGAACTTTTTTAGGTGGAAAATACGGAACAAAAGTTGCTCTGAATTATTCTTCTTGGCACGGATTAAAGGCAGATTACGACTTTGCTGGTTTTGATTATGAAACTGAATTCCTAGGTTTTGGTCAAAAATATTTTTCAGACGTCAGTGTAGAAGTTCGTAAAAAATGGTCGAAACAATGGAATTCTATATTCTATTATGTAAATCAGTCTTATAACAAAAGGTATATAGAGGAAACATTTGGGGAAATAAATGCAAATATCTTTGTAAGTGAAGCCACTTACAAAATGGGAAAAGGAAAATCACTGCGTTTTGAAGCTCAATTTTTAGCGACCAATGATGATAAAAAAAACTGGGCAGGTGGGACTATCGAATTTAACGCTACTTCAAAATTAGCCATTTATGTAAACGATATTTACAATTATGGAAATGATGATATAGAGCAACAGATTCATTACTACAATGCTGGGGGAAGCTACACCGTTGGTGCACAACGATTTGCATTAAATTACGGAAGACAGCGGGGAGGATTAATTTGTATTGGCGGCGTTTGTAGAAATGTTCCAGAGAGTACAGGTATTTCTGCAAATATTACGATGTCTTTTTAATGTAATTACTGTATTTAAAGCCCTAGTTGCTGTCCTTTTTCAATCATAAAATCATAAGAAGCTTGGTGTTCATTTGGTATTTTACCATCTAAAATTGCTTCTTTTATTGCTTCTTTGATTTGACCAATTTCTTTACAAGGTTTTAAATTAAATGCTTTCATAATTTCTTCACCAGAAACAGGAGGTTGAAAATTACGAACACGATCTCGTTCTTCGACTTCTTTAATTTTGTCACGAACCAATTCAAAATTTTGATGATATCTTTTAAATTTCTTTGGGTTTTTAGTGGTAATATCCGCTTCGCAAAGCGTCATTAAAGAGTTAATATCATCACCTGCATCAAAGACTAATCGTCTTACAGCTGCATCTGTAACATCAGTAGCCAACACAATAGGTCGAGAGCTCAACAATACCATTTTCTGAACAAATTTCATCTTGTTATTCATTGGCATTTTTAACCGTTTAAACAGTTTAAACACCATCTTAGCACCTACAAATTCATGAGAGTGAAATGTCCACCCTACTTTTTTACTAAATTTTTTGGTAGGAGCTTTTCCGATATCATGCAGAAGTGCCGCCCATCGCAACCAAACATCTTCAGTATTTTCAGAAATATTATCAACAACTTCCAAAGTATGGTAAAAATTATCTTTGTGTTTTTGCCCTTCTACCTCTTCTACTCCTTTTAAGTCAATTAATTCTGGTAAAATTTGAGACAACAAGCCTGTTTCTTCTAAATGTAAAAATCCGATTGATGGTTTTACAGACAACATTATTTTATTGAGTTCATCAATAATACGTTCACGAGTAATAATCTTTAATCTGCTAGAGTTTTTTGCAATAGCACTCAAAGAATTCGATTCAATCGTAAAGTTTAGTTGAGAAGCAAATCGAATCGCTCGCATCATTCGTAGAGGATCATCAGAATATGTAATATCTGGATTTAAAGGTGTTTTGATGTTCTTATTTACTAAATCTTCTACCCCATTAAAAGGATCCAATAAATCTCCAAAAGTCAGTTCATTCAAACTCAGTGCCAACGCATTAATTGTGAAATCACGTCTATTTTGGTCATCTGCCAAGCTTCCTTCAGAAACTTCAGGGTTTCTACTTTCTTCTGAATAGGATTCTTTTCTAGCACCTACAAATTCAATTTCAACATCTTTATAGCGCAGCATAGCAGTTCCATAGGTTTTAAAAACTTGAACTTTTGGTTTATTTGGCAATAAACTTGCTACTTTTTCAGCCAATTCAATACCGCTTCCTACAGCTACAATATCGATGTCTTTGGCTGTACCTCTTTTTAGGAAAAAATCACGTACAAAACCACCAATCACGTAACTGTCTATGGCTAATAATTTTGATGCTTTTGAAATTACGGAGAAAATTTCTAATGAAATTGCCTCTTTGAAATTTGTATTTATATTTGTCACGGATTGACGCCTCTTTTATGTTGATTGTTATGCTCTTAAAATCTGAACTTCGCGACCTACAACTTTTAAAATTGTAGAGGGCTTTGCATCTGTTCGATTTTGATGCAAATTTACTATATAATCAACACCTTCCAAAATTGGTTGGCTAATTTCTTGAAATGATTTTGGTGTTGCTGCTCCACTTACATTTGCAGAGGTTGATATGATTGGTTTTTGAAACCTTTTAATCAATTTTCTACAAAATGCATCTTGTACAACTCTTATGGCAATAGTTCCATCGGAGGCAATTGCATTTTTTGCAAATCCTTTTGGGTTTTCATAAATTATTGTAGTTGGTTTCTTTGATTTTTTAAGCAATTCTATTACACTTTGTGGAACAGTAACATGTTTTTTCAACATGGAAATGGAACTCACCAAAACAATTAAACTCTTGCTTTCATGCCTTTTTTTTAATTGGTATACTTTTGAAACTGCCTCAAAATTGAAGGCATCACATCCAATACCCCAGACAGTGTCTGTTGGATATAGAATAGTCTTTCCTTCTCTTAAGTGCTGGAACGCTTCTTTTATAAAGTTACTCATTGTTCGTTAGTTGTACTTACTTTCAAGCCATTTTTTAATAAAACTCAATTTCTCTGGTGGACATTGATCTAAACTTTGCATGCACAAAAATAGTTTATTTTCGTTTTTACCCGCACTTCTTAATTTAAATTTTAACCATAAAAAAGGTTTCTTATAATTTTGAAAATATGCTAGTTGATAACTATCAGACAATTTACATGTTTTATTTTTTATTTCTAAATGATTAATTAGTGACTCCAATAAAAACTGTGATGAATCTCTAAATCTATATTTAATATTATTTTCAAACTCCTCATAATTTAACTCAAAATACTTCTCTAGAGTAGATTTTCTCATGGGCATAGGAACATGATGTAACTTATAAAACTTCTTAAAACCAAGATTTTTTGCCATGATCTGTTGCGCAATAAAATGCCCCGCCTTTTTTTCTTTTTTAGGTTTCCCAATAAAATTCAGAAAGTGCTTATAAATGTTTTTATAAAAAAGGTCTTCATTAAATGACCTCCACTCTCCTCTTAACAATGGTTTTTTCTCATGAAAAAAATCTGATGATTTCGTTTCATTAATTAACATAAAATCATCACACATTACAATAAAATGCTCCGATAAATTAGGAATCTTATACAATAGCGTAGCTATTGACCTCGAATTGAATGTTGGTAAAAATTGAGTGTAACCATCAAAAATAACTTTGTGATCTACAATAAAAACATTCGGAAATTCTCGTTGTGATTTCTCTTGGTCTTTTAAAAAATTTGGAGTCTGGTTGTCTGTAACTATAAAAATATTTCTAACAAATTTTGCATATTTTAAAATTGACTTTACACAGAATTCAATCTCATTTACTTGATCATACCGAGTTCTTAAAGATTTATTATTTACAGAATGAGTATGCTCTAAATAGCTTTCCATTTTTGCTTTATGAAAAGGATCACTTCCATCTACCCACATAATTACAGCATCTATTGTGGGTACTTCATTGTCTTTCATTTTAGGTGATTTTTTGGTTAAATAACCAGAGTTTAATATATCTTGTCAGAACCCCATAAGCATGAGTTTTGGCAATCAAAAAGCCAGAGAAACCGTCTAAGAAACCTAAACGAACTACATAATGAACAAAAAAACGTACAGGCGGCTTTATTAAAATATGGTATAAATTTACAGTTTTACCTTGCGATTGCATTTGTTTTGCCCTTAAAGCTGCATAATGGTTTAGTTTAGAAATATAGTGATCATAGTTTCTGTACGAATAATGGTCTATTTTATGCCTAAAAAAACCTAATTCTCCTTTGGCAGCAATTGTTTCATGAACGTGATTTCCATTGTATCTGCAAAACTCTTTTAAAAACAATCGAATTACTTTATCTCTTTGAAAACCACCAAACTTAACTTTCTTTCCAGATAGATAAAAAGATCTCCTTACATAAAATCCAACGTGTTTACCGGGGTCTTCTACAGCTTCTAAAATTTCTTTTTCAACTTCTGCAGTTACTCTTTCGTCAGCATCCAAAATATAGATCCAATCATGTAGCGCTTGATCTATCGCAAAGTTTTTTTGTGTTGAGAAATCATCAAACTTTCGCTTAATGATTTTTACATTGTGTTTTTGAGCTAATTCTAATGTTTTATCACTACTAAATGAATCAATTACAATAATTTCATCGGCAAAACCGACAGATTTTATCGCTTCATCAATATGTATTTCTTCATTTAAAGTAGGAATAATTGCAGTAATCTTTTTCATCATTTTTTTTTAAACAGCTACATCATATTCTCTCAAAGCGTCATTTAATGACGTTTTTTTATTTGTACTTTCTTTTCTTTTTCCAATAATTAATGCGCAAGGAACATTGTATTCTCCCGCTGCAAACTTTTTCACATAACTCCCAGGAATGACAACAGATCTTGCAGGTACGATTCCTTTCATCTCTATAGGTGTATCTCCTGTTACATCAATGATTTTAGTACTCATTGTCAACACAACATTAGCACCCAAAACAGCTTCTTTTTCAACTCTTACACCTTCTACAACAATACATCGAGAACCAATAAAAGCACCATCTTCAATAATTACAGGTGCCGCTTGCAAAGGTTCCAAAACACCTCCAATACCAACACCACCAGACAAATGTACATTTTTACCAATTTGTGCACATGAACCAACTGTTGCCCATGTATCAACCATAGTACCTTCATCAACATATGCTCCTATATTAACGTAACTTGGCATTAATATTGTGCCTGATGCTATAAAAGATCCATGTCGAGCTACAGCATTCGGTACAACTCGTATTCCTCTTTCAGCAAAATTTCTTTTTAGGGGAATCTTATCATGATATTCAAAAATACCCGCTTCTAAAGTTTCCATTTTCTGAATTGGGAAGTACAAAACGACTGCTTTTTTCACCCATTCATTCACTTGCCAACCCGAATTTGTTGGTTCTGCAACTCTAAGAGTTCCTTTATCTAATAAATCAACAACTTTTCGTATCGTTTGAACTGTCTTTTCTTCTTTCAACAAATCACGATTATCCCATGCTGATTCTATAATTTCTCTAATTTCTTTCATCTAAATTATTTCGTTTCTACAAATATAAAACTAACGTTAAATACCGAGACAAATATACATTTTTTAAACATATTACCGATCCTTGTTTAATTTCGTATTTTTGCTAAAAATATTAAAATTTGGGAAGAATTCTAGCGATTGATTTTGGAAAAAAACGAACAGGCATTGCTGTTACAGACGAAATGAGAATTATCGCATCTGGATTAACAACGGTAGATACAAAAGATCTATTAACCTTTTTAAAGGCCTATATCTCAAAAGAAAAAGTGGATTTATTTTTGGTTGGAAAACCAAAGCAAATGAATAATACTGATAGCGAAAGCGAAATACTAATTGTTGCTTTTTTAAAAAAATTAGAAAAACAAATTTCGAAAATACCAATACATCGAGTTGATGAGCGTTTTACCTCTAAAATGGCTTTTCAAACGATGATTAATAGTGGGCTAAACAAAAACCAACGCAAAAACAAAGCGTTAGTCGATGAAATTAGCGCCACAATAATATTACAATCCTATTTGTACAATCAGTAAAAAAAAAGATTAAAATACGTTTAAACATATAAATTCATAATCAAAATTGGCGATTCGTAATTGTAAATCGTACTTTCGTAGCCATAAAAAAAAATAAATGATATTACCAATTGTTGCCTACGGAGATCCCGTTTTACGGAAGGTAGGAAGTCCCATTGATGCAGATTACCCTGAGCTAGAAAAATTAATAGCAAACATGAAAGAAACAATGTACAATGCTTCTGGCGTTGGCCTAGCTGCTCCACAAATAGGAAAAGCAATTCGTGTTTTTTTAATTGACGCTTCCCCTTTTGCCGATGATGAGGATTTATCTGAAAAGGAAAGCAATGTCTTAAAGGATTTTAACCGTGTTTTTATAAACCCACAAATTATTAAGGAAGAGGGCGAGGAATGGATTTTTAACGAAGGTTGTTTAAGCATCCCTGATGTACGTGAAGATGTTTTACGTAAAGAAAAAATAACGATTGAATATGAAGATGAAAACTTTAAAAAACACACGGAAGTTTTAGATGGTTTAGCGGCAAGAGTATTTCAACACGAATACGATCATATTGAAGGGATTTTGTTCACTGATAAACTTTCAACATTAAAGAAAAGAATAATTAAAAAGAAATTAGAAAACATTTCAAAAGGAAAAATAAAAGCAGATTATAGAATGCGTTTTCCAAATATAAAAAAAGGCAAATAATCTTTTAATTAAGATCAAAAAAGACATAAATGGAATTTAATAAAATTATTGCAGTTACTGGAAAACCAGGTTTATTTGAAGTTGTTACACAAACAAAAACTGGTGTTATCGTAGCATCTTTACAGGACAAAAAAAGGTTTCCAATTACTTCAACACAAAACATTAGCATGTTAGAAAACATTGCTATTTACACCTATGAAGAAGAGGTGTTATTGCTGAAAGTTTTCAAAAAAATATATGAAAAAGAAGCTGGTAAAGAAAGCATTTCTCACAAAGAAAGTGCGAACAAACTAGAGGCTTATTTTTCTGAAATATTACCAGAGTACGATGAGGAAAGAGTGTATACTTCAAATATAAAAAAGATCATACAGTGGTATAATATTTTAGTGGATGCAGGTTTAGACTTCTCTAAAATAGAAGCAACTACTGAAACCAAAGAAGAAAATACTGAAAAAGCATAATTTCTGTTTTTCGCAATATAAAGAATAACAAGATTCAGATGCATTCATTTTATTGCGCTGACGGACTTGCAGGTTCTTCGGTTATAGCATTCTATTACTGATACATTGAAACTCAATATAAATGAATTCTAGAAAAGAACAGTTAGCCGCTTTTAATCGATTGTTAGACATTATGGATGAGCTTCGAGAGAAGTGCCCATGGGATAAAAAACAAACTTTAGAAAGTCTTCGTCATCTTACTATCGAAGAAACCTATGAACTTGCTGACGCTATTCTTGACAATGATTTGGAAGAAATTAAAAAGGAATTAGGCGATGTATTGTTACATATTGTTTTTTATGCCAAAATAGGAAGTGAAAAAAAAGCATTTGACATTGGAGATGTAGCCAACTCAATTTCAAATAAGTTAATAGACAGACATCCACACATTTATGGTGATGTAAAAGTTGAAAACGAGGAAGATGTAAAACGCAACTGGGAACTACTAAAACTCAAAGAAGGCAAAGAATCTGTTTTAGAAGGTGTTCCTAAAAACTTACCTGCCGTTGTAAAAGCATCTCGAATACAAGAAAAAGTAGCTGGCGTTGGTTTTGATTGGGAAGAGCCAGCTCAGGTTTGGGAAAAAGTACAAGAAGAACTAGAAGAATTAAATGAAGAAATTAAAAAAGGAAATAAAGAAAATACTGAAAAAGAATTTGGTGATGTTTTATTTTCAATAATTAATTATGCTCGTTTTATCGATGTGAACCCAGAAAACGCTTTGGAAAAAACAAATAAAAAATTCATCAATCGTTTTCAGTTTTTAGAAAAATCGGCTAAAAAGGAAGGGAAGAATCTTTCTGACATGACGTTGACTGAGATGGATGTGTATTGGGAGAAATCTAAAGAGTTCTTCAAATAAAAAAATTGGAAAAATTATTAAAACCTACAATTACTCGTATCAATAATTATTTGTTTTTTTAAATGAGGAATTTAACAATTATAGGAGGAGGTCCTTCCGCATTAATGCTTGCTGCACAAATTGATACGAAGAAATATCAAGTAACACTTTGTGAAAAGAAAAAAACGGTAGGAAGAAAGTTTTTAGTTGCAGGGGAAGGCGGACTGAACTTAACGTACAATTGCTCGATAGAAGAATTGATACGTCAATATTCACCAAGTGATTTTATGTCCCCAATCCTTCGGAAATTTACCAATGAAGATTTGATAAATTGGCTGCAGCTTCATGAAGTTTCAACATTTTCAGGTTCGAGCAATCGAGTATTTCCTGATATGGAAATGAAACCGATTGAGGTCCTAAAAAAAATTACTGATTTGATCGCTGCGAAAGGAATAAAACTCATCCGAGATACAACTTGGTTAGGATGGGATGATGAAGGATATTTGAATTTTGATAAAAGCATCGATAAAG
This sequence comes from Polaribacter sp. SA4-10, assembly GCA_949519155.1. GTDB lineage: Bacteria > Bacteroidota > Bacteroidia > Flavobacteriales > Flavobacteriaceae > Polaribacter. The sequence goes on from CATIQU010000024.1 coordinate 17,025, forward strand.
ACACTGATATTGTCGTTTATGCAATGGGAGGAGCCAGTTGGAAAGTAACAGGTTCTGACGGTCAATGGAGTCAACCTTTTAAAAAAAGAGGCATTCAGACCCATCTGTTTAGAGCAGCCAATTGTGCGTTTGAAGTAGACTGGAACTCCAATTTCATAACGACACACGAAGGAAAACCTTTAAAAAACATTGCTCTTACTTTTAATGATTTTGTTGCTAAAGGAGAGTTGGTTATTTCTAAATTTGGACTTGAAGGAAATGCAATTTACGCTTTAAGTCAAAAAATTCAAGACAAACTACTTACTGAAAAAAGTACAATTATTTATTTGGATTTAAAACCGACAATGACCGTTTTACAAATAAAGGATAAATACAAAAAATCTTCACGAACTAAAGTGACTGAGATTTTAAAAAAGGACATCAACCTCGACCGAACGTCTATTGGTATCCTAAAACACTTTACTAATAAGGAGACATTTTCAGACACTGAAAAACTTATCGAAATAATTAAATCCGTTCCAGTAACAATTAAATCTTCGGAGGAACTTGATAGAGCAATTTCTTCTTTAGGGGGAGTTTCTCTCTCAGAGATTGATTTAAATTTTCAGCTAAAAAAACTTCCAAACTCCTATGTTATTGGTGAAATGCTAGACTGGTATGCTCCTACTGGAGGCTATTTACTACAAGGCTGTTTTAGTATGGGTTTCGTTTTAGCAAATCACCTAAATAAATTGAATACTGAGTAAGTAGTAATAAAAAAAAACCTCTTTTGCCTGAAAGAATCAGAATCAAAAGAGGTTGTTTTTTTTAAGAAACTAATTTCTTAGCATTTTTTACTTTTTGCTTTGTTAATGCAATGTCAATTACTTCTTTCATCTCGGCAACATAATGAAAAGTAAGCCCCTTTAAATAGCTTTCTTTTATTTCCAAAATATCTTTTCGATTGTCTTCACACAAAACTATCTCTTTAATATTGGCTCTTTTTGCTGCTAATATTTTCTCTTTAATACCACCCACTGGCAAAACCTTTCCTCTTAAAGTAATTTCTCCAGTCATGGCTAATTTACTTTTTACTTTACGTTGTGTAAACGAAGATAACAAAGAGGTTAACATAGTAATACCAGCGCTTGGCCCATCTTTTGGTGTTGCTCCTTCTGGTACGTGAATATGTACATTGTATTTTTCTAAAACCTCTGGTTCTACTCCAAAATCAACAGCGTTTGCTTTGATATATTCCATTGCAATGGTGGCTGACTCTTTCATTACCTTTCCTAAATTACCCGTAATAGAAAGCGCACCTTTTCCTTTTGATAGTATTGATTCAATGAATAAAATATCACCTCCAACAGCAGTCCAAGCCAATCCTGTAACAACTCCGGCAACTCCATTGTTTTCATATTTATCTCTTTCTAGTCTTGGTGGGCCTAAAATATCTTCAATCTTATCTGTAGAAACTATAATTTCATAGGCTTCTTCAAGAGCGATTGATTTTGCTGCAAATCGAACCACTTTGGCAATTTGTTTTTCCAAACCTCTCACACCAGATTCTCGGGTATACCCCACTACTACTTTTTCTATTTGCGCTTTGCCTAACTTTAAGTGTTCTGAACTTAAGCCATGTTCTTTTAATTGTTTTGGCAACAAGTATTTCTTCGCAATTTCAATTTTCTCTTCAATGGTATACCCAGAAACGTTAATCAATTCCATTCGATCTCTTAGTGCCCAAGGAACTTCTCCGATATTGTTTGCCGTCGCAATAAAAAGTACTTTCGAAAGGTCGTAACCAACTTCTAAATAATTGTCATAAAACGCTGTGTTTTGCTCAGGATCTAAAACTTCTAACATGGCAGAAGAAGGATCTCCTTGATGCCCTTTTGCTAGTTTATCAATTTCATCTAAAACAAAAACAGGGTTTGATGTTCCTGCTTTTTTTAAGTTTTGAATCAACCTACCTGGCATTGCACCAATGTATGTTTTTCTATGTCCACGGATTTCGGATTCATCTCGTAAACCACCCAAAGACATTCTCACATACTTACGCCCTAAAGCTTCTGCCACAGATTTCCCTAAAGACGTTTTACCAACTCCTGGAGGGCCATATAAACAGATAATTGGCGATTTCATATCGTTTCTCAGCTTTAAAACAGCCAAGTGTTCAATAATTCTTTCTTTCACTTTTTCCAATCCAAAGTGATCTCGATCTAATATTTTTACAGCGCGTTTTAAATCAAACTTATCTTCAGAAAATTCTCCCCAAGGTAATTCTAAAAGTAATTCTAAGTAATTTCGTTGCACTCCATAATCTGCCATTTGCGGGTTCATTCTTCGTAAACGCGCCAATTCTTTGTCAAAGGTTTCTTTAACTTCTTTATTCCATTTTTTAGTTTTACCCTTTATGCGCATTTCTTCTAACTCCTCATCGTTAGATACACCTCCCAATTCTTCTTGAATTGTTTTTAATTGTTGGTTTAAATAATATTCTCTTTGTTGTTGATCTAAATCTTCTCTTGTTTTAGATTGAATATCATTTCGTAATTGCAATTTCTGAAGCTCTTTATTTAAATTTTTTAAAGCCAATAGAGCTCGTTCTTTTAGATTGTCTTTTTCTAAAATAACTTGCTTTTGCAGGACACTTAAATCCATATTTGATGAAATGAAATTCACCAAAAAAGAATCTGACTTTATATTTTTAATTGCAAAAGAAGCTTCAGAGGGTAACATTGGATTTTCTTTAATAACCTCTAGAGCTTGTTCTTTGATATCTTGAATAATTGCTTTAAATTCTTTTTTATCTTCAATTACCTTATCATCTGAAGCTTCAGTAACTGTTGCTTTTAAGTAAGGCTCGTCTTGAAGAATTGAATCAATTTTAAATCTTTTTTTTCCTTGTATAATTACAGTTGTATTCCCATCAGGCATTTTTAAAACACGTAATATTTGTGCTACAACTCCTGTTGTATGAATATCTTTGAGCGTTGGTTCTTCTACATCTTCGTCTCTTTGCGCAACAACACCAATGACTTTATCTCCTTTATTAGCATCTTTAATTAACTGAATCGACTTGTCCCTGCCAGCGGTAATTGGAATTACAACACCTGGAAATAAAACAGTATTCCTTAAAGGTAAAATAGATAATGTTTCTGGAACGCTTTCATTATTAATGATCTCCTCATCTTCTGGAGTCATTAGTGGAATTAACTCTGAATCTTCGTTTAAAACACTGTGTAAAGACAAACTGTCTAAAGTGGTTATTTTTGGCTTACTCATAGGCTATATATATGTCAAACTGACATTGATTTTGTTATATTGAAAACTCAATATTTATTTACTTCCATTAACTAATTGACAATCAGATGTGTAATTATAATTCATAAATTATCTTTCCAAAGTAATTCAATTCTTGTGCCAACATGAATTGATCTAAAAATTACTTTTCAAAAAGTTATTATGCTTGTCTCTAAACTTCTATTCTTAAGCCATCAAAAGCTAAAAAAACATTTTCTGGTAAATTATTTTGAACCTCGTCATGAAAACCTAGTTTGTGACTTATGTGTGTGAAATATGTTTTTTTTGGCTTAATTTCTTCTACAAGTGACAAGGCTTCTTCTAAATTAAAGTGTGTAGGGTGCGTTTCTATTCTCAATGCATTTACAATTAAGATATCTAAATTTTTAAGCTTTTCTTTTTCGGATGAACCAATCGTTTTTACATCGGTTAGATAAGCGATATTATTAAATCGGTAACAAGTAATCGGCAAAGAGCCGTGTAAAGCCTTTATTGGAGTTACGGCTACCTTATTGAGAATAAACTTGGCCTGATCTACCAAATTGATTTTAATTCGGGGCGCTCCAGGATATCTGTTTTCAGTTTTAAACACATACTCGAATCGTTGTTCTAAACTTTTTAAAGTTTGCGCATCTAAGTAAACAGGAACGGCTCCCATTTGAAAACAATAGGGTCTTAAATCATCTATACCGGCGGTATGATCTGAATGCTCATGGGTAAATAGAACACCACTAATTGAACGTACATTTTCTCGCAACATTTGCTGTCTAAAATCAGGCCCACAGTCAATTACATAGGTAAACTCATCCCATGAAATTAAGATCGAAGCGCGTAAACGTTTGTCTTTCTCATTTTGAGATAAACTGACAGGATGATCGTTTGCCAACATCGGTATTCCCGTAGAAGTTCCTGTCCCTAAAAAAGTAATTTTAAAATCTTTTACAGCTTGTTTCATTACCTAACAAAAATAACATAAAAATTGACTGATAGCATTCTATTTTAGTACATTTGTTACACTTTATAAAAATAAAACATGGCAATTTCTTTAAAAGGAGATCAAAAAATAAGTACGATACCTGCTACAAAAAGCAAAGCTTTACGAATCAACTTAAATACAGACATCTACGGCACGTTTGCGGAGATTGGAGCTGGGCAAGAAACAGTAAGAAATTTCTTTAGAGCTGGAGCTTCTTCGGGGACAATAGCGAAAGCAATGAGCGCATACGATAAGGATTTCTCTGATGCCATTTATGGGATTGAGGAAGACAAACGCTATGTAACAGAACCTCGTTTAAAAAGAATGTTACGCCATGAAATTGATTTAATAGAAGATCGTTTAAGCAGAATCAAGCATCCCGATAAATTGTTTTTTTCGTATGCAAATACGGTCGCTACCATTGATTTTGCGAAAAAATTTAAAGGCCATGGTTGGGTAGGAATTCGTTTTCAACTAGACCCTTTAGAGGATTATAATGAAATTATTTTACACCTTCGTTTTAAAGAAACGGATGCTCGTTTACAACAAGAAACTTTAGGTATTTTAGGCGTGAATCTAATTCATGGGGCTTTTTACTTAAATGACAACCCAAAAGAATTGGTAAAATCATTCTATGACAATTTAGATGAGGATCAATTAGAGATTGATATGATTAATTTCTCTGGACCTCGTTTTATGTATGTTGACAATCGTTTAATGAGTTTGCAACTGCTTAAAAACGGAATGACAAATGCTGTTATGTTTGGCCCTGATGGAATCAATCTATTACCTGCTCAAGTGCTCTACAAAAAGAATATATTGGCTTTGCGTGGTAGTTTTAGACCCGTAACAAAAGTAAATATGGACATGTATGAAAAGTCTAAAAAACTTTTCTTAGCAGAAAATAAAGTTAAAGAAGAGAATACACAAGTAATTTTCGAAATTACGCTTAGTAATCTTCGTGCAGAAGGAGAAATTAATGAGCGTGACTTCCTAGATAGAGCAGAGTTATTGTGTTCTTTAGGTCAGAATGTAATGATTACCAATTTTCAACAATATTTTAAATTGGTTGAATATTTTAGTGAGTTTACAAAAGAAAGAATGGGGCTCGCAATGGGTGTTTACAACCTAATCCAAATTTTTGATGAGAAGTATTATCGCAACTTAAGTGGTGGTATTTTAGAAGCTTTTGGAAAACTTTTCTATAGAGATTTAAAAGTATATATGTATCCATATCACGATCAAGAAACTGGAGAATATATAAACAGTAATAACTTAAAAGTTCCACCGAGAATGAAAGAATTGTATAAGTTCTTTAATAACAACGGTAAACTTGTAAATATTGACGATTTTGATCCTGAAATTTTGGATATTTTTTCTAGAACTGTCCTAAAGATGATTATTAAAGGCGATGATGGTTGGGAACACATGTTACCAAAAGGAATTGCTGAAACCATCAAAGCAAAAAAACTTTTTGGATACTCTAGATCAAAAGCAAGGAGATAGTGTTAAACCTTTTCTTATTCAGGTCGTCTAACCATAAAATAATTTAATTGACAGACGAAGTCACTTTGATAAAGCAGTTAAAAGACACAAAAAGCAAAGAGTCTGCTTTTCGTGAATTAATTTCGCAATACAAAGAGCGGCTGTATTGGCATATTCGGAAAATCGTAATTTCTCATGATGATGCTGACGATGTATTGCAAAACACGTTTATCAAAGTTTTTAAGAATATCGACAAATTTAAAGGCGATAGCAAATTGTACTCTTGGATGTCTCGAATTGCAACCAATGAGTCAGTTACATTTATCAATAAAAGAGCAAAAGAAAGAAAGGTAGATATTTCAGAAATTCATTCAAAATTAGCTGCTACACTTCAAAGTGATGTTTATTTCTCTGGTGATGAGATTCAACTCATCTTACAGAAAGCAATAGCAACATTACCCACAA
>CATIQU010000025.1 GCA_949519155.1 Polaribacter sp. SA4-10
AATCCTAGATTTAAACAAAGACAAGGGTAATGGCAAGAATAGCAGGTATTGATATTCCAAAAAACAAAAGAGGGGTTATTGCTTTAACTTACATCTTCGGTATTGGAAGCAGCAGAGCTCAAGAAGTTTTAGCAAATGCAAAAGTTGACGAAAGCATCAAAGTTCAAGATTGGACCGATGATCAAATCGCAGCAATTAGAGAACAAGTTGGATCTTTTACGATCGAGGGTGAATTGCGCTCGGAAGTTCAGTTACACATCAAACGTTTGATGGATATTGGATGTCAGAGAGGAATTCGTCATAGACTCGGTCTTCCTTTAAGAGGACAGAGAACTAAGAACAACTCTAGAACTCGAAAAGGAAAGAGAAAAACTGTAGCTAACAAGAAAAAATAAAGTTAGATAAAGTAATCAAGATCTAAGTTTGGTTGTTTCAATCAAACTTAGAAAACTAAATTACTAAAACTTAAACAATTATGGCAAAAGCAAGTTCAAAAAAACGTAAAGTAATCGTAGAATCTGTTGGAGAAGCGCACGTAACTGCCTCTTTCAACAATATCATCATTTCTTTAACAAACAAAAAAGGAGATGTAATCTCTTGGTCATCTGCAGGTAAAATGGGTTTTAGAGGTTCTAAAAAGAATACTCCTTACGCAGCTCAGTTGGCAGCAGAAGATTGTTCAGTAGCAGCAAAAGAAGCAGGTTTACGTAAAGTAAAAGTGTATGTTAAAGGACCAGGTAACGGTAGAGAGTCTGCAATTAGATCATTACACAATGCAGGGATCGAAGTAACAGAAATTATTGATGTTACACCAATGCCGCACAACGGTTGTCGTCCACCAAAGAGAAGAAGAGTTTAATTAGTTTTTGCTGATTAACTGCTGAACCTTTTTAGTATCAAAAAGAGAGTATAATTAAATATTTTAACTAAGTAGGAATTCGATTATCGAAGGAGATAGCCTTAATTCATAATCCCTGCTTTAATAACAACGAAATGGCAAGATATACAGGACCTAAAACTAAAATTGCTCGTAAGTTTGGCGAAGCAATCTTCGGAGATGATAAAAACTTCGAAAAAAGAAATTACCCTCCAGGACAGCATGGAAATGCAAAGAGAAGAGGAAAGAAATCTGAATATGCTACCCAGTTAATGGAAAAGCAAAAAGCAAAATATACCTATGGTATTTTAGAGCGTCAATTCAGTAACTTATTCAAAAAAGCATCAGCTTCCCAAGGAATTACCGGTGAAATTTTATTACAATTATGTGAGTCTCGTTTAGACAATGTAGTGTATAGAATGGGTGTTTCTAAATCTAGAAGTGGAGCACGTCAATTAGTTTCTCACAGACACATTACTGTGAACGGAGAATTAGTTAACATTCCATCTTATAGTTTACAAGAAGGAGATGTTGTTGCAGTAAGAGAGAAATCAAAATCATTAATCGCTATTGAAGATGCTTTAGCTTCTTCAAGTACTGTTTTTGAATGGTTGACTTGGAATGCAGATAAGAAAGAAGGAACTTTTGTAAAGACTCCGGAAAGATTACAAATTCCTGAAAACATTAAGGAACAATTGATCGTAGAATTATATTCTAAATAATAAATTAATCATATTGGTATTTAGCCAAAGGATGTATTTGTATTTCTTCAAACGACTACATCGCGCAACTAAATAACAATTCAAACGAAGAAACAATGGCAATATTAAATTTTCAGAAGCCTGATAAAGTGGTCATGATTGAATCTACAGATTTTTCTGGAAGATTTGAATTCAGACCTTTAGAACCAGGTTTTGGTCTTACAGTTGGAAATGCATTAAGAAGAGTTCTTTTATCTTCATTAGAAGGTTTTGCAATTACTTCATTAAGATTAGATGGTGTAGAGCATGAGTTTTCTACCATTACAGGAATTGTAGAAGATGTTACAGAAATTATCTTAAACTTAAAACAAGTACGTTTTAAAAAGCAGATTGATGAAACGGACAGAGAAACTGTTTCAGTAGCAGTATCAGGTCAAAATCAATTAACTGCAGGAGATTTACAGAAATTTATTTCAGGTTTTCAAGTATTGAATCCAGATTTAGTGATTTGTAACATGGACAAATCTGTAAAGTTAAATGCTGAAATCACTATCGAAAAAGGTAGAGGATTTGTACCAGCAGAAGAAAATAAAAAAGCAGGTGCAGCAATAGGAACAATTTTCACAGATTCTATTTATACTCCGATAAAGAATGTAAAATATGCGATTGAAAACTTTCGTGTTGAGCAAAAAACGGATTATGAAAAATTAGTTTTCGATATCGATACTGATGGATCAATTAGCCCAAAAGATGCATTGACTGAAGCTGCAAAAATATTAATCCACCACTTTATGTTATTCTCTGATGAGCGTATCACTTTAGAGGCAGATGAAATTGCACAAACAGAAACGTATGATGAAGAATCATTACACATGCGTCAGTTATTAAAAACAAGATTGATCGACATGGATCTTTCTGTAAGAGCTTTAAATTGTTTAAAAGCAGCAGAAGTAGATACACTAGGAGATTTAGTTTCTTTTAACAAAAGTGACTTAATGAAGTTCCGTAACTTCGGTAAAAAATCATTAACAGAACTAGAAGAACTAGTAATCGTTAAAGGTTTAAATTTCGGAATGGACCTAAGCAAATACAAATTAGATAAAGATTAATCTTTCATAGTTTGCTCCTCAAAAAGGGTTGAGCAAGATGAAAGTATAAAACACACGTCATGAGACACGGAAAGAAATTTAACCATTTAGGAAGAAAAACAGCACATAGAAAGGCGATGTTAGCAAATATGACTTGTTCTTTAATAGAGCACAAGCGTATTAACACCACTGTAGCAAAAGCAAAAGCATTGCGTTTATTCGCTGAGCCTTTGATCACAAAATCAAAATCAGATACAACGCATAACAGACGTATCGTTTTTAGTTATTTACGTGACAAATTTGCAGTTACAGAATTATTTAAAGAAATCTCTGTAAAAGTAGCAGACAGACCAGGAGGATATTTACGTATCATCAAATTAGGAAACCGTCAAGGAGATAATGCTCCTATGGCAATGGTAGAATTAGTTGATTACAACGAAATCTATAATCCTAAAGGAACAAAAGCTAAGAAAACTACTCGTAGAGGAAGAAGCAAAAAAGCTGACGCTCCTCAAGTAGATGCACCAGCAACAGAAGAAAAATCTGAAGAATAAAAAATGAAAATTTTTTAAATCATATTCAAGGGATAAACAGCAATGTTTATCCCTTTTTTTATATTTTTGTAACAATAAACAACATTACTAAATGAAATATCAATCAAGAAAAAAAGCATTAGTCTTACTCGCAGACGGAACTATTTTTTATGGAAAATCTGTTGGTATTGAAGGTACTTCCACTGGGGAAATCTGTTTCAATACAGGAATGACTGGTTATCAAGAAATCTTCACAGATCCCTCTTATTTTGGTCAATTAATGGTTGCCACCAATGCACATATTGGTAATTATGGTGTGAATGATGGTGAAGTTGAATCTGACAGTATTAAAATTTCAGGTTTAATTTGTAGAAACTTTAGCTTTACACATTCTAGAGTTGATTCTGACGGAAATTTAGGCGATTGGTTTACAAAACACAATCTCGTCGCTATTTCAGATTTAGATACTAGAGCATTGGTTGCTTATATTAGAGACAATGGCGCCATGAATGCCATTATTTCTTCTGACGTTGATAATATTGATGGGCTTAAAAAGCAATTACTAGAAACTCCGAATATGGAAGGTCTTGAATTGGCATCAAAAGTATCTACACAAGCACCTTACTTTGTTGGCGATGAAAACGCACCAATTAAAATTGCTGCGATTGATATTGGTATCAAGAAAAATATTCTAAGAAACTTCGTTCAAAGAGGCGCTTATATTAAAGTGTTTCCATACAACGCAACCTTTGAAGAGTTGGCTTCTTTCAATCCAGATGGTTATTTTATTTCTAACGGTCCTGGAGATCCAGCACCCTTAGTTGCAGCACAAGAAGCGGCAAAACAAATTATTCAAAGTGATTTGCCTTTATTTGGTATATGTTTAGGACATCAAGTCATTGCTTTGGCAAATGGAATTTCTACTTATAAAATGCACAACGGGCACAGAGGAATTAATCATCCCGTTAAAAATATTTTAACAGGTAAAGGAGAAATCACCTCACAAAACCATGGTTTTGCAATTAATAGAGAAGAAACAGAAGCGCACGCAGATGTAGAAATTACCCACGTCCACCTAAATGACAATACAGTAGCCGGGATTCGAATGAAAAACAAAAATGTATTTTCAGTTCAGTACCATCCAGAAGCAAGTCCTGGTCCACACGATGCAGAATACCTTTTTGATCAATTTATAGAAAATATAAAAAAGCATAAAATAGCAGTTTCATAACTGCTATTTTTTTTTGCAGTTTACTGAAATCGTTTTCGTAAGAAACTCTACGAATGCCTTATAAAAACTGTGGATTTTAGTAAATTGCAACACGATATAATTAAGCAACAATCAATAAAAAATAAAGTATTATGAGTATTATAATTAACATTCACGCACGTCAAATTTTTGATTCAAGAGGGAACCCAACCGTAGAAGTAGATGTCACTACAGAAAATGGTGTTATGGGAAGAGCTGCAGTTCCATCTGGAGCATCTACAGGAGAGCATGAAGCGGTAGAACTTCGTGATGGAGGAAAAGCCTACATGGGAAAAGGCGTTTTAAAAGCGATTGACAATGTAAATCAAATTATAGCTCATGAATTACTAGGCGTTTCTGTTTTCGAACAAAACACGATTGATCAATTAATGATTGATTTAGACGGAACCCCAAACAAATCAAAACTAGGAGCAAACGCTATTTTAGGTGTTTCATTAGCTGCTGCAAAAGCTGCTGCAAACGAACTAGGGATGCCTTTGTACAGATACATTGGAGGTGTTTCTGCGAATACGTTGCCTGTTCCAATGATGAATATCATTAATGGAGGGTCGCATTCAGATGCGCCGATTGCATTTCAAGAATTTATGGTAATGCCTGTAAAAGCGGAAACGTTTTCTCAAGCAATGCAGATGGGTTCTGAAATATTTCATAATTTAAAGAAAGTTTTACACGACAGAAATTTATCGACAGCAGTTGGAGATGAAGGAGGTTTTGCACCCACCTTAGATGGTACAGAAGATGCTTTAGATACCATTGCATTGGCCGTTAAAAATGCAGGATATACCTTAGGAGATGATATCATGATTGCTTTGGATTGTGCCGCAGCAGAATTTTATGTAGATGGAAAATATAACTATGCAAAGTTTGAAGGCGAAACAGGTAAAATTCGTACAAGCGAAGAACAAGCCGATTATTTAGCAGAATTAGCAGCGAACTATCCAATCATTTCTATCGAAGATGGAATGGATGAAAACGACTGGGAAGGATGGAAATATTTAACCGATAAGATTGGAGACAAAGTACAATTGGTTGGAGACGATTTATTTGTAACCAATGTAGACCGTTTGTCTAGAGGAATTGAAAATGGAATTGCAAATTCAATTTTAATCAAAGTAAACCAAATTGGAACTTTAACAGAAACCATCGCAGCAGTAAACATGGCACAAAATGCTGGTTTTACTTCAGTAATGAGTCACCGTTCAGGAGAAACAGAAGACAATACGATTGCTGATTTAGCAGTTGCTTTAAACTGTGGACAAATCAAAACAGGATCTGCTTCTCGTTCAGACAGAATGGCGAAGTACAACCAATTGCTTAGAATCGAAGAACAATTAGGAGACACTGCTTATTTCCCAGGAGAAAAAGCATTTAAAATATAAAAAAATTATATATTATTTAAAGCCTCAAAATTTATTTTTTGAGGCTTTTTTTATACATTCAAAAGAAATGTTAATATTTACAAAATCGATTGCGCTCGCCTTTTAAAATCCTTTAAAAATTGGTACATTTGCAAAAGGTTTAAAAATTTAAAATACACGAAGATGCCAGATATAGCTAAGTTACAGATAGGAGACAATTCATATGAATTCCCACTTGTAAAAGGTTCAGAGAATGAAGTTGCCATTGATATAAAAACATTAAGAGGGGCAACAAATGGAGTGATTACGATTGATCCAGGTTATAAAAATTCAGGTTCTTGTAAAAGTGCAATTACTTTTTTAGACGGTGAAAAAGGAATTCTTCGTTACAGAGGATATGCCATTGAAGATTTGGCTGAAAAAGCAGACTTTTTAGAAGTTGCTTATGCCTTGATTTTTGGAGACTTACCAACAAAAGAACAATTAGAAAAATTTCATGCAGACATCAAGTCGAAATCTATTGTAGATGAAGATGTTAAAAAAATTATAGATGCTTTTCCAAAGAATGCACATCCAATGGGTGTTTTGTCTTCTTTGACAAGTGCATTAGTTGCCTTCAATCCAACGTCAGTCAATGTAGATTCTGAAGAAGAAATGTACAATGCAATTGTGAAAATAATGGGAAAATTTCCTGTTTTAGTCGCTTGGGCAATGCGTAAAAAACAAGGATTACCATTAAATTACGGGTCAAAATCTTTAGGATATGTAGAGAATATCATGAAAATGATGTTTGAACAACCCAATGAAGACTATGTTGCCAACCCAGTGATTAAAGATGCTTTAGACAAACTGTTGATCTTACATGCAGATCACGAACAAAACTGTTCTACATCTACCGTTCGAATTGTAGGTTCTTCTCATGCAGGATTATTTGCTTCTTTATCTGCAGGAATCTCTGCATTATGGGGCCCTTTACATGGTGGTGCAAACCAAGCGGTATTAGAAATGTTAGAAGCAATCAAAGAAGATGGCGGAGACACGAAGAAATACATGGCGAAAGCCAAAGACAAAAATGACCCATTCCGTTTGATGGGATTTGGGCATCGCGTTTATAAAAACTTCGATCCAAGAGCTACGATCATTAAAGTTGCAGCCGACGAAGTATTAAAAGATTTAGGGATTGAAGATCCAATTTTAGAGATTGCTAGAGGATTGGAACAAGAAGCGTTAAATGATCCTTATTTCGTAGATCGTAAATTGTATCCAAACGTAGATTTTTACTCTGGAATTATTTACAGAGCAATGGGAATACCGGTTGAAATGTTCACAGTAATGTTTGCCTTAGGACGTTTGCCAGGATGGATTGCACAATGGAAAGAAATGCGTGAGAACAAAGAACCAATTGGTCGTCCACGTCAAATTTATACTGGAGAAAATTTGAGAGATTTTGTGACTGCTGAAAATAGGTAATCATTCATTCAATTATATCACAAAAGCTTCCTATTTTCAGGAAGCTTTTTTAGGCTTATATCTATGTTGAAAATTAATGTACAAGACGAAGTATCTCGATTAAGAGCAGTTATTTTAGGAACTGCTAAAAGCAATGGTCCAACGCCAAAAGCAACGGACTGTTACGACCCAAAAAGTAAATTACATGTTCTTGCCGGCACCTACCCCAAAGAAGCGGATATGGTTACTGAAATGGAAGCGGTAGCTGCTGTTTTTAAAAAGTATGATGTCACGGTTTACAGACCCAAAGTACTTGAAAATTACAACCAGATTTTTTCCAGAGACATTGCTTTCTGTATTGATGATAAAATTATTAAAGCCAATATTTTACCTGATAGAGAGAAAGAATACGAAGCAATTGGGCATGTTCTAGCGCAAATCAATCCCGAAAACATCATTGAACTTCCAGAAGAGTGTCATGTAGAAGGTGGAGATGTGATGCCTTGGGGCGATTATATTTTTGTGGGCACCTATTCGGGTGCAGACTATCCAGATTACATTACTGCACGAACCAATACGGATGCTGTGATTGCTTTGCAAGAATTGTTTCCAGAGAAGGTTGTCAAGTCTTTCGAACTTCGTAAAGACAATGCACAACCCAAAGAAAACGCTTTGCACTTAGATTGTTGTTTCCAGCCTTTAGGGCAGGGAAAAGCAATTTTACATAAAAACGGATTTTTAGTAGACACAGAATACAATTGGTTGGTAGATTTTTTCGGAAAAGAAAACATCTTTGAAATTACCAAGGACGAAATGTACAACATGAACAGCAATGTGTTTTCGATTTCCGAAGACGTGGTCATTTCAGAAGCCAATTTCACACGATTAAACACCTGGTTGCGTGCAAATGGGTTTACTGTTGAGGAAGTCTCGTATGCAGAAATAGCCAAACAGGAGGGCTTATTACGCTGTTCTACAATGCCGTTGATACGAGATTAGTTTTTTTATTTCACGACCAACGGTTGGATCGAGATTTACGAGTATAATGGTGTACTGTTTCAATTCCATTCCTCAAAATTTTCGTTCTCAAAGACATCATCAATAAGGAGTTGATTGTCTTTTATATTGTATTGTTCTAAAATAGTTTTGCTTAAACGCAATCCTTTTGAATTCCCGATTTTTATAATTCCCGTTATACAATGGCAAACCATTCAATGTCAAAATATATTTCCCAGCTGCCGCAAAATTGCATCTTGTGTTTTTTTTATTTATCACGCGATACAATCGCTTGGTAGCAGCGTAATTAGAAATACTATATTTTTTTATCATCTATAAATTTAATCAGAGCTCCACACCAATCCATTAGCGAAGTAAGTCCATTTGTTTTTAATTTTTAAATATTATTTTTTTGTTATCGGGAGCTTTTGTTCTCCATCCAAGCTACTTGTTGTTCCTTCAAAAGAAAGTTTTCTTTCAGCTCTAGAGAAGCTTTTCGCAGCGACATCACTTTAAGTGTATAAATTTATGTTAATTAAATTAACATAAATTTATTTCTTAAAAAAAAACTTAAAATTTTAAAAAGGACATGAGCAAAACAGTTTTAAGTGATTTCCAATTGTAAAAGAGATCGATTTCGCGATTCCAAAATTTTTCAAAGTAGCCGCTCGTCTTCCGTTAAAAATGTATAATTTTGCAGCATATAAAAAATCAAATGCAACAGACCACCAATACCATTTTAATGGTTCGTCCGATTAATTTCCGAATGAATGAACAAACCGCTGTCAACAACTATTATCAAAAAGTATTGGATACTTTATTGCCGGCAACAGTAAATGCAAAAGCACAAACAGAATTTGATACTTATGTAGATAAATTACGCAGTGTTGGTGTAAACGTTGTGGTGGTTTCCGATACCGATGAATTTGATACCCCCGATGCCCTTTTTCCAAACAACTGGATTTCTTTTCATCAAGACGGAACCGTAGCGATGTATCCAATGTTTGCAAAAAACAGGCGCATGGAACGCCGTGAAGACGTTTTAGAGCAATTGGAAGCCGAAGGGTTTCGCATAGATTCGGTGGTCGATTATACTTCAGCAGAGCAATCTGGATTCTACTTGGAAGGCACTGGAAGTTTATTGTTAGATCGTGTGAACAACAAAGCCTATTGTGCCTTGTCTCCAAGAGCCGATGAAGATTTGTTCATTGAATTTTGTGAAGACTTTGAGTATACGCCAGTCGTTTTTACGGCCAATCAAACCGTAGACGGAGAACGCAAAGAAATCTACCACACCAATGTAATGATGTGTTTGGCAGAAACCTTTGCAGTGATTTGCCTTGACAGTATTGACGATAAAAAAGAACGCAAAAACCTTTTAAAGAATTTAAAAGAAGACGGCAAACAAGTCATCAATATCACCGAAGAACAAGTACATAATTTCGCAGGGAATATGTTGCAAGTTCGGGGTGCAAAAGACGAACGCTTCTTGGTGATGAGTCAGGCAGCATTTGATTCCTTAACACAACAACAAATATCACAAATAGAAAACCACTGTAAAATTATTTCAAGTTCATTGGATACCATTGAAGCTTGTGGTGGTGGAAGTGCACGTTGCATGATGGCAGAAGTATTTTTGCCAAAAGTGTAGCCTTATTTAAAACACAAATTATTTTTCTAAAGCTTCTGAGACCACTTTTCCTGAAGTGCTATTAGGAGCTTCTATTTGCAATAAATTCGAAATCGTGGGAGCAATGTCTACAATTTCATATTTTTTTGAGGAGCTTCCTTTCTGAATACCATTTCCATAAAAAATAATCGGTACATGCGTGTCATAAGAATAACCAGAACCATGACTGGTACCTGTTCTTCCTCTGCTTAATGTTGCTGGGTAGGGTAGCAACATTACATCTCCAGAATACTTTTGATTGTATCCGTTTTGAAGCGAATTTAAAATGCCTTCTGAAAAGTGTGTTGTTTGTAAGGTTCTTGCAGTTACTGCTTTGTAAATTCCTTCAAAATAAACAACTTCATCGGCTAATTTTTGTGCGACTGTATTTTGATTTAATTTCAAAGAATCCATGACCTGTTTATTTAAGAAAATTTGATAATTGGAAACATTTTCAACCAACTTGTCAGAATTAAAGTATTTTTTAGTAATCGTTGTAAGGTGTTTTTTAAATTGTTCTCCATCAAAATAATGTGCTGGAATTTTTAAAGATTGCAAATAAGCAGGGACATGCACAGCCGCATGGTCTGCAGTTAAGAAAATCGTATAATTTCCTTTTCCTACTTCAGTATCTAAGGTTTTAAACAATTCGGCAAGGTCGTTGTCTAAACGTAAATAGGTATCTTCAATTTCCACAGATGCCGGTCCGTATTGGTGTCCCACATAATCGGTAGATGAAAAGCTAATGGTCAGAAAATCTGTAAAATCCGATTTCCCTAAATTTTCACCGATAATGGCTGCTTTTGCAAAATCGGCAGTGATTGAGTTTCCCGCAGGAATTGCTTTGATTAAACTATAATTTCCATTGTTTTTTCTTAGTGCAGGAACATTGTGTGGGAATGTAGGTGTTTTTTCACCATTGTTCAATCCCTCAAATTCGTTATTGTCAGCAATGCTTTGTGTGTAAGTACTAATGTCATAAAGGGGCTCCCAAGGCTTACTTAGATAATCATCCACTTTTTTAGAAGCATTAAATTCGGTGACCCAATTCGGTAGCTGTTCCATATAAAAAGAACTCGAAATCCATTGGCCATAGTTTCCGCCACTAAACCAATAGGCGCCATTTGCAGTATGTCCTGCGGGTAAAATAGAAGAACGGTCTTTAATGGCAATACCAATAGTTTTTCCGTGCATATTCTGTGCCAAATGCAATTGATCTGTTACAGTAGTCGTCAACATTCTGTAGGGTGATTTTTCACCTTCACGACTATCATTACCAATGGTTTTGTAGTTAGTATCATCTACACAATAGATGAATTTTTTGGAAAACTTATCGTACCAATTGTTCGAAATAATCGCATGCTCAGAAGGTGTAGTTCCTGTATAAATGGAAGCGTGACCAACAGCAGTGTAGGTTGGGATTAAATTATAATGTGCATTCTCTAGCGAAAACCCATCATTTAATAAACGTTTAAATCCGTTTTCAGAATAGCGGTCTGCAAAACGTGTGAGATAGTCGTAACGCATTTGATCGATCACAATGCCTACCACTAACTTTGGCTTCTTAGATGCGGTTTCTTTGGATCGAAAACTATACAAAATTGCACTAAAAGCGAAAAAAACAAGGATTAATTTTTTCATAAAACAGTAGAATGTTAAAGTATACTCAAAAGTACAATTTTTTTAATTTTGATCGCTGTAATTTAACTTATGGTTGTTCATTTTTTAATACTTTAGCAAAAAGAAAAAAAATATTGAATGAATTACCTAGAGCACATTGGTAAATACTGCATGATGTTGGGGCAAGTTTTTAAAATGCCACAACGTCCTCGCGTTTTTAGAGAAGCTTTGTTTAAAGATATTGAAGAATTAGGACTAAAATCTTTAGGGATTATTATGTTTATTTCTTTTTTTATTGGGGGAGTTATTGCATTGCAAACAGCCCTAAATCTAGACGATCCCTTAATTCCAGATTCATTGATTGGTTTTGCCGCAAAGAGATCGATTATTTTAGAATTTGCACCAACTTTCTGTTCTATTATTTTAGCAGGAAAAGTAGGCTCGTATATTGCTTCAAGTATCGGAACTATGCGTGTTACAGAACAAATAGATGCCTTAGAAGTCATGGGTATCAACTCCCTGAACCACCTGGTGTTGCCAAAAATAATTGCCACCGTTATCTTTTATCCATTTCTAATTTGTTTGGGTATGATTTTAGGAATTTTTGGAGGCTGGCTCGCTGGTATACTGTCTGGTTTATTTACAGGAACCGATTATATTATTGGAATTCAATCCGATTTTCAACCTTTTTTATTGGTGTATGCAATGATTAAAACACTGGTTTTTGCGTTTCTAATATCTACGGTTCCATCCTATCATGGATATTATGTAAAAGGAGGTTCCTTGGCAGTTGGTAAAGCAAGTACACAAGCAGTTGTTTGGACCACTGTTTTAATTGTAATTGCCAATTATTTTCTAACTCAAATGCTTTTAACCTAGATGATAGAAGTTAAAGATTTACACAAAGGTTTTGGCGACGTAAAAGTCTTAAAAGGAATTTCTACGACTTTTCACCCAGGAGAAACCAGTCTGATTATTGGGCAAAGTGGTTCTGGGAAAACTGTTTTTTTAAAATCGTTAATTGGTTTGCATATTCCAGAATCGGGAACTATTTCTTTTGATGGCCGTATCAATACCAACTTTACAACGGAAGCAAAAAGAGCATGGCGTCAAGAAATTGGCATGGTTTTTCAAGGAAGTGCGCTTTTTGATTCTCAAACGGTCGAAGAGAATGTCATGTTTCCTTTAAAGATGTTTACCAATAACTCTCAAAAAGAAATGCTCGATCGCGTCAATTTTGTATTAGATCGTGTCAATCTTTCCAATGCAAATACTAAATTTCCCGCAGAACTTTCGGGAGGAATGCAAAAAAGAGTTGCCATTGCAAGAGCCATTGTCATGAATCCGAAATACTTGTTTTGCGATGAGCCAAATTCAGGTTTAGACCCTCAAACAGCGATTGTAATTGACAATTTAATTCAAGAAATAACTGCTGAATATAAAATTACAACTGTAATAAACACCCATGATATGAATTCTGTGATGGAAATTGGAGAAAAAATTGTGTTCCTTAAAAATGGAACAAAAGCATGGGAAGGAAGTAAAAATGAAATCTTTAAAACTGATAATGAGGCAATTGTTGATTTTGTGTATTCCTCTAATTTATTCAAGAAAGTGAGGCAGGCATATTTAAATGAAACAAAGTAAAAAAAATACTTGTTTATTATAAATAAGATGATATATTTGCAGCCGCTTAAACGAAGAAAATGACCTGGTAGCTCAGTTGGTAGAGCATCTCCCTTTTAAGGAGAGGGTCCTGGGTTCGAGCCCCAGCCCGGTCACAATAAAACTCTGTACATCTGTACAGAGTTTTTTACTTTTTATCCTTTTTGTTGCTAAAAATCCTTAATTTTAGGTATTCTAAAAATCGAATATGACTAAAATTAATTTATTTCTTATCTTCTTATTATTTATGAATACTTCTGATGCCCTTATTTTCAATTTTACAAAAGAATCTAATATCGCTTCTTGGAAAATAGTAGATGACGGTGTAATGGGAGGAAGATCTCAAGGGAGTTTTTCGATCAATGAAGAAGGAAATGCTGTCTTTGAAGGAATCGTTTCATTAGACAACTATGGTGGGTTTTCATCGGTGCGGCATTTGCTTTCAGAGAAAGACATATCTAAATATACGAAAGTTCTTATGCGTGTAAAAGGAGATGGAAAAAAATATCAGTTTCGAATTAAAGAAAAAAGGCGTGACTATTATTCCTATATCACTACTTTTCAAACTACTACCGAATGGCAAACGCTTACTTTAGAGATGAATCAGATGTATCCAGCATTTAGAGGAAGAACCTTAAGCATGGACAATCTAACGCCTAATAAAATAGAGGAAATCGCCATTTTAATTGGAAATAAAAAAGCGGAGAAATTTCGATTGGAAATAGATGCTATTTCTTTGCAATAATTTACATTACATTTTTTGTATATTTCATTATTATTTACAAATTACTTATGGAAGAAAATACGAATAAAAACCAAAATACGGCAAACTCTAAACATGCGATTCAACAAGACGCTAAAGGCCTTTTTCAGAACTTTAAAAAGTTTATCGTTGAACTCTTTGATTTTAGAGATGACACCGATCATGAGGCGACAATAGAAGCCATAAAAGCAGATATTCCATTCAAAGGAGCTACGGCATGGATTCTTGTTTTTGCTGTCTTTGTGGCTTCCATAGGTTTAAATGCAAACTCTACTGCCGTTGTTATTGGAGCGATGCTTATTTCTCCTCTAATGGGGCCCATTTTAGGAATTGGAATGTCTTTTGCACTGAATGATTTTTTGACCTTTAAAAAGTCCCTAATCCATTTGGGAACTATGATTGTATTGAGTTTATTCGCCTCTTTTTTATTCTTTTATCTCTTTCCTTTAAGCGAAGATAACTCGGAGTTATTAGGGCGTGTAAGGCCAGATATTCGTGATGTGCTAATTGCTTTTTTTGGCGGTTTGGCCTTGATGGTTGCTAAAACAAAAAAAGGAACAGTAGCTTCAGTTATTTTTGGAGTTGCCATTGCAACCGCCTTAATGCCGCCTTTATGCACTGCTGGTTATGGATTGGCAAAAGGCAACTTCACTTACTTTTTTGGCGCCATGTATTTATTTACAATCAATACCATTTTTATTGCATTGGCTACTTTTATCGTATTAAAGTTATTGCGTTTCCCAATGCACAAATATGTAAATGCAGCAAAAAGAAAACAATATTCAACCATTGCAACTGTTGTGGGTGTTTCCGTGATGATTCCTGCCATTTTTACCTTTATAAGCGTGTTTAAAGAGAATCAAATTGAAACACAGGTCAATAGATTTGTTACAAAAGAAGTGAAACTTATTCCAAATTTTCAATTGATTGACAATTCATTTTTACCCGAAACCAAAGAAATTTATCTAAACTTTTTTAATGAAGTAACTGACGGGGAAAAAAATATTTTAACAAATCAACTAAGGAATAATCCTAGCTATGATAAAATAAAAGACTTTGACTTGAAAATTAAAGGAAGTGATACAAAAAGTTTTGAGCTAATTACAACCGCCTTTAAAGAGAAACGAGAAGAATTACAAGAAAGTAAAAATATTATTGGTGGTTTGCAGCAACAAATTAGCGGGTTGCAAGAAACCATTGCCGATTTAAATAACAGGATTGAACAAGATGCCCTTAATAAAAATCAAAAAGTAATTGCATTTAGTAGTATTGTAAAAGAAGCAAAAATCAGATATGGTGGCATTGAATCTATTGGGTTTTCGAATGTCTTGTCATCAAAAGATTTTATAAAAATTGACACTCTACCTATCGCAATCGTGCAATGGAACATAAAGTTGTCAGACAGTATTATTTCTGTTAAAGAAAATGAATTAAAAAAATGGCTTCAAAAAGAATTAACGCTAGACACGCTCTTCATCAAAAGAGAAAAATAAAAAATCAGATTGTTAAAGCTACGTTTTTAAAAAGAAGTTAATTTCAATTTGTCGAAATGTGTTTTTTTACTTCAACATTTTGATTGAATAGATATACTTTTTGGTTTTTCATGTTTAAACATTCGTAGCGGGTTCTGCGCTTGTTTCCTTTTTTGTAGAGAATGTCTTTAAAACTGAATACACTTCCGTAAGCCACATCAAAAATAAAATACTTTCCAGCTTCTGCAACATTTCCTTTTAATGCCAAAGATAAGTTTACATCTGAATCTGTGCTTGCTTTTGCGTTTTGCAAATACTTCGCTAAAAGGGATAAGATTTCCTTCGGATAAATATCGGGACGTAAAAAAGGCAACATTAAGTGCTGAAATACGGTTTTCCATTCTTGACCGTGTGGTTGCACTCTTCCAAATTTTTGATGGGTTACATGATGCGCAATTTCATGGACTAAAGTGAGTAAAAACTGATGTTTATTGAGATTGTTGTTTACAGTAATCTGAAATTTCCCAGATGGCAATTGCCTAAAATCGCCATGTTTGGTTTGTCTTTGACTTACAATTTTTAAGGTAAAGTTGTGTTCATCAATTAAAAACTCTACAAAAGGAATGGCCTTTTCAGGAATGTAGCCAACCCAAGAAAACCCTTCAGAGGGAAGGGGTTTGAGCACTTGATTATTTTCTTTTTGTTTAGAAATGGTGATTTTTTTTAAGTTTTATCTAAAGCCTCCATTTTAAGGCGTTGTTGATGATACTTGCAGCACTTTTCCATTATAAAACTTGTTTCCGGTAAGGGAGAAGTCATAGATGTAATTTGCCATTTCTTGTGCAGAAAGTGGTGCTTTGTAATCTGGAAACGCTTCCGCTAACATTTCTGTTTGAACTGCGCCAATAGCGAGTACATTAAAAGCAATTTGTTGTTCCTTATATTCTTCGGCTAACAACTCAGACAATGTAATTACGGCACCTTTCGCAGAGCTATAGGCTGCTAATCCTCCAAATTTCATGCTTCCTTGGATTCCTCCCATAGAACTCATGGTGACCACATGACTCCCTTTTTTTAAGAAAGGAATGATTCCTTTTGTTATTTCTGCAACTCCAAACACATTTACTTTGTAGACTTCTAAAAAATCATCAGACGTTAACTCCGTAAAAGGTTTATTAATTAATTTTCCAGCATTATTGATGAGGATATCCACTTGTTTCCAATTAGATTTTACGAAATCTATTGCTTTTTGGATATCTCCATTTTCAGATAAATCAACAGAAAGTGTTGTAATGTTTTTATGACCGACCTTTTCTAATGGAGCTGTGTTTCTAGAAAGGGCTAAAACTTGATGCCCATTTTCAGCAAATTGTTGTGCCAATTCAAAGCCAATTCCTCTACTTGTACCAGTAATCACTACATTCTTCATTGATTCTAAATTTGAAGCAGCAATTTACTTAAAATTTCATACTTTTAAGCTCAAATTATATACAAATGAAGAAATTACTGTTCCTATTTTTAAGTGTTTTTATGCTACAAAATGCGATTGCTCAAAACACCTATATTTTATGCGGAAAGTTGTTGGACACCAAATCTGGAAAAATTCTTACGAAGCAAACGATCGTCATTAAAGAGAATAAAATTCTTTCAGTTATGGATGGTTACGTAATTCTAAAAGGAGGGATTTCTATCGATTTAAAGGACAAGGTAGTAATGCCTGGTTTAATTGATATGCACGTTCATGTAGAACAAGAATTTGATAGAAACACCAGACTACATCGCTATATTTTGAATGAAGCAGATATTGCTTTTAATTCAGTAGGATTTGTGAAAACAACCTTATTGAATGGCTTTACTACTGTTCGAGATTTGGGAGGAACTGGTGTCAATATTTCAGTTAGAAATGCAATTGATGCAGGAAAAATTCCTGGACCCAGAGTATTTACAGCAGGGAAATCATTGGCAACTACGGGCGGACATGCAGATCCTACCAATGGAAGTAGTCGAAATTTAGCTGGAGACCCAGGGCCAAAAGAAGGGGTTGTTAACTCTGTAGCTGATGCAAAGAAAGCGGTACGACAACGATATAAAAATGGTGCAGATTGGATAAAGATAACAGCAACAGGAGGCGTTTTAAGTGTTGCCAAATCGGGTGATAACCCTCAATTTACCTTAGAAGAGGTGCAAGCAATTTGCCAAACGGCAACAGATTATGGGATGTATGTGGCGGCGCATGCCCATGGTGACGAAGGGATGCAAAGAGCCATCATTGGTGGAGTAAAAACAATTGAGCATGGGACCTATATGAGTGACGAAACCATGGAGCTCATGAAAAAACACGATGCCTATTTAGTTCCTACAATAACAGCGGGAAAAGAAGTGGAAGAGAAAGCTAAAATACCTGGATTTTACCCAGCAATCATAGTACCTAAAGCCTTAGCAGTTGGTCCACAAATACAAGGAACTTTTGCAAAAGCCTACAAAAAAGGAGTTGGTATTGCATTTGGAACCGATGCAGGTGTATTTAAACACGGGAACAACGGAAAAGAGTTTGGTTTTATGGTAGAAGCTGGAATGCCAGCAATGGAAACCATTCAATCTGCAACCATCACAAATGCTCGATTGTTAAAGATGTCCAATGAGATTGGGCAAATTAAGAAAGGTTTTTTCGCAGATATCATTGCGGTTGATGAGGAACCAACCAAAAATATCGCAACCATGGAAAAGGTCATTTTTGTGATGAAAAACGGTGTTGTTTACAAACAATAATTAGATTAAAATAGGGTTTATGAGAAATAATAAATGGAATTTAGTTTGGGCAGTTATTGGAACAGTTATTATAGTAATGACTTTTGTTAATAACAGTGGCACTAAAATAGTTTTTGGACTTGAATTAGATATATGGGTGTATCGTGGACTTTGGAGTTTAATTACTGTGGCGAGCTTCGTAAGTTTCTTAAAAAGAAAGAAAGAAGAAGCAAACTAAAAGGCTGTTATGTTAAAAGATTGAAGTATAATTACTTTTATCACTGAAAACGAAACCCCTATTCAAAAATAATGTGTTGATATGCACCAATATCTGGATTTGTAGTTCTGTCTATACCTAAGATGTCTGTATTGAAAATTGTTGAGCTGGCTTTGCCAATGGCATCAGAATTTTGCCCAATAATGAAATCATTTTCTTGTGGATTTCTAAAATTTAGAACCCCATTTAGTAGGTTGTTTTGATAATTGGGATTGGTGAAATCCAACTCAGCATTATCTGCAAAAGAAGCATTAGAATCATTAAATGTAAGCATCGAATTGACCACGCTGTAGTTGAAAGCACTTCCTTCGGCTTTATCTAAAACAAACTCGATGTTACTATTTCCATCAAAAATACAGTTGGTAAAGTTGGCCGCAACTAAGTCGTTAACAATCCTTGTTGCTTGCCCGTTAGCATCTTCATTGTCCTGATAATTATTCACTAAAACAGCAGGCAATTGTCGGATTCCTCGGTTCCAGTAATTTGAAAAAGTACAATGTGTGAAATTATATTCTCCACCAATCGTTGTTGCTAAAGAGGCAAATCCTGCACTTCCTATTACTAAGTTATTTGCTGTTATTTCGCTGTCTCTTGCCCAAATTCCATAAGCACCATGGTTATAGATTTCTGAATTCTCTAAGATTAGTTTTGTGTCCTTATCAGCACCCAATACATCCCCAATTAAAAGCCCTACCAAACCATTTCTTATGATGGCATGTTGTATGCTGTTGTCTATACTCCCTGGGCGTATTAGAATGACTCCCCATTGTCCAGGAACATTGCGATAGCTATTTTCCAAACGGTCCCCTTCAAAAATCACTTTTTCGGAGATTGTTCCGTTTACCTTTAAGCTGGCATTATCGTCAACAATTAATCCGGAATTGTCATGAAAATGAATCTTTGCTCCAGCTTCAATGGTCAATGTTTTTCCAGATGGTACTGCTGCATAACCATAAATAACTGTAGGCTTTGTATTAGAGAAAACAAGTTCTGTATCTTCTAAAAACCGTCCTTGTATGCTAGTGGGTTCTCCGTCAATGGTAAGGTTGTCAATTTCCATGGTTAGCGGATCTCTTCCTGGAAAGATAAAGTTGGCATCTTGTACCAAAGTTACCAAATCTACATCTTGTTCATTAATACCGTTGTCAAATAAAATTCTGTCGGTGTATAATGGGTTCGGTATGGTTGAAAAGTCGATGGTCGTTTCAACAAAAACATACATGCTGTCGTTTGCCAAAATATTGATTTCATTAAACTCCTTACCAGCAATACCATCAACATTCAATCTGTAATTGGACAGCATACCATTTTCTAATTGAATGCTTGGAATGCTAATATCTTTATTGCTTCGATTGTATACCTTTAGGTTATAAGTCGCCGAACCAATATTTGTAAAAACGGTGTCTAAAAATACCGTGTCCTTAGAGAATTCTAGTTTCCCAAAACTTGGTGTTGTAGAAAAATCTTTTCTACATGAACTGATCGCAATAAGAGAAAAAGTAATGATGAATAATAGGATATAACGCATGATTTTTATTTCGGTCTCTTCGAACACAGTCGAAAAGGTTAACTTTAGATCTCGTAAACTAATTACTATTTTATATAACGATAACTATTTAATGATTGAATTATTACTTTTTTACAAGTGCTATTTCAAACATTTTTTTCCAATTTTTACCAGTTACAAAAAGTCTGTTGTTTTTAGGGTCATAGGCAATTCCATTTAAAACTTCATCTTCAGGCTTTAGCTTTTGGGTTTTCTGCATTTCTTTGGTCAAGCCTTTCAAGTTCACAATTCCTTCTGCAACGCCCGTTTCTGGATTGATAATGATAATGGCGCTGTTGAGGTATTTGTTTGCGTAGATCTTACCGTCAATGAATTCTAATTCATTTAAATTGTCCAATGCACGTCCCTTTGTATATACTTGAATAGAACGTTTTTCTTGGTGTGTTGTAGGGTCTAAAAACCAAATTTTATGAGTTCCATCAGATTTTATCAGTTCGGTTTCGTTGTGTGTCAATCCCCAGCCTTCTTTACTTTTACCATATTTAAAAGTCTTTTCTTGTTCAAAAGTTTTTAAATCATAAATGAATCCTTTTTTATTCTGCCAAGTCAGCCAATGAATTTTGTCATCAACAATCGTCATTCCTTCACCAAAATATTTATTAGCCAAAGCAACTTTTTGTAAAACTTTTCCAGTTGTTATTTCAACTTTTCTTAATGAAGATTGTCCTCTTCGCCCTGTCGTTTCGTATAAGAAACCATTGTGAAACTCTAAGCCTTGTGTGTATGCGGTGCTGTCATGAGGGTAGGTGTTGATAATTTTATACCCATAAATGGTCGCTTTTTCCGTAGGAAAAATTTCAAAAGAACCTTTTGACTTATTTGTCTTTCCAGGGTAGAAACTCAATGCCACAACGAAATGTCTTCCAAAGCCTAAATTCGAAGTATTGTAGGTTGTAGTAAGGTTCGATCCAGGGATTTGTTTTCCGTTCACAAAAAACTGAACGCTATCAATTGGACGATTGTTGTTTTCTGATACTTTAAAAGTAGCAACCCCATTTATAGCAACTGTTTTAGGAGTTTCTAGTGTGAATTTATAAGTTTCCGAGCAAGAAGTGCTTAGCACTAGAAGCGCAAAAAGAGCGATAAGGATCGAATAATTTTTCATTTGATATAAAAATTTCAGTGTTTTTGTTGTGTAAATATTCAAAAAAAGGGATTAAAAAACAATTTTTAACTTGTTAAAGCCCCCTAATTCTACTTAAAAGCTCTAAGATATCAAATAAAAACAATTTATTTATTTGTAAATTGAAAAATAACGTTAAATTTGCATCCTCAAAATAGCGGATAACAGTTATTTAGAGATATAGTAAAGCTTTACCAATTTTACTATTGCAAACATAACATTAAAGTATTAAAATTATATACAATGAGAAAAGGAATTCATCCAGAAAATTACAGAATGATGGCTTTTAAAGATATGTCTAATGGAGATGTATTTATAACGCGTTCTACTGCAGACACTAAAGAAACTTTAGAAGTTGAAGGAGTAGAGTATCCTTTAGTAAAATTAGAGATCTCAAGAACATCTCACCCATTTTACACTGGTAAATCTAAACTAATTGATGCAGCTGGTCGTATCGATAAATTTAAAAGCAAATACGCAAAGCATAAAAAGTAATCTTTTTATACTTGTAAAAAATACAAACGCTAACATTCATTTGTTAGCGTTTTTTTTTGTGCTGAACACTTACGGATTCCAAATTTAAATAGGAGCGAAAAAAAACCGTTTCATATGTGAAACGGTTTTAAAATACTTATTTGTAGGTTGTATCTGCTACATATAATCTTCAATCGGGTTGCAAGAGCAAATTAAGTTTCGGTCACCAAAAGCATCATCTACTCTTCGAACGGTTGGCCAAAATTTATTCTCTGCGATATATGCTAACGGAAAAGCTGCTTGTTTTCTTGTATATGGAAATTCCCATGCATCAGCAGTCAACATCTCTTGTGTGTGCGGTGCATTTTTTAAAGGATTGCTGTCGTCTTCTTTTGTTGCGTTTTTAATTTCTTCACGAATCGAAATCATGGCATCACAAAAACGATCTAACTCTGCAATACTTTCAGACTCGGTAGGTTCAATCATCATGGTGCCTCCTACAGGAAAAGAAACAGTTGGTGCATGGAAACCATAATCCATTAAACGTTTTGCAATGTCTACTACTTCAATGCCGTTTTGTTTAAAATCTCGACAATCAATAATCATTTCGTGAGCAGCACGCCCCTTTTCACCAGTGTATAAAGTTGGGTAATGTCCGTCTAAACGTTCTTTGATGTAGTTGGCATTTAAGATGGCCATTTTTGTTGAATCTGTAAGCCCTTTTGCTCCTAACATTGTAATGTATCCATAAGAAATTAAACAGGCTAAAGCAGATCCCCAAGGGGCTGCAGAGATTGCTGTAATTGCTTTTTCTCCACCTGTTTTTACCATCGGATTTGAAGGTAAAAAAGGTACTAATTGTGGAGCTACACAGATAGGTCCTACACCAGGGCCTCCACCACCATGTGGAATTGCAAAAGTTTTATGCAAGTTGAGGTGACAAACATCTGCTCCAATTGTAGCCGGATTTGTCAAGCCTACTTGTGCATTCATATTGGCACCGTCCATATAGACTTGTCCGCCATGATCATGAATAATTTTGGTAATTTCTTGAATTTCACTTTCAAAAACGCCGTGTGTAGATGGGTAGGTTACCATTAATGCAGCTAAATTGTCTGAATGAAACATTGCTTTTTCACGCAAGTCTTCTACATCTATATTTCCGTTTTCTGCAGTTTTAGTTACAATCACTTTCATACCTGCCATAACAGCAGAGGCAGGGTTTGTGCCGTGTGCAGAAGCCGGGATGATGCAAATATTACGATGCGTATCTCCATTGGATTGGTGATATGCTCGTATTGTCATTAATCCTGCAAATTCTCCCTGTGCTCCAGAATTCGGTTGTAGAGATGTACCTGCAAAACCGGTTACGATATTTAATTGGTGTTCTAATTTTTTTAAGACTTCTTGATATCCTTCCGCTTGATTTAAAGGTACAAAGGGGTGAATGTTTCCCCATTGTGGATTGCTTAAAGGCAACATTTCTGAGGCAGCATTTAATTTCATAGTACAAGAACCTAGAGAAATCATCGAATGATTTAAAGCCAAATCCTTTCGTTCTAATCTTTTGATATAGCGCATCATGTCTGTTTCAGATTGATACGTATTAAAAATTTTATTTTCTAAAAACGGAGTATTTCTTTTCGTGTTTTCTGCAATCACAGAGATGGCCATTGAGAATTCTTTCGCAGTTAGATTGAAAGCCTTTTCAAGACAATGTACAATTGCTTTTAATTCGGTATCACCAACAGTTTCATTTACTGAAATGGAAACATGATTTTGATCGATATAATTAAAGTTAACGTTGCTTGCTTCTGCTACCACTTTTAATTTTTCTGCTTCAACCTCAATCAAAAGCGTATCAAAATAGGAGTTATTTAATTGCTTAAAACCTAGTTTTTCTAATGTACTTGCGAGTGTTTTTGTTTTTTCATGAACCGTATCAGCAATATACTGAAGACCGTCTTTTCCGTGATACACTGCATACATTCCTGCCATTACTGCCAATAAAACTTGTGCAGTACAGATGTTGGAAGTTGCTTTTTCACGTTTTATGTGTTGCTCTCTTGTTTGCAACGCCATTCTTAATGCTCGCTTCCCGTTCTTATCTTTGGTTATCCCAATGATTCTTCCAGGAATACTTCTTTTGTATGCTTCTTTGGTTGCAAAATAGGCAGCGTGAGGTCCTCCGTAACCTAACGGAATTCCAAAACGTTGCGTAGTTCCTACCACCACAGAAGCACCAAATTCTCCTGGTGCTTTTAATTTTACTAATGATAAAATATCAGCAGCAACGGCTACTTTTATATTGTTTTCATTCGCTTTTGAAACGAAGTTTTCATAATCAAAAATGTGCCCATATTTTCCTGGATACTGTAAGATAGCGCCAAAAAAAGCATCAGAAAAATCAAAATCCTCATGATTTCCAAACACCAATTCAATTCCTATAGGAGTTGAACGCGTTTGTAATAATGAGCGTGTTTGGGGCAGAATTTCATCAGAAACAAAAAACTTATTGGCACCAGCTTTTTTCTTTGAACGTTCTCTTACATCGTATAACAACGCCATTGCTTCAGCAGCTGCAGTAGACTCGTCTAAAAGAGAAGCGTTAGCCAATTCCATCCCTGTTAAATCGCAAATCATTGTTTGGTAATTGAGCAAGGCTTCTAATCTTCCTTGTGCAATCTCTGCTTGATAAGGAGTGTAGGCCGTGTACCAACCCGGGTTTTCTAAAATATTACGCTGAATTACACTGGGCACAATGGCTTCATGATACCCTAAACCGATATAACTTTTAAATACTTTGTTTTTTTCTGAGAGCGTTTTGATGTGCGCTAAATACTCGTATTCGCTCAGTGCAGGTTCTAAATCCAATTCGTTTTTTAAACGAATGTTATCTGGAACAGTCTCCGTTATTAGTTGTTCTAAGTCAGCTGCTTTTATGGTTGCCAACATTTGCTCTTGTTCCTCAAAGTTTGGACCAATATGTCTTCTTTGAAATGAATTTGTATTCATAAAATAAAGTTTTGTTATGACTTATTTTTTGGGTTGTTTTAGTTGTATTTTTCGCAAAGAATCAATGTGATTTTTCACGTATCAAAAATAAGGAATAAAACAGATACTTTATGAATACAAAATCGATAAAAAATACTTAATTATTAACTAATTTTAAAGGTTATAAACAGAAAGCTTATTTTTACCAAATGAAGTGGTTCAGAATTCTTTTTGATTTTTATTTAAATGCTAGTATTCACGTTGCTTTAGCAGTTTTTAGCTTTGTTAAAATTACAGAATTCTATTTTGGGTTGCCCAGTAATGATCCTTTAAATTATTTCATTTTTTTTGGAGCCATAACCGGATATAATTTTGTGAAGTATGCTGGCGTTGCAAAATTGCATCATAGAAGTTTGACAACCACCTTAAAAGCAATACAGTTTTTCTCTTTTTGCTGTTTTTTAATCCTGTGCTATTATAGCTATTTGTTATCATATCAAACACTGTTATTCTGCATTCCGTTTGGTGCGATTACAATCCTGTATGCAGTACCTTTTTTAAGTGGGTTTCAAAAGAATTTACGAACGTTTAGCTATTTAAAAATTATAGTTGTAGCTTTTGTTTGGTGTGGATTTTCGGTTTTAATACCCGTCTTTGATGCTGGGAAAGAAATGGATAGTAACGTGATTCTTTCTGTTATTCAACGGTTTTTAATTGTTGTTGTTTTAATCCTACCATTTGATATTAGAGATGTTCAATATGATGCCATTTCGCTGCAAACAATTCCTAAAAAAATAGGCATCGAAAAAACAAAACGTTTGGGGGTGATTTTGATGGTCATATCTTTAGTGATCGAGTACTTTATAGTACTTCAAATTCACACCAAAAACAGCTTTTTACTCTTTTTCTTTTTGGTGACTATTTTCTTAATGCGTGCCAAAAAAGAGCAATCTAAATACTACAGTTCATTTTGTGTAGAGGCACTTCCTATATTTTGGTGGCTACTTCTTTTGGGATTCCGTAATTATTAGACATTATTTTGTCTTTTTTTATCAACTTAAAGGTTAATGTTCCCAAATAGAAAAGATATAACAAAACTTGGAAAAGACTGCTATATCGACTTTTAACTTTGTAAATTTACTCGCTTAATTCACAACCAAAGTTAAAGAGATGGATTTAGTAAAAAGGAATTATATTTTCGATTTTGACAGTACTTTAACCAAGGTAGAAGCGTTGGATATTTTAGCTGAAATTACATTGGTAAACAACCCTAAAAAGGATACCATTATCCAAGAAATTATAGATATTACCAATTTAGGAATTGATGGTGAAATCTCTTTTACAACTTCTTTAGAAAAAAGAATTCAATTGCTGAAAGCGAACAAAGCAGATTTAAATCCTTTAGTTGAAGCATTAAAAAAACAAGTTTCCAAATCGATCGAAAGTAACAAAGCATTTTTTGAAACTTATGCAAATGATATTTATGTCATTTCTTGTGGTTTTAAAGAATTTATCGACCCGATTGTTGCTGAATATAACATTCCTTCTGAAAGAGTTTTTGCAAATACTTTTGAATTTGCTAACGATGGAGAAATTATTGGTTTTGATGCAACCAATCCTTTGTCGCAACACAATGGTAAAATAGCATGTTTAAAGGGCATGAATTTATCTGGAGAAATACAAGTAATTGGCGATGGCTATAGCGATTATGTAACTCGTGAAGCGGGTGTTGCCGATACCTTTTTTGCTTATACAGAAAATGTTTCCAGAGAAAAAACAACAGAAAATGCAGATCATATTGCACCAAATTTAGATGAATTTTTATACGTGAATAAACTGCCTAGAAATATTTCTTATCCTAAGAACCGAATTAAAATATTACTATTAGAAAATGTACATCCAGATGCTTTTGAGAAATTATCAAAAGATGGCTTTTCAGTAGAAACAGTAACACGAAGTTTGTCAGAAGACGAATTAATCGAAAAAATTAAAGATGTCCATGTTTTGGGAATTCGCTCCAAAACAAAAGTGACTAAAAAAGTAATTGCAGCAGCAGAAAAATTAATGACTGTTGGTGCTTTTTGTATTGGCACCAAACAAATCGATTTAGAAGCTTGTAAAGAAAACGGAATTGTTGTTTTTAATGCACCCTACAGCAATACACGTTCTGTTGTTGAATTGGCAATTGGAGAAATTATTATGTTAATGCGTAGTGTTTTTCAGAGAAGTACCGAATTGCACAATGGACAATGGAATAAAACAGCGCAAGGTTCTAAAGAAGTACGAGGAAAGAAATTGGGAATTGTAGGATATGGAAATATTGGAAAACAATTGTCAATTTTAGCCGAAGCATTAGGGATGCATGTTTTTTACTATGACATTGAAGATAAGCTAGGCTTAGGAAACGCCACAAAAGTAAACGATTTGTCAGAACTATTAGCCATTTCAGATGTGGTTACTTTACATATTGATGACAACGCTGCCAATAAAAATTTCTTTGGAAAAAAAGAAATTTCTCAGATGAAAGATGGCGCAGTTTTAGTCAACTTGTCTCGGGGCTTTGTGGTTGATATTTTAGCATTAAAAGAAGCCTTAGAATCTGGTAAAATTTCTGGAGCTGCTGTAGATGTATACCCCGATGAACCTGCCAAAAACGGAGAATTCATAACAGAATTAAAAGGACTAAACAATGTAATTCTAACGCCACATGTTGGAGGTAGTACCGAAGAAGCTCAAAAAGACATTGCCGATTTTGTACCCAACAAAATGATGGCATACATCAACTCCGGAAATACGGTAGATGCGGTAAACTTTCCAAACATTCGTTTGCCAAGACAAACCAAAGCGCATCGTTTTTTGCACATCCACAAAAACGTGCCTGGCGTAATGGCGAAAATAAACAAAGTCTTAGCGAAGTTTGACATGAACATTACGGGACAATATTTATCTACAGACGATAGAGTTGGCTATGTAATCACAGACCTAGACAAAGAATACAATCAAAATGTACTTAACAAATTGAGAGCCGTTGAGGGGACTATAAAATTTAGAGTGTTATATTAGTACCCAAAAAATATTGGTATGACTAATAGCACTGTAGTAAGAATAATTCTTCTTTTGTGCCTCGTTACTTCAAGTCTTTATGGGCAAATTAAGCTAAAAACCTATTCAGAGAAAATTGAAAAAGGCTTTAAATTTTTGGCAGATAACAACGAGTATTGCCCAGTTTCAGTGAAAGTAGATTTAGTGTTGAATAACATGTCTTCTTCCAAGGGAAATCATAAAATCTTTGTGATTCCCCCAAGAGTTAAAAATTACTTGATTACAAAATTAAAAATGAGAAATCCTGGAAGGTATAGTTATCGGACCAGTACTAGATTTAATTTTGGGAACAGTTTAAAAGAAGCGTATGATAAAGACTATGTCTACAACCTTCCTTACAAAAACAAGAGTGCTTTTAAACTACACCAAGGATATAATGGAAGAAGCACCCATCAGAATAAGAATGCATTAGATTTTTCAATGCCAATAGGAACACCAATTCATGCTGCTTGAGAAGGTGAAGTTGTAAGGGTAGTAGAAAAGAATACACTAACTTGTTATCAAAAGGAGTGTGCTAAGTATAACAATTTGATATTAATATATCACGCTGATGGAACTTTCTCAAACTATTTGCATATTGATACAAACGGTGCTATTGTTGAGGTTGGTGAAACAGTTGCGAAAGGTCAACTGATTGCAAAAAGCGGTAATATTGGGTGGTCCTCGGGGCCACATCTTCATTTTGAAGTCTTCCAACAAAATATCGGAAAAAGAACCACATTAAAGACGAAATTCAAAATTAATGAAGCATCTGAAGCTATTTACTTGAAAGAAAAAGAAAAATACACAAGAAATTATAATTAATTTAGAGGAATAAAAAATAGGATTGTTTTATATTTGAAGACAATCCTTTTTTTTATGCACTATTTCAACACTTTAGAGTTCGCAAAAGAACAAGATACACTCGATGTGCTTTCTTCTTTTCGAAATCAGTTTCATATTCCAAAAGACAAAAAAGGGAATGAGTGGTTGTATTTTACCGGAAACTCTTTGGGGCTACAACCAAAAACCACACAAAAATATATTCAGCAAGAACTAGAGGATTGGGCCAATTTAGGCGTCGAAGGTCATTTTGAAGCAAAGAATCCGTGGTTGGATTATCACGAATTATTAACTTATAAGATGGCTGAAATTGTTGGAGCCAAACCCATTGAAGTTGTGGTGATGAATACCTTAACCACCAATCTTCATTTATTAATGGTCTCTTTTTATAGGCCTACAAAAATAAAACACAAAATACTTATCGAAAGTGATGCGTTTCCATCAGATCGTTATGCCGTAGAATCTCAATTAAAATTTCATGGTTACTCCGATGCCGATGTTATCGAATGGAGACCCCGAGAAGGAGAGGTTCTGTTAAATATAGATGATTTAGAAGCGATCGTTTCAGAACAGGGTGACGAAATTGCACTCCTATTAATAGGCGGTGTTAATTATTATACTGGCCAATTTTTAGACCTTAAAAAAATTGCCGCAATTGGACATTCAAAAAACTGTATTGTTGGTATTGATTTAGCTCATGGTGCAGGAAACATTCAGCCCAATTTACATGATTCAGATGTAGACTTTGCAGCTTGGTGTACTTATAAATACTTAAATTCAGGGCCTGGAAGTTTGGCAGGGCTGTTTGTGCATGAAAAGCATGCAAAAAATAAAGATTTACCTCGTTTTGCTGGCTGGTGGAATCATAACAAAGCAACGCGTTTTAACATGCGTCAACTCTTTGATGTTATGGAAGGCGCAGAAGGATGGCAATTGTCAAATCCGCCCATACTATCCATGGCAGCTATCAAAGCTTCTTTAGATTTGTTTGATGAAGTTGGAATGGACGCATTGAGGTTAAAGTCTATAAAACTCACTGGATATTTTGAGTTTTTAATCAATGAAATTGATTCTGAAGATATCACAATCATTACGCCAACCAACCCAAGGGAGCGCGGTTGTCAGATATCAATTCAAGTAAAAAATGCAGACAAAAACGTACATAAAAAACTAACAGCACAACACGTTATTACAGATTGGCGAGAGCCTGATGTCATCCGTTGTGCTCCTGTACCGTTATACACTTCTTTTGAAGATGTATATCGGATGGTTTCAATTTTAAAAGGATTGTTAAATAAAGAGTAGGAAAGCCACCTGAGCAAAGTAGAGCTAATTTTTGTATTTCTCTGCGGTGCTTCAAAGACAATTAGAGTAGATGCAAAAAAAAGATAAAATAGTAATAGTTGGTGCAGGTTTGTGTGGGAGTTTACTTGCCTTACGTTTTGCGCAAAGAGGATATAAAGTTGCTGTTTATGAAAGTCGTTCAGATTTACGAAAAACAGCTATATCAGCAGGAAGATCCATCAATTTAGCCTTGTCAGATAGAGGGTTAAAAGCATTGCGTTTATGCGGTTTAGAAGCTGCTGCCAAAGAAATTTGTATTCCAATGCTTGGACGATTAATGCATGATGCGGCTGGAAATACATTTGCATCAAATTACTCTGGAAGAGAGGGAGAGTATATCAACTCTATTTCAAGAGGGGATTTAAATGGGGTTTTATTAACGGAAGCGGAACAACATGAAAATGTAACACTTCATTTTAATAAAAAGTGTAGGCATATTGATATTGTAAATACGGTTGCTCATTTTAATGATGCTGAAACGAATGAAGATTTTTTAATTGAGGCCGACGTTATTTTTGGTGCAGACGGAGCGGGTTCTTCTTTGCGAAAAAGCTATGTTTCTGAACGTAAATTTTTATTTAGTTATTCTCAAAATTACTTAAATCACGGGTACAAAGAACTGGAGATTCCTGCAGATAAAAACGGAAATCATCAAATAAGTAAAGGGCATTTACACATTTGGCCACGAGGAGATTTTATGCTCATTGCATTGCCAAATATGGATGGAAGTTTTACGGTGACACTCTTTTTAAGTTATAACGAAGGTGAATTTAATTTTGAAAACTTGGTCACTGAAGAAAAGATAACCACATTTTTTGAGAAAGAATTCCCAGATGCTTTGGCTTTAATTCCAAATGTTAAAGAGGAGTTTATCAACAACCCAACAGGGCCATTGGGAACGATTAAATGTTCTCCATGGAGCTATCAGCAAAACACCTTGTTAATTGGTGATTCTTCGCACGCTATTGTTCCTTTTTATGGTCAAGGAATGAATGCTTCTTTTGAAGATGTGACGGTGTTAGATACTATTTTAGATCAAAATGCAGAAAGTCTTCCAGACGGAAAATTAGATTGGAAAGCCATTTTTAAAGCCTATGAAAAAGTTAGGAAACACAATACCGATGCCATTGCCGATTTGGCGTTAGATAATTTTCATGAAATGAAGAAACATGTTGCGAACCCTTTGTTTAAAGAAAAAAGAACGATAGAAATGGCGTTGGAAAAAACATTCCCAACACAATATGCCTCAAAATATTCTTTGGTTACTTTTAATGCAAATATTGGGTATGATGAAGCCATGAAAAGAGGAAGAGCGCAAGACAAGGCATTACTTCGATTAATTTCAAACAATGCTATTTCGATGCCTCCTAACATGACAGAACAATTATTAAAGCTTGTGTTAAATACCGTAATTAAAGAAACAAATCTGATTTTAGAACAAGATAGCATTATAGGAATGTAAATGAAAAAATACATTATTTTATTACGTGGAATTAATGTTTCAGGAAAAAACAAAATCCAGATGGCAGCCTTACGTTTATTATTAAATGAATTGAATTTTCAAAATGTGCAAACCTATATTCAGAGTGGAAACATTCTTTTAGATTCAGAAGAAGATTCTATGGCTGTTTGTCAAAAAATAAAAAAAGGCATTCGAAATTCCTTTGGATTTGATGTACCTGTATTGGCAAGAACCGTTAAAGAGTGGAGTCATGTCATAGAAAACTATCCTTTTCCGATTGAAAACGAAAAAATTGTTGCGTTTACTTTTCTGAATATGGCTTCAAAAGAAACAGGTATTACGATTAAAAATAGTGAAGAAGATCAATACAGGATTGTAAATGATGTTGTGTATTTGTATTGCCCGACAGGATTTGCTCGTACAAAGTTGACTAATAATAGCATCGAAAAAAAACTCAATGTAATAGCAACGACAAGAAATTTAAGAACAACATTAAAATTATTAGAACTAGCAACCATATAATATGTCAGAAAAACAAGTATCACCAAGAGGCGCCTATCCACATGTGAAAGTAGTAGGAGATTTTATTTTTGTATCAGGAACCAGCTCCAGAAGAGCGGACAATACCATAGCAGGCGTCGATATTATTGATGAAATGGGAACAAAACACCTCAATATTGCAACGCAAACTAGAGAAGTTTTACAAAATATTGATAAAAATTTAGCATCTGTTGGCGCAAGTTTAAAAGATGTGGTAGATGTATCAACTTTTTTAGTAAGCATGAATGATTTTGCAGGGTATAACAAAACCTATGCAGATTTTTTCGACAAAGAGACTGGCCCTACAAGAACCACCGTTGCAGTACATCAACTACCACATCCAGATTTGGTGGTGGAGATTAAGGTGACAGCATATAAGAAAGCATAGTAATTGTAGCGATTTAGATTGCGTGCTAAGAGTTAGATCACTTTAAGATAAACAACATGAAAATACAAAACTACATCAATGGAGAATTTGAAAATCCAATTGAAGACAATTGGTTGGAGAATTACAATCCGGCAATTGGAGTGGTGTATGGACGACTTCCAAATTCTACAACTGAAGACGTTGAAAAAGCCTACCAAGCTGCAGCAACCGCTTTTTTAAGTTGGAGCCAAACGACTTTAGAGGAAAGAAGCAAGGTTTTATCAAAGATTGCAGATTTAATTCTTGACAAAATTCAATTTTTAGCAGCAGCAGAATCGAAAGACAATGGAAAACCAATTAGTTTAGCAACAGAAATTGACATTCCAAGAGCTGCGGCAAATTTTCAATTTTTCGCCAATGCAATTACTCAATTTTCATCCGAAGCACATGAGAGCATTGGAATGAATGCTGTAAATTTTACATTGCGTCAACCACTAGGAGTTGTTGGGTGCATCTCCCCTTGGAATTTGCCACTCTATTTATTTACTTGGAAAATAGCACCCGCAATTGCTGCAGGAAACTGTGTTGTTGCAAAACCAAGTGAGATTACTCCTATGACCGCTTATTTATTAGGAGAGATTTGTACAGAAGCGGGACTCCCAAAAGGTGTTTTAAATATTGTTCACGGATTGGGAAATACTACTGGAGAAGCAATTGTAGCACATCCCAATATTAAAGCAATTTCATTTACAGGGGGCACAAAAACGGGGGCTTATATCGCCAAAGTAGCAGCACCAATGTTTAAAAAGCTATCTTTAGAGTTGGGAGGAAAAAATCCAAATATCATTTTTGAGGATTGTAATTATGAAAAGATGTTGGCAACCACTGTGCGATCATCATTTACAAATCAAGGTCAAATTTGTTTGTGTGGTAGTCGAATTTTAGTGGAAGATAAAATATACGATCAATTTAAAAAAGACTTTGTTCAAAGGGTTTCGGAATTGATAGTAGGAAATCCATCGGCAGAAAATACAAATATTGGTGCTTTGGTTTCGAAAGCACATTTAGAAAAAGTAAAATCCTATATTGACATTGCAGAAGCTGAAGGCGGAAAAATTTTATTTGGAGGAAATAAAGTTGTTGTAAAAGGGAGTGAGAATGGTTACTACCTGCTACCTACAATTATAGAAGTTTCTGACAATAAATGCAAATTGAATCAAGAAGAAATTTTTGGGCCTGTGGTTACTATTATGTCCTTTAAATCAGATGCCGAGGCACTGCAATTGGCAAACGATTCAAAGTATGGGTTGTCTGCAACTTTATGGACTAACAATTTGAATAGAACGCTTCAGTTTTCGAAACAATTACAAACTGGAATTGTTTGGGTAAATACATGGATGTTACGTGATTTAAGAACCCCTTTTGGCGGACAAAAAGATTCTGGAGTTGGAAGAGAAGGTGGGTTTGAAGCATTGCGATTCTTTACAGAATCAAAAAATATTTGCATCCAATATGAATAAATAACTTGATGTCATTATAGAGGAGACAGTAATCCATAGCATATATAACAATATAAAAAAGAGTCCTGTTTAAACAGGAGTAGCCGAAAATATGAATTTAGAATTAAAAAATAAAAACGCATTGGTTTGTGGAAGCACGCAAGGAATTGGAATGGCAACTGCTATTTTGTTAGCGGAAGAAGGTGTGAATGTGACGCTTATTGCAAGAAATGAAGAGAAGTTGAAAAGAGTTGTTGCGCAATTGCCAAACGAAAATCAATGCCATAGTTATTTGGTTGCTGATTTTTCAAAACCAAAGGAGTTAAAAGAGGTTCTAGAGGGTTCAGATTTGCAATTCCATATCTTGGTAAACAATACGGGAGGTCCTGCGGGAGGACCAATATTTAATGCTACAATAGAGGCATTTGAAAGTGCTTTTACGCAACATTTAAAATGCAATCATATTCTTGTTCAAAGCTTAGTGCCGTTTATGAAAACACAATGTTTTGGGCGAATTATCAATGTGATTTCAACTTCGGTAAAACAACCTTTAGATGGTTTGGGTGTTTCAAATACAATTCGTGGAGCAGTAGCAAGTTGGTCTAAAACATTAGCAAATGAGTTGGGTGAATTTGGAATAACAGTTAATAATGTCTTGCCAGGGGCTACTGGGACTGAGCGATTGAAAGAAATCATTAATAATAAAGCAGCTAAATCAGGATTGACTTTTGATAAGGTTGCCGCCGCGATGAAAAATGCGTCACCTGCAAAGCGATTCGCAAAACCTGAAGAGGTGGCGAGTGTAGTTGTTTTTTTAGCGAGTGAAAAAGCTAGTTATATTAATGGGATTAACCTTCCTGTTGATGGTGGAAGAACAAAAAGTTTGTAAATTTAGACAACCCTTGCGTTAGGGATTGAAATCATTTTGAAAACGCAAAGCCTTTTTATGTTGCTTTGAGTATCACGCTTTTATGCGTGATATAGCAAGAATTCATAAACAGATTTAATGGAAAGCCCGACCTTTTGGGAGCGCACAAAAAAAAAAAAATGAATTTAGTACAACCTTTAAATTTTAAAAAGTGGATTGATGAACATCGTCATCTGTTAAAGCCGCCAGTTGGAAACAAGCAAGTGTGGGATCATGGCGAGTATATTGTTATGGTTGTTGGTGGGCCTAATAACCGAAAAGATTATCATTATAATGAAACACCAGAATTTTTTTATCAGGTTGAAGGCGATATGGTTCTAAAAATCATTGATAAAAACGGAAAAATGATTGATGTGGCAATTAACGAAGGAGATATTTATTTGCTGCCTGCAAAGGTGCCGCATTCGCCACAAAGAAAAGAAAATACTGTTGGGTTGGTTATTGAGTATCCTCGTTCTAACGGGATGCTTGATGCATTAGAATGGTATTGCGAGGGTTGTGGAAGCCCTTTGTATCGAGAG
The DNA here is from genome assembly GCA_949519155.1 of Polaribacter sp. SA4-10. GTDB lineage: Bacteria > Bacteroidota > Bacteroidia > Flavobacteriales > Flavobacteriaceae > Polaribacter. Next base: position 35,230 of record CATIQU010000025.1, read on the forward strand.
GCATTTGCATTGAGTAATATTGAAATGGACATGCCGATTATTTTTGATGGATTCTATACCGACAAACAAAAATGTACTTGCAATTCTTGTGGGACTTTGATGCAAGCTCCTGATAAAGTAAAATAGATCATTTTCGTTGTTGTGAGAAAAACGATAAATTATTTTTTAAAATAAATGAAAAGCCTGCTAAGGCATAAGCCTAGCAATGAAAGTAAAATGGAAAAACGAAAACTACGCATAAACGGACATTCACATTTATTGCCCTATCCGGAGCAGATTCCTCAGTTTATGAAAGACAAAGAGATTTTTTGGGTAGATGATGAACGAAAGCATATGTTGCAAAAAGGATGGAAACGTCCGGTTACCGATTCTAGTTTTTTCTTGGATGAAAAGTTATTATGGATGGAGAAAAACAAATTAGACCACGCTGTAGTTTTGAACCTTTCTCAATTGTATGGTAACGGTTTGCGGCTCGAAGAAATGAAAAAGGCTTTGCGTTTTCAAAATGATTTTAATGCGAAAGTACAGCACGATCATCCTGATAAATTTACCTGTGGTTTTGTAGTACATCCAGGTTTTATTCAAGGAGCGTTGTATGAAATTGAACGTTGTGTGGAGGAATTGGGATTGAAGGTATTGTGCTTGCCAACTCATTTTATGGATTCTATTGGACAATGGCGCTGTGTCTTTGATAAGGAAAATGATCGAATTTTTGAATTGGCAGATAAGTATAAATTGGCCATTGAAATTCATCCTTATGATGGTGATAAAATGATAAAATTAGAAAACACCAATTGGCGTTTTCATTTAATTTGGATGTTGGCACAGTGTGGTGATGCATATCATTTTTATACTTTAAATGGAATGCAAGAACGGTTTAAAAACATTAGAACTTGTTTTGCACACGGAGGTCAATTGGCACAGATGAATTTAGGAAGACGTATTCAAGGTTTTGATGGAAGACCTGATTTGTTTGAAGGGAAAACACACCCAAGAAAAGCGGTTGGACATAAAAATATTTTCTTTGACACCTTAGTGCATGATACAGATTCTCTGAAACTAATGATTGATAAACAAGGTTCTAGTCAGGTAATTATGGGATTGGATGATCCCTATCCATTGGGTGAAATGGAGAATGATGCGCAATCTTCGTATCCTGGAAAAATTTTAGACTTGGCGAAAGACAGGAGTATTATCAATGAGAAGCAATATGATCAAATTTGGGAGGACAATACCTTACAATGGTTGTTTGGTGATGATGAAAAAGCAAAGCAAGATTTGATTTATAAGATACTCTCAAAAAAATAATGACGTGCTTTAAAACGGGTTAAATTTGTATTCGAATGGTGCTGTTTTTCGTTAGCTGAAATTTTGCATCTTCATACTTTGGAGGCCCCATAAATCCTTTGGCATTGTTAGAACATCCATATGCTTCTTTTGGGATTCCAAAGAAATTGACATCCATTTTGTTGTTACTGTTTCTGTCGTGAAAAATAGAAATTGCATATTCTCCTTTGGGAATTTCTTTAAAAGTATACATCACTTTTTTATTCGTAATTTTTGTGATTGCACTTTTAAAATCGGTTTTTAAAAATTGCACTTTCTCATTGTGCAATGCAATCAAAACTTGCCCTTCATTAGAGTCTAACCCACTAATAAAAACTGTTATCTGAAATGTTCCTTCTTGTGCACTTGTCTTAATAACACCACTAAAAATCATTACAGTGATTAAAATTATTTTTTTCATGAGGATAGATTTCGTGTTGATTTAGCGATTGATTACTACAAGATCGGAATACATAAATCTACAATAAATTTATTTTCTGGATGCTCTTTTGCGTTGTTGTAGTAGATTTCAAACGGATCAATTGTTGATTTCTGATAATCATTTTCTATCATCCAGGCAAACGAAGTTTCCCAGGCTTGTTGAAACTGCATGGGTGTAATTTCTAAGCTTGAAACAAGACATTTTGTGCTTTCGATAGTTCTTCGTGTAATTTCTCCTTCTACGGTTGTGGGTTTGTTTAAGACAATACAGGCACTTATGCGTAAGGCGCTTGGGTCTGATATTTTTGGACTGTCATGATAAATAGTAACCATTTTTGTAGTCTCATGGATCAGCCCTTTAGGAGCAGCCCACTGAACGAGTCGATCATAAACTGCTTCTATAGCTTCCATTTTTCCTTTGTAGGAAATGGCAGCAAGGGATAGTGTTTCTAATTGTTTCACAACAGTATTTGTTTTCATCTATTCTGTGTTTTTAGGAATACTCTTTCTTAATTTGTTGTAATGTTTTATCTGAATGAATGTATTCTGAAATAATTGCACATCGCAATTCGGCAACCTCCATCTCAAAATAGTTCGCCCATTTGGTTTCTTTGAATAAATGCGTTATTTCTTTTTTTCTTTTTATTGCCTCGGGGAAGCTAAATAAATGCGGTGTTGAGGTTTTGTGATTTGATTTAATTTCTGTCGTTTTATTGTCAAAATTAACTTCAATAAAAAATATTTTCTCCTTGGAATTAAGAGGGAAGAAGTTCGCCCACTTGGCAAAACCAATTACAGTTGTTTGGTTTTTGTATTTTTCTTCAGCAATCAATTTCCATCTACAATTGGCAACTCTTCCCCAGTGGTTTGATTTACGATAAACACCTTCCTCTGTGTAAAAATAACTACTCTCAGATTTACTCTTATAATTTGTTTTTTCCGGAAATAAAAAATCATCTACCTGTGTAAATTCACAAAAAGTGTATTTGAAGAAATTGGATTGATTATAGGTTTTCAAGAAGGGTTTTTTGTAAATGAAATTAAAATATCTCTACGAATATACTGAAGCAATTCCATAATTTAAGAAAAGATTGCACAGAAAACAAGAAGACTCTTTTAGTTTATTGTAAAAAAAAAACGCAATCAAATGAATGATTGCGTTTTTGTTATTTAAAAAAAAATGATTTTTTTAAAAGATCCCTAAATAAATAGGGGATAAGCAGTTTCTGAAACCTTCCTAAAAAAGGAGATTCGTTGTTTGCTTACTTTACCTCTTCAAACTCTACATCTTCCACATTGTCTCCTTGTGCATCAGCTTCTGGTTGCCCTTGTTGCTCTGCTCCTGGATTTGCTCCTTCAGCGCCACCTTGTGCAGCATACATCTCTTCAGATGCAACTTTCCAAGCTTCGTTGATGGTTGCTAATGCAGTATCAATTTGTGCTAAATCTCTCGACTCATGTGCTGCTTTTAATTCTACTAAAGCTGCTTCGATAGGTCCTTTTTTATCGTCAGATAATTTTTCTCCAAATTCTTTTAATTGTTTTTCTGTTTGGAAAATCATAGAATCTGCTTCGTTGATTTTTTCTGCAGTTTCTTTTGCAGCTTTATCAGCATCGGCATTTTCTTCTGCTTCTTGTCTCATCTTAGCGATGTCTTCTTCAGATAAACCTGAAGATGCTTCAATTCTAATTTCATGAGATTTATTGGTCCCTTTGTCTAAAGCAGATACTTTAATAATACCATTGGCATCAATGTCAAAAGTTACTTCAACTTGAGGAATTCCTCTTTGTGCAGGAGGCAAACCATCTAAATGGAAACGTCCAATTGTATTGTTGTCTGCAGCCATAGCTCTTTCCCCTTGTAAAACATGAATTTCTACAGATGGTTGGTTGTCTACTGCTGTTGAGAATACTTGAGATTTTTTTGTAGGTATGGTTGTGTTTGCATCAATTAATTTTGTAAACACATTCCCCATTGTTTCAATACCTAATGATAAAGGTGTAACGTCTAACAACAATACATCTTTTACATCACCAGATAAAACTCCACCTTGAATAGCAGCTCCTAAAGCAACTACTTCATCAGGGTTTACACCTTTACTAGGAGATTTTCCGAAGAACTTCTCTACCGCTTCTTGTACTGCAGGGATTCTTGTAGAACCACCAACTAAAACAACTTCATCAATATCTGAAATAGTTAAATCAGCATTTTTTAACGCTGTTTGACATGGTTTGATTGTTCTTTTTACTAAGTCGTCAATTAACTGCTCAAATTTAGCTCTAGATAAAGTTCTTACCAAGTGTTTTGGTCCGCTTGCAGTAGCTGTAATATAAGGTAAGTTAATTTCTGAAGATGTTGTGCTAGATAATTCTATCTTCGCTTTTTCAGCAGCTTCTTTTAAACGTTGTAAAGACATTGGATCTTCTCTTAAGTCCAAGTTTTCGTCCGCTTTAAATTCTTCAGCTAACCAGTTAATGATCTTCTCATCAACATCATCTCCACCTAAATGTGTATCTCCATCTGTAGCTAATACTTCAAAAACACCATCTCCTAATTCTAAGATAGAAACATCATGTGTTCCTCCACCAAAATCAAAAACAACAATTTTCTTATCGTCATGAGACTTGTCTAAACCGTACGCTAATGCAGCTGCAGTTGGTTCGTTTATAATTCTTCTTACTTTTAATCCTGCAATTTCACCTGCTTCTTTTGTAGCTTGTCTTTGTGCATCATTAAAGTAAGCTGGTACTGTAATTACAGCTTCAGAAACGTCTGTTCCTAAATAGTCTTCAGCTGTTTTTTTCATTTTCTGTAACACCATTGCAGAAACTTCTTGTGGAGTATATAAACGGCCATCAATGTCTACTCTTGGTGTATCATTATCTCCTTTAACTACTTTATAAGGAACTCTCTTTGCTTCTTTTGTCGATTCAGAGAATTTGTTCCCCATAAAACGTTTGATAGAATATACAGTTTTAGTAGGGTTGGTTACTGCTTGTCTTTTTGCAGGATCTCCAATTTTACGCTCACCACCTTCAACAAATGCTACGATAGAGGGAGTTGTTCTTTTTCCTTCTGAATTAGGAATTACAACTGGCTCATTTCCTTCCATCACAGAAACACACGAGTTTGTTGTTCCTAAATCTATTCCTATAATTTTACTCATAATCTTTATTTTATATTAAAATTCATTTTTTATTCAACACATACCAATAGGCAAAGTGTGTGCCAACCCATCATTAATTGTCAAATGTCAGTCTTTGCAATTGAATCGATTTTAAATAGGTGACATTTTGACATAAAAATAATGGACATGGTTACTTTTTCGCTTTATGTTTTTGATTAATTGTTTTCTTATATTTGGTTGGCTCTATAATAAGATAAAAGAGTGTATTTTACTAAATAAAAAAAATGAGCAAATTAGATGAAAAACTAGCATTGTACAAGAAGTTTATGGAGGACAGGAATCTCCATTCAAATACTGACTTATTGAGCGCGGTTATAAAGGATTAGGTTCTTCGATCTATAAAAAAGATGCAGAAACCGTTTCAGGTTCTGATGTAAATAAGTTACTGACTGTGAAGAATAATTTCCTCATTAAGAAGTTAGGCCTTGCAGATACTGAAGATCTTGATATTGGTATTAACGAAGTCATAAAGTGCATTGGTGTCACTGAAAGAATAAAATACAGAGCTGTTGTATATTATTTATTGGTAGTGCGGTATAACAAAGCATCGATTTACGATTTATAGTTTTATCTATTTCTTTAAAATTTGTTATTGAAAATTTATAGCGCAGGTGTAGTGTTTTATTATGTGTAAAAAAACAGTAATTTTATAGCTATATTTTTTATATTTACATACTTTATTTATAAATAATTATGAATGTCGCAATTTATTAGTGTTTTCGATATGCTCAAAATTGGTGTGGGGCCCTCAAGTTCGCATACATTAGGTCCTTGGAGGGCAGCTCAACAATGGATTTCAAAATTAAAAGAATCAAGTTGTTTTTTATTGGTTGATGAAATTAAAGTAGATCTTTACGGTTCTTTGTCATTAACAGGAAGAGGGCATGCTACAGATTCTGCAATCTTACTAGGTTTAAGTGGTGCAGATCCTGAGTTCATTCCAATTGAAGAAATAGATACTATTATTACAGCAGTTAAAGACACTTCTTTATTGTACTTGAATAATGAGAAAATGATCTCTTTTTCTATTGATAAGATTCAATTTAATAAAGAGTTTCTTCCTTTAAACCCTAACGGAATGACATTCACTGCATTTCAAAATAAGAAACTTATTTCCAAAGAAACCTATTATTCAATTGGTGGTGGATTTATCATTCAAGAAGATGATTCATTAGTAGATGAAATTGAAGTGACAAAACAAAATTTCCCATACCCTATTAATCGAGCGGTACATTTAGAGCGGTATTGCGAGCAAGAAAATTTAGCAATTTCTGATATTGTCCTTCAGAATGAATTGGTATTAAATGCTCCAGCTAAAATAGATTCTGAGTTGCATCGTATTTGGACGATAATGTTAGAGTGTATGTATCTTGGCTGTCATACAAAAGGTGTTTTACCTGGTGGGCTTAATGTCAAAAGGCGTGCTTTCGACACCCATGTTAAGTTGATTAAAGATACTTCGTATACAAATCCGGAAGATTGGATTAGTGCAATTAGGAGTACAGAAGTAAAATTTCGGGAAATTTTAAAATGGGTAAGTTGTTTTGCGCTATCAGTAAATGAAGTGAATGCTTCTTTAGGTCGTGTAGTTACAGCGCCAACCAATGGAAGTGCAGGAGTTATTCCTGCTGTTTTAATGTACTATTTGGTGATAGAAAATCATAAAGCAGATTTTGTACACATTAAAAAATTCTTACTAACAGCTGGTGAAATTGGAAGTGTTTTTAAGAAAAATGCGACAATTTCTGCAGCAATGGGGGGGTGTCAAGCAGAAATTGGGGTTTCTTCATCAATGGCGGCGGCGGCATTAACAGAGTTGTTGGGTGGATCACCTGCTCAATGTTTGGTTGCAGCGGAGATTGCTATGGAACATCATCTTGGTTTGACCTGTGATCCAATTGGTGGCTTGGTGCAAATACCTTGTATAGAAAGAAATGCAATGGGGGCAATTAAAGCGATTAATGCTGCTGAAATGGCTTTAGAAGCAGATCCAAAAGAGGTAAAAGTACCTTTGGATAAAGTGATTGATACAATGTGGGAAACTGCTAAGGATATGAATAAAAATTACAAAGAAACCTCTGAAGGAGGTTTGGCGATTACTGTTAGGATGGTAGATTGCTAACTTTTTTTAATTATGATTTAATCAAAAAAATCCCAAGAGTATAAACTCTTGGGATTTTTTTTAAGTAAATACTACTATTTGTTAGAACTTTGTACTGCTAAATTATATACTACAAGTCCGAAACCAATTTTGTTGATAGCATCACCAATGTTATAAATAACATCCATGTCTAAACCACCAAACATTCCTGAATACCATCCTGGAGTACCTGCCATGTACCCTAATGGATAAATAGCCCATCCAACTAATACAAACCAACAAAGCGCTTTGTGAGCTTGTAAAACAGCTCCACCAGCTTCTACTGCTAATTTTTTGGCGCTTCCTAACCAGATGTCATATGCGATTACAAAATACGCAGCTCCAGAAAGAAGTCCCCATAACCAAGCATTACTTTGGTCTACAGCTTCACCAATATATCCTGTAACTAACATGATTACAGATAAAAAGATCAATCTCCACATTAAAGATTTTTTTGCACCAGCTACTTTTAAAATTAAGTAAAATTCAACACACATTAATGGTACAGTTAATACCCAATCTACATAACGGAAGAAAGTAGGAGAATCTGTGTGCGCTGCCCAATAATCTCTCATGTATAGATAATGTACTGCAGCAATGAAGGTGATAAGTCCTGAAATTAAAATAGAAGTTCTCCATTTTTTGTCAAAACTATTCATTGAGAAAAAGAAGAACACTGACGCAGCCATCATGGCCATACATCCTACAAAAAAGGTAAATCCAACATAATCATCTGGACTCATTTTCGCAACCGATAAAAAATTCATTAGTAAATTCATAATAAAAAATAAGGTTAAGTTAGTATAATGTTTGATGATTTAATCACCAATACAAACCAAATATAATATAAAATTATTAAATTTGCAATATGTTTATAATAATTATGAGGAATTACCAAAACTTTATGCTGTTTTTTACATTTTTCCTTTTTTGGGTTAGCATCCAGTTTGGCGATTTTGTTGAAGATTCGGTCGCTTTTGTATTGATAGTTTCTTTAGGAATCTTGCACGGTGCAAATGATTTACTAATTTTGGCAAAAGGAAAGAATAGTAAGAATTCTTTTTTAAAACATCTGTTGGTTTATTTGACGATTATTATCACTTGTGTTCTTATCTATTTATTAAGTCCTTTTGTTAGTATTTTACTATTTGTTTTTCTTAGTTCCTATCATTTTGGAGAAGAGCATTTGGGAGATAAGATAAAAGTCAATAGATTTTTCAACTTAATTTTTTACTTATCTTATGGTGTTTTCCTCTTCTCAATACTTTTTTATGCTTCTTTAGCAGAGGTAGATGAGATTATGCGAGAACTCACGGGAATTACTTTTACAGAAGCTCAAATAGCGATCACTTTTTTAATTTCGTTATCAGTACTATTAATCTTAAGTGGCTATTTATATTTTACAAAGAAAATTCTGTTAATTATACTTTTAAAAGAAGTCTTTTATTTGTGTCTTCTTTCTTTAGTTTTTAAAACATCTTCCTTGATATTAGGGTTTGCTATTTACTTTATATTCTGGCATTCGATTCCTTCGCTATTAAATCAAGTTGCATTTATCTATGGAGATCTTACCAAAGAAAGTGTTATGAACTATATTAAAAAAGCATTTATTTATTGGGTGATAAGTGTTTTTGGGCTTCTCATCTTATATAAAATAATCCCTGAGATAAATTTATTTTCAAGCATTATCTTTGTGCTGCTATTTGCGGTTACTGCTCCTCACACTTGGGTTATGTTTAAAATGAAAAATTAACGAGTAAATACGAGTTCTGTTTCCGAAGAGAGTGCTGTAGAAAAGCGATATCTTTCTATTTTAAAGTCTTTAAGTCCTTCTATAGTTGTAATGTCATTTTCTAGAATATACCGAACCATGAGTCCACGAGCTTTTTTCGCAAAAGTCATCACAATTTTATAATCTCCGTTTTTTAATTCTTTAAAAATAGGGGTAATCATTGGTACTTTTAATACTTTCTGATTGACTGCTTTAAAATATTCAGAACTAGCTAAGTTTACTAATAATTCATCACCTGATAATTCTTCGTCTAATTTATTTGCCAAGGTGTCACCCCAAAATTTATAAAGATTTTCTGTTTTGCCAACCTTTAATTTCGTGCCCATTTCCAATCGATAAGGTTGTATTAAGTCCAAGGGTTTTAGCAATCCATACAAACCAGATAAAATTCTCAATCGATCTTGCAATACGGGTATTTTTTCTTCAGATAAAGAGTGAACGTCAATCCCTCTAAATACTTCTCCAGTAAAAGAATAAATAGCTTGTTTTGCATTTTTTGGAGTGAAAGGAGTTTCCCAAACTTGGTTACGTTCATAATTTAGACCTGCCAAAGTATCGGAAATTTTCATTAAAACACCAATTTTATTTTTTGAAAGGGTCTTTAGTTTTTTGCTCAGCTTCTTCGATTCTGACAAGAATAGAGGTTGTGTATACAAACTTGTTGGCGCCTTGCTTTCAAAGTCTAAAGATTTTGCTGGAGAAATGATAATTTTCATAAATCGTCTATTGTTTTGTAAAAGTACAACTTCAAGGATTTAATTTCAAGTTTTCGAAACTCAAAAATCAATCTTAATATCAATAAAATTGATGATTCCTATTCTGTCTTTTTTTATTTTGCAGTATATTTATAAAACTATAAAATGCATTAAATGTTATGAAACTATCAGAAATAAAAAATCATTTAAAAAATTTAAAAACGATTGCTTTTCAGCTCCCAAATAAGCAATTGGTAGCCAGTCATTTTCACGTAACCGAAGTTGGGAAAGTAACAAAAAATTTCATCGATTGTGGTGGTAAGGTAAGAAATGAAGAAGTGGTTAACTTTCAATTGTGGGAGGAAAACGACTATGAGCATCGATTGCATCCAGAAAAATTAATGGAAATTATCGAACTCTCCGAGCACCTGTTTGGGTTTACGGATTTAGACATAGAGGTTGAGTATCAAGGAAAAGAAACGATTGGAAAATACGGATTAGACTTTGATGGCAAAAACTTTTTATTAACTTCAAAACTTACCGCTTGTTTGTCAAAAGATGCTTGTGGAATTCCGCAAGAGAAAACAAGAATTAGCATTTCTGAAGCGAAAAATGTAAATGTATGTAGTCCAAATTCAGGTTGTTGTTAAGATTTCCCATTTTCTTCTCTATTTCGTAAATAAAGCGAACGTTGTTGTCGTTTAAATCAACACATTAAAAATTAGTATCTTATAATGAGATTCTAAATTTAAGAAAGCCATACCTATGAATCCAATTTTAAATCAAAATCTATTTTTTATAAAAGAACATGTTGGCATGTTCAAAGCAGCAAATAATTACGATATCTATAACCCAGAAAATCAAGAAATTATACTGTCTTGTCGTGAAGAGAATCTTGGTTTTTTTACCAAGTTATTACGATTTTCAGAATACAAAAGAATGACTCCTTTTCATTTGGAAGTAAAGAGTCCAAAGGGAGCAAAAGTGCTCACCGTAAAACGAGGCGTTTCTATATTTGTTTCAACTGTTGAGGTTTTTGACGAAAAAGACAAGTTAATCGGGATGTTCAAACAAAAATTATTTTCAATAGGAGGGAAGTTTAATGTGCTAGATCCACAAGAAAATATCTTATGTAAGTTAAAAGGGAAGTGGACTCGTTGGGATTTTAAATTCATGAAAGACGACAAAGAACTCGCTCATGTAAATAAAAAATGGGCAGGATTAGGAAAGGAAATGTTTACCAGTGCAGACAATTATATGTTAGAAATCAACAAAGAAGTTTCTAAAGAGGATCCTTTGAGAGTTTTAATTCTCGCAGCCGTAATTTGTATAGATATGGTGTTAAAAGAATAAGTATTTTCTTAAAAACAAAACGCCATTATTAATGGCGTTTTGTTTATTATAAATGCTTAAAAATCTTCTTTAGAATTCACAGTATACGTTCTCCATTTTTCTAAACAAGCCGTAATATCTTCGGGTACTTCAGAATTAAAACGCATGAATTTTCCAGTAGTTGGGTGTGTGAAACCTAACGTTTTTGCATGCAAAGCTTGTCTTGGCAATGTTTTAAAACAATTTTGGATAAACTGCTTATATTTGGTAAAAGTAGTGCCCTTTAAGATGTCGTTTCCACCATAACGTTCATCGTTAAAGAGTGTGTGGCCAATATGTTTAAAATGGGCTCTAATTTGATGTGTTCTCCCTGTTTCCAATTTACATTGCACCAAAGTAACATACATAAAACGATCAATCACTTTAAAATGCGTGACAGCATGTTTTCCGAAATCTCCTTCAGGGAAAACATCCATTTGCAATCGATTTTTTAAGCTACGGCCAATATTTCCTTCAATACGTCCTTCATCTTCATCGATATTTCCCCAAACTAAGGCATAATATAAGCGTTCTGTAGTTCTGTCAAAAAACTGTTTTGATAAATTTGCCAAAGCAGATTCTGTCTTAGCAACTACCAATAAGCCACTCGTATCTTTATCAATTCGATGAACTAATCCTGGGCGTTCGTTTGAATTTGTGGGTAAGTTTTCTATATGATGAATTAAGCCGTTTACTAAAGTTCCAGAATAATTACCATGACCAGGGTGTACCACCATTCCTGCTTTTTTATTGACAACAATAACCGCATCATCTTCATAGATGATATCAATTGGTAAATCCTCGGCAACCAATAATTGTTCTGCTGGTGGATGCGATAACAGTACTCTAACAATATCATTTGGTTTTACTTTATGATTTTGCTTTACTGGTATTTCATTTACTAAAATGTTCCCGCTTTTTGCTGCCTGTTGAATTTTATTTCGTGTCGCATTTTCTATGAAATTCATTAAAAATTTATCAACCCGAAAAGGCTCTTGCCCTACACTAGCTGTAAATTTATGATGTTCATATAAATCCTCATTTTCTATTTCTTGGTCGTTGTTCTCTTGCATAATTCCTCTGTAAGTACTTGAAATTTAATTTCCTTTACCATCCCCTAAAATCAACTCAATGATTGAATTTTTAGGTAATTTATCTCCAATCTTTATTTTCCTATTCTTAAACCTTAACCCCCTTACAACATCTTTTCCTATATCTGGTACATAAGTGAATTCGGTTCCAACATTAAAACCACTCGATTTTAATTCGGTGGTAGCTTGTCTCTTAGTACGTCCATTTAAATCTGACACCTCTAGAGATCGATACTTTGAGGGGTTTAAAACCAAATAAATTTTACGTCTTTCTTTTACAAAGTCACCCGCCTTTGGAGTTTGTTCTATGACAGACTTATTTGGGTAATTCGGATTGTAACTGGCAGAATCCATCACTTTTAAATCGAGATTTAATTCCGCTAACTTTTGTTTCACTTCAATCAACGTCATTTTTTCCAAGTTTGGGACTTGTATTTTTTGTGTGTGATTTGTGGTTATGATTAACCAGAATTTTAATGCGAAAATTAAAAGCAACAAACCCACAAAAGCAATTATTAATTGCTTTAAAAATGACTTACTAATTAGAAACTGAATAACACCCATTTTTCGATATTTAGAACAAACAAAGATATAAAAACTAAACGTGGCTGTTTCTATTTATATTTTGATAAATTTGTTTTATTTTTTTAGCATAAATGAAACATAATATCGCCATAATAATGGGTGGCTATTCATCCGAAGTTGACATTTCTATCAAAAGTGGAAATGTTGTTTATACGCATTTAGACAAAGAAAAGTATACTCCTTTTCGAGTACATATTTTACACGATAAATGGGTTGCTTTAGATGCGCATGATAAAGAATATCATATCGATAAAAATGATTTTTCTTTTCTATTTGGTGCTCAAAAAATAGTTTTTCATTGCGTTTTTAATGCAATTCATGGCAACCCTGGAGAAAACGGAGCAATTTTAGCCTACTTTAAATTAATAGGACTGAAGCATACTTCTGCAAATTCTTACCAAATGGCACTCACTTTTAATAAAAGAGATACGCTGAGTGTTGTTAAAGAATACGGCATTAAAACTGCAACTTCTTATTATTTGAATAAAGGAGCCCAGATTGACCTTGATGCGATCATTGCCAAAGTTGGTTTGCCTTGTTTTGTAAAACCAAATAATGCAGGGTCTAGTTTTGGGATTTCTAAAGCACATACCATTTCAGCATTGATGCCAGCAATCAAAAAAGCATTTAAAGAAGACGATGAAATTTTAATTGAGTCTTTTCTAGAAGGCAGGGAAGTTTCTGTAGGAATCATTGATTATCAGAAAAAGATAAAAGTCTTGCCAATCACTGAGATTATTTCAGAAAATGACTTCTTTGATTATGAGGCAAAATATGAAGGAAAGTCAACAGAAATAACTCCCGCTGAACTTCCGTCAGAAATTCAAGAAAAAGTAGAGGCTATCGCCATAAAAGTATATCACAGTTTAAATTTATCTGGTTTTTCAAGAGCAGAATTTATTTTGGTAAAAGGAGAGCCTTATTTTTTAGAAATTAATACAGTACCTGGTTTAACAGAAGAAAGTATCTTGCCACAGCAAGCTGCATGTGCAGGTATTTCTCTAACACAACTATTTGATAATGCCATTCAGTCGGCTTTAAATTAAGAATATGAAAAGAGCAATTTTTCCAGGATCTTTTGATCCTATAACATTAGGTCACGTTGACATTATAGAAAGAGGGGTTACGTTATTTGATGAGTTAATTATCGCGATTGGTGTCAATTCAGGAAAAAAATACATGTTCTCTTTGGCGGAACGTAAGCAGTTTATCGAAAATTGTTTCAAAGGTAATCCAAAAATAAAAGTTGTTACCTACAGAGGATTGACTGTTGATTTCTGCATGAAAAACAACTTCGATTTTATTTTAAGAGGTTTAAGAAATCCAGCAGATTTTGAATTCGAAAAAGCAATTGCACACACCAATCGAGATCTTGCCCCTGTAGAAACAGTATTCCTATTAACAGCAGCCAGTACCTCGTACATCTCCTCGTCTATTGTTCGAGATGTCATTCGAAACGACGGAGATTACACCAAATTAGTTCCAAAAATGGTGAGAATTTAGTGTTTTAATATTTCCAAATTTTGATTGTTAAATAAATTATGAAGAATACAGCCTTTTTTATTTCGTTCCTTTTGCTCCTTTCTTGCAATACATCTGAAGAAAAAAATCAAACAGAATTTAAAACTTTTTTTGAAAAATCATCAGGAACAGCAACACCAGAATATAAAGATGTAATTGCATATTATACAGCTTTAGCAGACGCCTATCCAGAAATATCCCTTTTTTCTTTTGGGCAAACAGATGCAGGTGAGCCACTGCACTTAGTTATTTATAGTGCTGAGGGAATTTATAATATCGACGAAATTCGAGATTCAAAAAAAAACACACTCTTAATTAATAATGGAATTCATCCAGGGGAGTCAGACGGCATCGATGCCTCGATGCTATTTTTGAGAGATATCGTTCAAAATGATTCATTAAAAAAGAACTACAAGAATACACTTATTGCGATTATTCCTGTTTACAATGTTGGTGGAGCTTTAAATAGAAACTCCCATTCAAGAGCCAACCAAAATGGACCTAAAGCATATGGTTTTCGTGGAAATGCAAGAAACTTTGATTTAAATAGAGACTTTATAAAACAAGATACTAAAAATGCAGCAGCATTTGCAGAGATCTTCCATGCAGTTAATCCAGATGTTTTTATCGACAATCACGTAAGCAACGGTGCAGATTATCAATATGCAATTACCCATTTATTTACACAACATAATAAATTGGGAGGAGATTTAGGTGAGTTTTTAGAAACTAAAATGCGTCCCTCTTTAGAACAGTCCTTAAAAGAAAAAGGGATTGACATTACCCCCTATGTAAATGTTTGGGGTACTACGCCAGAAGCTGGGTGGTCTCAGTTTTACGATTCACCAAGATATTCAACAGGGTACACAACACTTTTTAATACCTTAGGTATGATGGTGGAAACACACATGTTAAAGCCTTATAAAATCCGTGTAGAACAAACGTACGAATTGCTTTTTTCGATGTTAGATTTTACGGTAAAAAATACCAATGAAATAAAGACATTAAGAAACAATGCAGTCGCTCAGATAGTGGCTAAAAAAACATATCCATTAAATTATAAAGTTGATAAACAACATCCCACAATCCTCCGTTTTAAAGGATATGAAGCAACAACTTTAGAAAGTAAAGTAACTAACGGGAAGCGACTTTTTTATGATCAAACACTTCCATTTACAAAAGAAGTAAATTATTTTAATAACTACGTCGCAACTAAAGAAGTTAAGCTCCCTAAGGCCTATATTTTACAACAAGGTTGGCATCGCGTAGTAACTCGTTTACAAAATAATAACATTGAATTTACTCGTTTTAAGGCAGACACTACTATTGTTGTTGATGTTCAGCATATAGAAGACTATATTACTCGAGAAAATGCATTTGAGGGGCACTATTTACACGCTAATACGACTGTTGGATTGACGCAAGAATCAATACGTTTTAGAAAAGGAGATTTGTACATTCCAACCCGTCAAAACGGAATTCGATATCTTATTGAAACTTTAGAAGCAGAAGGGATTGATTCTTTTTTTAATTGGAACTTTTTCGACACAATACTACAACAGAAAGAAGGTTTTTCAGGGTATGTGTTTGAAGATATTGCTGCTAATTTTTTACATGAAAATCCCCTAGTGAAAAAAGCATTGGAAGAGAAAATAAAATCGGAAGAGAAATTTGCGAACAGTCTAAGAGCTCAATTGTCTTTTGTGTATCAAAAAACAGCCCATTATGAAAAAGCACACTTAAGATTACCGATCTTTAAAGTCTATTAATTCTTCAGTAAACCCCTAAAAAGTAGAAGTTATGTTTAAAGTAACTTCGTCCCAAGTTTTAGAAACACCATCCGCACCTTTATGAAGTTCTTCACAAACTTTATTCAACGAAGCAATCGCTGCTTTTGCATTCCATTTGTTAATGTCTAAGGTAGATTTCATTGAAAACACATTGTCAATAATAGTATATTCAAACGGAACTTTGTCTGTAATGCCATTCATTTTAATCGTTGCAATTCCAGTTGATATCGATGAAATCTCTAGTGTACCTGATAATAAAGAGGTATCCATAAAACTGAAAAAGAATTTTCTAATCTTATAATCTCTACTACTATCTTTTGTAAAAATACTACTTACAGGGATAGAAAAAGAGGTATTGTGAATTGCCTCCTTTATGGTGTTTCCATCACCATTAGCGGTAATGTTTACTTTTTTAAATTGCCCATTTACAGGGATTTTTTCGGTAGTTTTATAAGCAGTCCAACCAATGTCGTTTTTAGCAGCAGCTAAAGAAAACTTCGCTGAAGATTTTACGACCTCTTTTAGAGGGGCGATAACGGTTTCTGATTTCGATTCAGATTTACACCCCGAAAAATAAACTATAGTTATAAGGAGAACACTACATAGTATTGGATTTTTCATGACTTTTTTTTTTGGATTGATAATAGTATTTGCTAATTTTATATATTCTTTTTTTGCCTCTGTCGCAGACATGTCTTTTAATTGCATCCATGCATTAAATTTAAATGCATTTCTAACATTTAGTCCGCTGTTAAAAGAAAAATTATTTCCAAAATTGGCTTGCTTATTAAAAGCATACAATTTTAGCATCACATCAGGCGCAACGGCTTTTTTTAGACAAGATATTCTCTCGAAAGATTTTACAAACTCTTTGTCTAAATCATCTAACATTTTTACTTTTTTTCTGCAATTACCTGAGTTCCTCCTTTTACAACATCACCTAGCTTAACTGCCAATTTCGTGTTTAAAGGTAAGTAAAGATCTACTCTTGATCCAAATTTGATAAAGCCAGCATCTGTACCTTGCACAACTTCATCACCTTCTTTTGCGTAGTTTACAATTCTCTTTGCCAATGCCCCAGCAATTTGACGGTATAAAATTTCACCAAAAGAACTATTTTCTAACACGATTGAAGTTCTTTCATTTTCTGTAGATGCTTTTGGATGCCACGCAACCAAATATTTCCCTGGGTGGTATTTGCTGTACTTTACAGCACCACTCATTGCGTAGCGAGTAACGTGCACATTAATCGGTGACATGAAAATAGAAACTTGTAATCTTCTATCTTTAAAATATTCTGGTTCTTCAACCTCCTCAATTACCACAACTTTACCGTCAACAGGTGCTATAATGTGATTTTCATTAAGTGTAGTATTTCTTTTAGGATTTCTGAAAAATTGCAAAATTATGATTAAAAAACCTAAAATTAAAACCTGAATGCTTTTTGCCACCCATGCAATTTCAATAAATTTTTCTGCAAGTAATACCCCAGCAACAGTTAGTAGTAATGAAACTACAATAATCTTATAACCTTCTTTGTGAAAACGAATCATGAATTATATTATAAAGTTGATATACAAATATACAAACGGAGCAACAAATAACAAACTATCAAATCTGTCTAAAATCCCTCCATGACCTGGCATTATTGTACCACTGTCTTTTACGTTAGCTTGCCTTTTAAATTTTGATTCTATTAAATCTCCTATTGTGCCAATAACAGAAACAATTAAAGCAATCACAATCCAGTCTAGTAAACTGTAGTCTGTTATATAGATAGAAATGAGATATCCTGTAGCGATTGAGAACACCAGTCCACCAAAAAAACCTTCAATCGTTTTTTTAGGAGAGATAGAAACAAATAATTTTCGTTTGCCTAAATTTTTACCCACAATAAAAGCAAAACTATCATTCGTCCAAATAAGGATTAAGATGCTTAAAACGGTATATGGATTGTACTGATCTCCTTGAAAGGGGATTAAAATTAGAAAACAAAAAGAAAAGACAATGTACCGAATGGTGAGTCCCATTTTTGAACGATCATCCTTGTAAGAAATTTCTTTTTTTGAAATTAATTGATAGATTAAAAAAAGTGATGAGATAATATTTATTCCTAAAATTCCAACCACAGCGTAATTATCAGAATTTTTTAATAAAAGGAAAACAGCCGCAGCAAAAAATAGATAGGATGCAAAACTTTTAAAATTAATGATTTTGTGAAATTCCCAAATTGAAACTACTGCAAAAATAGCTGTTAGGATTACAAATGATTCTTTAGAATAAAGAATAGCGGAAACAAAAAGAAAAACAAAAATAATTCCAGAGAAACTTCTTCTTAAAAGGTTGCGCATATTATAAATCTT
The DNA here is from genome assembly GCA_949519155.1 of Polaribacter sp. SA4-10. Taxonomy (GTDB): domain Bacteria; phylum Bacteroidota; class Bacteroidia; order Flavobacteriales; family Flavobacteriaceae; genus Polaribacter. Next base: position 53,533 of record CATIQU010000025.1, read on the forward strand.
CGAATAGCAGCAAATATAAGTTTTTTGAGTTACTGTTGCCGTAGTTTAAAAAATTATCATCACTTTTTTTGAGAGTATAATTTTTTATAGCACTTATATTGGTTGGTAAGTTTTTTTTAGAGCTTGTTTTAATACCTGTTAGTCCCTGGCCAGTATCATTAACAATCTGACTTGTACTTGCATAAATGATGAAATTTTCCGAAAATTCAGTAATTTTTTTACTTTTCAACTGGTTTGAAGAAAACAGAATATCTCCTTTGTCTGCAATTAAATGTTCGCAAGAAGTAAAAACTGGCAATGCCTGATCTATTTCTGATGTTTTCGTTTCTTTATCTAAGTATTTTAAAAGAGAGAGGTCTAAAAGTCGAAGTTGTTCCCAGTTATTTTCAACAAGAATACTTTTTAAGTTTGAAATTACTTCCTCCGTATTTGAACAGTATAGGAACTTCCCGCCTTTGGAAAGAAAATTATGTACAAATAAATCATCTAAAGATAAAGAAACCTCCTTGTTCATGGTTTGCTCATCTTCAAATGATTGTCTGTAGAGTAGTTTTTTGAGAAAATTCATTACTAAAATTAAACCGTTAAATTATTCGCCAGGATTTTCTTCTACTGGTTCAATAGCTACGTCTTTTTCTTTTTTTATTTTCTCTTCCTTCAGGGGCTGAATTTCAACATCAAAAGGTCTTTTTCCAAATATCTTTTCTAAATCATCTTTAAAAATCACTTCTTTTTCTAAAAGTAATTCTGCTAAAATGGTTAGTTTTTCTTTATGATTGCTTAATAATTCGATTGCTCTTACATATTGAGCTTCAATCATTTTAGAAATTTCTCTATCAATTGTTTTAGAAGTTTCTTCACTGTATGGTTTTACAAATGCATCATTTCCAGAAGAGTCGTAATATGTAATGTTACCAATCTCTTCATTCAAACCATATACTGTAACCATTGCTCTCGCTTGTTTGGTTACTTTTTCTAGATCACTTAATGCACCTGTTGAGATTTTATTGAAAATAATTTTCTCTGCAGCTCTACCTCCCAAGGTAGCACACATTTCATCTAACATTTGCTCCGTTTGCACTATCATTCTTTCAGCTGGCAAATACCAAGCAGCACCTAAAGATTGTCCTCTAGGTACAATGGTCACTTTAACTAGTGGTGCAGCATGTTCCAACATCCAACTTACCGTAGCGTGACCAGCTTCATGAAAAGCAATTGTTTTCTTCTCTTTAGGTGTAATTACTTTGTTTTTCTTTTCTAACCCACCAACAATTCGATCAGCAGCATCTAGGAAATCTTGATGTTCTATTGCTTTTTTGTCATGTCGTGCTGCGATCAAAGCAGCTTCATTACACATGTTTGCAATGTCTGCACCAGAGAAACCTGGAGTTTGTTGTGCTAAGAAACCAACTTTTACATCTTCTCCTAATTTCAAGGGCTTTATATGAACGTCAAAAATTTCTTTTCGCTCATTAATGTCTGGTAAATCAACATAAATTTGACGATCAAAACGTCCTGCACGCATTAAAGCTTTGTCTAAAACATCAGCTCTGTTCGTTGCAGCTATAACTATAACATTGGTATCGGTTCCAAAACCGTCCATTTCTGTCAGTAATTGATTTAAAGTATTTTCTCGTTCATCGTTACCACCGGTCATGCTGTTTTTACCACGAGCTCTACCAATTGCATCAATTTCATCAATAAAAATAATAGAAGGTGATTTTTGTTGTGCTTGTTTAAATAAGTCTCTCACACGAGAGGCACCAACTCCAACAAACATTTCTACAAAATCAGATCCAGACAAAGAAAAGAAAGGAACTCCTGCTTCTCCTGCAACCGCCTTTGCTAAAAGTGTTTTACCAGTTCCAGGAGGCCCTACAAGTAAAGCTCCCTTTGGTATTTTTCCTCCTAATGCGGTATATTTTTCTGGGTGTTTTAAGAAGTCTACAATTTCTTGTACCTCTTCTTTTGCCCCTTCCAATCCTGCTACATTCTCGAAAGTAGTTTTTACTTTGGTGTCTTTGTCAAAAAGTTTTGCTTTCGATTTTCCAATATTAAAAATTTGTCCACCACCACCACCAGCGCCACCGCCGCCAGACATTCTTTTCATGAAAAATAACCAAACACCAATTAACAAGATGAAAGGTAAATAATTAAAGATGCTTTCAACAATACTGGTCCGAGTATCGTTTCGCATATCCACAGACAACTTGTTTTTCTCTTTAGCGTTGCGAACTTCATTCTCGAAGTTTTGCTGATCTCCAAAGTTGTATTCAAAAATTGGAGAGCCAGGTTTGTAAAAAGTACCTGTTTTGTGTTCTTTATATTTGTTTTTAGCTAATGCATCTTCAGTTAAATAAATTTGAGCTGTCGTATTATTAACAACTAAAATCTTTTCAATTTCATTATCATTTAAAATTTTCTCAAATTTATTTTTTGACAAACTTTTAGAAGCTAAAGCATCAGAATTTAAAAACTGAAACACGATTAGGGCTATAAAAACAGCTCCATAAATCCAGTATGAACTAAATTTTGCTTTCGGGGATTTTGGTTTATTCTCTTTATTCGATTCACTCATATTCTAAAAAATGAAATGTGTTTGTTAAGATTTTATTTCTGTAATTTTTGCGTCACCCCAAAGGCTTTCGATGTCATAAAATTCGCGAACGTGTTTTTGAAAAACATGTACAACAACATTTACGTAGTCCATTAAAATCCATTCAGAATTGTTTTGACCTTCTATGTGCCATGGTTTATCTTTGATTTCCTTAGAAACCGTTTTCTGGACAGATCCAGAAATTGCATTTACTTGTGTGTTTGAGTTCCCTGAACAAATGATGAAATAATCACATACAGTGTTCTCAATTTCTCTTAAGTCTAATAATTGAATGTCTTCTCCCTTAACATTGTCAATTCCTTTTATAATCACAGCGATTAGCTCGTCTGTATTGATTTTCTTTTTGGTCATTAAAATTTATAAATTATTACGCAAAGTTATTGTTTTTTTGTCACTTTTTTGTGTAATATTGAACTAGTTTACACATTATTTAACACTTGAAAATAATCAAACTTGATGCCATCGATTCTACCAATTCTTTTTTAAAAGATTTGGCACGTACCACTGCCTTAGAGAATTTCACAACTGTTATTGCAAAAGAACAAAAAAAAGGGAGAGGGCAACAAGCAGGTTCATGGGTTTCTGAGTTAGGTAAAAATCTAACATTCAGTACTTACGCCTCTTTTTCGGGGCTACAAGTAAAACATCAAAAGTATTTAAATTTTGCAGTGAGTCTTGCTGTTTTAGAAGTGCTTAAGTACTTAGAAATTCCAAATTTACAGATAAAATGGCCCAATGATATTTTGGTAGGGAACGATAAAATTTCAGGTATTTTAATTGAAAACACCCTAAAAGAACAAAAAATACAAGCTGCAATTATCGGAATTGGATTGAATGTAAATCAAGAATCCTTTCCAGTATTTTCGAGGAAGGCAATTTCAATTAAAAAGTGTTTGCAAAAAGAGACCAATTTACAGGATACACTTCAATTGTTGTTGCAGCGATTACAATCGAAATTAACACTTTTAAATGAAGGTCAGTTTCAATTGTTAGAAGCACAGTACTTGGATTTGTTGTACAAAAAAAACGTTCCAACGACATTTAAGAACCGAGAGAACGTTTTATTTATGGGAATTATTAAAGGAGTTTCTTCCGAAGGAAAATTACAAATTTTGTTGGATGATGATTCTATCCAAGAATTTGGAATTAAAGAAGTTTCCTTTGCTTAAAGTTTTGCTATATTATTGGTAAGCGTATTTACAAACTTTGTCAATGGAGCTTTAATCATCATTGCCATCATTGCATTAAATTCACCCTCAAATTGAAGTTGCACCGTACTTGAGCTTTCTGAAACTTCTTCAATGTTTGCGGCCAATGTAAAAGGCAATTTACTACTAGCTGCACCTAAGGTAATATTAGAATACTCCGTTTTATCTTTTAAAACCAGTCTAATTTCTGGCATCCCTTTCAAACCAAAAATAAACGAATCGCCGTCCACTTCAAATTTTTGAATATTTTCGGGCATTAAGTTTTCGAAATTCGATAATTCTGTAAAAAAAGTAAAGATTTCTTTGGCAGATTTTTGCGTTGTTACTTTTGTTCCTTCAATGTTCATGGTCCTTTTTTTATTGTTTCCAGCTACTTGGGTTTTTTCTCCATTCTTGAAGTGTTTCAATTTCATTTTCCGAAATGTAACTGCTATCAGAAGCTTGCTCTAGTAAATTATCATAGTTACTCAAAGTTGTTAAAGTAACATTTTTCTCTTCAAAATTAGTGTCAGCTACTTCAAAGCCATAGGTAAATATAGCCACCATACCTTTCACAACAGCGCCTGCTTTTTTTAATGCAGCAACAGCATTCAAACTGCTTTTACCGGTGCTTATTAAATCTTCAATAACCACCACGTTTTGACCGCTTTCTAAATGACCTTCAATTTGGTTTTTGCGTCCATGACTTTTTGGCTCTGGTCTCACATATATAAAAGGAACACCCAATTCTTGCGCCACCAAAATACCAATAGCAATAGCCCCCGTAGCGACACCTGCAATTACGTCTGGTTTTCCGTGTTGTTGTTCTACTATTTTTGCAATTTCTTCTTTTAGAAAAACCCTCACGGCAGGGTAAGAAAGTGTAATTCTATTGTCGCAATATATTGGCGATTTCCATCCTGAGGCCCAGTTAAAAGGTTCATTTGGACTTAGTTTTATCGCCTTAATTTGCAATAAAAGTTCAGCGGTTTTTTTTGCTGTATCTTTGTTTAAAATCATGCTGCAAATGTATAAAGTTTTTGTAAATGATAGTCTAATTATCTTAACAGATTCTTTACCAAAAGAAAATAAGTTACCAGTGTACTTGTTTGAAAACACATGTGTTGAAGAATTTGTACAAAACATAATTGCCAATCCCACAAAAGAGGTGCTTTTTTTGTGTGTCAATTTAGAGAAATCTACCGCACTTTTTTTTGAGAACTTCAAAATGGTTACTGCTGCTGGAGGGTTGGTTTTAAACCCGCAAAAAGAAATTTTATTCATTTATAGAAATGGAATGTGGGACCTGCCTAAAGGGATGATTGAAAAGGGAGAAACCCTAGAAACAACTGCACTCAGAGAGGTTGCTGAAGAGTGTGGTATTGAAAACCTTTCCATTGATCAATTTTTAACAACCACCTACCATTATTTTTATCGAAATGAAAAGTGCCTCAAAAAAACACATTGGTTTTTAATGCATTCAAACTTTGAAGGTGTCCTACAACCGCAAGAAGAAGAGGGTATAACTCAAGTTGTTTTTAAAAATAAAACAGCTACTTTAAAAGCCCTACAAAACAGCTATGCCAACATTAAATTGGTTTATAACAAATACTTAGACTTACAAGGATACAATTAAAAAACCTACTATCTTTGCCGACTTCTAAAAGTGATTAAAAAATTATGACTGAATTTATAAAAAAGATAACACCAAACGCTAAAGATGATATTTTAGCAGGAATTACAGTTTCATTGGCAATGATTCCAGAAGTTGTTGCTTTTGCTTTTGTTGCTCAAATAAGTCCTATTGTAGCTTTATTTGGTGCTTTTGTAGTAGGAATTATTTCTGCTTTTTTTGGCGGAAGACCGGGGTTGATTTCTGGTGCAGCAGGTGCCGTTGCAGTTATTTTTGTAACCATGATACAGGAGGGACATGCAAAGGGATTGCTGTTTGATTGTCCTGTTGAAAACATGGGGTATTTTTATTTATTAGCCGCCGTTGTTTTAATGGGGGTTATACAAGTTTTTGCAGGTGTTTTTAAACTGGGTAAATTTGTTCGTTTAATTCCACATTCCGTAATGATGGGGTTTGTAAACGGTTTAGCCATCGTTATTTTTATGGCACAATTAGGCATGTTCAAAGAAAATAAAAAAGATTTTTTTGGCCAAAATATGCGGAATACCCAGTCGAAAGAATTGGTTTACAAGATATCTAATAACCAAGTAAAAGATTTAGCTTCTAATACCGTATTATATACAATCAATGGTAATTCTGTTAAAAACAGCAGTACTAACGAAGAACAATTCGTAGTATCAGAAGGCCAGGTTTTTGATGTAAAAACAAAAAAAGTTCTTTTTAATGCGTCAGAAGATGGTTTTTATTCTGTAAAAGATAGTGGAGTCGTAAAATCCTCTATGGAAGGAAAAAAATTATATACAATGATTGGTTTGGTGCTACTAACTATGCTTATAGTTTGGGGGTTACCGAAACTAACCACAAAGATTCCAGCAGCATTAACCGCTATTTTTATTGTTACTCTAATTTCAATTTTTGGAGGATTGAGTTCTATTAATGTCGGGGATTTCATTAGAGATGGAGGTGGAGCTGGTTTAAATGGGATTGATGAAATTTCAAGTAAATTAAACGTATTAGAACTGTGGAGCAACTTGCCTTTTAATTTAGATACCTTAAAATTTATTGCACCATATGCATTTTTAGCGGCATCGGTTGGTTTAATTGAAACCTTAATGACCATGAATTTAGTCGATGAATTAACAGAATCTAGAGGAAACGGAAATAAAGAATGTGTTGCTCAAGGAGCTGGAAACATTGTAAGTGGTGTCTTTGGAGGAACAGGTGGTTGTGGGATGATTGGACAAACAGTGATTAATATCAATGCCGGTGGTCGTGGACGCTTGTCTGGTGTTATGATGGCATTAACGCTGCTTACCTTTATTTTATTTGCAGATACGTATATTGAACAAGTTCCTATTGCCGCATTGGTAGGAGTGATGTTTATGATGGTTATTGAAACATTTGCTTGGTCTAGCTTTAGAATTTTAAAGAAAATACCAATGTCAGATGCTTTTGTACTAATCATTGTTTCTGCAGTGACTGTTTTCTTTGACTTGGCGATTGCCGTATTTGTAGGAGTCATTATTTCTGCACTCTCTTTTGCTTGGACGAGTGCAAAGAAAATTAGAGCCAGAAAACGTTTTAAAGCAGACGGAACCAAAGTTTATGAAATCTGGGGTCCTCTCTTTTTTGGTAGTATCACTGATTTTAATGAGAAATTTGATGTTAAAAACGACCCAACAAGCGTAGAAATTGATTTTGTGGAAGCACGTATTTCAGATCACTCTGCAATTGAAGCGATTTTTGCTTTGGTTGAAAAATATCAAGCGGAAGGCAAAAATATAAAACTAAAACACTTAAGTAAGGATTGTAAAATCTTACTATATAAGGCAAGCCCGATATTTACAGGAATTATAGAAGAAGGTATTGATGATCCAAGATATCACTTAGCGGCAAACCCAGAAGATTTTCCAAAACCTTTAGGGGAGTACAAGTTTTAGAGTTTAAAAATGTAGAAGAAATTAAAAAAGCGCAACTTGTGAAAGTTGCGCTTTTTTATTATCGTATTACGAACTATGTTTACACCATTCCTAAGTCAATTAAAGGCAATGTTCTCACTCGTTTTCCAGTTGCATTAAAAATAGCATTACAGATCGCAGGAGCAATAACAGGAACTCCAGGTTCTCCAACACCTGTTGGTGCAGTTTCCATATTGTCAATAATGGTGATGTCAATGTTTGGTGTATCTTTCATGCGCGTCATTGGATAATCATGAAAGTTACTCTGTTCAATAGCACCTTCTTTGGCAGTAATTTTCCCAAACAAAGTAAACGACATTCCAAAAATGGCAGCGCCTTCTAATTGATTTTTAACATTATCTTTATTCAATACCAATCCACAATCGATAGCAGTCCAAATGTTTTCCACTTTTATTTTATCCTCTTTTGAGGAGACCTCTACAACAGTTGCAACATAACTATAAAAACTATAATGAACGGCCAAACCTAAGCCATGGCCTTCAGGTAATTTCATACCCCAATTTGCTTTTTCAGTAACAGTCCTTAAAACATTTTTGAATCGTTTTGAATCAAAAGGAAATTCTGATTTTCCTTGAATAATTCGATCTTTTCCTAGTAATTCTAAATGAAATAATAAAGGATCTTTGTTTGCTTTTGCTGCCAATTCATCCACAAAAGAATTGATTCCAAATCCACTATGAATATGAATGACAGATCGCATCCAGCCGATTCGTAAATGAGCTTCTGCTTTTGCATTTTCAAATCTAAAATTTTCAATCTCATAAGGGTTGTTAATAAATCCTTGTCCCAATTCAAAACCAGAAGCATAATCTGATAATGGCTTAAAGCTAGAAACGATAGAAGGGAAAGCAACTTTGTGCAGCCAACCCGAAACCTGTCCTTTTTTGTCTAGCGAACCTTTAATAGTTTGTGTGCTTGAAGAATGGTAAAAACTATGTTGTATGTCATCTTCACGTGTCCAAACTACCTGAACAGGAGCATTTATTTCTTTAGATAAAGCGACTGCCTCTACAACAAAATCTGACTTTGATTTTCGTCCAAAGCCACCTCCTAAAAAAGTAACGTTTACCGTTACATTTTGAATTTTTAAATTGAAGAAGTGCGCAATTTCACTTCTTGCCGTTTGCGGATCTTGCACGGGTGCCCATACTTCGCAACGGTCTTCCTGAAACCAAGCAGTAGCATTGGGTACTTCCATAGGTGCGTGCACTAAGTGCGGTACATGGTAGCTAGCCTCAACGATTTGTTCACTTTCTTTAAATGCAGTCGTAATATTTCCACGACTCCCAGGAACTAATTTCCCGTTTTCTTGAAGACGATCGTTAATTTTTTTATTGTAAGTATCGGTATCATACTCTTTGTTATCGCCAAGATCCCAATCAATTTCTAAGTTTAATTTCCCTTGAAAAGCAGCCCAAGTATTATTGGCAATGACTGCAACACCGCCCAACATTCCGAAAAATTTTCCAGTAGGAGGAATCATTCGATCCATTTGGATGATTTTTTCAACACCAGCAGTCTCTTCAGCTGCAGACTTGTCGACACTTTTTACCGTTCCAAAAGTAACAGGACATCGTGCAATGGCTGCAAACTTCATATTCGGAATTCTTTTGTCAATACCATAAACTGCAGTTCCGTGTGTAAAGTCTTTTAGATCAACACTTTTCAGGGTCTTTCCAATATATTTAAAATTTTTGGTTTCCTTTAGTGTGATTTCCTCAGATTCCGAAAGGGTGATTTTTGATGCTTCTTCCACCAAATCGCCAAAGAAAATTTTCTCATTCGTTTTGGTATTCACTACATAGTGGTTGTCGGCGATGCATTCGTTTTTTGGAACATTCCATTTTTGTGCTGCCGCAGCAATTAGCATCATTTTTGCAGTTGCGCCCATTTTACGCATGGGTTCCAATAGGGTTCTTACACTTCGAGAACCATCTGTGTTTTGATTTCCATATTTTTCGTCACCTATTGCTTGTTCCACATAGATATAACCCCAGTCGGCTTCTAACTCGTCTGCAATTGCCGAGGCCAAAGAAGTCCGGATTCCTTGTCCCATTTCAGAACGAGATGCAATTAAAGTGATATTCCCATCTTTTTTAATGTTGATAAAAAGATTGGGGGCAAACTCGTTTTCGCCTGTCAATTTTGGAATAAAATCTTTTTTGTCTCCAGTTGTAATGCATCCTAAAAGAATTCCTCCTGTTGCCAATCCGAATACTTTTACAAAGTTTCGTCTACTTAAGTTTTGAATCTTAGCCATGTGTATTCGTTTTAAGTTCAACTGCTTTGTGAATTGCTTTTCTAATTCGAGTATAGGTGCCACATCGACAAATATTGCCACTCATGGCCTTGTCGATGTCCTCATTTGTGGGTTTTACTGTGTTGTCTAATAAAGCAGTAGCGGCAATTAATTGCCCAGATTGACAATAGCCACATTGGGGTACATTACCTTCATTCCAGGCCTCTCTTAGAAACTCTAAATTCTCTGAAGAACCTTCAATAGTGAAAATTTCTTTTCCTTCTGCATAGGAAACTGGAATGCTGCAAGATTTTGTTAAGTTGCCGTTGATTAATACGGAGCAAGCACCGCATTGACTAACTCCGCATCCGAATTTGGTACCCGTTAAGCCAATAATGTCTCTAATAGCCCAAAGTAATGGCATCTCATCTTGAGCTTCTATGGAAATTTTTTTTCCGTTTATTGAAAGTGATTTCATAATTTCTGAAAATTTAATTCAGCAAGTTACGTTTTTTTTGAATTGATAAAAAGCAGTAAAAATTTATTTTTGAAATAAGTTAGTAAAAGCTTCTGAGGCTGTCTTAAATTCAAATTGGAAACTGGTTGCTGTTATTTTTTTAGAAGATAATCTACTCCCCTCCAAAAGAATGACGGCCAATTCTCCAAAAACAAGTTTCAGTAAAAATTCAGGTACTGCAATGGGTAGGTAAGGCCTTTTGATACTTTTAGCCAATATTTTAGAAAAGGATTTACTGGTCTGAAAATTGGGTGCAACTGCATTGAAAACTCCCGTCATATTTTGCTCAATTGCATGGATATATAAATTGCACAAGTCGTCAAGGTGAATCCATGACAAGTATTGTTTTCCTGAACCTAAAGGGGAGATGATCGGCGTTTTCATTTTTTGGAGTGCGCCTCCTTTTTTAGACAAGACGATGCCCGTTCTTAAAAGGGTTACGGGTATTTTTAAATCATTAAACTGATAGGCTGCATTTTCCCATTGAAGACAAACCTTGCCTAAAAAATCGTTACCCGCATTGTCCGTCTCGGTATAGATCGTATCGGTTGTTTTTGCGCCGTAGTAATTACTTCCAGAGGCGGAAATAAATCCTTTTAAAGGGATCTTCAACGTTTTTATCTTTGAGAATAAGAGATTGGCAGTGGCAACTCTACTATCTATAATTACTTTTTTTCGTTCTGCAGTCCAGCGTTTGTCTGCAATTCCAGCACCTGCCAAATGAATGATATAGTCTAAATTATGCAATGCTCCTTCATCAATATAGTTGTTGGGAACGTCCCATTTATATTCATTTTTTGAAGAAGGGTTTCTGCTCAAAACTCGGATGGTGTGTTTCTTTTTTATTAAAAACGCAGTAAGCCTTTTGCCTACCAATCCTGTGCCGCCTGTAATCAATATGTTTGCCATAACGTAAAAATATATAAAATGTCACGGAAGTGTTGCTGATTTGTTACAAATTTTTTTAAAATTTACTTGATATATTCGTCTATGATTTTTTTGTAAGCGTAGAATAATCCGTATTTTTATCCTGATGAAAAAAAAGACAGAAAGAAAAGGTTTTATCTTTAAATCTTATGAAGCAGAAAATCAATCTCCTTTTGAAATGTTATTTGAAATTTTCAAAGAATTAATCACACATACTTCGGGTGATTTTGATGAAGCAATTGATTGGTTACGCTCTTTAGACAAAGAATATAAACTTACTACTGAAGCATATACAATTGACGATTTTATCAAAGATCTTACAAAGAAAGGGTTTATAAAAAAGGAAATAGATGGAGATGGGTTAGGAGCTACAAAAATAACACCCAAAACAGAACGCGCTATTCGTCAGCAAGCGTTAAATCATATTTTTGGAAAGATAAAAAGGAGTGGTTCTGGAAGCCATAAAAGCAAATCTCCTGGAATGGGTGATGAGCATACTGGTGATTTTAGAAATTACCAATTTGGCGATGCTTTGGATAAAGTATCTATCACAGAAAGTATTCGAAACTCACAGATTAACAATGGTATTGATGATTTTTATTTGACAGAAAATGATTTGGTGGTAGAAGAAACACTTCACAAAAGCCAAATGAGTACTGTGCTGATGATAGACATTAGTCATTCAATGATTTTATATGGTGAAGACAGAATTACGCCAGCCAAAAAAGTAGCGATGGCATTGGCAGAATTAATTACTACGCGATACCCAAAAGATACTCTAGATATTATTGTCTTTGGAAACGACGCTTGGTCTATTAAAATTAAAGATTTGCCATATTTACAAGTGGGGCCTTATCATACAAACACAGTTGCAGGTTTAAATCTTGCGATGGATTTACTCAGAAGAAAACGAAACACTAACAAGCAAATTTTTATGATCACGGACGGGAAACCAAGTTGTTTGCGCTTGCCTGACGGTCAATACTATAAAAACAGTAACGGATTGGATCCATATATTGTAAATAAATGTTATGCGATGGCACAACAGGCTAGAAAACTACACATTCCAATCACCACTTTTATGATTGCAAAAGATCCGTACCTCATGCAATTTGTAAGTGCATTCGCAAAAGCAAATCAAGGGAAAGCATTTTATACCGGTTTAAAAGGTTTGGGTGAAATGATTTTTGAAGACTATGAAACGAATCGAAAAAAGAGTATTAAAGGATAAAAAAAACAGAAACAATATTGGTTTCAGATAATAAAATATATGAATATAAGTAAGATTACAACATTAGGAGCATTAAGAAAATCGGGATATCAATCAAAATCGATTAAAGACGAGTTAAGAGAAAACCTCATTAGCAAAATGATGAGTAAGGAAACAGTTTTTAAAGGAGTTTATGGTTATGAAAATACAGTGATTCCAGAATTAGAACGTGCTATTTTAAGCAGGCATAATATTAATTTATTAGGTTTGCGAGGACAAGCAAAAACACGATTGGCAAGGTTAATGGTCAATTTGTTAGACGAATACATACCTGTAGTTGAGGGATCTGAAATTAATGACGATCCTTTGCATCCAATTTCGAGATTTGCAACCGAGTTGATAGAAGAAAAAGGAGACAAAACCCCTATTTTTTGGCTACACAGAGCTGCACGTTTTGCAGAAAAACTAGCAACGCCAGATGTAACTGTTGCCGATCTTATTGGAGACGTAGATCCTATAAAAGCGGCGAATTTAAAACTGAGTTATGCTGATGATCGTGTGCTTCATTATGGAATGATTCCGAGAGCAAATCGATGTATTTTTGTAATTAACGAGTTGCCGGATTTACAAGCAAGAATTCAGGTTGCATTGTTTAATATTTTGCAAGAAGGAGATATTCAAATTAGGGGATTTAAATTGCGATTACCTTTAGATATGCAATTTGTGTTTACAGCCAACCCAGAAGATTATACAAACAGAGGAAGTATTGTAACGCCGTTAAAGGATCGAATAGGTTCTCAAATTTTAACACACTATCCAGAAGATATTGAAACTGCTAAAAAAATAACACAGCAAGAAGCTAATAATGGAAGTGCTCAACAAGCAGGTATTCAAGTTCCAGAACTAGCCAAAGATTTGTTAGAGCAAATTGTTTTTGAGGCGAGAGAAAGTGAATATATCGATCCTAAAAGTGGGGTGAGTGCCCGTTTAAGTATTTCAGCTTACGAAAATCTACTAAGCACAGCTGAACGAAGAGTGTTACTCTCTGGTGAAGAAAAAACAATGATTCGTTTGAGTGATTTTGATGGTATCATTCCTGCCATTACAGGAAAGGTAGAATTGGTCTATGAAGGGGAGCAAGAAGGCGCGCAAGTAGTTGCTGAAAATTTAATTAAGAAAGCGATTAAAACCTTATTTCCAACGTATTTTCCAGTAATTAAAAAATTGGAAAAGCAAGAAGAAGAATCACCTTATGATGACATTGTTTCTTGGTTCTTTAATGCAGATGAAGATTTTGAATTGTTGGATGAATATACGGATAAGGTATATAAAAAGGAGCTCAATAAAATAAAACCATTAAATGATTTCTTAGAGAAATACCAGCCCAATATGAATAAAAAAGACGCTTATTTTGTGAAGGAATTTGTGCTCTGGGCATTGGTTGAATTCAATAAATTAAGCAAACACAGATATGCAGAAGGAACTCAGTTTAAAGATCCTTACGGAAGTTTTATGAGCGGTTTATAATCATTTACCAGGTATTTCTGGATTTAATATTTTTAGAACAAAGCCGAATTATTTCTATAATTCGGTTTTTTCTTGTCGCATCTCTTTTTGCTTGATTGAGCCAATACAGGTAGCTTTTTCTGTAGCTGGGTGCAAAACGATTGTAATTGGTGAAAGCTGTTTTATTTTGATTGAATTCAACTTGTAAATCTTCTGGAATGATTCCTTTTTCAACAGCATCCAAAGCAGTCCAAGAACCATTTTGTTTTCCGATATTGATACTCTCTAAGCCACTTTGATGTAGTAATTTTTTGGTTGTTAATTCTTGAATGTGTTTTTTGTTCAATGCACTCCAAACGCTTTTTGTGTTTCGTTTGCAGAAATACTGTCTTCGCTTTCCGTTTCCTAGGCTTTTAACGGTAGCGTCAATCCACCCATAACAAAGTGCTACTTTTACTGCTTCTTCCCATCGCATTGATGCTTCTTCGTTTTCAACTTTATAAAAGATCAAATAAATTCCTTCTGATGTATCATGGTTTTTAGAGAGCCATTTCCGCCATTCGGTATCATTTTTAAAGTAAAACGATTCCTTTTCTTGCATTATCGCATAATTTTATTCGGAAAAACAACCACGCTTTCATGTCCGTTTTTACCAACAGCAGCGACCCCAAAAAAGAAATTGTCAATCACGATTCCGTCCAAAGTAAATTGGGTATCTTCCACATACCTGCTATGATCCCAAGTGGGAGATGTGGTATCTCTCCAGTAGATTTTATATCCTTTTGCACCAGTAACTTTACTCCATTTTAATTTTGCAGACGCTTGTACAATTCCACCAATTGAAACCGTTTCTGGAGCTGGAGGTGCCAATGCTAAGCTGGCCATTGTAATTGCATTAACGGTGGTTAGTTTTTTTGCATACCCAAAATTCACATGTTCAAACGTATCGCCATATGAAATGCCGTTTTCTGTTCTAATATCTTGATGTTGCTGTGTATAGTTTTCATGCGCTTCCATAATTCTAATTCCTGCATAACCTAAATCATTGAAAGGCCTGTGATGTCCTCCTCGACCAAAACGATCTAATCGATAAATCATCATTGGATTCATTTCGGGCATGTAAGTACGAACTGTTTTATGCGTGTATCTGGCCAATTGACGGGAGATTCCGTCTACTTCGCCACCATAAAAACGACGCATTCTTCTCTGTCTTTCTGTTTCATTCGCTGGTACAGGTTCTGAAAAAATTCTGAAGGCCCTGTTGTCGATGACACCATCTACTCCGGTAATGTTCCCAATCATATCATTATTTAAAACACCAATGATTTCCCACCCTTTTTCTTTGGCATATTTTGCTAAGCCTGCTCCGCCAAATAAGCCTTGTTCTTCTCCAGATAGTCCTACGTATATAATACTATTTTCAAATTTATATTTTGATAAAACTCTGGCAGCTTCTATTGTTCCTGCCATTCCAGAAGCATTGTCATTTGCGCCAGGAGCATCTTTTGTAAAATTAGATCCGTCGCTATTCCTAGAGTCAATGTCTCCACTCATAATGATATATTTGTTCGGATATTTTGTCCCTTTTTGAATGGCAATGACATTTACAATCCAAGCATCGTGTGGAACTCTTTTGCTCATTTCCGTAGTTACGAGGTCTTTTTGATAAAAGACATTGATACAATCACCACAATCTACAGAAATGCCTTTAAAAGTGTTTTTAATCCAGCGTCTGGCAGCTCCAATTCCGCGTGATGTAGAAAGCGTATCTGAAAACGTATTTCGGGTACCGAACTCTGTCAATATTTTTATATCTGCTTTTATTCGATCTTCAGAAACAGCTTCGATAATGTCATATATTTTTTGATCTGTTTGACTTAGTAGTGTTGTTGTAGCACATAAAAATAAAAGATATAAATATTTCATAAGGTTGTGTTTTTTGAAAAAGATATTCTAAAGATACAGCAATTTTTAGATTTTTTTCTGCTAAGTGGTTTGTAAGTGGAGTAAAAAGCAGCCAAAAGCAATCACAACGATAGCAATCCAATCAATAACTTTTATTTTTTCTTTAAAGAAATAGGCGCTAAATAAAATAGTGGTCAAGGGACTGGCTAAAAATAAAACACCAGAAATGATTGGGTTTGTAATTTCTAATCCTAAAAAACTAAAAAGAAGTCCCAATAAGATAACGATACTCATGAGTAAAACCCGATAGAAATATTTTTGTAAAATTGCTACTAGTTGAAGCGGTTTCCTGAGTTTTTTTTGTAAAAAAAGAAGGATTGTGCCACTAATAAAAACAAGTATTTCTTGATTTGCAATGATGAATATTGCAGGGATTTTTTGGTTTAAGTTTTCCCAATTAAGAATTGTTGCCGTTCCAAAACAAAGGGTCATTAGAATCAGTAATAGGTGCTGCTTTAGATTGATTTTTAAGGTACTGTTTTTATTTGTATATACATAGAAGACAAAACCCGTTGTGATTATGGAAATCCCCATCAAAGAGGTCTTTATGTCTAACTCTTTAAAAAGCCATAAATATAATATTGTAAAACTAATTCCTAACAAATTATAAATAGCGACCCATTGTAGAGAAGCTTTTTTAAAAACAGTTAGCATGCTAAAGAGACCAATAACGCCTAGTATTGCTGCGGTAAACGTTCTTGAAATTTGAATAAAACTAAATTCTGTTACATCGTGGAAGTAAAATAGAATACTGACCGCCAATATACTTGTAAAAAAAGACCTGTAGGTCATTAACAAACCAACTGAAATGGTCGCTAGGTTTTTTTTCCATAAGACATTGTTAAAAGAAAATAGAATAATTGCAATTATGAGGTAGGTCATTGGGGTGCTTATTCCTTTAATTAAGAGGAGATAGTGAAGTCGATGAGGGCTTGATTAAATTTTGTAAACTTTGTTTTCTGAATAAGATTTTCTATTATAAGTTTTGTTTTTTTATTTTCGTCTTTCGAGTTGTCTAAATAGGTTATTTGCAACTTCGTTTGATAATAAAATAGGGACACATAATCGCTGTAGCTTAACTCTACTTTTTCAAGCTCTACAAGATTCAAGTTTATTTGAGCGATGGTTAAGTTATCTTTTTGAATATTTAGGTTCGCCATTGCGATTAAAGAAAGTGCATGCCCTGTTTTTGAAGCCCAACTATCCATCTCAAGAATTTCTTCGTAAAAGATATCTATTAATTCGTTTAAAAAAGCAAAGTTTCTCTTAAAAATAAGACTGGGAATTATTTCTTCTAATAAAGATGAAATCTCATAAATACTATTACTCTGTCGACTTTTTTTACAACTGAAAATTATTTTCTTTTCAATATCTAAATTTCTATTTTCTAAACTTAAAAGCAAATACGCATAGTATCGACCTTTTAATATTGAATGAAAAGTATCAAATTTGGCAGGTTTTTTGATTTCTATATAAAGGTGTTTTTTTGAAGAATAAAATTTCCAGTAAAAATCCATTAGTTCAACAAAAAGTAGATCATCTTCTCTTTTACTTTGCTGTTTAATGATCGTTAGTATTTTTCTGTATTTATTATGTAAGTTCGAATAGTCTACGTAAAGCAGCGGAACATTGTTTAGGAAACTATCATATTTTATAAGTTTTTTATAAATCTTAAATGCATTTTTTTCGTCAATCCTGTATAGGCTTAATGAGACGATCGTACCAAATTTAAGATTGGTACCTTCAGAAGGACCATTTTGTTGAACTCTTCTTGGAATTAATTTTACAATTTCTTCCAATGTTTTGATGTTATTACGTTCAATAAAATAGGAAAAAAAATAAGCAAAATATACTATGTTGTCAGCATTTAAAAGTCCAATACGTAAAGTTTCAATATCTTCGTTTGTTACCGTATTTGTAGATTGTATTCTTTGTAAATTTTGTTGAAAGTACCAACCATCATAATTGATAATATTATTTTTATAGGCATTGTAAGAACTAAAACCGAGATAAGCGGATAGTATATTTAGTGTGCTGATGCTTGGTTCTGTTTTTTCTAAAAAACCAAAAAGTCTTCGAAGGGTATTAAAGCCAATTTTTGACTCTGAGTTTTCTTCGATTTCTTCTTTTAAAAAACGTAAGTCTCTACTTTTATTTACCGTTATACTTGATTTCTTTTGTACATCAAGTAATAACTGTGCATATTCATTCTGCATTTAATCATATTAGGGCTAATTCAAAGATACTTAATTTTAATTTTAAGGTCTTTGTTTTTTGAAAATTAAGTTTGGGCTTTAAAAGGGCTATTTGTAGCTTGAAATTTGAATATATTTGTACAATTATATGATTGTTTTTGGATTCATAACACTATCAGTAATTGAATGAAAAAGAAGATTAAGGAAACTTTCACTATTCGTGAAGGTTTTTTTTTGTCATACTTTTAAGTATTTTTTGAAACCCTCTTTTTCTACGAATTATTTAAAAAATTAAAAAGCCCTTCGTTTTCACAAAGGAGCTTTTGTCTTTATTTACTACTTGCGTAGGATTGAAAATGCTAATTACTTGATCAACTCGTAAGATCGTTTGATAAAATTAGTCAATTCTTCACCATGTAAAAGGTTTTGAGATAATTTAGCCAAATCAAAAGCTTGTGAAATTAAGTGTTTCTGCGCTTTTTCATCGGTATTGTTTAAGATGTCAGCAACTAATGGACTGTTGGTGTTTACTACCAAATTGTACATGTCTGGGAAATTCCCCATTCCCATCATTCCACCACCACCTGAAGCTTGCATTTCTTTCATTCTTCGCATGAATTCTGGAACGGTAATCATAAAAGGAGATGCAGCAGAATCCATCGCTTCTAATTGTACTGTATAGGTTTCTTTTGGAACTGAAGCTTCAATAATTGGTTTTAAAGTTGCTGTTTCCTCATCAGATAATTTTGAAATTACAGTTTCATCTTTTTTGATTAAATTATCTACATGATCAGAATCTACACGTGTAAATTTTACCTTTCCGTCTCCACCTTCTAGTTTCTGCATTAAGTGAGAAATAATTGGAGAATCTAATACAAGAACTTCATATCCTTTTGCAGTTACGTCTTGAATGTAACTGTGCTGTGCGTCTTTGTTAGAAGCATAAAGTATAACGTGGTTTCCGTCTTTATCTGTTTGATTTTCTTTTGTCTTTTCAATCAACTCATCAAAGGTGAAATACGAATTGCTAACGGTTGGATATAAAGCAAATTTCTTCGCTTTGTCAAAGAATTTATCTTCAGACAACATTCCATACTCAATAATTACTTTAATATCGTTCCATTTTTGTTCAAAATCAGCTCTGTCTTTTTTGAATAATGACACGAGTTTATCACCTACTTTTTTAGTAATGTAACCTGCAATTTTCTTAACAGCACCATCTGCTTGTAAGTAGGATCTTGAGACATTTAATGGGATGTCTGGAGAATCAATAACTCCTTTTAGCATTTGTAAAAAGTCTGGAACAATTCCTTCCACATTATCCGTTACATATACTTGGTTTTGGTATAACTGGATTTTATCTTTTTGCATGTCCATTGAAGGGCTTAACTTTGGAAAGAATAAAATTCCTGTTAAGTTGAACGGATAATCTACATTTAAGTGAATGTGAAATAATGATTCTTCAAATTGTGTAGGATACAATTCTCTGTAAAAATCAGTATAATCTTCATCACTTAATTCAGCAGGCATTTTGTTCCAAGCAGGGTTGGTGTTGTTAATGATTTTATCAACTGTAATTTGCTTGTGTGCCTCTGTTGTTTCTTTATCGTCTTTGTCTTTTGTAGTTGCTGGAGTAAACTCAGGATCGTTTACTTGCTTCGTTCCAAATTTAATTGGCACTTGGTTAAAACGATTGTACTTGTTTAGTAGCCCTTCTATCTTAGCATCTTCTAAAAAGTCTAAAGAATCTTCTGCAATGTGTAAAACGATTTCTGTTCCTCTGTCAGATTTGTCGTGTTCAACTAAGGTATATTCAGGAGATCCATCACACGTCCAATGTGCAGCTGGAGCATCTTTAAAAGATTTTGTGAAAATGTCTACTTTTTCGGCAACCATAAACGCAGAGTAAAAGCCTAATCCGAAATGTCCTATGACACCTGTTTCGTTTTTGTCGTCCTTGTACTTTTCCAAAAACTCTTCAGCACCAGAAAATGCAATTTGGTTGATGTATTTTTCAACCTCGTCCATTGTCATTCCTAAACCTTGATCTTTAATTGTAATAGTTTTTCCTTTTTTGTCAATGCTGATTTCAATTTTAGCATCTCCCAATTCTGTGTTTGCCTCCCCGATAGAAATTAAGTGTTTTAATTTTGTAGTTGCATCTGTACCATTTGAAATTAATTCACGTAAAAAGATCTCGTGATCTGAGTATAAGAATTTTTTAATCAGTGGAAAAATATTTTCTACCGATACATTAATGTTTCCTTTTGCCATTTTATGTCTGTTTTGTTTTTATTTTGTTAATATCTCCAATTCTATAGTCAAATAAAATACCAAAGATCTTATTGTGACAAGATGACAGCCTTTCTGTTCCTTTTGTGGCTTATCTTTCGATTTGGGGTACTATAAAAACAAAATTCACTATTTTTACTTCTTAGAATGAATCAAATAATTAATTATTAGCCCAATATATTATGTACAATTCCAAAATAACAGGTCTAGGATACTTTGTTCCAGAAAATGTTGTCACCAATAACGATTTAAAGGAGTTTATGGAAACTTCAGATGAATGGATTCAAGAACGAACAGGTATTAAAGAAAGACGATGGATTGATCCTAAGACTGGAGAAACCACCTCTACAATGGCTGTGAAAGCTTCTAAAATAGCCATAGAGAGAGCCGGTCTTACTAAAGACGATATTGACTTTATTGTTTTTGCAACACTAAGTCCAGACATGTATTTCCCTGGAGGAGGAGTCCGTGTGCAAGATATGTTAGATATGCCCACAATTGGTGCTTTAGATGTTCGAAATCAATGTTCAGGTTTTATCTATGCGATGTCTGTTGCAGATCAGTTTATAAAAACAGGAATGTATAAAAATATTTTGGTTATTGGCGCAGAAAACCATTCTGGAGGTTTAGAGAAATCGACTAGAGGAAGAGGAGTTACTGTTATTTTTGGTGATGGAGCTGGAGCTGCTGTTTTATCTCGTAGTGAAGAAAAAGGAAAAGGAATTTTATCCTCTCATTTACATTCAGAAGGAAAGCACGCAAGAGAATTAATGTTAGATGGTCCCAACACAGGAAGATGGGTTCCAGAAATATTAGCAGAAAATGATCCTGAAGATCAATCGTATTATCCACACATGAACGGTCAATTTGTGTTTAAGCATGCAATTACTCGTTTTTCTGAAGCAATTGTAGAAGGTTTAGATGCTAATAATTTACAAAAAGAAGACATAGATATGTTAATTCCGCACCAAGCAAATTTGAGAATCGCACAATTTATTCAGAAGAAATTTAAATTGTCAGATGACAAAGTACACAACAACATCATGAAGTATGGAAATACTACCGCTGCATCTGTGATTATCGCTTTAACCGAAGCATGGGAAGAAGGGAAAATAAAGGACAACGATTTGGTTGTTTTAGCCGCTTTTGGTAGTGGATTTACCTGGGGGAGTGTTATTATTAGATGGTAATGATATTTAGAAAATGAATACAAAAAACCCGAAGTTGAACTTCGGGTTTTTTTATGGATATTATTTCCGTGACAAACTGAAAGCTTAACTTTTTGAATCGAAGTTATGAATGTGCGAAGTTATTAAGTTGTCAAAATCTTCTTTTTGACTGCTTAGAAATTGAGTTTCTATAGCAAGATAACTCAGTTCTTCCAAGCTATTGTACAATCGAGTATAATCTTTTTCAGTCGTTAAAAGAACTCTCTTTTCACTGTTCATTTTTGAGAATTTTCGCTGAATTTCCTCAATTTCTTTTTTAGAAAAATGATGGTGATCGGCATATTCTTGATGCTCAAAACGGATATTTAAACTTTTTAAATGTTGTAATAACGGAGTCGAATTTGCAATTCCAGTGATCAATAAAACATCATAATCTTTTAAGTCGCTTGTTAAAGTGGAGTTGCTCCCTTTTATTTTGTCAGCATAAGAAATGGATGAAAAAAACAGCGGTTTTTTAAAGTGCTGTAGCTTTTTTTGAATATTTTCCCTGTCGAGAATAGAAAGATTCTCAGGACAATTTGTAACTACAATTGCATTTGCCCTTTTTGCTCCAGCGCCACTTTCTCTCAGATTTCCAGTAGGTAACAAAAAATCATCAACAAAAAGATCTTTGTGCTTTGTGAGTAAAATATAAAAACTTGATTTTACTTTTCGATGTTGATAGGCGTCATCTAGTAGAATTACTTCTGAATCTTTAGCGGCAATTAAAGTTTTAATTCCGTTTACACGATTAGTATCAACAGCAACGGCAATGTTTTTAAATTTATTGAAGTATTGTAACGGTTCATCTCCTACTTCCTCTGCAGAAGACGCTGCATTCAATAAGATAAATTTTTTGGTGGTCCTTTTATATCCTCTGCTTAAAACAGAGAGCGCGTGCTTCTCCTTCAATAAACGAATTAGATACTCAATTTGAGGCGTTTTTCCTGTGCCACCAACACTTAAGTTTCCAACAGTAATTGTTGGAATAGTAAAAGAGTTTTCTTTAAAAAAACCAATATCAAACATGAAGTTACGTATAGAAGTAACAATGTAGTATGCTATTGAAAATGGAAATAATAAAAAACGTAAAAATTTCATTGGTACGAAAATAACTCATTTTTATGGATTCATACTCGGAAAATGCTAACTTTGGTCTTTGCAGAAATAATATAAAATGAAGATAAAAGAAATTACACGTTATATAGAGGAATTGGCACCACTCAATTATGCCGAAGATTTTGACAATGTAGGCTTGCTAGTTGGAAGTTATGATGCCGAAGTCTCAGGTGTTTTAGTAACATTAGACACCTTGGAGGAAACTGTAGATGAGGCTATTGCAAAAAATTGCAACTTAATTGTTAGCTTTCATCCGATAATTTTTGCGGGTTTAAAAAAACTAAATGGCAACTCTTATGTTGAAAGAGTTGTTTTAAAAGCCATTAAAAATGATATTGCAATCTATGCAACACATACCGCTTTAGACAATTCTAAAAATGGAGTTTCTGCTAAAATGTGTGAAGTATTAGGATTGACTAACACCAAGATTTTGATTCCTAAAAAAGGAATTATAAAAAAACTAACCACTATTGTACCTTCTGTGAATGCCGTTTCTTTAAGAGATTCACTTTTTGAAGCAGGCGGAGGTGCGATTGGTAATTATGAGCACAGTTCTTTTAGTACAATAGGAGAAAGTACTTTTAAAGGAACCGAAAGTTCCAATCCAGTTGTTGGCCAAAAGGGCATCCTTCAAACGGAAAATGAAACAAAAATCAGTGTTATTTTTGAACGAAAAAATGAAGTTAAGATATTAGAATGTTTACAAGCGGAGCACCCTTATGAAGAAGTAGCCTATGAGATTATTACCCTTGAAAATATACAGCAAGATATTGGAATGGGCATGCTTGGAGAATTTGCCGAGCCCATGGAAGAAAAGGATTTTTTAAGTTACTTGAAAAAAACAATGCAAACAGCATGTATTCGCCATTCTGAATTACTTCATAAAAAAATAAAAAAAGTAGCGGTTCTTGGAGGTGCAGGAAGTTTTGCAATTTTAAATGCAAAAAGAGCTGGGGCAGACGCGTATGTGAGTGCTGATTTTAAATATCATGAGTTTTTTAAAGCAGAAAAAGATATTTTATTAGCAGATATTGGACATTATGAAAGCGAACAGTTTACAAAAAACCTTTTGGTTGATTATCTTACGAAAAAATTTAGTAATTTTGCAATCGTTTTATCACAAAAAAGTACGAACCCTATTTATTACATATAAACATGGCAAAGAAGAAAGAAGTTTCTGTTGAACAAAAATTAAGAGCACTTTACGATTTACAATTAATCGACTCTAGAATTGACGAAATTAGAAACGTAAGAGGAGAATTACCTTTAGAGGTTGAAGATTTAGCTGATGAGGTTGCCGGTTTAAATACGCGTGTTTCTAATTTAAGTGAAGATGTTTCTAATTTAGAAACAGATATCAACAATAAGAAATTAGCAATTGACGAATCAAAGTTGTTAATGAAAAAATACGAAGAGCAACAACAAAAAGTTCGTAACAATAGAGAGTTTGATTCTTTAGCGAAGGAAATGGAATTTCAAGATTTAGAAATTCAATTGGCCGATAAGAGAATCAACGAGTTTAAAGCTAAAATTGCTCAGAAAGATGTGGTAATCGCTACAACTAAAGAGAAATTAGAAAAGCAAGAGCAACATTTAGGTCATAAGAAATCTGAATTAGACGCAATTTTAAAAGAAACAGAAAAAGAAGAAAAACTTTTGGCAGAGAAGTCAGAAGAGTATTCAAAATCTTTAGATCCACATTTATTTACGGCTTATAATAGAATAAGAACGAAAGTAAAAAATGGTCTTGCAGTTGTTGCTATTGAAAGAGGTGCTTCAGGAGGATCTTATTTTACAATACCACCACAAGTTCAGTTAGAAATTGCAAATAGAAAAAGAATTACTATCGACGAGCACAGTGGTCGTATCTTAGTAGATGCTGCTTTGGCAGAAGAAGAAAAACAAAAAATCGATAAAATATTTTCTTAAGAATTTAATTTTACGATTATCTGTAATGAAAAACTCTAAGCTTTGCTTCGAGTTTTTTATTACATTGATTTTTGGCAGGAACTATTTTTTGTTTTCTCAATAAAGTTCTTTTTCCCTCTTACAAAACGCCACCACTCCCTCTAGTTTCGTTATCTTCTCTGTACTTTCGATCTCTGTCCTTTTTTTTTCCGCCCCCAAAATTATACGAAAAACCAAGGTAAATTGAACTATATTCTAGTGTAAAGCTTCCTGTCTGTGGAAATGGATTGGAAGAAGAAATTGCCTGTTTAAAATTATCAAAAATATCCGTTCCTCTTAAGTTGATTGCCCCTTTTCCTTTTAAAACTGACCATCTAGCAGATGCATTTACTAAAAAATAAGGGTTTACTTTAAATTGAACATTTTCACTTTTCCCTTTGTAAGAACCGGATAATTGAAAGCTTAATTTTTTGGAGGCATTAAAACGATTGCTAATTCGTGCCCGAAAGAGTGCGTTTCTAATACTTTCTCTTTGGTTATTTATAAAACCAATACTTTCCTGAATATATAAGCTCGAGCTAGGTCTTAAAGTCCACCATTTTTTAGGTTTGTAACTCCCCGAAATTTCGATCCCATAACTGTCAGATGTATCATAGTTTTCATAGGAAAGTATTTGACGATCATTATGCAGTGGGTCTTTGTTTATAATTCGACCAATCTTATCAGTCGTTTTCCTATAAAAACCTCCTATAGTAACATTGCCTTTTGTGTAGTTTACTTCAAATGAGTTGGTGAATTGAGGTGTTAGCTCTCTGTTTCCTACTGAAATTGTCAAAGCCGAAGTCCATTCTTGAATTGGTGTTACCTGGTTGATTCCTGGTCGATCAACACGTCTACTATAACCAAATTGAATTTCATCATTTTCTGAAATTTGATAAGTTAGAAATGCGGAAGGATAGATACTAAAAATGGCATCAGTATACAGTTCTGTTTCGCTTTGAACGGTGTTTAAAAAGTGTCCGTCTACTGTAAAATGTTCGAATCGAAGACCAGTTTGTATTCCTATTTTTTTATATTCTGTATTGAAATTAATATAGGCAGAATACATTTTTCGATCGTAATTAAATGTCGAATTCCCCCTTGCTGAGGTGCTCGGTGTGTTGCCTGTTTCTACTTCTTGATCGGTAACTATATGGTTGAAATATTTTTGATTTCTAGCTTCAATTCCAAGTTCTAAAGTTCCATTTTTCAGGGGTTTTGTATAATCAATATTTAATAATAAACTTCGATTGTCGTTGGTAATTGTATTGCTGTAATTATAAATTTTAGATTCTGGGCGTATTGTTTCTGTCATTAAATCACTCTGTGGGCTGCTGCTTTCGGAGTGGTTTATTTCAAATTCAAGACTATGTCCTTTATCATCTAAATCTAATTTATAATTAAGATTGTATACTTGTTCATTGATGTCGTAAATTGATAGATTTTCTGTATTTAGAGTGTTATTTCCATTTTCTTTGGTTATTGTATTCACAAAAAAATCAGTACCTATATAATTATGAGTGGTATAAAAGGAAAGCGTATTTTTAGAATTCATATAAAAATTTACACCATTTTTTATATAATGAGAAGTTGAATGGTCTAAGTAATCAATCTTTTGGGATAGGTTTTTGTCCTCCCTATTAAAGGTTGCAAACGTTTCAAATTTTCCAGCATCAACGCCATAGTTTCCATAAAAGTTGACTTTTCCAGTCCGGTAATTATAATTTAAAGAACCTGTTGGTCGTTTGTTAATGCTTTGTTCTGCACCTAAAGAAATCGCTCCGTTAAAACCAATTGTTGTGTTCTTTTTTAATATAATATTTATAATTCCGCTCATTCCTTCAGGATTGTATTTCGCCGACGGATTTGTAATTAATTCTACACTTTTTACTGAGGAGGATGGTAGCTGTTTCAATACCTGTGCAGTCGACAAATTCGACGGTTTTCCGTCAATCAGTACACGTACATTTTCATTCCCTCTTAAGCTGACTGTTCCAGATTGATGGTTTACCTCTATGGATGGAATATTTTCCAACATTTGCAGTGAATTGGTTCCAGCTGAAGCTAGATCCTTGCTTATGTTTATTATCTTTCGGTCAATTTTTTGAATTACAATAGATCTTTCAGCTTCAATAATTACTCCGCCCAATTCAGTTATTTCATCCTCAATATAAATCGGAGCTATTTCAATTTTTTTATCATTTATCAAAATTATTTTTCTTACAACCTTTTTGTATCCAATATATTGAATATCAATAAAAAGGGTATCTATAGGTAATTTCTTAATAAGAAACCGCCCCTTTTTTATTTGTGATGCTACCAGTTAATATGCTGTCTTTTTTTGTCTTACATGTAATACTAACGTAGGGTAGTGGTTGCTTGGCTTTTCGGTCTAAGATAGTACCAGAGATGATGCCATCATTTTTAATTCCTTGTTTCTTATTCTGAGTATGGATTTAGAATGAAATAAATAATACAAATATAAAAACTCTTTTTTTTATCATTTTATTTGGGTATTAATGGGAAAAAGCGAAGACGATTCCCTTACTTATAAAGGATAATTGTATGTTATTTTTTTAATTATATCAATTTATTTTTAAAAAATCAATACTAGTGTGCATTTGAAAATGAATTTTAATATCATTTGACTATATTTATTTTTTAACCAATGCCCCCTTTTTTTTTATGAAAAATTACACACTCGTTTTTGGTGCTTCTTTAAAAGAAGATCGATATTCCAATCGGGTTATAAAAAAGTTACGAGAAAATAAACAAGAAGTTGTTGCTTTTGGTTTGCGAGAAGGGATTGTTTTCAATTTGTCGATCGCCACCGAACTAATAAATTATGAACATATTGATACAGTTTCCTTGTATCTGAGTCCAAAAAGACAAGAAGCATATTATAAATACATCATCAGTTTAAAACCAAGAAGAATAATTTTTAATCCAGGAACAGAAAATAATACTTTTGTAAAATTGCTAGAAGAAAATAATATAGAAAGTGATGTTGCGTGTACTTTAGTTTTGTTGGCAACGAACCAATATTAATCCACAGTGAAAATTTTTCCTGTTTCTGCAACATCAGTATTTCTAAAGACCTCCTGTGCTTCTGTTTTAAATGCTGATATCTCTTTATAGCGGCCAGAATAATGTCCTAAAACAAGTTGTTTAGCATTTGCTTCTTTTGCTATTTGTGCCGCTTGTTTTGCAGTAGAATGTTTTGTTTTTATTGCTAAATCTTCCCTGTCTGAAAGAAATGTAGCCTCATGATATAGCAAGTCTACATTTTTAATTAATGGAACAATATCTGGTTTGTATGTGGTGTCGCTACAAAAAGCATAACGAATTGATTTTGCTTGAGGGAGTGTCAATTCTGAATTTGGAATGACTTCGCCATTTGGTAAATGGATGTCTTTTCCAGCCTTTATATTTAGATAATCTGCACGATCAATTTCTTCATAATTGGCAATGTTTTCCGGATGCAATTTTAAAGACTTTTCTTTTTCAGTAAACAAATATCCATTTGTGTAAACGCGGTGTCTTAGTGGAATTGTACTCACAGAGACCTTCTCGTCCTCAAAAATAACTTCACTCTCTTTGGAATCTAACTCATGAAAAATTATCTTATACTTTGCATGGGATTGAGATATTTTTAAAGAAAGTAAAGTCACCTCTTTAATTCCTTTTGGACCATAAATATGCAATTCCTTTTCTCTATTTAAAATCCCAAACGTAGATAGAAGTCCCACTAAACCGTAAAAATGATCTCCATGTAAGTGAGAGATAAAAATATGAGTAATTTTTGTAAATCCAATTTTGTACTGTCGCATTTGTCGCTGCGTACCTTCACCACAATCTATCAAAAAATGACGGTTGTTGATCTCTAAATATTGTGAAGTCGGATGTGCATTTGCGCGAGGAGTTGCCGAATGACAACCCAGAATAGTCAATTTTAAACTCATTGAATAACAAGACGTTTTGAAACGATGCTTTTTTTATTTTGAATTGAATAGATGTAAATCCCTGGTAACAACTGCCGTTTAAAGAAAGAGATTGTGTTTTTTCCTTTTTGTACGGTGAGTTGTTTTTTATGGACTGTTTTACCTAAAATATTTTTAACATTAAAAATTACAATTCCTGCTTGGACTGCATTAAAATGAATTTTTGTTGAAGTTGTAAATGGGTTTGGCGCAGCAGATAACTGTGTAATCGGTTTTTCTTGCGAAAAATTAGCTGTGATATTGAATAAAAATAAAATAAAAAATAGTTTTTTTATCATTGTACACTGCTTGTTTTAAAACCCTAATTCTCTTTCAATGTTTTCCATTTCTAGAATATCTTCAGCTTCTTGAAGCGTCGGAACCACATTTATTTCTTCAGGCAATGCATCAATATCTAACGATCCTGTGATAATTACAAACGAAGTACCATTTTCTTTTTTAGCTGAAGCGATCTCCAAAAATAACAAAAATTCTTTTGGAGTTATGTTAAGATTTTCAGAAATATCAAAAATAACGTTTTCAGTCCTGTGTTTTTCTATGCTCGAGAAAAACATATTTAAAGCCTCCTGAAGTATGTTTTCTTCGGTGCTAAAAAGAGTATAACCCCCTTTATTTTTAATCTTCATTTATTTTTTTTAGGATAAAACAGAATTTAAACCATTATCTTTTAATTTGTTGCGCCAATAAATAGATTACAGCCATTCTAACTGCAACTCCATTTTCTACTTGATTTAAGATAATTGAACTGTTAGAATCTGCCACATCACTTGTGATTTCAACACCTCGATTAATTGGTCCTGGGTGCATAATGACAATTTTTTTGTCTAGACCCTCTAGAACTTCCTGATTGATACCAAAAAGCTGTGTGTATTCTCTAGTAGAAGGAAAGTACTTAATATCCATTCTTTCGTGTTGTACGCGCAAAACATTTGCAACATCGCACCATTCTAGCGCCTTTTTAAGGTTTGTTTCTACGGAGACTCCTAGACTTGTAATGTATTTAGGGATTAATGTCGTTGGACCGCAAACTTTTACTTCTGCACCTTGAAGTTGCAATGCGAAGATGTTAGACAAAGCAACCCTAGAGTGAAGAATGTCTCCAACAATTAATATTTTCTTTCCTTTTACACTCCCTAGCTTTTCTCTTATTGAATAGGAATCTAATAATGCCTGTGTAGGATGTTCATGTGTACCATCACCAGCATTTATGATTTTTGCGTCTACATGTTTCGATAAAAAAACACCTGCTCCAACACTTGCATGCCGCATAACAACAATATCTACCTTCATGGCTAGAATATTGTTAACAGTATCAATTAATGTCTCTCCTTTCTTTACGGAGGATTGACTTGCTGAAAAATTGATAACATCTGCAGAAAGTCTTTTTTCTGCTAATTCGAAACTTAATTTTGTTCTTGTACTATTTTCAAAAAATAAATTAGCAATTGTTATATCTCTAAGAGAAGGAACTTTTTTAATTGGCCTATTGATGACTTCTTTAAATTGATCTGCAGTTTCAAAAATAAGATTGATATCTGTGTTTTTTAGATATTTTATGCCCAATAAATTTTCTACACTTAGCTGTTTCATATTAGGTGAGTTCTATATAGACTGCGTCTTTTTTATGTGTTTCTTTCCAGGTAACCAATACCTTTTCTTCATTAATCGCATCTACTTGTCGTCCTCGGTAATTTGGTTGAATTGGTAGGTGTCTGCTAAATCTTCTATCTATTAAAACCAGTAACTCTACGCTTTCTGGCCTTCCATATGACTGAATTGCAGTTAGCGCTGCGCGAACACTTCGCCCCGAAAATAAAACATCGTCAATGAAAACGACTTTTTTGTCTTCAACTAAAAAGTCAATTTCTGTAGTGTTTGCTTCTAAAGGAATTTCTCTTCGCCTAAAATCATCTCTGTAAAATGTAATGTCTAAAGAGCCTAATTGTATCTCTTTTATTTGATATTCATTTTTAAGCAAACTTAAAAGTCTCTTTGCTAGAAAGGAACCTCTTGGTTGCAATCCAATTAAAACTGTATTAGAAAAATCGTTATGATTTTCGATTAACTGGCACGCCAATCGATGTAAGATAATCTCAATATCCTTAGCGTTAAGTAAGGTTTTTTTGCTCATAAGAAGCCTGCTTCATTAGCGAAACAGTTATTGAAAACAAAGCTAATGTAAAAATGTGTACAAGCAAAATATATCTAAGAGAAAACGAACCGCTTTTTGTTAATTAAATTGTTGAAAACAAAACAACAGATTCTGAAGGAGATAAAAGACTTGTAGTACATTTAAAGTAACAAACAACCACATCGCCTATGTCTTTCGTGAAATTTGAATCGATGTTAAAAACAAATAATGTTTATTTCTTCGATTTAACTGAATTTGAGGAAATTATAATCCATTATATAGATATTGGTAAGCACTCTTTAGCGAAAAAAGCCGTAAAACTTGGGTTAGAACAGCATCCAGATTCCATAGATTTAAAGTTGTTGGAAATAGAATTATGCGTTTTTGAAAACAAATTAGATCTTGCAAAAAAATTATTACGTCAAGTAGAGATTTTAGAACCCAATAATGATGAAGTGTTTATTCAGAAAGCAACCATTATTTCTAAAGAAGGTAAACACAAAGAGGCGATAGAAAACCTAATTAAAGCACTAACACTTACTGACGATAAAGAAGATATTTGGTCTTTATTAGGGATGGAGTATTTGTATTTAGATGATTTCGAAAATGCACGATTAAATTTTATCAATTGTGTAAACGAAGATCTCGAAGATTATTCATCACTTTACAATGTTGTGTATTGCTTCGATATGGAAGAAAAGCATCAAGAAGCAATTGATTTCTTAAATAAATACATCGATAAGAACCCTTATTGCGAAGTTGCTTGGCATCAAATAGGGAGACAATACTCGGTGCTCAAAAGGCACGAAGAAGCGCTAACTGCTTATGATTTTGCCGTTATCATCGATGAGCTCTTTGTGGGAGGTTATTTAGAGAAAGCAAAAACGTTAGAAGCTTTAGGTGCCTATCAAGAGGCTATTGACAACTATTTAATTACGCTAGAGTTAGATGATGCAACTGCATTTGCTTTTGTAAGAATAGGAGAATGTTACCAAAGATTAGGAAATGCTTCTGCAGCGATTTCATACTATAAAAAAGCGGTTCATGAAGACCCATTATTAGCTAAAGGATGGTTGTATTTGACGAATATTTATTTTGATCAAAAAAATTACGAAAAAGCAACTTATTATATTTCCAAAGCTTTAAGTATCGATGAGTCGGATGCGCTTTATTGGAGGCGCTATTCTGAAATTAAATTGAAACTGAATTTCTTTGAAGAAGCGATAAAAGGCTTTGAAATGTGCCTGTCATTAGGAGATGAAGATGTAAATGTCTTCATTGCCTTAGTAGATGTTCTAACGTTTGTTGGTGAATTTAATGCAGCCCTGAAAACCTTAATTAAAGCACAAAAAACACATAAAAACTTTGCTGAAATTGAGTACCGATTCGCAGGATTATTTTTGGCTCTTAACAAGCAAAAATTTGGAATTGAACACTTAGTGAAGGCAATAAATATTGATTATGATTATCACATTATTTTAAAAGAATTGTATCCATCAGTTTATTTTAACGAGGGCATTCAAAAATTATTAAAAGACTTTAAGAAAGCGACCGAATAGCAAAGCGTTTTTTAACTTGAAAACAGCAACAGCAAAAACCTTTTTTCTTCAAATTTATTTTACCTTCGTCTACACAAAATAAATATATTAAAAATGGTTAGAAAATTACACGACTATTTCGTAATCGGATTGAAAGGAATGGCAATGGGTGCAGCAGATGTTGTGCCAGGAGTTTCCGGTGGTACTATTGCATTTATTTCTGGTATTTATGAAGAACTGTTAAGTACGATTAGCAATGTAAACCTAAGCTTGTTGAGAACCCTAAAGACTTCTGGTATTAAAGCCGCTTGGAAACAACTGAATGGTTCCTTTTTAACAGCCTTATTCCTTGGTGTTTTTGTAAGTATTGTGTCTTTAGCAAAAGTCATCAAGCACCTTTTAGAAAGTCAACCTATTTTACTGTGGTCTTTCTTTTTTGGTTTGGTGCTAGCAAGTATTATATACATAGCAAGACAAATTACCAATTGGAATTTTAAAGCCTTTTTAATACTGGTTTTAGGCGCTGCTTTAGCCTTTTTTATTACCACTTTAAATCCATTAGTTTTAGAAAGTTCTTCAAGTGGATTTCTTTTTTTAGCAGGTGCCATTGCAATTTGTGCCATGATCTTGCCAGGAATTTCAGGATCTTTTATTTTATTATTACTAGGAGCTTATAAGCCCGTTTTAGAAGCAGTTAATAATCGAGATTTTAAAATAATTTTAACTTTTATGGCCGGAGCTGTCGTTGGCCTGTTAACATTTTCAAGAGTGCTAAAATGGTTGTTTACAAAGTATAAAAACTTAACGCTAGCAGTTTTAACAGGTTTTATTATTGGCTCTTTAAATAAAATTTGGCCTTGGAAAGAAACCCTTACTTGGCGTACCAATTCTCATGGAGTAAAAGTGCCGTTTAATCAACAAAGTGTTTCTCCTTTTTCATTTGATGAGGACCCTCAGTTGATGTTGGCTGTTGCTTTTTCGATTCTTGGTTTTGTTCTTATTTTAGGAATGGAGAAATTAGCAGTTAAAAAACAATAAATGCAACAAGACAGGACACTGCTAGAAAAAGGTTCTCTTTTCTTAAAAGGGATTGCAATGGGTGCAGCAAATAAAGTTCCTGGTGTTTCGGGAGGTACTGTCTCTTTTGTTCTCGGCTTTTATGAAGAACTAATTGCGTCTTTCAGAAAAATTAATTCCAACGCTTTAAAACTCCTTCTAAAAGGAGATTTGAAGCAGTTTTATCGACATATCAACGGGACCTTTTTAGTCCTCGTTATGGGAGGGAGTATTTTTAGTTACTTTAGTATTTCTTTGGTGCTAGATTACTTTTTGGTTCACTACGAACTGTATGTTTGGAGCTGGTTTTTTGGAATGATTCTCGGGTCTATATTTTATATTGGAAGCGATTTTGGCGATTGGAATGTAAAGAATTTAATTTCTTTAATTCTTGGAGTAGCTGTAGGAATTGGAATCAGTTTTTTAACACCAGCAAAAGAAAATGATAACTTATGGTTTGTCTTTTTATGCGGAATTATTGGTGTTTCTGGAATGACATTACCTGGTCTGTCAGGTTCCTTTATTTTAATTTTATTAGGAAACTATGTGCTACTTTTGGTAGATTCTGTGAATGTGTTTTTAAGTGTTTTAACAGATGTTTTTTATGGAGATTTTTCTGCTTTCAAAGATGCTGTAAAAGTGAAGTACTTGAAAATAATAACCGTTTTTACCGGTGGGTCCCTTTTTGGATTGGTGTCAATATCTCATGTTCTAGGGTATGTATTAAAACGCTGGAATCAAATTGTAATTTCGGTTATTATTGGTTTTATTACAGGTTCTTTAGGAGTTGTTTGGCCATGGAAGAAAACCGTTTTTTTGAAACAGGAGGGGAGCTTTGTACTAGACTTCAAACAACATAAAATTGTAGAGAATTATGAACGTTTTATACCAGATTTCTTGATACTAGAGACTTGGTTAGCAATTTTTTGCATTACGTTAGGACTTGGATTGATATTAATATTAGATATTTATGGAAGAAAAAAAGAAGCATAAACGATACGGACTTTTAGGAAAAGACATTGGCTATTCTTTTTCGAGAGGATATTTTACAGAGAAGTTTGAGAAATTAAAAATCAAGTATTCAGAATACGTGAATTTTGACATTCTTACGATTGAAGACTTTGATGCTTTAATAGAAAACAACAAATCGCAATTGCATGGAATCAATGTAACGATTCCATACAAAGAAGCCGTTATTCCGTATCTAGATAAAATAGACAAAACAGCACGAAAAATTGGCGCTGTAAACACGATTAAGATTACAAAGAGAGGATTGTTAAAAGGGTACAATACAGATGTTTTTGGCTTTGAGAATTCGCTGAAGCCCTTGCTTGAAAAACAACATACACATGCTTTGATATTGGGAACAGGAGGAGCTTCTAAAGCAATTTCATTTTCATTAAAACGTCTTGGAATTAAATATAAGTTTGTCTCCCGAACTCCCTTAAAAAAGAAAGAAATCGCATACAAGGATCTCACAGAACGTGTTTTAAAAAAATATACTGTAATTATCAATTCTTCCCCAGTTGGCACCTTTCCAGCGGTGCACTTAAAACCACAAATTCCTTATGAATGCGTTACAGACAAACATCTTTTATTTGATTTGATTTACAATCCTGCAATGACTTCCTTCTTAAAAGAAGGAGAAATGAAAGGAGCTCAAATTAAAAATGGATTACAAATGCTAGAATTGCAAGCGGAAGAGTCTTGGCGGATTTGGAATCAGTAAAAACAAACACGGAATAAAAACAAACATTTTTGTTAATAATTGAAAAATTACTTTGAAAATATTGTAAGATGTAACTATCTTTATAAACTGTAATTTAGAACCTTAAACATTGTACATATGTTAGACGATAATCAAGAGAAAGTAGAAGACAATAAAAGTAATTTAGAGCAAGATGTTCATTCGAGTCCAGAAAAGATAACGGAAGCGGGACAACAAGTGGCTTCTATATCTGAAAATGAGGAAGTTTCTGGCACTGTAAATGAAATTGAGGAAGAGATCGCTGCTATCGCAGAAGAACCTTTAGAAAACAATCAAGTTTCAGAAGTTGTAAAAGAAATTGATTATTCTAAAATGACCTTAGAGAATTTAGTTGCTGAGTTAGAGAAAGTTTTAACAGAGCAACCCGTTAATAAAGTAAAAAATCAAGTTGATACAATTAAAAATGCATTCAATCAACAATTTGGAGCACTGTTAGCAGAAAAAAAATTAGCTTTTATTGAGGCTGGAGGTGAAAGTATTGATTTTCAATTTTCAAGTCCTATAAAAACCACTTATAATTCACTTTTATCTCAACATAAAAAAGAGAGAGACGCATACTACAGCGATCAAGAGAAGTCTCAAAAACTCAATTTAGAAAAGCGTTTTGAAGTTATTGAAGCTTTAAAAGCTTTAATCGCTGATGCAGATTCAAAAATCATGTATAAGCAATTTAAAGAATTGCAAGATACTTGGCGTGCAATTGGCCCCGTTTCTAAAACAAAATATAATGATACTTGGAAAATTTACCATCATCATGTTGAACGTTTTTACGATTTATTACATCTGAGTAATGATTTTAGAGATCTGGATTTTAAAAATAACTTAGAAGAAAAATTAAAAATCATTCAAAAAGCAGAAGCA
Organism: Polaribacter sp. SA4-10; assembly: GCA_949519155.1. Taxonomy (GTDB): domain Bacteria; phylum Bacteroidota; class Bacteroidia; order Flavobacteriales; family Flavobacteriaceae; genus Polaribacter. The sequence goes on from CATIQU010000025.1 coordinate 89,429, forward strand.
CTCGCTGAACACGAAAACATTAATGATTCATTTAAGCAATTACAAGAGTTGCATAAAGTTTGGAAAGAAGATATTGGTCCTGTTGCAAGAGAGATGCGAGAAGATATTTGGAAAAAATTTAGCCAAGCAACTAAAAAAATTCATGACAAACGACACGAATATTATCGTTCAATGAAAACTAAGTTCGATGAAATTATTCAGAAAAAATTAGAAATTGTTGCCCAAATTGAAAACTTTGATACGTCAAAAAATATAAATCATAATGATTGGCAAGAGAGTATTTCAGTTCTAGAAACATTAAGACAAGCATACTTTAATGTTGGGAAATTGCCCTATGCAAAGAGTGAGGAGATTTGGCAAAAATTTAAAGTTGCTACCAAAAAAATCAATAAAGCTAAGAACAATTTTTACAAAGAAGAAAAAAATAGCCAGCAAGATAATTTGAATCAGAAAATTGCACTTATTGAGTTAGCTGAATCGCTAAAGGACAGTACAGACTGGGAAAATTCAACAGAAACTTTGAAGAAAATTCAAGCAGATTGGAAAAAAATCGGACATGTTCCCCGAAAATTTTCTGATGATGTTTGGAAACGTTTTAAAAGTGCGTGTAATCATTACTTTGATCAATATCACAAAAATAAAAATGCAGTTAGTGAGGAAGATCAACTCATTATTACTGCAAAAAAAGAGTTTTTAGAGAATATCAAAACTGAAGAAATTAACACAAAAGAGGGTGTATTAGAGGTTGTTAACTCATGGAAAAGCTTAGGGTATCTTCCAAGAAGTGTTCGCCACTTAGAAGGGAAGTTCAATAAACAAATAGATCGTTTAATTTCTACTTTATCCATCGATAAGAATGAAATAGAGATGCTGCGTTTTAAGAATAATGTTGATGGTTTCGCTGCAAATAATGATGTACGGAAATTAGATGGCGAGCAAATTTTTGTAAGAAAAAAAGTTGATGAGGTTGTTAAAGAGATTCAACAATTAGAGAATAACTTAGGTTTCTTTTCGAATGCAAAACCAGACAATCCATTGGTGTTGAATGTTGTAGCTAGAATTGAGGTCTTTAAAAAAGATTTAGCTTTATGGAAAGAGAAGTTGAATTATATTAAGAAAATAGATTATTAATTAAGTGCAGTTAATTTTATAAATAGAAAATACCAGAAAGGTAGTAATTTAGATTGCTACCTTTTTTTGTTCCCAAATGTCTATAATCTTAGGGATTCTTTTTAGTAATGGGTGTTTTTAACGCGCGATCTTATAGTTTATTGAAATGAAGACTTTTTATGATGCCATCTACCAATCCAATTTTTGGGACATAAATTTTTCTTGCGTTACTCCATTTCATGGCCGAAAGATAAATTTTTGTTGCCGGAATAATAACGTCTGCTCTATCTGGATTTAGACTTAATTCAGAAATGCGTTCCTCAAAACTCATTCGTTTTAAAAACTGGTACTGTGCGCTCAGATAAATATAGGAAATGGGTTTTCCTTCTGTTCTTCCAGACATTTTAAAAAGCTTGTTGATGTTTCCTCCAGAACCAATCAAAGAAACACGTTTTAGGTCTTTGGTATTCTTTTTAATCCACTTTTCAACATTGGCAAAGATTTCTTTGTTTACAGATTTTTTGTTATTTATCAGCCGGACGGTTCCCATTTTAAAGGATTTAGACTGTATGATTTTACCTTTAGAAAAAAGGGTGAATTCAGTGCTTCCGCCCCCTACATCTACATATAAATAAGAATTGTCGCCTTCAATCAATTCATTTAAATCTGTAGATGAGATAATTGCAGCTTCTTCTTTTCCTCCAATAATAGCGATTTGAACACCTGTTTTTTGAAATATTTTTTCTACAACTTCAGTGCCATTACTAGCCTCTCTCATTGCCGAAGTAGCACAAGCTTTAAAGTGTTCAACATGATGAATTTTCATTAAAAGTTTAAATGCATCTATCGCATCAATCAATCTTTGAGTGTTGTCTTCAGAGATCATTCCTTTCGCAACAAATACATCAGCTCCTAAACGAATTGGTACTCGAACTAAGGATGATTTTTTAAATTGGGGCTCTTTATCTTCAGAGATAATCACATTAGATATTAAAAGCCGTATCGCATTAGAGCCAATATCAATTGCTCCATATTTTTTTATTTTTAACAAACGATCTTATTTATGGTTTTTAGGGGTTTCTATCATAAAAGTTTTTCCTTTTTTGATGTTCTTCCAGTGTTTTTCATCAAACTGAATACCAATCACTCCACAGGTGGAAACCTGAGAAATAGGTTTGTTTCCAAACTTATTCACAAAGGAATTGATTCCGTGATCATGACTAAAAATAATGGCAGAATCAAAACTATCATCTAGAGCATTTACTGTTTTTACCAAGTATCCATCACTAAAACTATATAACTGTTTTCGGATATAAAGATTGGAAAGCGGGTATTTTAAATTTTCACAAAAAATAACTGCTGTGTGTAATGCTCTATTCGCACTACTAGAAATAAATACATCTGGTTTATCGATTGTCGTCGCTAAAAATTTAGAAACTAAATGAGCATCGTTTATGCCTCTTTTTTTTAGAGGTCTGTCAATATCTTCGATACCATCATATTCCCAAGAGGATTTTGCGTGACGAACAATGTATAAAGTTTTCATTTGGTTTTATTCTTGATAGGTAAATATAAAAATTTACGGTGCCATTCGTTCTAATTTCCAAGAAAAATCTTTTAATAAAGAATATCTAATTCGATCATGCATTCTATTTGGTCTTCCTTGCCAAAACTCGAACGAAATAGGTTTTATTAAATATCCTCCCCAATTTTTTGGCCTGGGAATTTCTTTTCCGTTATATTTTTTTTCTAAAGCAGTTAATAGTGCTTCCAATTCCTTTTTGTTGGCTACTACTGTGCTTTGTGGTGAAGCCCATGCCCCTAATTTACTTCCATTAGGTCGTGAATTGAAATATGCATCCGATTCTTTTTCTGGTAGTCTTTCTGCGATGCCTTTAATGATGATTTGTTGCTCTAAAGCAGGCCAAAAGAAAGACAAGCAAATATGATTATTTGCCTCGATTGCTTTTGCCTTTTCTGAAGTATAATTTGTATAAAAAATAAACCCTTCTTCTGTATATTTTTTCAACAAAACAACCCGACTTTTTGGAAACCCGTCTTTCCCAATCGTTGAAATGGTCATTGCATTGGTCTCCTCGACTCTATTGGATGCATCTGCATTTAAAAACCAGTCTTTGAATAATTCCATGGGGTTTCCTGGGCAATTACTTTCTAATAATTCTTGCTTCTCGTAAGATTTACGATAGTTACTTAAGTCTTTAGACATTGCTATTTTCTTTTAAACAAATATAATCCAATAAATGTAATCAATCCGTTTAAAATTAATAGTGAAAAACCAAAATCAAAACCAGCTAAAGTGAGTGTTGCATAATTGATTTCATAGGTTACAAACGGAGCTGAAATGCAAATAAGAGGCACCGCTTTATCCTTTACTTTTAGTTTTGTGAAAAGGCCAAAAGCATATAAGCCTAGTAAGGGACCGTAGGTATAGTTGGCAAACGTAAATATTTTAGCGATCACACTTTGATCCGCAATAAAATATTTAAAAACCAAAATTGTTGCAATTAAAATCAATGAAAAAAGAATGTGAATTTTCTCACGAATTGTTACTTGTTCTTCGGTGTTTTTTTTCTTGTCAATTTCTAAAATATCAATACTAAAAGAAGTTGTTAAGGAGGTTAGTGCAGAATCTGCACTGGAATATGCTGCTGCAATTAATCCTAATAAAAAGAACATTGCTGTTGCTAAACCTAAAGTTCCTTTGGTTGCAATTATTGGAAATAACTGGTCTTTGTGAGCATCGATTCCGTTTTTTTGTGCATAATCGGTTAATAAAATTCCTAATGCTAAAAAGAAAAAGTTTACAATAACCAATACGATGGTAAACCAAAACATATTCTTTTGCGCATCTTTTAATGATTTACATGTTAAGTTTTTTTGCATCATATCTTGGTCTAATCCGGTCATAACAATGGCAATAAATGCTCCAGCAAGAAATCGTTTCCAGAAATAGTTCCCGTTATTAACATCGTCGAAAAAGAAGGTTTTAGACAACTCACTTTCGGCTACATAAGAGAAAATATTCGTGATTTGTAATTCGTCAGAAATCGTATAAATACAAACACCAACCGCAATAAGCATAAAAAATGTTTGCAAAGTGTCTGTCCAAACAATCGTTTTAATTCCACCCTTAAAGGTGTATAGCCAAATAAGTAAAATCGTAATTGAAACAGTTACCCAGAAAGGAATTCCATAGGCATCAAACAACAATAACTGCAATACATTTGCGACTAAAAATAATCGAAAAGCCGCACCAATGGTTCTTGATAATAGAAAGAAACTGGCCCCAGTCTTGTAAGAATATGCACCGAAACGATCTTCTAAATAAGTGTAGATAGATGTTAGGTTAAGTTTGTAGTACAGAGGCAAAAGCACCGTTCCAATTACAGCATATCCAACAATATATCCCAAAACCATTTGAAAATAACTCATTCCTTGAGCTTCTACCCATCCAGGTACAGAAATAAAAGTAACTCCCGAAAGAGAAGCACCAATCATTCCAAAAGCAACTAAGTACCAAGGAGAAGAATTATTTGCTTTAAAAAATGTTTTGTTATCGGCAGATTTTCCTGTGATGTAAGAAATAAGGAGTAAAACACTAAAATAACCGACAATTAAAAGGATGATATGTGCTGGTTGCATGGTAAAATATGAATGTTTGATTATGAATTACGAATATATGTTTTTCTGTCTTCTTTTTATGATTTCGTAATTCATAATTCGTAATTTTGTTGTCTATGGAGTTTTCATCAAAATTACTAGAAAATGCAGTGAACGAAGTATCTCGTTTGCCCGGAATTGGAAAGCGAACAGCCTTGCGTTTGGTCTTGCACTTACTGAAGCAGCCAAAAGACAATACCACGTTTTTGTCTGAAGCTTTGTTGCATCTAAGAAGCGATGTAGAAACATGTGAGAAATGCCATAATATTTCAGATACTATTCTGTGTGCTATTTGTAAAAACACAAAACGAAATCCAGATATTATTTGTGTTGTGGAAGACATAAGGGATGTAATGGCTATCGAAAGCACCTCTCAGTATAATGGAGTATATCATGTTTTGGGTGGGAAAATTTCTCCTATCGAAGGTATTGGTCCTCAGAACTTACAAATAGAATCTCTAGTTCGTAAAGTTGCAGAAGGCGAAGCCAAGGAATTAATTTTTGCCTTGAGTTCTACAATGGAAGGAGATACGACCAATTTTTACATTTATAAACAAATCGAAAAATTTGACATTACCACCTCTACCATTGCGCGTGGAATTTCTGTTGGTGATGAATTGGAATATGCAGATGAAGTAACTTTAGGGAGGTCTATTGTAAATCGAATTCCTTTTGAGCAAAGTATTCGAGGGTAATGCGTGTTTTTTGTTTGTTGGGTATCTTATTAATCCATGTATTTTTGAAAGGCCTTTTTTATCTCCATCCTTTTTAGAGAGTAGGTTCTCGATTGATCATCTAATTTGTCTATTAGCAAAATACCTTTTTTAGCCAATTCTTTCCCACTATATTTTTCATTTATATCAAGGTTAGCTATTTTTTTTATGAATATACTTAATAACTCAGCTAATTTCTCGGCAGGTGCTTCTTGTAAATCTTTAAATTTGTTTGTAAAATCAAATGATGAAATCGATGCAATTTCTTTTAATGAGATCCCCCACTTCTTTCTTATGAAATCATCTTTTTCTCGAATTCCATTTTCAAGCTCATCTTTATTTAACGTATTAAGATTGCTTATCAAGTTTGTTATAAGAAGAGTCAATTTTTTTACTTCTCTTAAAATAAAATCTGATTCTTGTTCCATAACAATTTATATTTCCTTGAATTACTAAAAGTGAAAACTACTTACTGCACACTTTCCTCTTCCAAAACCTCTTTTTCTGTCTTTTCCCAGTTTTTCTTATCTCGAATTGTTTTGTACAGTTTAATGCCTAGCATCATTAAAACACCAAAGAGGAGGATGCCAACAACGCCCCATATCCAATTAATGGCACTCTTTACGGTGACCAGAAATACAATGGCAAACAGTAGAATGGTAGAAACTTCATTGAAAATACGAAGTTTTATTGCAGAATATTTTACAACATCATTTTGTAGTTTGGTGAAAATTTTATGACAATACCCATGGTAAAAATACAAAGCAAAGACAAACGAGAGTTTTACCAACATCCAAGGTTCTTGCAGATAGTACGGATTTGTATAGAGCATCCAAAAAGCAAAAACACTTGCTAAAATTGCAGAAGGCCAGGTAATAATGTACCACAGTCTTTTGCTCATCAATTTGTACTGCGTTTGTAAAATTTCTTTCGCAGGTTCCGGTTTTTGCTCAGCTTCTGTTTGATAAATAAACAGACGAACAATGTAAAACAATCCAGCAAACCAAGTCACTACAAAAATAATATGCAATGATTTTACGTATAAGAAATCCATTTTTTTTAGTTTAGGTTCAAAATCTTCATTTTTTTATTGTACGATGATGGTCGCTATTTATTTTTCCATTCATTGATCCATGAAACCATTACATCCACCCAATTATCATTGTCATTCATACAAGGAATGTGTTTGTATTCGGTTCCGCCTGCAGCTATGAAATCTTCTTTTCCTTCCATCGCAATTTCCTCTAAAGTCTCTAAACAATCTGAAACAAAAGCCGGAGTAATTACGGCTAATTTTTTCTTTCCTTGACTTGGAAATTTCTCCAATTCGAAGTCAGTATAAGGTTTTAACCAAGGGTCTTTTAATAAGCGTGATTGAAACGAATTACTCCAAGTACCTTCTTTTAAATTTAAGTTTTCTACAATCCCTTTTGTCGTTTCAAAGCACTGATGTCTATAACAAGTATAATGTGCTACCGAATTACGCTCGCAACAAGATTTGTCTAACTTACAATGACTCTTTGTTGGGTCCGACTTTCGAATGTGACGTTCTGGAATTCCGTGATAAGAAAACAGAATATGGTCATAATCAAACCCTTTTAAGTGATTTGCAATATTGTCACTCATAGCTTTTAGATAATCAGGACGTTTATAAAAAGGTGGCAAAGTATCTAACTTTATTTCAGGGTATTTTTCGGCTAAAATTTCTTCAGCTTGGGTAACCACTGTTTCATAAGAAGACATGGCATAATGAGGGTATAAAGGCGCTAAAAAGATTTCGGTTACCCCTTTTTCGATTAGATTTTTAATGCCTTTTTCCATAGACATCGAGCCATAACGCATTGCCAACTCAACAGGAATATCTGTTTTTTCAATGACTTTTTTTGTAAATCGTTCAGAAATCACAACCAAAGGAGAACCTTCTTTCCACCAGATTTTTTTATAAGCAGCCCCAGATTTTTTCGGTCTCACTTTTAAAATGATTCCTTTAATTAATATCCAACGTTTCCAAAAAGGAATATCAATGACACGTTCGTCCATTAAAAATTCTCCCAAATATTTTTTCACATCTTTGGTTTCTGTACTGTCTGGTGAGCCTAAATTATTTAATAAGATTCCTTTCATATTTCTTTTTTTTACTTACTTACGGTTGCTATTACTGCTGCTACTGCCTACTGAAATTTTATTTGTAACTTCATATAGGGTAATCGCCAAACTGTGAATGACATTCATAGATGAGTTTCTTCCAAACATTGGGATTGCGACCGTATGATCGACAAGTTGGATGTTTTCAATACCGTTTCTTTCGCTGCCCAAAAGTAATACGATTTTTTCATGATTTTTAAATTCAAAATCTTGAATCTTGATACTTTTATCAGTAATTTCTATTCCAATAATCGTATTCCCTTGCTGCTTCAATTTATGTATGATTGCTGCAAAATCGGTATAAGAAGCATGTTCAATTTGGTTGACTGTATTTCTTGCTGTTTTCTTGACAATTCTGTTTTCTATTGTTGGAGAACTTTCATGAAAATAGATTTTTTCAACACCAAAACTTTCAGAAATTCGAAAACACATTCCAATGTTCTCAGGAGTTCTAATGGCATCACAAACAATGGTGATTGGAAATTGATGCTGTTTATTTTCGATGTCGTAATGGGTAAGTTGCTTCACTGTATCGTTGTTTCAATTAGTTTATCATTGTCAGACTGAGCCTGTCAAAGTCTTCTCATTGCTCTTAATTTTGCAAACTCATTACATATTTTTTTGGCGTAGTCCCAAATTTCTTTTTAAAGGCAGCAATAAAATGACTCGCGGTACTGTAACCAACTTGAAGGCCAACTTCATTCACATTGTATTGGTTACTTTCTAATAATTTCCGAGAATGTTCCAATTTATAATCCAATAAAAAACTATAAACAGTATCTCCGTATATTTGCTTAAACCCTTCTTTTAGTTTTTTTAACGTTAGCCCAATCTCTGAAGCTAATTCGTGTAAACTTGGTGGTTCTGCCATTCTTGAAATGATGATTTCTTTTGCTTTTCGAATTTTTAAAACGTTTTGTTCATCCACTAAAAAAGGACAGTATTCGCCAGAAGCACTCTCTTCTTTCTGAAAATGCAAACTTAACAACTCATACACCTTTCCTTTTACATACAGTTCTTTTACAGAACTGTTAATACTAGCATTGATAATTTGCTGTAATACAACAGAAACCGTAGGTTTTATTTCAGTGTCGTCATAATATTTCTTGTTGCTATTTTCATCACTTAAAAAAGGGATATACCCCGATTCTTTAGAGAATAAAGAGTGAAACTTTTCAATAGAAATCATCAAAGAAACCAAGGTTGTTTTTGGTTGAACCTCCAAATTGATTGGCAAGGTTCTTTGCGGATTGTATAGCAGGATAGATCGGTTGTCTAAAACGTCAAAAGAATAGGAGCCATTGTTAAAAAGGAATTTAGAATTTCCTCTCAAGCAAAAGTGCATTTGAATAAAAGAACTATCAATCTCCCGTTCAAAACTCTGTATTTGATTACTTTCATTCTGAAAATGAAGTACATAAAACCCTTTTTCTAAAGTAATTTCATCTAAAGAACTTTCTCCGACATTTTTAAACATTACGATTGATGTATTAATTTTGTTTTTATTTAGAACCATTCTTCATAATAAATTTCTAAAACGATAATCTTACTGCAAAAATAAGGCTTTTCGGAAGTTTATAAAAAAAAAAGAGGTTAAAAAACACGCAACGATATTAATAGTACTTTAAGCGACATTTTTATCATAATGAAGTTGTTATTTTTGCCAAATCTTTAAAGAAGTATGCAACAAGAAACACAAAAGCATTTTTATAATATTGGCGTTAGTTATGTGAAAGCAGACGCAAAAACACGGGGGAAGTATTCTTTGTCAAAAGAGCATCAAAATGCTTTATTAGTGATGGCGAAAGAAAAGAACTTTGAAGGTGTTTTTGTTTTATCTACTTGTAATAGAACCGAGATTTCTGGTTTTGCAGAGCACCCTTACCAACTCATACAATTATTGTGTCACTTTTCAGAAGGAACTGTCGAAGAGTTTGCTACATTTTCAAACGTTTACAAAAATCAAGAAGCCATCAATCACCTTTTTAGAATTGGAACTGGTCTAGAAAGTCAAATCCTAGGAGATTATGAAATTGTTGGCCAATTGCGGCAGTCTTTTAAAATGGCAAAAGCACAAAATACTACAAATGCCTATTTAGAGCGACTTTTGAATTGTGTGATGCAGGCAAGTAAGAAGGTGAAAAACGAAACAAAATTAAGCTCAGGAACAACTTCAGTTTCCTATGCAGCTGTTCAATATATTATTAAAAACTTACCTGATTATAATTCTAAAAATATTTTAGTTTTTGGTTTGGGGAAAATGGGAAAACATACCTGTAAGAATTTAGCAGAATACACACAGAATAAAACCGTTTGTTTAATTAATAGAACCGCAGAGAAGGCTGCAGAATTCGTTAAAGATCATGTTTCAATTAGAAAAGCAATTATAGAAGACTTGTCCGAAGAAATTGAGAAATCGGATGTGCTGATTGTTTCTACAGGAGCAAGTAGACCAACCATTACAAAAGAGCAGATTTCTAAAAACAAAAAGTTGTTGATTTTAGACCTATCCATGCCTGAAAATGTTGCCAAAGATGTAACCGATTTAGAGGGGATTTCTCTTGTAAATGTAGATGCATTGTCAAAAATTACAGACGAAACGTTGGCGGTTCGTCAACAAGAGGTTCCAACCGCAGAAGCAATTATAGAAATTCATAAAAAGGAATTTAACGATTGGTTAAATCACAGAAGATTTACCCCAGCAATTGCAGCATTAAAAAAATCGTTAGAAACAATAAAGAAGGACGAAATCAATTTTCAGAAGAAAAAAATAAGTAATTTTGATGAAGCACAAGCAGAGATTCTAACGGCTCGTTTTATTCAGAAAATTACAACACAATTTGTAAAACATTTAAAAGAAGAAGAAACTTCTGTTGCTCAAAGTTTACAAGTGATTCAAAAGGTATTTCAACCCTAACAATAAGGTATGCAAAAAATAATAAGAATAGGAACTCGTGAAAGTGAATTAGCACTTTGGCAAGCCAATAAAGTTCGTAAAGAATTAGCCGTACTGGGTTATGAATCCGTTTTAGTTCCTATAAAATCGATGGGAGATATTGTTTTAGATAAACCGTTGTATGAATTAGGGATTACAGGCGTTTTTACTAAAAATTTAGATGTAGCATTACTCAATGGAGACATCGATATTGCAGTACATTCATTAAAAGATGTGCCTACCGCTTTGCCAGAAGGAATTGTACAAGCTGCAGTTTTAAAAAGAGCAAATTATAGTGATATTTTAGTATTAAAAGATACTGAAGAGTTTTTTGGACAACCAGAGGCAATTATTGCTACTGGAAGTATTCGAAGAAAAGCTATGTGGCTCAACCGCTATCCAACTCACACCGTTGTGCCTTTGAGGGGCAACGTAAATACACGTTTGGAAAAAGTAGAAGAGAATGATTGGGACGGAGCTGTTTTTGCAGCTGCCGGTTTAGAAAGAATTGGAAAACGACCAGGAGGAGCAGTCAATCTTCCTTGGATGATACCTGCACCCGCACAAGGTGCCATTATGATTGCTGCCTTAGAAAAAGATGATTACACAATCGATGCCTGTGAGCAGTTAAATCATCCAGACACCAAAATTTGTGTAGGTATAGAACGTGAGTTCTTAAGACTATTAGAAGGCGGTTGTTCAGCACCCATCGGTGCATTGGCTTATATAGACGATAAAACTGAAGAAATAAACTTTAAAGGAGTTTTACTGAAAACAGACGGATCTAAGAAAATCTCAGTTGCCAAAACAGCAAAAGTGGGAAGTCATGAATATTTAGCGAAAGACTGTGTTGATTATATTCTGAATAGAGGAGGAAGAGAATTGATGATCGAAGATGGAGAAGTTGCTGTTGCAAAACATGCTATTTATTCAACAAAGAAATTATCTGAAGCACAAAAGAAAACAGTAGATAATTCAATAGGGATTAAAGACAGCGATTTTATTAAAATTCGTTTTAATAGAATGCCAGCAAAAGTGATGAAAAAGCAACACGAAAATGTTGTGATTACAAGTCAGAATGGAGTAGAAGCAATTTTGAATTCGTTTACAAAAAACGAAATTAATTTTAAGAATATCTTCTGTGTGGGGCGTAGGACCAAAAAACTTATAGAAAGTAGAATTGGAAAAGTAGCTCATGTTGCTAAAAATGCTATAAAATTAGCAGAATACATTGCAAAAGAAACAGACATTAAGACAGTTTCCTATTTCAGTAGCGATCTCCGATTGGATATTTTACCTACCTATTTACAGGAAAATAATGTTGCTGTAAATGAGATAGAAGCTTACAAAACCATGTTGAGCTCTGTGAAAATAGCCGCATCCGTTTCTGGAGTTTTATTTTATAGCCCATCAGGAATCGAAAGTTATTTGAAAGACAACAATACTGATAAAATTGCTTTTTGTATTGGAGAAACAACTGCTGTTGAAGCAAGAAAGCACTTCGATGAGGTGCAAGTTGCAAACATGCCAGATGTAGACAGTGTTTTAGCGTTGATAAATGCACATTATATAAAAGAATAAACGTCATTCCGAATGCACTGAAGTAATCTGTAAATTGAGATTAATTCAGCATTCTTTCTCGTAATGACAGAATTGAAAAAAAATGTTCAGAACAAGAAGATTACGGAAATCAGAAGGAATTAGAAGACTGGTTCGAGAAACCAAATTGTCAGTAGATGATTTTGTCTACCCACTTTTTATTGAAGAAGGCGAAAATATAGAAACAGAAATTGTTTCAATGCCAGGGATCAAACGTTTTTCTTTAGATCGAATTTCCAAAGAATTGGATGAAGTTGTATCCTTAAATATTCCTGCCGTTTTACTGTTCGGAATTCCTTCACACAAAGACGAAGAAGGAACTGAAACATGGAAAGATAACGGAATTATGCAACAAGCAATCCGTTTTATCAAAAAGAATTATCCAAGCTTATATGTAATCACAGACGTGTGTTTTTGCGAATATACTTCACACGGTCATTGTGGAATTATTCATGACAATGATGTAGACAATGACGCTACTTTAGTAAACATTGCCAAACAAGTAATTTCCCATGCAAAAGCAGGTGTAGACATGGTTGCACCTTCTGGAATGATGGATGGAACGATTGCTATGGTTCGTGAATCCTTAGACAATACCGGTTTTTCAAACTTGCCAATTATGGCGTATGCTGTAAAGTATGCCTCCGCTTTTTATGGGCCTTTTAGAGATGCAGCAGATTCTGCTCCCAGTTTTGGAGATCGTAAAACCTATCAAATGGACCCTTCAAATAGAGATGAAGGAATGCGAGAAGCTACTTTTGACGACCAAGAAGGCGCTGATATTTTAATGGTAAAACCCGCATTGTCTTATTTAGATATTATTCGCGATTTGAAAAATAATTTTGACAGACCCATTGCATGTTACAATGTAAGTGGAGAATATGCAATGGTAAAAGCTGCTGCAGAAAAAGGATGGATTGATGGCGAAAAAGTAATGCTAGAAAGCTTGCTCTCTATGAAAAGAGCCGGAGCAGATATTATCATCACCTATTTTGCAAAGGAAGCAGCAAGAATATTGAATAAATAGCAATTCGCTCAAAGCAAACTGTTAAAAGCTTAATGAAATGAAATTCGAAAAATCAGAAAAATTATATAAAGAAGGATTGGTACATCTTGTTGGAGCCGTAAATTCTCCTGTTAGAGCATTTACTTCCGTAGGCGGAAATCCATTGTTTATCGAAAAAGCAAAAGGGAGTAAAATCACCGATGTAGATGGTAATGAATATATCGATTTGGTATTGTCCTACGGGCCAATGATTATTGGTCATCGTCATCGAAAAGTACAAAAAGGAGTTGCCAAAGCATTGAAAAATGGATATTCTTTCGGAGCTTCCACAGAAAATGAAATCAAGCTTGCAAAAATAGTGTGTGATGCGTTTCCAGAAATGGACAAAGTTCGTTTTGTAAACTCCGGAACAGAGGCCGTAATTAGTGGCGTTCGTCTAGCAAGAGCATTTACAGGGAGAGATAAAATCATCAAATTTTCGGGGTGTTATCACGGACATCAAGATTCCTTATTAGTTGCAGCAGGTTCTGGTTTAGCAACCTTAAGCATGCCAGGTTCTAAAGGGGTGCCAGAAGGAGCGGTAAAGAATACGCTCATTGCAGAATACAATAATTTAGAAAGCGTCAAAAAACATTTTGAAGTACATGATGATATCGCCGCTGTAATTATAGAACCTATTTGTGGGAATATGGGGGTAGTTATTCCGCAGCTAAATTTCCTAAAAGAGTTAAAAGATTTTCTAAAAACAAAAGAAGCCTTATTGATCGCCGATGAAGTAATGACAGGTTTCCGATCGAAGTTTGGTGGCGCACAAGAATTGTTGGGCGTTACTGCAGATATTACCTGTTTAGGAAAAGTGATAGGAGGAGGTTTTCCTGTAGGAGCCTATGGAGCAAGAAACGAAATCATGGAACAAGTTGCACCTTTAGGTGGAATGTATCAAGCAGGAACATTAAGTGGAAATCCAATTGCCATGGCAGGAGGAATCGCTACACTTACAGAGTTAAAGCGACAAGATCCGTATCAGAAATTTGATAAAATTGGAAGTACTATAGAAACCATATTAGTCGATACGGCTAAGAAGTACAATGTATCACTTGTTGTAAACCGTTTTGGGTCAATGTTGAATCCATTTTTCACAAACAGTAAGGTGACTAACTTTGAAGAAGCGCAAACATCCGACCAGAAAAAATTTGCAGTTTTCTTTTGGGAGATGATAAAGAATGGCGTGTTTTTACCACCAAGTCAATTTGAAGCTTGGTTTTTATCTTCCGCCATTACAGATAAAGATGTAAAGAAAGTAGCAGCTGCCATAGATAAAGCAATGTTGGCAGTTTCAAGAATGAATAAAAAGTAACTGCAAAGGCGCAAAAGGAATTCGCAGGGTTCGCAAAGAAAAATTAAAAAAAGCTAATAGCCGAAGCCAAAAGCTTACAGCTAATAGTCAAAAGCTAAATCAATGATAAAAAACGATTTATTTTTAAGAGCATTAAAAGGAGAAACAGTAGACAGACCCCCCGTTTGGATGATGCGTCAAGCAGGGCGTTATTTGCCGGAATTTCAGGTCATCAAAAAGAAATATGATTTCTTTACACGATGTAGAACTCCAGAATTAGCATCAGAAATTACCGTACAGCCAATTAGAAGATACGGAATGGATGCAGCTATTTTGTTTTCAGATATTCTAGTAATTCCACAGGCCATGAATGTGGAGGTACAAATGAAACCAGATTTTGGTCCTTATTTGCCAAACCCTATTCGTACACAAAAAGATGTTGATAATGTAATTGTTCCAGATGTTCATGTAGAATTGGATTACGTATACCAGGCCATAAAAGCCACCAAAGAAAAATTGAATGATGACATTCCTTTAATTGGATTTGCAGGATCTCCATGGACAATTTTATGTTATATGGTACAAGGGCAAGGATCTAAAAACTTTGATAAAGCAAAAGAATTTTGTTTTACAAAGCCAACGGCAGCCCACGAATTATTGCAAAAAATTACAGATACTACCATTGCTTATTTAAAAGCAAAAGTTGCAGCAGGTGTAAATGCTGTTCAAGTTTTTGATTCTTGGGGAGGTATGTTGTCACCAGTAGACTATCAAGAGTTTTCTTGGCAATACATTCAGCAAATTATAGACGCCGTAAAAGACGATGCTCCAGTTATTGCTTTTGGAAAAGGCTGTTGGTTTGCATTGAATGATATGTCTAAATCTGGTGCTGCAGCATTGGGTGTAGATTGGACATGTTCTGCAAGAAATGCACGTTATTTATCTGGTGGAAATATTACTTTGCAAGGAAATTTTGATCCGTCAAGATTGTTGTCACCTCCCGCAGAGATTAAGAAGATGGTACATCAAATGATTAACGAATTTGGAAAAGACAAATACATTGTTAATTTAGGGCATGGTATTTTACCAAACATTCCTCTAGAGAATGCAAAGGCCTTTGTAGATGCTGTAAAAGAATATAAGGTGCAATAAATTTTATAGCTTTAAGGTTTCCAAAACCTGACAGGTATAAAATCAAAAAAAAGATTATGAAACTTGAAGTTTTAGAAAAAAGGCACTATTATCACATTTATAATCGAGGAATCAATAGTGGGAACATTTTTGAAAATGATGAAAATAAGAATTACTTTCTTAAATTAGTTTCAAAACATTTAACAAACAAAATAGAGGTTTTAGCATATTGTTTGATGAAAAATCATTTTCATTTAGCGGTTCAGATTTCTGCAGATGAAAGATCGGCATCACAAGCGCTTTCAAATTTATTTAATGCGTATTCAAAAGCATATAATAAAAAATATCACAGAACTGGTGCTTTGTTTGAAAGACCTTTTAAACGGGTAAAAATAGTAGATGAGGTATATCTTAAGCAGTTAGTTATCTATATTCATAAAAACCCTCAGAACCATAAAGTTGTCAATAATTTTGAAGAGTACAAATTCACATCATATGCTCTTTTTTCTTTTCCAGAGAGCAATACTGTAATCTCTAAAAAGAAAGAAACCCTGGAGCTATTTGATGATTTAACAAACTTTATACATTGTCATAAAACAGACCTGTCAGGTTTTCAAAACTTGACAGGTCTGGATGAAGAGCAACAAAATTTTATACAACTCCAATCTTCTAAAAACAAAACATCGTTGAAAGATGAATTTTATCAATATATCGAGAACCTACAAGATCAGATTACTTCTAAATTAGAAGCTGTTGACGGAAAAGCATTTTTTCAAGAAGACGTATGGGTGCGAAAAGAAGGAGGAGGAGGTAGAACCCGTGTGATTGAAAACGGAGCCATCTTTGAAAAAGGAGGTGTCAATATTTCGAAGGTTTTTGGCGAATTACCAGCGCCATTAAGAAAACAATTTGGTGTAGAAGAAGGAAGTTTTTTTGCCTGTGGGTTGAGCTTGGTATTGCATCCAATAAACCCGTTTTTGCCAACAGTGCACGCCAATTGGCGTTATTTCGAAATGTATAATACAGCAGGAGAAATTGTAACCCAATGGTTTGGCGGAGGACAAGATCTAACCCCTTATTATTTGTTTGATGAAGATGCAACACATTTTCATACCGTTTGCAAGTTGGCATGTGACAAACACCATTTAGAGTTTTATCCAAAGTTCAAAAAAACCTGTGACGACTATTTTTGGAATGCACATCGAGAGGAAGCGCGCGGAATTGGAGGGTTGTTTTTTGATTATTTAAAAGAGACAGAAGAATTTACAATTCAAGATCGGTTTAATTTTGTTACAGAAGTTGGAAACAGTTTTTTAGACAGTTACGTTCCAATCGTTGAAAAGAGAAAAGAATTACCATTTACAAGAACTCAAAAAGATTGGCAAGAAATTCGAAGAGGACGCTATGTAGAATTTAATTTAGTGCATGACAGAGGGACTTTGTTTGGATTGAAAACCAATGGACGCATAGAAAGTATTCTAATGAGTTTACCGCCAATTGTACAATGGAAATATAATCATCATCCAGAAGAAAATTCAGAAGAAGAAAGACTTATAAAGGTTTTAGAGAATCCTAAAGAATGGATTTAAGAACAAATAGATAAACACAAAACGGATTGGGTTTTGTGTTTTTTTTATCCAGCATTCAGTTTCAATATTGAAATTTATCCAAATTAAGAAAAAAACACATTCGAGTGTTCCATTGATTTTAGGATGTTTTCTTAAGTGGGAAATAGTTGGTTAATTATGGAATCAATAAAATAAATGTTAAAAATTAAAATATATTGCAGTATATTTTGATTATTTAATTTTTTATTAAGAATAATTTAAAGAAGGTAAAATTCAGTACGATTATTCTGTTCGAATTATTAGTGAAAAACCATCCGTTTTTAGTATTTTTGCATTCGATAAAAACAGATAGTAATGGCAAGATTCGAATTGAAATTACCTAAAATGGGAGAAAGTGTTGCAGAAGCAACCATCACATCTTGGTTAAAAGAAGTAGGTGAAACTATAGAATTAGATGAGGCTATTGTAGAAATTGCTACAGACAAAGTAGATTCAGAAGTACCGTCAGAAGTAGAAGGTATTTTAGTTGAAATTTTATTTGAAAAAGACGAGGTGGTTGCTGTAGGGGCTACCATAGCCATTATTGAAACTGCCGTAGATTCTGCCAGCGAATCAGTAACTCCAAAAGAAGTATTACAAGTTACAGCAGTAGAAAAAACCATCGAAAAAGCAATAGAAGTTGTTGCAGCCCCAATATCAAAAACATCAGAAAGCGGAAAATTTTATTCTCCCTTAGTTCGTAATATAGCCAAAACAGAAGGCATAACTATGGATGAACTGGAAACAATATCTGGTTCAGGAAAAGATGGAAGAGTTGCTAAAAATGATATTCTATCTTTCATTGAAAACAGAAAGTCAGTACCAGAGGCAGCACCCATAAAAATCACCGAAGAAAAAGAGATACAACCAACCCAAAAAGCAACGCAAAAAGTAACACCAGTTTCTGTAAATGGCGAGGATGAGGTAATTGAAATGACCAGAATGGGAAAATTAATTTCCAAACACATGGTTAATTCGGTACAAACTGCGGCACATGTGCAATCTTTTATAGAAATTGATGTTACCAATATTGTAAAATGGAGAACGAAAGTTAAAGATGCTTTCTTCAGTAGAGAAGGAGAGAAACTAACGTTCACACCTATTTTAATGCACGCAGTTGCTGCTACCATTAAAAAGTTCCCAATGATTAACATTGCGATTGATGGCGATCACATTATCAAAAGAAAAAACATAAATTTAGGAATGGCTGCCGCCTTACCAGATGGTAATTTAATTGTACCCGTTATTAAGAACGCAGACCAATTGAATCTTGTTGGAATGACAAAATCTGTGAATGATTTAGCCAACAGAGCAAGAAACAATGCACTGAAACCAGATGAAATTCAAGGCGGTACTTATACGGTAACCAATGTAGGTGGTTTTGGTTCTGTCATGGGAACTCCCATTATCAACCAACCGCAAGTTGCTATTTTGGCTTTAGGAGCTATTCGCAAAGTACCAGCAGTTATTGAAACCTCAGAAGGAGATTTTATAGGTATCCGACAAAAAATGTTCGTTTCACATTCTTATGACCATAGGGTTGTTAATGGAGCTTTAGGAGGAATGTTTATCAAAACATTAAAAGAAATATTAGAAGCCTGGGATGTAAATCAGGATTTTTAAAATAAACTATTTTATATAAAAAAAACTCAGATAACTCTGAGTTTTTTTATGCTTCTATTTTCTGGAATACAACCACCAATTCATATCTCGTGTCAACTTATAACCGATTTTTTCATACAAAGAAATAGCCACATTTCCTTTATTTGTATGAAGAATAGGAAGCTTACTTTGTTTTAAAATTGCCTTTGTTGTGTGTGTTATGAGTTGTTTTGCGTAGCCTTTTCGAGTATGGTCTGGGTGGGTAATCACAGAGCTTACTTCTATAAAATCATCCGCTTGCATACGTTGTCCAGATATAGCAATCAGTTTCTCATTTTTAAAGATGCCGAAAAATTCTCCCATTTCAAAACCTCTTTTCCGATAGAAACCAGGCATGACCAACCAAATTAAATCGTAAATTTCATTAATATGTTTTTCGGTGAGTGCTACAATTTCTTCAGTAATTTCGATGTCGACCAGGTTTTCTAAAACCATTTGACATCCCGCTATCTTTTTTTCTAAAACTGTTGTATTTGCATCAATTTCTGCTGTCTGGTTTTCAGAGACTAAGAAGAATTTTTCAACAGTTTTCCCATATTCATTTAAAGCCATACTAGTTTTAGAGGTGTCATAAAAAGCACCAAAAATACAAATGTCTGGATTGTAAAATTGAACTCCATTATGGGTTACAAGGAACTTTTTATGTGTTTCTTGTAAGGAGTACCAAACAGGGTTTTTTAATTTTTCTTCTAAAGAGATCATTTTCTGAGATATAAATAAACTCGCATTAAATGCGAGTTTATAAAGATATACTATTTTAAAAAACCTACGCTAACATGGTAATTGGGTTTTCTATAAATGTTTTTAGTGTTTGTAAAAATTGAGCACCAACTGCACCGTCAACCGTTCTGTGATCGCAGGTTAAGGTTAACTTCATGGTGTTTCCAACTACAATTTGTCCGTTTTTAACCACTGGTTTTTCAACAATTGCTCCTACAGATAAAATGGCAGAGTTCGGTTGGTTGATGATTGAAGTAAAGTTTTCGATCCCAAACATTCCTAAATTAGATACCGTAAAGGTACTCCCTTGCATTTCTGCTATAGCTATTTTCTTGTGCCTTGCTTTTCCTGCTAAATCTCTTACAGATGCACCGATTTGAGTTAAACTCAGTTGGTTGGTATGTTTTACAACAGGTACAACCAAACCTTCATCAACTGCAACCGCAACACCTACGTGAATGTGACTGTGATAAATGGTGTTTTCGTTAGTCCAAGAAGTATTTACTTGTGGATGTTTCTGCAATGCCATGGCACAGGCTTTTACAACCATATCGTTAAATGATACTTTGGTATCTGGAATTGCATTGATGGTCTTTCTAGAAGCCATTGCATTGTCCATGTCAACCTCAATATTTAAATTAAAGTCAGGGGCTGTAAATTTAGAGTTTCCTAAGGATTTTGCAATTGCTTTTCGCATTTGCGAGTTCTTTACTTCTTCTGATTTTTCTTCGCCAGAAGCAATATATGTAATTGCAGGTGCAGCGGTTTCTATTTTTACTATTTCAACAGTTTTAGCCGCAGGAGTATGGTTTTCTACATCTTTTTTAATGATGCGGCCATTTTCTCCAGAACCTTTAATGTCTGATAATTGATATCCTTTGTCTGCAGCAATTTTCTTTGCCAATGGAGATGCAAAAATGCGTCCATTTGTTGTATTCACAGTTGCTGTTGAAGCAGCTTCTACAGTTTTTTCTGCGATTTTTGTTTCTTTTTCCTCTGTATCGGGTGCATCTGCGGCTACAGTTGCAACACCACCATTGGCAACAATGGCAGAAATATCGGTTCCAGTTGGACCAATAATGGTTAGTAAACTATCAACAGGAGCGGTTTCACCTTCTTGAACACCAATGTATAGAATGGTTCCTTCGTAGAAACACTCAAATTCCATCGTTGCTTTATCGGTTTCAATCTCTGCTAAAATATCACCTTCTTCAACAGTATCTCCCACGTTTTTCAACCAAGTAGCTACCGTTCCATCCGTCATCGTATCACTCAAACGGGGCATCGTAATTACTTGCACACCTTCAGGTATTGATACTCCGTCAGATTTTTCATCAGCAGTACTTGTAGGTGTTTCAATAACGGTTTCGATTATCTCTTCTTCAGTAGCTTTAGCAGCCCCATTAATGTGTGCAGAAATATCTTCGCCTTCTTCACCAATAATAGCAAGTAGTACATCTACGGGAGATGATTCTCCATCTTGCACACCAATGTATAATAAAATTCCTTCATGGAAAGATTCAAATTCCATGGTTGCTTTGTCGGTTTCAATTTCAGCAAGAATATCTCCTTCCTCAATTTTATCCCCAACACTCTTTAACCATTTTGCCACAACACCTTCTTCCATGGTGTCGCTTAAACGCGGCATATTTACAATTGTAGCCATATTTTAACTTATAAAAGGATAATCTTCTTGTTCATATACCATGTCATACATT
Source organism: Polaribacter sp. SA4-10 (assembly GCA_949519155.1). GTDB lineage: Bacteria > Bacteroidota > Bacteroidia > Flavobacteriales > Flavobacteriaceae > Polaribacter. Next base: position 110,792 of record CATIQU010000025.1, read on the forward strand.
TGTTGTGGTTCTGGATATGGAGACTCTTCTGCGAATTTTTCGCATTCGTTCACTCTTGCCTTTACACTTTTATCAATTGCAGCAATTTCTTCTAATGTCGCGTAGTTTTTCTCTAAAATCACATCCCTTACTTGCGTAATTGGATCTATTTTTTTGTACTCTTCTACTTCATCTTTTGTTCTATAATGTTGTGCATCAGACATCGAGTGACCTCTATATCTGTATGTTTTCATTTCTAAGAAAGTAGGACCGTCTCCACGTCTTGCTCTTTGTATAGCTTCGTCTATTGCTTCTGCCACCTTTATTGGATTCATTGCGTCTACGGGACCACAAGGCATTTCGTATCCTAAACCTAACTTCCAAATATCAGTATGGTTTGCAGTTCTTTCTACAGAGGTTCCCATGGCATATCCATTGTTTTCCACAATAAAAATAACCGGTAATTTCCACAACATAGCCATGTTAAAAGCCTCATGCAAAGAGCCTTGTCTTGCTGCACCATCTCCAAAACAGGTTAATGTAACAGCATCGCTTCCTTTATATTTGTCTCCAAAAGCAATTCCTGCTCCTAATGGTATTTGACCTCCAACAATACCGTGTCCTCCATAAAAACCAAATTCTTTAGAGAAAATATGCATAGATCCTCCCATTCCTTTAGAGGTTCCAGTTACCTTACCATACAATTCAGCCATCACCCTTTTAGGGTCTTCTCCCATACCAATTGGTTGCACGTGATTTCTATAGGCAGTAATCATTTTGTCCTTAGACAAATCCATTGCGTGCAATGCACCTGCTAAAATAGCTTCCTGACCGTTATATAAATGTAAGAAACCTCTTACTTTTTGCTGTATATATACGGATGCTAATTTGTCTTCAAATTTTCGCCAAAATAACATGTCCTTGTACCAATCTAAATAGGTTTGTTTGGTAATTTTTTTCATTCTAAATTCTCGTTGTTTGTTTTTTAAGACCATTGTATTCATCAATAATCGAGTAGCAAAAATAACGGTTTTAAATAGAATAAAAAAACAAGTTTTTTTTAATTCAACTCAAACGATTTCGTGAACCCTTTATTTGTCTTTCGCGATGATCATGGTAGCCTTAGCCCCGGTTGCTAAATTCCATTCATTTGAAGAGAGTAACATGCCGGTGTCATTGAAGACTTTAAAACCAGCAGTATTAGGACCAGAAGTTCCCTGATTTAAGGCTAAAATTGTAATCTTATTAATGCCTTTTTCTAGTGGAATATTAAATTTTTGATAGCGTTGTTGCAAAACAATATTGACAATGATTGGAATGCCATTAATTAAGATCGTAACACGGTCTCCATCGGGGTGCTGATAGTCTCTACAAATAATATTTATACTATTGGCATTGGTGCGGATGCTCCCTAAATCTTGATCGATGACAGGATATTGATACATGCCATTGATCTTTTTAAAAGATTTTAAAAATCGTTCTTCACTTAATTTTGCTTGTGAGATAATTCCTTTGTTGTTGAAGTTTTCTTCCTGTTGTTTTTTCTTGACTTTTTTTTGCTCTTTTTCGTAGGCTTTTTTAAAACCGTTTGCTCCGTCGATTTTTATAGAGGTAGGTTTCTCAATTTCTTTTGCGTTGTTGGTAATTACAGAACGTATTTTTCCAATTGTTTTTCCGCCGCCATTATTCTCTACTTGTGCCATTAGTGGTGTTGCAGAAAATAGAAATAGAAATGTAGAAACGAGAAAAAAAATAGCTTTCATAGGGTAGGTTTAAAGACCAATATCACGCAAATATAATACCGTTTTTATAGGTTGCTGTTTAGAATTTGTTAAAATTAACTATTCTATTGGAAAATTAAAATAGGTTTTTGGAAACGGTTCTTTTTTTAATGTGAAATGCCACCACTCGTTTTCATAGGGCTGAAACCCATTTTTGAGCATTACAGTTCTTAAAAGCATCCTGTTTTTTTGTTGAATTTCAGTAATTACTTTGTTGTATGGATGGGATACTTTTCCAAAAAAATCATAAGTACTTCCCATATCTACTTCTTGGTTTGTTTTTAGATTGACCAACGTAAGGTCTACAGTGCTTCCTCGTGTATGCCCTGACTTTGAAGCAATATACCCTTGTGCAAACAATTCGCTTTTTGGAACGCTAGGGTAGTAGTCTTGCTTCCGGAGCGTATCTTTTAAATCTTTTGCCCATTTTACAAAATGGTCTACGGCTTGTTGTGGGCGATAGGCATCAAAAATTTTGAGACTCAGGCTGTCTTTTAAAAAGTGTTGTTGTGCTTTTTGTAATGCACGTGCCGTTTCTTCGGAAACAATAACCACATCTTTATAATAGCCATCTATGGGCTGTCCAATAAAATTATTGTTGGTAAAATAGCGCAATTCTTTTTGTATAGATGCATCGATGTTTGATAGATATACAAATCCCTTTGGCAAACTTTGGGTGCTTGCCACAAAAGAAATTAAAAAGAGCAATCCGAAACTGATGTTTTTCATGATTCAAAAGTACACTAATTGTTTTTTAAGAAAAAAAACTCCTTGCTATGACTTTTGATTTTTATTGTCTTTTAGTTTAAAATCACAATCAATTAACTGTAAGATATTTATGTTTTTAGTAAAAAAAAATAACTTAACATTTGTTTATTTAAAAATATTTTTTTACTTTTAACCTTCAGAAGAAAAATAACATTGCGAAACTCCGGTAGTGTCCTAAAATGGCGCTTTTGTAGAAATTGCAAAAAATAGCACTGATAATCAGTGTTTTAAAAAATAAACGCCCACTTTATTTAGTGGCATTCACGTTCATTGAAATACTAAAAGTTCAGTAGAAGACGTTATTACTGGGTTTGTTTCTGCGTCGTGTCCTAAACTGGCGCTTGGAAAAAGGAGTTGGTTTGGAGTGCTATTTTCTCCATCCAATACGTTTTAAAACCATCCGACACAATTGTGTTACAGTGTGAACGATTTTTATTTACTAATTATCACCCCTAAGAAGGAGTAAAAAATAAAAGGAATCCTTAATTTTGTGATCTTATGGAAGAACTCTCATTAACAACACCGGCGCTTTTATTTTCAGCCATCTCTTTAATCATGTTAGCTTACACAAATCGTTTTTTGGCTTATGCCGCTGTAATTCGGAATTTACACAGTCAGTATTTAGAACGAAAAGAAGCCTCGTTGCTACAACAGATTAAGAACCTGAAATTGCGTTTAAACCTAACAAGATGGATGCAGATTTTTGGCATTTCTAGTTTATTGTGTTGTGTGTTAACCATGTTTTTAATCTATTTAGGAAGTACAGCAATTGCCGTTTGGATGTTTGGTTTAGCCCTCGTACTCTTAATTATTTCCTTAGCCCTTTTAATTCGAGAAATTCAGATTTCTGCACAAGCATTGCAATACCACATTGCAGATATTGAACAATATTTAAAAGAAAAAAAGTAATCGTCGTTTTTTGTGAAAAACGACGATTTACCAAGTATACTACTAAAACCAAGAAGTAGTAAATATTAGAAGTTAGCTTTCTAATAAGAGTTAAAATTTGTAGTTTATTTGTCAGAAATACTTCCGCCAGAAGAAGTTTTTCGTATTACTTTTTTAGGAGTTCCTTTGTAGTCAATTTCACCACCACTAGAAGCTTTTGCCTCAATTTTTTCAGACGCATAGAGGTCTATATTTGCGCCACTAGATACTTTTACAATTACATTTTTGCTCATCAAATCGTAGGCTTTTATAGAACTTCCGCTACTTGCTTTTGCCGCATGATTATTTGCGGTTCCAGAAATCTTAATAGTTGCCCCACTAGAAGCTTTTGTAGCTACGCTATTTGCAGCCACAGTCATTCTTACAGATGCCCCACTACTCGCGTCTATAGAAATTTCATCCGATTGTATGATTATTTTTGAACGAACAGCACTACCGCTTGTGGCTTTTAGTGAATTCAATGTTTTTACAGAAATGTCCACTTTTTTCGATTTTGCATTCCAGATATTTTTCTCTGAATAAATTTTTAAAACACCGTTTTCTACTTCAGTAATAATGAGGTTTTGTAAGTTTTGTCCGTTTCTACTGTTACATTCTGTTGGTCTTCTTGTGTAATGTAGATATCCAAACCCGTACTTGCTTTAATTTCGGTGAAGATGGTCGTTATTTTTATGTTTTCAGAAACAACATTCCGATCTCATTTTATGCCGGTAAAAGCGTCTACGACACAAGACGTACAAGTAATTGCAATTAAAAATACGAGGGCTAATTTTGTAATTTTTGTTTTCATAGTTCTTTTTTTTATTGATGAATAAAGATACTCTTAAGAGCCATTTTTTAGAGTAAAAAGGTTGCTCAATTGTCTTATTTTAAAGATGAATCGCTCTTTAACCTTCCTTGTTATCTATCTCTTCTAGCGCTTTTAGTACTGTGCTATGCAACCCTTCTTCTGTCATTAAAAAATAATGGTTTGCCATTTCACGATTGTAGGTGTTTGTGGTATTGTCAATGTCAGATAAGAAATATTCTGAAGAGCTATCAAAGAAAATATGCATCCCTTTTGGCAGATACACAGTTACTTTAATTTCCTCGTCTTTAAATAGATTTTGATAGTCAGAAATATAAAAAGCATCCAATGTTAAAGTATTATCTATCAGATCAAAATGGTATTGAATTGCTTTAGAGTTCTTTTTTGCAGCCATTCTATTTCTTCCAGTCGACATTTTTTGAATGGTAAAATAACTGCTGTCCGTCGAACTTATTTCTACATCAATCGCTACATTATTACTGTATACTTTCATTTTTCCATCAACTTCCTCAATGGTTTGTTCTTTGTAGTTTCGGTGATTGTTTCGCTTGTATTTATAAAAAAGAGTGTCGTCGTTCAGCATTTTTATGTTTAGCGTGTCCTTGGCAACTAATTCTAGGTTGTTTTTACTGATGCTAATTCCCTTGGCGGCATGCGTAGTTGCAAATTCAATTCCCGCAAAGCCAATTCCCAATAATGCAACCAGCCAAATACCTAACAAAGTTAAAGAAGTTGTTTTATGTATTTTTTGGACACGTTTAGATAAAATTCGCAATCCTAAAATGAAGAGAATTAAAAAGGGAATTCCAATCAGTAAAAATAGAAAGACCGTTAACAACCATTTTGGCAACATAGAACCGAAAAAGAAAGGAGGGTAGCTTACAAATTGGTTATCAATATTTAAAAACTCTAAACTTCCAACAGAGAAAGCGCCAAAAATGATAGAGATTAGAACAGCAGCAGCAATAAAAACGAGTAGGATTCCGATACATTTTCCAACAACTTTAAAAACTGCCATGATAATCTTACCCAGAGTGTCAAGAAAATACTGAAGGCCATTATTTTTTTTTGAATTATTTTTCATTTTTTCCGAAAAATCATTTGCGGTGCTTTTAAATTTTTCAGATGCCATATTTGCGCCATCTTTCAATTTGTCAGAAGCTTGATTGGCAGCATGCTTCACCGTTTCAGAAACATTGCTAAACTCCTCGCGAATTTTTTTTTCAATATTATCAATATTTACAGCCTCCCCTTCCATTTGTAACTTTTCAGCAGTGGTCTTTGCTTCAGGAAGTAAAATCCAAAGAATGATATAAGCCAAAACGCCAATTCCAAAACCAGCTAGAGTGGTAAACAGAAACGCCAAACGAATCCAAATCGTGTCAACATTAAAATAATGTGCAATACCAGCAGCTACACCACCTAAAAATTTATCATCACCATCTCTAAAGAGTTTTTTGCCTTTACTGTTATTCCTTTTGTAAGAAAAACTGGCATCGTTGTAAGGCTCTTCCGCTTCCGCATAATCCTCAGGCTGCCCCATAATAGTAATAACATCGTCAATGTCACCTTCATTAACAACTTGCCTAGCATCGGTAATTTTTTCCGATAAAAGTTCACTAATTCGTGCTTCTATATCTGCAATGATTTCATTTTTACCTTGAGGATCATCACTTAAAGATTTAGAAATGGCATCCAAATATCTTCTTAATTTCTGAAAAGCGCTCTCGTCTATATGGAAAAAGAATCCGCCTAAATTGATGTTTATTGTCTTATTCATGTGTAGTCGATTTTGTACTGGTTACTAAGTTTACTGCTGCTACTAAATTGCCCCATGTTGTACTTAATTCTTTTAAAAACAGGGCACCGGTTTCTGTTAAAACGTAATACTTTCTTGGAGGTCCAGAGGTAGATTCTTCCCATCTATACGATAACAATCCCGTGTTCTTAAGGCGTGTTAACAAAGGGTAAATAGTACCTTCAACCACAATCATTTCTGCCTTTTTTAAACTGGAAAGGATTTCAGAAGTATAAGCATCACCATTTTTTAAAATGGATAAAATGCAAAATTCTAAAACACCTTTTCGCATTTGGGCTTTTGTGTTTTCTATCTTCATTTATTGGAGTTTAAGAATCATTATTTAATAAATTTTATCGAAAAAGGATAGGAATAGTTTTCTCCATCTTTCGCTTTTAAAGAAGCAATAATTACAAGTGCAATTCCAACTAAATAGATAATCCCTACCATAGAACCATTACTTAGAACGCTAAAAATATTTGGCAGATTTAGATTATAGATATCGAATTAAAATCGCTCAATCTGTTGAAGTTTTTAAAAATACTCCCCATAAGAAGACCACCAACTAAAGCACTTAAAATAAATGCATACAAGGTGTAGCTAATACTAAAGTTCACTGCCTCTTTTCCCTGTTCATCTAAAAAAGGGCTCCTGTTTTTTAATGTTTGCCATGCAATGAGCGGCGTAATAATTTGACCAAATGGCAAAATTAAGCCTGCAAATACAGAAATATGAATTAAAAAAGCATTGGTGTTTGTCCGATTTTGTTTCATAATTTATTTTTTCATTTACTACTTTCTTATGCAAATATATATCTTTAAGATAGTATTATGCAATACATAGTACTAAATTTAATAAACTTTAACATTTACAACCTTTTCAATTTAAAAGATGAAACAACGAAAAGTATTGTTAATACTCAGTTTTTTACAGTTTTTTAAGTATCTTGTGATCGTTATTTTTTTTTATAATTTTAACTTTTAGCATTTAAAAATGAAATTTACCCCGTCCAAAGTCAATCTTTTTAACCTTGTAAAATTACCTTTAGCGTATTTTGGAGGTGTCAGAGTCCAATCAATCACAGACAAAGAAGTCATCGTTACAATAAAGCATGCATGGAAGAATCAAAACCCGTTTAAAAGCATGTTTTGGGCAGCCCAGGGAATGGCGGCCGAAATGCCAACTGGCGTTTTGGTGATGAAAGCAATCAAAGATTCAGGAAAAAATGTTTCTATGTTGGTAACACATCAAGAGGCCGATTTTTATAAAAAAGCGACTGGTAAAATTACATTTTCATGCACAGGCGGAAACGAGATAAGAGCAGCAATTGATCGATCGATACAAACAGGCGAGGGGCAGAAAATTGTTTTAGTCTCCGAAGGAACAAATTCATCTGGAGTTGTCGTTTCTAAATTTGAATTCCACTGGAGTCTTCGCGTAAAAAATTAAAGCTCACATTTCTTATTCAATTCGTTCAAAAACAAAATCAATCTGAAAGCTTTCATTAGAAACTTCCGCCCTCAATAGCGGTTCATCGATATAGTATTTTATTCTTTTCGGGAATTCATTACTAAGATTCTCACAAACAAAAGAAGTTGCTGTTTGCTCTGTAAATTGAAATAACGTTGTACTTTCATTGATTCCAGAAACCTCTAAAAATAACGAATCGTTTTTTTCTAAGATCCGCAGTTGCTCAAAAAAAGTGGTATCCTTTCCTTTTAAAGTCAGTCCAAACCCTGTGAAATCCTTACACCAATTCTCATAGGTTTTTAAACTATCAGAACTATTTGTACGAATCCACTCTCCAATTAAAAAAGAAGGTTTTTTTTGTATCGCTTTTTTAGGTTGACAAGAAGCGACTACGAATAAAAAAAATAAGTAGTAATATTTCATAAGATAAATTGATTGTTATTCAAAGATACTTAAAACGAACTATTTAACTTTCCGATAAAAATTGTAAATTCGCAATCCAAGAAAAGAAGAATAAATGTTAGATAAAATAAGAATTGTAAAGCAACGTTATGATGAAGTTTCTGATTTAATCATTCAGCCAGAAATTATCATGAATCAAAAGCGGTATGCGCAATTGAGTAAAGAATACAAAGATTTAGGAGATGTTGTAAAAAAAGGAAAAGAATATCAAATCCTAATGAACAATATTTTGGAAGCTAAAGAAATTCTTTCTGACGGTTCTGACGCTGAAATGAATGAGATGGCCAAAATAGAAATCGATGAAGCCAATACTCGAATTCCTCAATTGGAAGAAGAGATTAAGTTTTTATTAATTCCAAAAGATCCAGAAGACTCCAAAAATGCGGTGGTTGAGTTAAGAGCAGGAACCGGTGGAGATGAAGCTAGTATTTTTGCAGGAGATTTGTTTCGAATGTATTCAAAATACTGTGAAAGTAAAGGGTGGAAAGTATCTACCGTAGATTATTCCGAAGGAACCAATGGAGGTTTTAAAGAAATTCAGTTCGAAGTAAATGGTCCCGATGTATATGGAACCTTAAAATTTGAAGCAGGAGTGCATCGTGTACAAAGAGTACCACAAACAGAAACACAAGGTCGCGTTCATACATCTGCAGCCACCTGTATGGTTTTTCCAGAAGCAGAAGAGTTTGATGTAGAAATAAATCCAAAAGATGTACGGATTGATTTTTTCTGTTCCTCAGGACCAGGAGGTCAATCGGTAAATACAACCTATTCTGCAGTGCGTTTAACACACGTTCCAACCGGTTTGGTGGCACAGTGTCAAGATCAAAAAAGTCAGCATAAAAACAAAGAGAAAGCCTTTAAAGTATTGCGTTCTCGTTTGTACGACATGGAGTTGGCAAAGAAAAATGCAGAAGATGCTTTAAAGCGTGGTTCTATGGTTTCATCAGGAGATAGAAGTGCAAAGATTAGAACCTACAATTATTCACAAGGACGTGTTACCGATCACAGAATTGGATTAACCCTATATGACTTATCAAACATTGTAAACGGAGACATTCAAAAAATTATTGATGAATTGATGTTGGCCGAAAATACAGAAAAACTAAAACAGTTAAGTGACGGTTTTTAGTCATTATTAAACAAAAGGAAAAAAAACGCTTAAAGTTCAAAAGGAACTTTAAGCGTTTTTTTATTCAGTAAAATGCGACTTCTCAATGATGCACAATTCAAAAATCTTTATGGTACGTTATGAATTACGCTGTTTGTTAATCTCGTCTTGTAGTTGTCTTCGTAGTTTTTGTTCATTCTCTAATGATTTTTTACGATAGGCAGTTAACTCCAATTCTATTTCCGCCAAGCCGCTCTGTGCTATTATCGTTAGATGCTTGTTATTCCTATATTTATAAATGTAATAAGACAGACCAAAAAGAAGTAAAAGGTTGATAGACCAAAGGACTAAGTTGTAATTTGTTTTGCTCAAAGCAATACCAAACATAGAGATGTTGTTTTCTTTCCGTAGCGATTGGTTAAGTGCTATTTGGGTTTTGTCTGCTTGTACTTTTACCCTTTCAAAATTTTGCACTTCTATTTTTAAAACTGAATCTTTTTCAACGAGTTGTTGTTTGTAATTCTCAACACTGTCGAGTGATTGATGCTTTAAGTCTTGAAAATGAATTTTTTTAATAATTTTATAGCTATCGTAACTATTTGAAATATTATAAATAGAATCAAATAGATCGGCTAAAGGCGTTGTTTTTTCAATGGTGTCTTGGGCATTGATAAGACCACAGATAAATAAAATTACAGGGAATACGACTGATTTCATTTCGAGTTTTTTAGAAATATAAAGTTAATAAAAAAACCCAAACAAAAGTTTGGGTTTTTTATATATAAGCAAGTATTAATATTTATTTAATTTTCTCTACAACAGCCTTAAAAGTCTCTGGGTTGTTTACAGCTAAATCGGCTAAAACCTTACGGTTTAATTCGATGTTGTTCGCTTTCACTTTCCCAATAAACTGAGAATAAGACATTCCGTGTAAACGAGCTGCGGCATTAATACGCACAATCCATAAAGAACGAAAGTTTCTCTTATTGTTTTTACGGTCACGGTATGCATAAAGCATTCCTTTTTCAACCGCATTCTTTGCTACTGTATAAACGTTTTTTCTACGTCCAAAGTAACCCTTTGCTGCCTTCAAGATTTTTTTTCTTCTTTTTCTTGAGGCTACTGAATTTACTGATCTTGGCATAATTTCAATTGTTTTTTGTAGTTGGCGGCTTGTATTACAAACACTTTAATTGCCAAACTCCATGGTTAATGATTAAATTCCCTAATTAACTAATTAAATAGCTAATTGTTGTTTGATGTTTGCAACATCTGACTTATGTACCAAAGTATCATGAGTCAATCTTAGCTTACGTTTCTTAGACTTCTTTGTTAAGATGTGACTCTTAAACGCGTGCTTTCTTTTGATTTTTCCAGAACCAGTAACTTTAAAACGTTTCTTGGCACTAGATTTGGTTTTCATTTTAGGCATTCTCCTTCGTTTTTATATCTTGCTTATAGATAATTATTTTACTTTTTTGGGAGCGATAAACATAATCATACGTTTACCTTCTAGTCTTGGTAATTGCTCCACCTTACCGTATTCTTCTAATTCTTGAGCTAATTTTAATAAAAGAATTTGTCCTTGTTCTTTAAAGATAATAGACCTTCCTTTAAAGAAAACAAAAGCTTTTAATTTAGCACCTTCTTGTAAAAATTTGACTGCATGCTTTTTCTTAAAATCATAATCATGCTCATCAGTTTGAGGTCCAAAACGAATTTCTTTTACAATCACCTTAGTGGCTTTTGATTTTAAAACCTTTTCGCGTTTCTTTTGCTCGTACATGAACTTTTTGTAATCGATAATTTTACAAACAGGGGGTACCGCTTTTGGTGAAATTTCAACCAAGTCTAGTTCTTGCTCTTTGGCAAGTTCCTTCGCTTTGTCTAATGAATATACACCCACTTCTATATTTTCGCCAACTAAACGAACTTCATTAACGTACTTAATTTTGTCGTTTATTCTGTGTTGGTCTTCTTTGATTACTCGTAAAGGTCTTTTAGACCTTGATCTCCTGATTGCTATGACTTATAAATTTAAAATTAAACAGCAGTTGTTTTTCACAACCTTATTCTTATAAACTTTTGTAAAGTTAAATCTAAATTATCTAAAACTCAACGAAAGTCTTACTTACTTCTTTTTTTATTAGGGCAACAAACGCTTCTATCGTAAAAGTTCCGATATCCCCTTCACCATGTTTCCTTACAGAAACAGTACCTTCTTGTTCCTCCTTTTCCCCAACAATAATCATAAATGGGATCTTGCTAACTTCTGCATCTCGAATCTTTCGACCCGTTTTCTCATTTCGGTTGTCTACGAGGGCGCGAATTTCGGAATTTTCTAACGATTCTAAAACTTTTTCTGAATATTTTTGATATTTCTCACTGATTGGCAATAAGATAACCTGATCTGGAGTTAACCAAAGTGGGAAATTTCCGCCTGTATGCTCCAACAGTACTGCAATGAAGCGTTCCATAGAACCAAAAGGAGCCCTGTGTATCATTACCGGTCTGTGTAGTTGATTATCGGCACCTTTATAAGTCAAATCAAACCTTTCAGGCAAATTATAGTCCACCTGGATGGTTCCAAGTTGCCAACTTCTGCCTAAAGCGTCCTTTACCATGAAGTCTAATTTAGGGCCATAAAAGGCAGCTTCACCTGCTTCAATTACAAAATCCAAGCCTTTGTCCTTTGCAGCATTTATAATTGCGTTTTCTGCAATTTCCCAAGTAGCAACATCACCAATGTACTTGTCAGAATTTTCAGAATCTCTTACAGAAACTTGAGCCGTAAAATCTTCAAAACCTAAAGATTTAAATACATACAGTACCAAGTCTATGACATCTTTAAACTCCTGATCCAATTGTTCAGGAGTACAAAAAATATGAGCATCATCTTGCGTAAATCCTCTCACACGAGTCAATCCATGTAATTCTCCACTTTGTTCATATCGATATACCGTACCAAATTCAGCAAAACGCTTCGGTAAATCCTTATAAGAATACGGTTTGAAATTATAAACCTCACAGTGATGCGGGCAATTCATCGGTTTCAATAAAAATTCCTCATCCATTTTCGGAGTCTTAATCGTTTGAAAACTATCAGCACCGTACTTTTCATAATGTCCAGAAGTAACATACAATTCCTTTTGACCGATATGAGGCGTCATCACCATTTCATAGCCAGCTTTCTTCTGTGCTTTCTTTAAAAAATCTTCCAACCGTCCTCTCAAAGCAGTACCCTTTGGCAACCATAAAGGCAAGCCAGCACCAACTTTTTGAGAAAAAGTAAACAATTCCAATTCCTTTCCTAGCTTTCTGTGATCACGTTTTTTAGCCTCCTCCAAGAGTTCTAGATACTCCGTAAGCATCTTTTGCTTTGGAAAAGAGATTCCATAAACTCGCGTCAATTGATTATTCTTTTCATCACCACGCCAATAAGCACCAGCAACATTCATTATTTTTATCGCTTTAATGATTCCTGTATTTGGAATATGTCCTCCTCTACATAAATCAGAAAAATTACTATGGTCACAAAACGTAATATCACCATCCGTTAAGTTTTCAATCAATTCAACTTTATACTGATTTTCTTCACCTTTATATAAAGACAATGCATCCGCCTTAGAAACCGAACGCATAGAAAATTCATGTTTTCCTCGAGCAATCTCTAAAAACTTAGTCTCAAGCTTTTTAAAGTCGTTTTCAGAAAGTACATCCTTACCCAAATCAACATCATAATAAAAACCATTATCAATCGCAGGTCCGATCGTTAATTTAGCAGAAGGATGAAATGCTAAAATAGTCTCTGCCAAAACGTGCGCAGAAGAATGCCAAAAAGCTTTCTTACCATTCACATCATTAAATGTATACAATATTAAAGAGCCGTCCGTAGTTAATTCTGTACTAGTTTCAACCGTTGTACCATTAAAGTTTGCAGAAATAACGTTTCTAGCAAACCCTTCGCTAATGCTTTTAGCAACATCCATCGGAGTGCAGTTCTGTTCAAACTCCTTAATAGTTCCGTCAGGTAAAGTGATTTTAATCATTTAATATGTATAATATGAGTTCGCAAAGATATTAGAAAACAATTTTTCACACAATATATATATGTACTTATTATAAGATCGTTTTTTTTTAGGTGTTTCCATGCGAAAAGCATGGCCGGGCTTTTCGTACTCGTTTTTTGTTCATGCTTCACAAAAGAACTCAAACAAACACTTCAATCCCTAATACAGATTGCACTTTAAGCGTTAAATAGAGGAGTTAAATGATGTTTTTTTTAAACAATTGAGTACAAGGCTAATTTTATTCGTTTTTTATATCCATGTAAAGCCCCCGTTTTCAATGTTTTAAAACCCATAAAAAAGAAACAACAAAAAGAAACAAAAAAAGCAGTGCAATAAGAATAAAGGTGTTGTATATTTGCACCCGCTAAGGGAAAAC